>NZ_GL397254.1:920203-1097954 GCF_000146755.1 Streptococcus sp. oral taxon 071 str. 73H25AP
GTCTACAGGCGCGTCGATCTTGTTGCCATCTGACCCTTGCCACTCTTTTGTGACCGTGATCGCTCGGGTTGGAATTTCCATTGGAGCCCATGGAGTCTTTTCCTTATTGGTAATCGTGAAGCCTTCTTTCATGCTTCCTGCGTAACCGACTCCATACCATTTGCCTGCAAGTAAAATGCTGTTTGATGTTTCGCCAACTTCTTTGATGGTGTACTGATGGGCTTCTCCACCGAGGGTCGCAGAGACGGGCTGTTTCTCAAAGGTGGCTGTCCACTTGTTGGCTTTGCTCAACTCTTGTACCTGACCTGTGGCCACGCCGTCTTTGTAGAGTTCGACTGTGATGCTGTCCACAGGTGCATCAATCTTGTTGCCATCTGTGCCTTGCCACTCTTTTGTGACCGTGATCGCTCGGGTTGGTGGGATCATTGGGATCCACGGAGTCTTTTCTTTATTGCTAATCGTGAAGCCTTCTTTCATGCTTCCTGCGTAACCGACTCCATACCATTTGCCTGCAAGTAAAATGCTGTTTGACGTTTCGCCAACTTCTTTGACGGTGTACTGATGAGCTGCTCCACCAAGGGTCGCAGAGACGGGCAGTTGCTCAAAGCTGGCTGTCCAGTTGTTGTCTTTGGTCAACTCTTGTACTTGACCAGTTGCCACGCCGTCTTTATAGAGTTCAACTGTGACACTGTCTACAGGCGCGTCGATCTTGTTGCCATCTGAGTCTTGCCACTCTTTTGTGACGGTGACCGCTCGAGTTGGAATCTCCATTGGTGTCCATATTAAAGACCAAATTGCATATAACTCTACATCTTTATCAAGTGTTCCTGTCTTAAATGTATCTCCCTTTGAATACATAGTGCCTTTACCGTCAGCTTGTGTATTCCATCCCTTAAAGAGATAGCCAGATCGTTTCATCGTACCTGCATCTAAGACAGTTACCTTATCAGTATCGGCATCATTTCCATTTTCTGTAATGGATGGATAGTATTCGTTATTATCCTTTGGTGCTTCTCCAGTTACATCAGCATGATTTTTATTATAATTTACCTTTCCATAAACAATAATATCGTACTCCGCTTTTACGGTATCTTCAGGTATTGCCTGATCGCTACTAGCTAATGTGTTTGTTGTTGTAACTTCAGCTTTAATTTTTCCCGTAGACTTTCCTCTTATTTTACCACCACCATCAACATCAGCCACATCATTTTGCAACTCAATATATTTTAATTCAGGAGATACAGTAGGATGATCACTTGTTACAACAGCTTTTGCCGCTCCTTCTTCTGACTCTTCTCCAACATGTATCTTAACAGGCTCTGTTTTTATCTTGGGTACTCTTATAAGTCCGCAACCTATAATTTCAAGAGGTTTTTCTTTTACTAATTCAGGTAATTCAGCTGTTATATAGCTTGTTCTATCAAAGTCAGAATTTTTTGTTTCTTCCATATCAGAATGATTTGCTTTCAATGTTAGTTTAGTTTCGCCATCTGGCATCGTAACTTTTACCCATTGACCAGCCTCATTCATAAAACTCTTTAATTCATATTTTCCATTTTCATCTGTAGTTGAACTATGAATCAAAGTATTGGCAGGAATGAACTTGTTATTAATTGTTATATCATGATTTGGAGAATATAGTTCAAGTTTAACACCTTTTGCTTTTGTTTCACCCTCATCAAGTTTTCCATTTTCATTTTTATCCCACCATACATCTGATGAAGTAACTGCATAATTCCCATAAATATATTTTGCAGGATTTATATATCCACTCGTTTTAACTCCTGTATAATCAGTCGTTTCAAAACTTCCACCAATGTATGCTTCAAGCTCATCAATAGTAGTTTTTTCATGAGTCTTAAGTGGTAATTTAATATTTACTTGACTACCTTTAGGAAGTTCTCCCAAATCAAGTTTAACATGGGTTACTTTTCCCCAATCTTTTACATCCGCTGCAGAAATAAATGTATTTCCACCATCTATGCTATAACTAAATTCTTGTTTACCAGGACGACTATCTCCCATTACCTCAACTTCACCAGTCAAATACATATCCACTTGTGTTTTTGGTGTTTGAACAGTTTCATTATTTTGTGTATAGGATATAGATTTATCCTTTTTAGGAATTTCTAAGATAGCCTTAAAGTCCTTAAATCCATCTGAGTCTGGAGCTTGAACGAAGAAGTCTCCACGTAAATTATCTCTTTCATCTGGATAGAAAGTCTGTGTAGGAAATTTACTTCCCGCTGTTCCATAGACGATATTATCATATTTCCCAGGGAATATATTTGATCCTACCGCCGTATTCTTGGATACAACAACTTCCACCTTGCTCAAATCAATTCCAAATAATTTCTTTTCCTTCGTAGCATCAAGAGCTTTTGCAGCATTTTCAGAAAGTTGGAATAAATCTCCTTCAAGCTTTGCATGGCTATAATATTCATTTTTACTTCCATCCAGCTTCGTTTCAAGTGGGCTCATATCATAATAAACCATTCCATATGGACGATGCTCATTTTCTCCTGGAGATGTAACACTTGTGTATCTAAAACTCTTCAGTGCAATGACAACTGGATCTTCCATAAATTTAAGTACACTATCATTGTAGTAATAATAGTAAGAAAAAGCTTTATTCTTAGTAATTTCTCTAAATTGTCTATTTAAAGCTTGTATGCCCGCTTCTGTAATAGACATTTTAATCCATACTCTACCATCAGCATCTGTAACTTGTTTAATAATAACATTGCCAGATGCATTATCAAATCCTAAAAACTTACACTTATCTACATCTGCAGCAAATTGTTTATCTTTTATTTCTACATAAGCGGATTCAGGAATTCCATAAGGCATCTTACCCGCTTCAGGCATGTCTGAGTTCATAGCATAAGCGTAAGCTTTTGTATTAAATTTAATCTTTTGAGTACTTGTTCCTGATTGAGAAATAGAATTATTTGTATCATTACCTGAAGGCTCAATCACATTATCGGCAGTCTTATTTGTAACGATATAAGTTCTAGTAAGAATACCATAACGTTGCGGTAGTTTTATACTATTCCATGTTCTACCACCAAAGTCTTGCCCTTTTCCTGCATCATGAATATGATTTGAATCTCTACAACTTTCATTATAGTATTTACCTTCTAAATTTTGAACAAAGTAATTTGGACCATACCATGCACCTTTTTCCTTTTCTATAGTTAATGGATTGCCTTTAAAATCAGTATTTCTAAGTTCATATTCAATATTGGAAAATAATACTGCTTCTCCTGTTTCTTTATTGGCAAATGGCTCAATATTATATACTCCATCATAAGTTAAAACAATACTTGATAGATGTTCAATATCCCTATTAATTCCAAGGTCTATTTTTGTTCCATCTTCAATATTTCCAATATTATATACTTTTTCTGTACCCTCTATTCCAAGTACATTATCCGCAGTTTTATAAATAATTTTCCAACCACTTAAAGATTTATTTGCTGTAAATTTCCCAGTCAAAAGTCCAGTTTTGTCAGCCTTAGAATCAAGTCCTTTGAGATTCAAAGTTCCCACTGTCAAATCAATTCTTGGATTTTTCGTTACAGGAGAAAATTCTTTCTTCGTTCCATAATCAAAGAACAATTTCCAAGTATCATAAAAAGTTCCATTCTCCGCTTGATTTGGATATAATACATTTTCCTTTAATCTATCACCAGTACTCTCAGCTTTCAAAGGTGTACATTTCTTTTGAGTTACAGTTGTCCAGAAGAAATCATCCTTTGCTTTTCCACTCACATTATTAACAGGACTTTTCACAGCTTTATTAGCTTCATAATCAAAATTATCATTTGCATCCGCAGTTGGATCAGTTGATTTTGCAGAATATTTTATCTGCAAATGTCCTGTAGCTGTAGGTGTAACATAAATATCAAATTTACTTTGAGCAAATGACTGTCTTCTAACATTTTCCTTATAGTTACCAGCAAAATGTGTACTTGCATTAAAAGTATCATTGTTTAAGTACTCCCAATGAACTTCAACTTTAGTTACTCTTCCACCAGAAGTGTCAAATTTAACTTCAGGAAAATTATGGACTTTATTTGCTAAATGAACAGGTGAATTTACATCTGCTGTGTGTTCATTACCATCTGCTGTAGTATAAACTACTTTTGCTACTTTATAAGAATCTGTATTCCATGTTTGAGCAGTTCCTTTCCATGCAGTAGGTTGAATTTCTTCAGGAAATTCATAAGTTTCAACTGTTGCACCAGTTTTATTCTTTGGAAAATACTCATTCCATTCTCCATTGGCATCTTTTAGAATATAATATTCATTACTTAAACGTGTATAGCCAACATCAGAATACTTTGCATCTGCAGAAACTGCATTTGCAGTATAAAATCCTCCAGCATTTTTATAAAGTTGATATCCAGGTCCAGCAAAACTATGAATTTCATATCCATCGACAGTATTAGCTTTCATAGTTTTAATCTTTACGCCTTGTCCATCAGCGCTGATAACAACTTCCTTTTTGCCGTCTGTTCCATTTGGAGTTTCAAAAACAAATTCAGGTGTTGTAGCTTCATATAAAGTATCTGAACCAATATTGTCGATTCCATCAGGAACTTGCCAAATAGGTGAAAATCCCTTTGTAAATGCATCGTTCCATTTGTGGTCACTTCCATTATTATAGAGAGGTTTCCTTGGTGTTATGAGATAATAATTTCCCTTTCCATCACCATCATTTTTCATTTCACTGACTGTCGCATAATAAGCAAGATCTAAATCATATAAACCATTTCTGATTTGTAATTTTTGTAAAATGAAATTTCCTTCAACACTTCCATTTTTCGGAACATAAACCTTGATATGTTTTAAACTCATTAGAGGAGTATCCGCGTCATGAATTGTTCCTTGCTTATAATAATAGTAATCTTTGTTACCAGTAAATGGACCACTTGCAGGATCTGTATCATAAAATCTTATGAATCCAGAATTCGCAATCTTCGCCAGACTACTTGCATTTAGATGACGATTTCCTGTTACTGTAGTTTTAGGATCGTCATAATTTGTTGGTGACATTCTCCATTTATATTCTGATGAATTTCCTGTACTATTAATCGGTGTGTTATTTTCTCCTTCACAGGCAGTAACATTCAGTTTTGTTTCAAGTTTTCCTTCAGCAATCCACTTTTTACATTCTTCATCTGTTAAACTACGTCTATTAAAGGCGATATTAAATACCAAACTTGAACCTCCGCCCAAAGATCGAAGGAAATTATCATTGATATCATAGATAATTTTTGTAACTTTATCATAATTAGTTTGTGCTGCTGAATCTAATGGTATTACATTCCCCCTTGCATCAAGCAATGTAATTTTTTCAAACTGAACTCCTTCAATTCCGGGATTCGCTAATTTAAATCCGTAAGTTGGTAAATCGACAACAATTTTTTGATCTCCAAACTCATTACTCCCATCATCTTTTGTACGGAAAAAAGGAGTATAGTTTATGGTAAACAATGTATCTGTCATAGTTGCCAAATTATATGGATTTACTGATGTTCCATCTCCATTTGATGTATCTTTAATCTTATGATTGTCATCATATACCATAAGTTTACCATTATCCATTGGAGCTCCGGGATTCAAAGAAACTGATTTCGTTAAAGAGTTATTAAATTTAGGCTTAGTTGTTTCTTCTTTAACTTCTGACTCATCCTCTTTTGTTTCATCTTTAGTGTCCTGCTTATCTTTTTGTTCTTCAGGAGCTATCTTTTCTTCAGCTTCCTTATCAGTTTTTTTAGAATCTGTTTTATTGTCCTGTTTATCTGCTTGATCCTCAGGAGCTATCTTTTCTTTCGTTTCATTACCAGTTTTTTTGACATCTGTCATTGTATCTTTAGCTAATACTCCTTCTGCAAAAACAACAGTGTTCGGAACAATTATCCCAAACAGCATTATAAAAACTAAGAATAAAGCCGTTAATTTTTGTAGTGTTTTAGTATTATCCATCAATTTCATCCACTCCAATCTATATTAGAATATTTGATATTCCAATATTGAAAATAAAAAATTATTTTTAAATAATAATTAAAATCCCTATAAATATATATATCGATATAATACAGATTACTTTCTACCTATATTAGTCCAAATAATAAATATTATACCAAAAATAAGGTGAAAATTCTACCTTTTCTGGTTCATTTTGACTCTATACTATCTGTAGTGGGTAATGTAGAACATTATAAATTTAGAATCAAATTCATACGAACTATAATGAAAGTAGCACATAATCCATTAAGAAGTTACTTATAAAGCTACCACAGAATTGCTCGGAATAAAAGATAGATATATCAAAATACAATTTGTATTTACATACAACGACCGAGCGAGTAACATTAATCTTCTACTCCATACTGGCTATCTAAACTATCGAAGGAAAGCAGTCAGAAAACGACATCCAAGAGTAAATTCTTGAATGTCTGAAAAGATTATAACTCCATTAACCTTATCAATAGACTGGAAATGATGATATTATGACCTCGTTATCTCAAATACTGCTGTATCAACCCACTCATTATGAATTTTTAAGTCATTTTCTATAATCCAACCAAAGGTAAAACCATTTTTTAAAAGCGCTCTCTGAGAAGCTAGATTATCTCTTGCTGTTCCTGCAATGATTCTATTGAAACCATAAGTCGTGAAGGCCTTGTCTAAAACGAGCTTAACCGCTTCGCTAGCATAACCTAAGTTACTAACATTTTCCCCAATCCTATACCCAAGCTCTGCTGTTTTCCGATCACCCTCTAAGACATTTAAATTGATTCTCCCGACCATAACACCTTGCGAATCTCTGATAAGGTGCATGTAGACATCACGATTCCTTTGTTCCGTTAACAATTCCCTTGTAATTTCTTTAAAACCTTCTAGATCAAAATAGTTAGCTGGTCTAGGAGGTAAATTTCGTTCAAAATACTCCCGATTTTCTGTTTCAAAAGCATATACATCTAGACTATTTCCTTCAGACAGTAACTCTAAACTGATCATTTCAAATCCTCTCCCATCATTATCCACACTCAAATTTTCTCATATTTACACAAAGTGAAATTTACAGAATTTAAAGAAATGCTTTTGTTGTCTATATAGTTTATATATTATAACACAAAATACTATGGGAAAACATAATATTCAAGGCGCCACACCAGAAAAATGAGCTGGAGTTGCGCTTGAGGAAACTTCTGAAGCTCTAACACACAGTGACACAGGAACAATACAGATTTATGTAAATACTTCTAATGTAGTTCCTATGACAGTAGGTGAATTTGCTTTAAAGTCTCTAAAACAATAAGGTGAAAATAAGGTAAACTTTTCAAAAAAACACGAAAAAAGCACCCATAAGGTAAACTTTTGAGTGCTTTGAAACGTTGATATAATCGTATTGATTAACGTTTTGAGAATTGTGATGCTTTACGAGCTTTCTTAAGACCTGGTTGGAAACATTTCTATTTGAATAAGTTTCAAGATGGGCTTAAAATCAATGTTTTCCCACGTTTTCAGAAAGAACGATTTTATCTAATTTGAATAACTTTCATTTGAATGGTGTGAATTTTACCCTAAAAATACACGAATTGAGCTAGATTTTACCAAAAAGTTCACACCATTTGAATTGTTATTGTTTTGTGCATTTGTTATACGGAGTGAATTATCCATTATCGCAAATATTTCTCAATATACTCTATGAGGATAAAAGGTTCTATATCCTTTGGAGGGAGACCTTTAGATAGAGTAAGACATTGTTTTGCTGTAACTTTTCCTGGTCGATGGTAAAATGTTCTAATCCCTTGAAGAAACATTCCAAAATGCGAATGATGTTCCAAGGCTGTCATCTCATCTAAATATTTGTCAACATCTAAAGCAAATACATTTCCATAATACCTATCATCGTCAAATCGTGTTCTAGTCATATAATCTCGAATATCATAAAGCATGGATCTCATATTTCGATAATTGGGTGCTCCCACCAATGCTCGACTAGCTCTTTTTATACCATCAACATAACTATAAGCGTCGTTGAATGTACCAAAATCCCAAAACCTCTTAGTATCAAAATACTTGTATTCCAAATCTAACTGTGATTTTAATGATCGTAAGATAGTTAACGCTGTACTATTGTCATTATTTTTTATTGCCAAATAAGCTTCTTCGACTCCGGTATTATAAAAATCAATATGTTGATTGATTTCGTGGCCTAAAATCCCTGTAATATCAAATTTAAGTAAATCATTTTTCAATGTAATCATAATTGCTCCTTCAACATTCAGTTTAACAATTGTTAAAGTTTATTTACTCATCAACTAATGACAGAACATTAACAATATCACTCTGTTCAAAATAATCTTTTGCTTTTTCAATAATCTGACGATCATTGCTCGGCATGTAAACAATTAAATTTTTCATCGCTCTAGTAATTGCAACATAGAATAACCTCTTAGTTCTATTTTGAACGTTCTCATTAGAAGAACCTTTTCCAAACAAGGTATCAAAATTATATTGATTCCATTTCCCATTATCTAATAAAACTAAAACATTCTCATATTCACTCCCTTTAACCTTATGCTGCGTTATAACCGATACATACTCTCTAAGATAATCAATACTATTTACATATTCTTGAAATGGCATTATCTTAAGTCTCGACCATAAATAATATCCCTTATTGTTAATAAAATTAGTAAATAGGTCATCCTTTGAAATTAGTTCATGTTCCTCTGCAAGCTCTATTACTCTTCCAATTGTGATATCATCACCAGAGATTTCTGTCATAACATTTGATAGACTAATTTTATCTTTGGACGAAGTTATTTTAAACTTAGTAATACGTAAAAATTCATTATGCTTACCTGTTTTATATAGTTCTACTAGCTCATAGACTAAATCCAACCTTTTAAGAATCCTATCCCTATCTGTGCCCGCTTCATATCTACTACTTAATCCATTAAATTTATAAGATAATAGCGATTCTTTATTAACTTTACTCTTACTACTAACTTCTTCAAACGAGCACGTTTTAATTTCATCATAAAAAGCTGATAGTTCTGAATTGGATTTAATCTCATCGACTATTAAGGGACCACCCCTTCTAACAACTATTTGAGATTCTTCTACTAAATCTTTAAATAATTTTCCATTATCATCTATCTTGTTCACATTGATTTTTTTCTTTATACCTGTAATTAATTTTACAAATAAATCAGTATTATATAACTCAAATAACTTAGAAAAACCTGCCATTTCTGCATTAAGTTTATGTGTCAGACGCAATTCTTTTGTTTTTGAGGGTGCATTAAATTCTAACTTTCTAAAAAGTTGACTACCTCTAAGAATTTCAAGTTGATTAATATCATTCCCATAGACAAATTTCACTATTCCTGGAATGATACTCCCATTATCCATATTAGGTGCTGTATCATCGTTGGATGGAGTCTGAACCAATCCATCATCTCTAAATTTATTAGCTAAATCAATAACTTTTTTAGGATTGCGACGATTTTGAGGTTTTGTTATCTTTATTAGATTATACGAACTTAAGTCTCCTACTCCTGAGTCATAGATGGCTTGCATAGAATCTCCAAAAAATCCTACAATATTTTTCTTAGTTCTATTCTGTATATATTCCAATAAAATTTTTACAACTAACGGACTAGTATCTTGATATTCATCTACAAAAATATAATCAGCTATATCGATCAAAATGTCGCATAACTTAGGATATGTAGAAAACATTTTTTCAGCAACTATAAGAACATGGTCATGACTTATTCGAACTTTATTTTGCTCAGTTATGCTCATAGAATACCATTCAGTATATTCAACACAAACACCATCAAAGTAATCAAGCGAAATAGTTTCCTCACCTAATACTTCCTTTGGAGCAACGAATAAGATTTTTGCATCATCATTTATTAACTCAACAAGACATTCTTTAATCTCTTTTTGGAAATTTTCAATGACATGCCATATAAACTCGTGAATTGTTGAAACCCGTAAATTATCATTAATGATTCGAGATCTAATCTCTGCAACAGCATTGTTAGTATAAGTGATGCATACAATCGATTTTTTTGGTTCTTCCATAGATATTTTTTCAATAATGGAAATTAATGAATAAGTTTTCCCACTCCCAGCACCACCCTCAAGAATAAAATTTTGACCTTGTTTTATTACTTCAAATACTTTTTCTACCTCTGGTTCTACTGTTCTCTCAACCATAATAATCCCTCCGAAATATAGTTAGGTACTTTCCAAGTATTTTCTTCACCTTCAAAATATAATAAACTTGATGCAAATGCAGATTTTTTGTTTACTTTATCCCTAGCAAATTTATAGAAATCTTCTATTTCACTATCATCAAAGTCTTTTAAAGCTTCAAATTGAATAAAACCAGCTTTTTGATCAATAATGAATTGTTTATTTAAACTGATAAAAGCATCCTCAAAACTAGCAGGCTGATAACCATTTTCATCTTCGGGAATTTGATATGCAATACGAATTCTATTATCTGATGTTATTTTTTCTGCAAAACTCTTTTGGGCTACTATTGAAAAAACTTCATCTCCAGAAATATCAAAAAAATTTTTAATTGAAGTATTTGTCGTAGAGGTAGCATCTACTGCTGAGCAAGAAGTCAAGCGATTATTTTCATTTTTATTTGCTGGATCAATATCCGTAATTATCAATACTTTTATTCCTAAAAAATCAAATAATTTCCTAAATACATGTGAATGAGCACCTGTTTCAATAATTGAAATATTTTGAGAAAGTAGTGGCATTATCATTGAACTTTGGTTAAGTGGGTTAGATATATCCACTTTTTGCATGATTGTTGGAAGTAAAATTCTCTCTGTATCACCTTCAATACAAATAACTTTATCTGCAAAAAATAATTCACTATTGTTTAGGGTAAGATACTGCTTTACAAATTTATATCCTAATTGATCTTTTCCATATTCTTCTTTCAATGAATTAAAAACCTTTGATATTACCGTTCCAGCATCACGCTTAAAGTATATTAAATCATCAAAGTTACAATCAGAAACTATATGAGATGAGTGAGTTGTAATTAAAGTTTGAATACAACTAAAATCTCCACTTTCTTTTAGTTCATCATTGTGTTCCTTTAGCAAATCTTTAATATTCTTGATAAAAATATACTGTAATTGTGGATGTGTATGCGATTCTGGTTCTTCAATATATATTAGGTTAATATCAGCAGGTTCGTTTTTTATATCTGCCATTAAAGTCTCAATTTCAAAAATAATTCCATATAAATTTAAATATCCCAAACCATTATATGTTTCAGGTAATAGACTATCATCATGCTTATAATACAGTGTCGTATTATTACTTAAAATATCTTTCTCAGACAGTGATGAATGAATTGCCAACTCTGCTTCACTATCATTTCCACCAAATCTTTTGACGCGTTCAAAGACTGAAGTAAAAATTCCTTCGACGCTATCATCACCACTATATGCTCTGGTTAAAGTTTCATCTGCCTTTAAAATAGCAGATTGCAGTAAATTATTTGCGTTACTGTTAATTTCTTCGCCATTATTTAATTTATAAAATCGATTTGATGTCTTAGATAATGAATGGTTATTTTCTTTATTAGATACTTCTCGACTAGCACTAATCCCTCTTACTTTAATAATTTTATGAACATCTTTCATTTCATGTAAATCAGACTTTTCTTCTGTCATTTCTTGAGTAATAGGATTATATCCACGTGAATAAATCTGTATTTCGAAAAATTTATTCAGATTTTTCTTCATAAATGATTCAAATTTTGAAAAATCATCTGCAAAATCACAAGTCAAACTACTTATCTCGCGAAGCTTTTGAGTAGGAATTATATACGAAAATTCAAGAATAATAAAATTATTTTCGGGATTTAAATCCATCATAAATCCTTGGATATTTTGATAAGAATCTAATTCTGAGTATTGAATCCAAATTTGAAGATTAATCCCTAAAATAGACGATAATTCCGAATCAGGAATATCAGAGACTCTCTTTATATTCTCAAAGATTTCCCTCCTATGATTTAAATTAATATCTTCCCATACCAAATTGCGATTGGAATTTTTATTGAATATTTTTTCTAACACAGATAAAACCGAAGTCTTACCACAATTGTTTTTACCCACAATTAAGGATAAATCATTTTTCAACTCTAAAGAAAAATCGTTTAATAAACGATAATGTTGAATATAGATTTTTTTAATTTCCATCAATTATACCTTTTTTCATTTCCATTAATTCTCTCAACCGTTCCTGCCCCATCTTCAACATCTCTTCCTCTACCTTACTCCATTTTCCGAAGAGGCTTTCGTGTAGAACTTCTGCTGCTGAGGTTTCGTCTACTTGCGAATCATAAACACACGATTGATCTCTTTGATAAATTTGAATTTGATTAAAAATTTTGTCATTTTCTAACTCTCGTAAGTTATCAACTAAATGTTCTACAATTCCATCATGGTGTGCTTTAGGAGTCGCTCTCGCTTGACTAGGATCTATGGCGTAGAGCTCCTCATAACGTATCAAGGTACTGAGATAGGATAATTCTGGTTTGGTCGCAATTAGTGCAAGTGAGACTTGATACCCTTTAGTTATCAATAATTGTGCTGTTTTTCTAGGAACTTCTGTTGTTCTCAAGGTGCCCTCGATTAACAAATGATAACCTTGTTTACTCATTTCATCTACGAGATATTCAACCATTTGGCCCGCAAATACTTTGGTATAATCCACACTATCTTTTCCATACTTTTCCTGTAAGCCAAGGTAGTTCGGATGAAAAGAGCGATAACTATCTCCATCAATGATAATGATATTGCCTTGAAATTCTCTTTGTTTCACACGATGAATCGTTGTCTTACCAGCACCACTCTGTCCCCCGAGCAAAATAGCTTTAGGCTGAGATGAGGTTGTTTTTCCACGAGTTAAAGAACGAACGAGTCGTTTGGAGGCTTGTTCAAAATTATCTTGACTAAATTCTTCTAGTTTCATTAAGCCACCACCAGATGAGTAGCTTGTTCTAGCATACGTTCAATACCATCCAAATAGCCATTAAATCGCTCTATATCCTCAAAAGCTGAAACAAGATAAATCCTCGTGTTAATCAAATCAGAAAGATCATCGCTCATTAGAACCCAAGGATTAGAAGTATCATCAAATGCAATTCCTTGTTCATCTTGAAAACGATAAAGTTGCGCTAAGATATTCGCCCCTCGTTCTTTAATCACTTCAATTTTCAGAGTTAACTGATAATCTTCTACTGGTGTGAGCATTTTTTCCTCTCCTACGATATCGATATAAGAAACATTAAATTTCTTGCAGATACGATCTATTAATTCTGTCGAAACTGAACTTATCCCATTTTCATAACGACTCAGACTATTTCTAGAAATACCAACAATCTTTGCAAATTCAGGTTGCGTTAAATTATGTGTTTTACGTAACGCTTTTATATTCTCTCCAATCATGTAACTCCTCCTTTTATTTATTTCTATTATAGCACAAAAAAGAGAAATGCACCAAAAATGGTGCGTTTTTGTTTACACTAGATTCACAATTGTATAATCTTCGCTTTGCAGTAATTCCAAGACTTTTTTTACAAATTGCATTGACAGCAATCCCTCAATCTTAGATCCATGAGTTTTAAAATTTTCGTCAATTTCTTGAATTTTTAATTCTGTATTCCTTTCAGCAATTTTCTCAGAAATGGGGAAATGAAAACTATATTCTCCAATTTCGTAATATAAGAAATATAGATATTTTTTTGTTCCTAGATGATAATCAAAAAACTCGACCTCCATATATTTATCGTAATCGTAGTAACTATTTTTCCAAAAAATATCATTAGTTTTTTCTTTCAACAATTCCTCATAGTTTTTTTCATAACTATACACTCTTTTTTTCTCTTCGCCAATGAATTGTTTGTGAATCAGAGTCGGGGTAAATACTTTCAAAAATTCTTCCTTTAGTTGATAGCATTTCCCCATTTCCTCCTCCGCTTTTTCAATATTACTCTCCAACTGCTGATGGAATCTTCCATTTTTGTATTCTTTAATTTTATCACGATAATTTTTAGCTCGTTTATTCACAGAATATATACATTCTGCAATAATTTCATTTGTCATTTTTTTCTCATTGACCAATTCATTATATAGCTTTGGAGTTTTCATTTCATAATCCCTTTCGAACTATCTCTTACTATCAGATATTTAAAAAAACTAATTCACATGTTTTATTGTAATGTCCAGTTATCTTTTTTTCAATAACTAGATGTTTCAATTTTAATAATAATCTCTTAATTCACCTTTTTTATACTGTTCAACCAATTCCCATAGATTATGAGTAGTTAAATCTGGTACAAACGTATACCATTTATTAGCCCACGAATAACTCCACTAACATATCAATTGCATATTTAAAATTTAAAATCTCATCCATTTCTGTAATACTATAATACAGTTTATCATGGCAACAATGATCAATAATCAAATTCAACCTATCATCAATGAAATCAAATTCTAGCTCCTCTCCCTCGCGAAATAAAGTTAGATAAAAATTATATTCATCACGGCAAAAATTAGCAGTAACATCAAAATCCACACCTGTTTCAATTTCGATATTTACAGTCTCTAAAATTTTTTTACATAAATACTCTTTATAAACGTTCATGTTTTTTCTCCTTTTATTGTTTATTAAGTTTAAAAATATAATGAAAGATGACAATGTGTGGGGGCCAAGTTCATATACTAGGCCTGTAATAAAAAAAAAGCATATGCTCATACATATGTAACCTCCTTTTTTCTCTCTCTATATATAGTTTGCCACAAATTTCAAATTATAAAAATAAAAAATAAAAAAAAACTGATAAAGGTATTGTTTACTTCTCAATTTTTTTGTAGTTTTTCCTCTTTCTCTCATCCCTCAGTTTTTTTGCAATTCTAATTTTTCTGTGTGTTTAGCGTTGACAGAAACGTATGTGTAAGTCACGCTAAACACACAGTACTAGGTAAAAGTGAATAACGTAAAAAAATCTTATCCTAATTTTTTTATTTTAAAATTTATGGCATACTAATAATATCTAGATAATTGATTGAGTAGAGACGTAACTAATATAGCTACGTTTTTTATGTTTGAAAGGAGGTAGCTATCGTGGAAACAGTAGGTTTAAGCTGGGTTAGGAAAGAACCAGTTTTGTATTTCATTTACTAATAAAAAATAAATGTATAGATAATAAAAGAGATGTCAATAGCATTTTAAAAAAATTTTTTGATCGTAACAAAGTAAAGAATAAAAGTATAAAAACGAAAGTAAATAACAGAAACCAATTTTTGTATTTCATTAACTAAAAAAATAAATGTATAGATAATAAAAGAAATGTCAATGGCAGTTTAAAAAAATTTTTTTGATCATAACAAAGTAAAGAATAAAAGTATAAAAACGAAAGTAAATAACAAAAGTCTAAAAATCAAATACAAAAACTAGCTTAACTCAGTCGCTAAATTCAGAGCATTTAAACCTGAAAAAGACTAACAAGAAAAAACAACAGATTTTCATCTGCAAGATGGAACTCTACATCTTATTTGAATTGAGTCAACTTGTCATGTTGTAAAATGACTTGGTTATCTTCTTAGCCATCAATTAAGAAGCGCCCTAAGCAAAGGGAAGATACTACACCAGTGAATATAAGCTTAAGTCACTGCAATACTTCAACTTGAATTAAAAAGACCTTAAGAATTTTCTTAAGATCTTCTTTAAAAGCACATTATCTACTATAGAAAGGAAAGAACTATGGCAAAGAAGAGACGTAGTCGTGCTGATCGACGAAAAGCTAAAGAGAAAGCTAAGAAACAACAGATGGATTCTCTAACTACTTTCGAAGGCCGTAAACAATTCGTCCAATCAAAAGGACTAACTAATCTAGTCACGCGCTTTAAAAAAGGGAAAGGTATCAAGCGAAATGAATCCAAAAAAACGGGAGAGGACATTCATTTAATCCACACAGACCGAACTCTTCATAACTACGCTGGTTCCTGGAGCAGATTCGCTTCCTTTGTTGCCTCAATAACTACTGCCGAAGATTTAGAAGCTCTTGAAAAATCTAACGATATTGAGGGATGGATTGACTTAGTAAATCAATACTTAGAACATTGTAAGAAATTAGGACTTTCTGCTCCAACCCAGTCAACCTATAAAGCAGCATTAGCTAAAGTCTTAGGTGTATCTTCTACTGCTTTTGTTGCAACAGATATTCGATATCGAGCCAACAAAAAGAATAATCGTTTGAAGTCTAATGACGACAGGATGTCTGCAGAAACAAATAATCGCTGGTTCTCAATCGTATCTGCCACTGGGTTACGTAAAAATGAATTAAAAGCAATTACTGGAGACTCCCTCTACCAACGTGAAGATGGTCGATACTATCTTAAAATCATTGGTAAAAAGCATAAATCAAAAGGAGCACGAGATCGTTGGGTTCCGATTATTACGCGAGACAAAGAAGAATTAGAGAGTTTTGTTGAAGAATTTAAACTAGCTGGTAAAAAGCGTGTGTTTCAAGTTCCAACTGCTTTAAAACCTCATAAATATCGTGCAGAATACGCAAAACGTCTTTATCTTCTTGTCGCGCGAGATCCCAAAGATATCAAAGATAAAAAAGAAAAAATTTATCTACGAGGCGAATTAAAAGGTGTTGTCCTTGATCGAAAGGCTTGTTTAATTGTATCACGTGCTCTCGGACACAATCGACCAGAAGAGTTTCAAAAATCCTATGCATATAAGTTAATCGCACAAGCAAACTAATCAGCACTTCTAAAAAATAATGGTATAGCTCTCGTTGAAATAAAAAAATTTTTTTATTAAATAGGTAAGTACCTACTTTTTTTCTTCAAAACCTTATTACGACGCGTTTTTAAAGCACTCAAAATTGAGTGTTTTTTTATTTTTAAAAATTTTTTTCATTTGTTTTTTAAAAAATGGGCGTTTTCGACAACATTTGTGACATACTAAATAATAGGAGGTGAGTTAAATAAATAGAAGCTTAAAAAATTAACTAACCTTTAGAAAAAGATGTTGATCTTAGCCCAAACAACATACTTTATCAAAATACTATGTGAAAGGAACTTAATAGAATGGCTAGAAGAAAATTAACACCGGAAGAAAAACAAAGGCGTTTAGAAGAAAAAATCAATAATGAAAATAGTATATTAGAGGTTTTCTCATCAATGCCTTGTTTTGCTGGAATAGATAAATGTAAATTATCCTTACAGGATTTTTCTGTAGAGCGTGTAGAAATTAAGAATTTAAAGCAGGATAGGTCATGTAATCTAAAAACCTCTATAGATGGGGAGTTACTTAGTTTAGATATTAAATCAGAATTTTTTGGGAAAATCACTATTTCTTTTGATACATCCGATTTTAAAACACCCTACTGTTACATTGAATTAATTCACGGAGGTTTAAATTTCGAAACGGTTGGTATTGCAGGGATTAAAAATAGATTAGCAAATGCAATCGATTTTATTAAAAATAATTACGGTATTATCATTACATACTCGACTGCCCTTTTTCTCGAAATTGAGCTCGCTTATACTATTGCCTTTGATAAAACTCCCAACCTACAGCTCAGAAGTTTTCTACACAAATGTCTTTCATCAGGATACCCTCCAAATTTTGGAAATGAAAAAAGTAAAAAGAACAACTATGACTATCCAATTTTGAGTTGTAAGATTAGTAATGAAGAATTAACTGTTACTTACGATAAAATTGAAAAAGCAAAAAGAAAAAGACAAATTAGAAGAGAGGGTTCAAAACTAGAAAATCTTAATGTCCAAAGATTTGAGTTAGTATTAAAGAAAAACAAAATTAAAAAAATATTGGGAACCAATTCCTTAGATTTACTGAATGATGCACAATTGATAGAATTTTTGGAATCAAAACTTAAATTCAACAATAAATGTGTACATAAGGTTAATTGAAGAATCAAGTATTAAAACAAAAAAAGTGATTCAAGATGTATATAACAAACACGGTCCTAAAAATTATATTAAAGCACTTTTTAATCAAGTAAATAACCATTCTCTTAGAACTTTGTCTCCTTTGGTGTTAGACGAAGAAATTATAGCATTGACGAATATTAGTCCTTTCAAAAATAAAGCTAGAACCAAAAGAACAATAATAGAATCCTTCCAAAATAGCGAAGAAGATTATTCTGAAAAAAACGAGACTGGATTAATGATTACTTGGCACGTTCGAGATATATTTAAACTATTTTATGAATCACTAGAAGTTGCTAGAGAAAAAGGGTTAGGATGTCATAAGGATACTACATCAACTCATACATATAAACACGTTTTAAAAGATTATCCATCAGGTTATAGGAATAATATTTTCGAAGAAATTATAAAATCTAATACTCGAAATCAAAAAAATAAAATTAGAAATCATGTTTTAAAAGAATTCCCTGATAAAGATTTAGATATCAATAAAAAATAACGCAAATTTAATAATAACTTTTTTATATTTATGGTTGTAAACCTTGATATAACAACAAACATATATTTATATGTAAACGGTTTGAGTTTAATATTTGAGAAAGGAAATAGATATGTGTGAATTTTTTAGAAGAAAAAAAGAGCTTGTTTCCAAACTTTGGTCGGTGTCAGAAACAAACTCAAAATATACTAGTAATAATATCTATTACCTACTTCTATTATCGCAATAAAATTTAGAAATTTCAAGAGGATTATTAATTATAAAACAAACAATGAACAAAGAAGATTTAATTAAAATGGGTTACAATCCCTATACTGCCATTTCAATTATTAGACAAGCTAAGCAAATTATGGTACAAAAGGGGTATGCCTTTTATAATAATCGACGTTTAGGGCATGTCCCTATCGTTGCTGTTGAAGAAATTCTGGGTGTTTCACTTCATATGGAGGAATAATGCCACAACATCAACAGAAAACTAAATTTCCAGGAGTCTATACTGACAAAGACGGAAAATTTTTTATTCAAACCGAATTTGGTAAAGATAGAGTTACCGGAAAACGTGTACGAAAGAAATCAAGGGTAGATCAACACGGAAATCCATTTAATTCAGCTGCAGAAGCAAATAAGGAATTAACTCGGCTGAAATATGAATATCAGCAATCTCAAGGTTATTCTAACTACCGGATGAAATATCGACAATTTATGGAAGAACATTATATTCCATATTATAGAACAACAGTTGAGCACAGCACATTTTCAGTTCGAGAGAAAAATCTTTTACAGCTTTGTGACCGTTTTGGTGATACTACACTTCGTTCGATTACACTCGAACAAGTCCAGATGTTTCGAACATGGTTACTGACTAGTCAAGATGAGGGTAGTGCCGGATATTCACAAGGATATGCTAGCCTCATCTTTGGCATGTTTAGGAAATCATTGGACTATGCTTTGCAAATGGGATATGTAGAAAAAAATATTTCTAAGCAATCTAATGCAATTCCTAAAGGGAAAAGTAATATCCCATATTGGACTAAAAGCGAATTTGAAGCTGTTATTTCACAAATTTACATTGAAGATGTATATGAACATTTAAACTTCGTGATGATTTGGGTATATTTCATGACTGGCGTACGTGTAAATGAAGGATGTGCCCTTCAATGGAATGATGTTGACTTTGATAAGCAACGCCTTCGAGTTCATCATATGCTTATTGTTAAAAACAAAAAAGAATGGACTCGAAATTCCTACACAAAAACCAATGATGGAAAAAGGATGATTAGTTTAGATAAAGATACTATTGATGTGTTAAAAAAATGGCGTGAAGCTCAAAAAAAAAAGATTGGACTAGGACACGAGAACGATTTTATCTTTTCATACGACGGCTTACCTATGCTAAAATCTACAATCTCAAGGATTATTAAAAGGTACGCCAAGATTGCTCACGTAAAACCTATCCAAGCAAAGGGGCTCCGACATAGCCATGCATCACTGTTAATTAATGAATTAAATGTTTCTATACTTATTCTATCAAAACGTTTAGGACACTCTTCTCCAGAAATCACCTTGAAACACTACTCACATCTATGGGATGGCGCTGATGAGGTTATCACTAATGAAATGGTAGGAATTATTAATGTTTCTTTCCCATCTTCTAGCTTAGTACATTTCAACGGGAACCAATCAATTTCAAAATAACATTCCCACCAAAAACCCCACCAAAGAATTACTAACTCCTTAAAAAGCCTATTAGATAGAGATTTCCAAGGAGTCTGCAACAGTTGAGTGGGAATAGGCCAATCGCACTTAAAAAGAACTCTGAATCAGATTCAGAGTTCTTTTTTATATGCAGGGAAAGCATTTCTGCTTTCCTTTTTTTATTTGCGTTTCTTCTTCGCTTTTTTCATTTTGTTGGCCATGCGTTTCATAGATTGTTTCATGGCAAATTCACCGATTTTACCTTTAAGTCCGCCACCAAACATCTGGCTCATATCTGGCATGCCTGCTCCTCCGAGAGCTGACATATCCGGCATGCCACCCTGTCCCATCATGTCTTCAAGGGCAGACATATCCATTCCTCCCATATTTGGCATATTTTTAGGAAGGTTATTTGGATTGATTCCCATCTGCTTCATCATCTTGTTCATATCCCCAGACATGACACCTTGCATAAGCTGTTTAGCCTGGTTAAAGTCTTTGATGAATTTATTGACTTCGACAAAGGTATTTCCAGAACCTGCAGCGATACGACGGCGACGACTTGGATTTAACAAATCAGGGTTTTCACGTTCTTCAGGTGTCATGGAAGATACGATGGCACGTTTGCGCGCAATCTGGCGCTCATCCACCTTCATATTTTGAAGGGCAGGGTTGTTAGCCATACCTGGAATCATCTTGAGCAAGTCTTCCATTGGCCCCATGTTTTGCACCTGATCCAATTGATCAATGAAATCATTGAAATCAAAGGTGTTTTCACGCATCTTTTCAGCCATTTCAAGGGCTTTCTGCTCATCGTATTCCTGAGAAGCTTTCTCAATCAAGGTCAGCATATCCCCCATGCCAAGGATACGGCTTGACATACGGTCTGGGTGGAAGGTTTCGATATCTGTAATCTTTTCACCCGTACCAGTGAACTTGATAGGTTTACCAGTGATGTGGCGAACAGACAAAGCCGCACCACCACGAGTATCCCCATCAATCTTGGTAAGGATAACACCAGTTACTTCTAACTGAGCATTAAACTCACGGGCAACATTAGCCGCTTCCTGACCAATCATGGCGTCCACTACGAGTAGAATTTCGTTTGGTTGGGCCAATGCTTTTACGTCACGAAGCTCATTCATGAGAAGTTCATCAATCTGTAAACGACCTGCCGTATCGATTAAGACATAGTCGTTATGATTGGCTTGTGCTTGCTCCAAACCTTGTCGAACAATCTCAACAGCTGGTACTTCTGTTCCAAGAGCGAAAACAGGAACATCAATCTGCTGTCCAAGTGTTTTCAGCTGATCGATGGCTGCTGGACGATAAATATCCGCCGCAATCATCAAAGGACGAGCATTTTCTTCCTTCTTGAGTTTATTAGCCAGCTTACCAGCAAAGGTCGTTTTACCAGCCCCTTGCAAACCGACCATCATAATAATCGTAGGAATCTTAGGTGACTTGATAATTTCAGCCGTATCAGATCCTAAAATGGCTGTCAATTCCTCATCAACGATTTTGATAATCTGTTGTGCTGGATTAAGGGTATCAATGACGTCGTGCCCTACTGCACGCTCACGAACCTTCTTGATAAAATCCTTTACAACAGGCAAGGCAACGTCAGCTTCCAGCAAGGCCAAACGAATCTCTTTGGTTGCTTCTTGGACATCAGCCTCAGAAATTTTTCCCTTTTTACGTAGATTTTTAAAGACGTTCTGTAAACGTTCTGTTAAACTTTCAAATGCCATTTTTTTCTCCTATGTTTCATTAATTCGGTGGAAAACGTCCAAAATCTTGTAAACAAACAAGTTCTTCTGGAGTGACTTCTTTCATTATCTCATTTGGATATCCCCAACAGCTAAATCCCTCTTGAAGAGCTCGGGAGATAGAATCAGGTGAGAGGATTTGTAGTCTTATGGGAAAAGGGTCCTCAGCAGCTAATAGTGTACAGGGTATACCTTTGTAGATGACTATACTTCCCACACTTATTCTCTATTATCAATGCTTGTTAAAACTTCTATCTGCTCCTGCAGAAAGTCATCCTTAGGATAACGCTCCAAGATCTGGTCAAAAATCTGACTGCGGACAATGTAGTCCGAATACATGTGCAATTTCATCTCATAATCTTCTAGAATCTTTTCCGTCCGCTTGATATTATCATAAACAGCTTGACGACTGACACCGAACTCTTCAGCAATCTCAGCAAGACTGTAGTCATCAGCATAGTAGAGTTCAATATAATTCATCTGCTTATCTGTCAAAAGCGCAGCATAAAATTCAAAAAGTGCATTCATGCGATTGGTTTTTTCGATTTCCATAACCTTTATTATACCAAAAAATCTATCATATCGCTATACTAGAAGGCCTTCTTACAAAAATAGAACTAAAAAAAGAACCTTGCAAAGCAAGATTCTTTTAATGTCTGACTTAAATAATTGTTCTTCTGGGAACTTAATCGAATTAAGCTTCGATTTCTGTAACCATACCTGAACCAACAGTACGTCCACCCTCACGGATAGAGAATGTAGTACCTTGTTCTACGGCGATTGGGTGGATCAACTCAACGTCGATAGTCACGTTATCACCAGGCATTACCATTTCAGTACCTGCTGGAAGTTCGATTGAACCTGTAACGTCAGTAGTACGGAAGTAGAATTGTGGGCGGTAGTTGTTGAAGAATGGAGTGTGACGTCCACCTTCTTCTTTAGTAAGGATGTAGACTTCACCTTTGAATTTAGTGTGTGGGTTGATTGAACCTGGTTTAGCGATAACTTGTCCACGTTCGATTTCGTCACGTTGAATACCACGAAGAAGTACACCTACGTTATCTCCGGCAAGACCTTCATCAAGTTGTTTACGGAACATTTCAACACCAGTAACAACTGCTTTTTTAGTTTCGTCTTTGATACCAACGATTTCGATTTCGTCGTTGACACGAACAGTACCGCGGTCGATACGTCCTGAAGCAACAGTACCACGTCCAGTGATTGAGAATACGTCTTCGACTGGGAGAAGCAATGGTTTATCTGTATCACGTTCTGGTTCTGGGATGTACTCATCAACAGTATCCATCAATTCCATGATGATGTCTTCGTATTTAGTATCACCTTCAAGTGCTTTAAGAGCTGAACCTTGGATAACTGGAAGATCGTCGCCTGGGAAGTCGTATTCTGACAAGAGGTCACGGATTTCCATTTCAACCAATTCAAGCAATTCTTCGTCGTCTACCAAGTCAATTTTGTTCATGAAGACGATAAGGTGTTTAACACCAACTTGACGTGAAAGAAGGATGTGTTCACGAGTTTGTGGCATTGGTCCGTCAGTTGAAGCTACTACAAGGATAGCTCCGTCCATTTGAGCGGCACCAGTGATCATGTTTTTAACGTAGTCCGCGTGTCCTGGAGCGTCGATGTGAGCATAGTGACGTTTTGCAGTTTCATACTCAACGTGCGCAGTGTTGATAGTGATACCGCGTTCGCGTTCTTCTGGAGCAGCATCGATAGACGCATAGTCTTTAGGTTGGTTAACTGCTGAAGGCAAGCGACGTGCCAAAACAGTTGTGATAGCTGCAGTCAAAGTAGTTTTACCGTGGTCAACGTGTCCGATAGTACCAATGTTAACGTGTGGTTTACTACGATCGTATTTTTCTTTTGCCATTTGAGTAAAAGCCTCCAATAAAATATATTTTATAGATAGACAGTAGGCAATACAGTCTAACTTTCCTTACTATTTTATCAAATTTCTGCTAAATTGCAAGTGTTTTACCCATATTTTATGAATTAATCTGAATCTTACAAAGTGCTGTTCTTCTGCTTCTTTATACAATTCAAGCTTATTTCATTCTAGCGGTATTATGCTCACAAAAAAATCAGGTTCCCCTGATTCTAAATAGATTCTGATTTTTCCAGTTCTTTAGCTTCCTTATGATTTTCATATAATTTCGCCAAGAACTTAGTGATTTCTTTGAGAATAGAATAGGTTGGCACTGCTACAATCATCCCTATGACGCCGTAGATATTACTTGACAGTAAGAGGAGTACCAAAATCGTAATCGGGTGTACTTTCATAACCCCTCCAACGATACGTGGATAGAGAACATTTCCATCAATCTGTTGAATAATAAGCATATAAGCAACCGCAATCAACATACGATGAGGATCCGTGAACACATTGGCAATCACCATCGGAATCAAGCCTATACTTGGACCAACATAAGGAATCAAATTTGCGATTCCAGAGAAAATAGCAAAAACAAGAGCGTACTTTAAGCCGATAACGCTATAACCAATATAGGCTAAACATCCGATAATAACGGCATCAATTGCAATTCCACTGATGTAGCGCGCTATAGTTGCATTGAGATTGGTTAAGAGGCTAGAGAGATTTAATTTGTCATGTTTTAAGACAGTTCGTTCCAACATAGGCAGCAACTTACGTCCATCTAACAAGAAATAAATCAAGAAGACGGGGGTCATAATGAGAATCAGAACTGTACTAAACAAGGCTGAAAGGACGCTTCCTAAACTGTTGCTGACGCTATTCAGAATATTCTGTAGGATATCCACATAGGAGAGATTAAGTTGTTGAATGGTTTGTTGAATATCAATATTTTGGAAGACTGGATTCATGGACAAATCAATGATCAAATCTTGTAGTCTACTATAGATGTTTTGACTAGAAATAATCAAGCTTGTCAACTGATTAATCAGAATCGGTAAGAGATAAACAACGCCTACAACGATAGCACCAATTAAAGCACAGAGAGTGACCAAGACACCAATTAGACGATTAATCTTACATCTCTTTTCCAAAAAGGTAACGATTGGATTGGTAATGTAGTAAAAAAATCCACCTAACAAAAATGGAATCATGATGGTATTCACAACCGTCACGAAAGGAGTAATAATCGCTCCCATCTCTCTCCAAAGATAGAAAATCAGTGTTAATAATAAAATTTCAGCTGTCCAAAAAAATAATTTGTTTCTACGGAACATAGGCATCCTCCTCTATTTATTTTATCATATTTCTTCAAAAGATAAGATGGCTTTAGTATAAAATCGAGAATATTTTTTTTCTTTATGATAAAATAAAGCTAATATGAAAAAAATAATTCTATCTTTTATAACACTTTTTGTTTTTGGAACAGTTTCTACTGTTTCTGCTCAGGAGTTTGATGTTGCTGCTAAACATGCCATTGCTGTCGAGGCTACAACTGGAAAAATCCTCTACGAAAAAGATGCAAATCAGCCTGTAGAAATTGCTTCTATTACCAAACTGGTTACAGTTTATTTGGTCTATGAAGCTCTGGAACAAGGAACTATCAGCCTATCTACACCTGTTGATATTTCGGACTATCCTTACAAACTTACGACCAATTCTGAGGCGAGTAACGTCCCTATGGAAGCTCGAAATTATACTGTTGAACAATTATTAGAGGCTACAATGGTATCCAGTGCAAACAGTGCTGCGATTGCGCTAGCAGAAAAAATTGCTGGTTCTGAGAAAGATTTCGTTGATAAAATGAGGGCTAAACTTCTTGAATGGGGAATTCAAGATGCAACTATTGTAAATACAACTGGTTTAAATAATGAGACCCTTGGTGATAATATCTATCCCGGTTCTAAAAAAGATGATGAAAACAAGTTGAGTGCCTACGACGTTGCAATCGTCGCTCGTAATCTCATCCGAGATTATCCTCAAGTTTTGGAAATCACCAAAAAGCCAACTTCTACCTTTGCAGGACTTGAAATCCACTCAACCAACTATATGTTGGAAGGAATGCCAGCCTATCGTGGTGGTGTCGACGGTTTGAAAACAGGTACTACCGACAAAGCCGGTGCTTCTTTCGTTGGAACAACTGTTGAGAAAGGGATGCGTATCATTACGGTTGTTTTAAATGCAGACCAGCAAGATAGCAACCCTTATGCACGTTTTACTGCAACTTCTTCACTTTTAGATTATGTTTCTGCGAACTTTGCTTTAAAAACTGTCGTTCAGAAAGGCGAAACCTATAAAGATAGTAAAGTGACAGTCCTTGATGGGAAAGAAGATAAGGTAGCTGCAATTGCTAAGTCAGATATTGCAATCGTCCAACGAGTTGGAAGTGAAACAACATCAGCTCTTCAATTCACACCAAAATCAGAAATAGCCCCACTGGAAGAAGGCAAGGTTGTCGGTACTCTAACCTATGACGATCAGGATTTGGTCGGTCAAGGTTATCTCACTTCTGAAAAACCATCTTTTGAAATGGTCGCTGAAAAGAAAGTAGAAAAAGCCTTCTTTTTAAAGGTTTGGTGGAATCGTTTTATCCGCTTTATCAATGAGAAGCTATAAAAAAATCGCGAAGAATCGCGATTTTTTCTTTATTTCATTTCTTTAAAAGCCGCTTCTGCATCTGCATTGCTAATAGCACCGAACTGAATTTTCCCAATTTTACCTTGACTGTCAATCAAGTATTCCGTTGGAATACTACGAATTTGGTAGGCTTGAAAGGCAGTTGCTTGGGTATCATACAAGACTGGTATATCCTTATACCCTTGCTCTTGAAACCATTTTGGAAAGTCTTGAACTGTTTTTTCACCTTGTAGACCAGGTGCAATGACACTCAAGATTTCAAAGTCTCGATCTTGTTTGGCAGCTAATTCCATCAACTCAGGCATGCTTTTTTTACATGGTCCACACCAAGAAGCCCAGAATTTCAAATAAACTTTTTTCCCTTTATAGTCTGATAACTTCACTTCTTTGCCATCCATAGACTGCAAGGTGAAGTCTGGTGCATCCTTACCGACTGCGATTTGTTGTACAGCGGGTTGTTTTGGACTGCTTGTCTGTTTGGTTTCTTTTTCACCACAGGCAATCAACAAGAATAGAGACATGAGGCTCAATCCAGCAAAAATAACTTTTTTCATTTTTTCTCCTTTTATCCAAGAATTCCTGACAAGGCATTTAACTGCCCTAGCATTAATAATAATCCCATCAAAATAATCAAAGCTCCCCCGATTTTCTTTAGTAGAATCATATGGGGTTTTAATTTACTAAAATAGGGCATAATCCAGCCCGAAGCCAAGGCCAAAAGAATGAAAGGAAGGGCCATTCCCAATGTGTATACTAATGTTAACACGGCTCCTTGCCAAGCACCATTGCCACCTGAAGCTGCTAGGGCCAAGACTGAACTTAAGACCGGTCCGATACAAGGGGTCCAACCAAAACTAAAGGTTATCCCAAGTAAAAAGGCTGATAGATAGTGATTAGACTTAGATTGTTTGAAGGTGACTGTCTTTTGAACTTCCAGTTTATTGAAATGCAAGATTTCCATCTGGTGAAGCCCTAAAAGAATAATGACTATTCCCATAGCATAACGAAACCAGGCTGCATAGAGCATGTGCCCTAGGAATCCAGCTCCAAATCCTAAAATAAAGAAAATTAGGGAGATTCCTGCAATAAAGCACAAGGTCCGAATTAAGCCTGACCAGGCAACGTCTCTTCCAAAAAAGCGAAAACTTTTCGAATTTCCCTGATCATCCAGTAAAATACCAGCATAGACAGGTAGCAAAGGAAAGATGCAGGGTGAAAAGAAGGACAGAATACCTGCTAAAAAAACGGATACTAGAAATATAATCGACTCCAACGAATTACCTACTTTCTCAAAATTCTAATCTTATTTTACTATAAAAGAAAAAAATTGTAAGAAGTCTGCTACGCTTATCCTTTTTATCTCGACTAGGTACAAAAAAAGGAGCTAAGCTCCCTTTTATCATTCTAATACGTTCCTTCTTCACCTTGACTAGTCAAGATAACTGGACCGTCTTTGGTAATCACGAACTGGTGTTCATACTGGCAAGACAGTCCACCATCTATAGTCTTATGAGCCCAGCCAGTCTTCATATCTGTATCGATTTCCCAGTCACCAGTATTGATCATGGGTTCAATGGTTAGTACCATTCCTTCACGGAGACGGAGTCCACGGCCTGCAATACCATAGTTAGGAACCATTGGCTCTTCATGCATAGTGGGACCAACACCGTGTCCAACCAAATCACGTACGACACCGTAACCGCGACTTTCAGCGTATTCTTGAATGGCTGCACCGATATCACCGATACGATTGCCGACAACTGCTTGCTCAATTCCTACATACATAGCTTCCTTGGTTACGTCCATAAGGTTTTTCACTTCTTCAGACGGTGTACCAACCGCATAAGCCCAACATGAGTCAGCTAAACCACCAGTATAACTTTGGGTGTATTTTTTCATTTGTTCAACATTGTTGAAGTTGAGTTTAGATACATTGAGGTCAGATTTGGCAATCGGACCACCCAGTACCATGTCAACCTTGAGCAAATCGCCATCTTTCAAGATGTAATGACGTGGAAAAGCGTGAGCTACTTCCTCATTGAGAGAGCAACAAGTGGCATAGGGGTAATCCATGACAGCACCATCCACACCAATCTGTAAAGGAAGGAAATTCTCCTCTTTACAACGTCGACGAACGTACTCTTCAACTTCCCACATATCCACGCCTGGCTTAATCAAATCACGTAAGCCAATATGGATACTTGCTAGGAAATCACCAGCCTTGTCCATGGCTTCGATTTCACGTGCTGATTTTAAAGTTATCATTTTTTCTCCTAGATTCTAATTAATTTTAACTGTAACATTTGCTTTTGAAACAATTTGATGCCCATGATAAATATCATAATCAATAATAGCTGAGCGTCTCGTGTGGTGAATAATCCGAGCCTGAATCCGCAGAGTATCATCTATCTGCACAGCCTGCAAGAAATAAATCAACATCTGTTCAATGATGAGATTACGTCCGCTATTGACAACGAGGTCTTGGGTCATATGGTTGAGGATTTCAGCCAAGACTCCATTAGCAAGGACTCCATTTTTCTCCAACATGAAGGGCTCAACAGTTATGACGACTTCATCATGATGATAAGAGAGTTTTTGCCCAATTTGCTCTGAGAAAGTCGGCAAAGCAGAAACTTGGGAACGGCTCATCTTTTCCATGACATCTCGTCGTGTTACGACACCGAGTAGGGTTTGGTTGCTTCTAACTACCGGAACCATCTCAAAGTCTTCTGCAATCATTCGTTGACTGACATTGGCAATATTGGTCGCCAATCCTGTTACGAAGATGCTGCGCGTCATCACCTTGTCAATCGTCGTGCTGGGAGACTTGTCTCCTGCGTCACGCATAGTAACAACCCCAACAACCACTTGGTGTTGGTTAACAACTGGAAAACGGCTACTTCTGTTCTTACGAACCAAGTCTAGATAGTCTTTGACTGTATCGGTTTCTCTCAAAAAACCATACTCATGACTGGGACGATAGAGCTTTTCAACTGTCAGAATATCGGTTTTGATTTGAACGTTTGAGAGAGCTTTGTTAATCATGGTCGCTACTGTAAAAGTGTCATCTTTACTTCTTAGAACTGGAATCCCTTTTTTATTGGCCAACTCAAGAACATCATCCTGAACATGAAAACCACCTGTCACGAGGACCGCATTTTCATTTTCCAAGGCTAGAAGTTGAATACGAGTACGGTCACCTACGATCACAAGACCACCATCATGGAGATAGGATCGGATATTCTGCTCTGTCATGGCCCCAATGGAAAATTTGCTAAACTCTCTCTCCAGCCCTTCCTGACCGGCTAAAACCTCAGAGGAGGTGACTTCAGCGATTTCAGCATAGGTTAGCCGTTCAATAGCCACTTTCTTTGGTTTAACTCGTATGGTTCCACTACGTGGCCGAGTTTCAACGATGCCACGATTTTCAGCTTCTTTGATAGCTCGGTAGGCGGTTCCATCACTAACACCTAGGTGATTAGAGATACTGCGAACACTAACTCTTTTCCCAATTGGCAACTCTTCCAGATAGGACAAAATTTCCTGGTGTTTACTCATTGAATTCTCCTTTTATATATCGAAATTCAAGATAGTCCCTCATTTTTCGTGTATAGCGGTCGCTCCCCTTAAACTGTCGGAAGAGACTAAAGCCTGATTTCAAGGCTACTTTTTGACTAGCTTGATTCTCCAGATGAGTGATGATGGATAATTGTTTTAAACCAAATTCTTCAAAGGAAAGCTGACAAAGCTTGGTAACTACTTCTGTCATATAACCTTGTGACCAAGAATCCTTTTTTAAGAAATAACCAATTTCTGCTTCTTTTTTGATTTCATCAATCTTTTCAAATTTAATGGAGCCAATCATTTCCTGATTTCCTTGGAGACAAATAGCCCAAACACCTAGAGGAGCCTTCATAAAATAGTTGGCAAGCGCGTATTGACTTTCTTCTAAACTTGCTTGACTGGGAAAAATAAACTGCAAATTTTCAGGATTGGAAGCAATCTCGAAAAACGCTTGACTGTCACTAAAAAAGAAAGGACGCAAATACAAGCGCTCCGTTTCAAAAAAAGAAAACATTGCTAATTTGGTCCAAATATTCATAATCACCTCAACGGTTTAGTCTTCAATGAGTGTAATATCCGCTCCAAGACTACGCAATTTCTCAATAATATCTGAGTAGCCTCGCAAGATAAACTCAATATTTGTAATTTCAGTTTTACCTTCAGCCATCAAACCAGCAATAACAAGCGCTGCACCAGCTCGCAAGTCTGTAGCTTTTACGCTTGCCCCGTGCAATCTACGACCACCGTTGTAGATAATATGATCATTCGTAGTCGTAATATCCGCATCCATTTTTGCTAATTCAAAAACATGGTTAACACGTTTTTCATAGATCGTATCAATAATGATTCCACGACCTTGAGCAGTCAGCAATAGCGGAGTTATAGGCTGTTGCAAATCGGTTGCAAATCCAGGATAAGGAGCTGTTTTGATATTGATGGCCTTCAAATCAGACTGTTCTTCAACGAAGATACTGTCTTCTGAGACCGTCATATGAACGCCCATTTCCTCTAGTTTGGCGATAAACCCTTCTAAGTGTTCATAGAGAACGTTATTAATACGAATTCCCTTTCCTACCGCTGCAGCAAGTGAAATATAGGTTCCAGCTTCGATACGGTCTGGAATGACTTGGTGACGCGTTCCATGAAGTTTCTCGACACCATCAATAATGATAATATCAGTCCCTGCACCACGAATATGGGCCCCCATGTTGTTCAAAAGGGTAGCAACATCGATAATTTCTGGTTCACGAGCCGCATTTTCAATGACAGTGCGTCCCTTAGCTTTAACCGCAGCAATCATGGTGTTAATCGTTGCTCCAACGCTGACGGTATCCATGTAAATACTTGCTCCGTGAAGTCCCTTACCTTGGGCAGATAAATTCATATTATCTCCCTCATAGCTGACCTTAGCACCCATGGCTTCAAAGGCTTTTAAGTGAAGGTCAATCGGACGAGGCCCCAGATCACATCCACCAGGAAGTCCAACTGTAGCTTCACCAAAGCGACCTAAAAGACTTCCGTAGAAATAATAAGAAGCACGCAAGCTATTAATCTTACCATAAGGCATAGGAATGTTTTGAACGCCTCTTGGATCAATCTCCAAGACATCGTCATAACGCTTAACAGTTGCCCCCATAATCTCCATGATTTCGACAAGACTAGCAACGTCTGAAATATCTGGAACACAATCTAAAGTGACAATATCATCTGATAAGATAATAGCTGGAATAAGTGCTACAACACTATTTTTAGCACCACTAATGGTGATCTCACCTTGCAATGGACGTCCACCATTGATGACAATTTTTCTCATGTTTTACTCTTTCAAAATTTACTAAAAAGGTCTTTTCATTCTATTATACCACAATTTTCAATTTTTTCCCATTCCTATTGATTAATCATTCCATTTCGATAAAAAAACCTATCATTCAAGCTGAACAGCTTGATATGATAGGCTTTGTAATGTTAGATTAGCGTACAGTGCGGATGCGCATTGTGTTTGTACGAACAGCTTCGCCAAGTGGTACACCTGCAACGATAACAATATCATCACCAGATTCTACCAAACCTTGCTCAACTGCAATTCTTTCAGCGAGATCAAACATATCATCAGTGTTTGATGGGCGATCAGTTGTTACTGGAATAACTCCCCAGTTAAGCATCAAACCACGCTGAGTCAATTCATCGAAAGTGATTGCCAAGATATCAGCATCTGGACGGTATTTAGAAATCAAACGAGCAGTGTGACCTGTCTTAGTAAGAGTAACCACCAACTTGATATTCATAGAATTTGTCGCATCCTTAACAGCTGAAGCCATAACCTCAGTCTTAGAATTACGTGGCAAGTTAACAGATGACAAGCGACCGTATTCTTTTAAAAGAGTTTGAGCATTTTTGTCAATAGTTGCCATCGTAGTAACTGACTCAAGTGGATATTTACCATTTGCAGACTCACCTGAAAGCATTGTAGCATCGGTTCCATCGATAACAGCGTTAAACACGTCTGATACTTCTGAGCGCGTTGCACGTGGTTTTTCAGTCATGGTTTCAAGCATGTTTGTTGCTGTGATAGAGACTTTACCAGCTGCATTTACTTTTGTGATGATCATTTTTTGGTAAACTGGAACCATTTCGAATGGTACTTCGATACCCATGTCACCACGGGCGATCATGATACCGTCAGCAGCTTCAATGATTTCATCCAAGTTGTCGATACCTTGTTGGTTTTCGATTTTAGCGAACAATTGAACGTGACCATTACCAGTTTCTTCACAGATTGCACGAACTTCGTTTACGTCTTTTGCAGTACGGACGAATGAAATCGCGATGAAGTTAATACCTTGTTCAAGACCAAAGCGGATGTCAGCGTTGTCACGCTCAGCAAGTGCTGGGAAAGGAATCTTAGTATTCGGGATGTTTACACCTTTTTGCTTAGCAATGATGCCGTCATTTTCAACTTCTACTTCAAATTCACGAGTTGAGTCATCCTTACCAATTACGCGAAGACCAAGTTTTCCGTCATCAACAAGCACTTGTTTTCCAATCTCAACGTCATCATAGATGTCAAGAGCACCAGCAACGTTTAAAGCAATCACATCGCGAGTTGATTTGATTCCTTGTTTAGTTGCAACACGGATTTTTTCACCAGTTTTGTATGAGTACTCTTTAGCTTCACCTTCGAACAACTCAGTACGGATTTCTGGTCCTTTAGTATCAAGAAGGAAACCAACTTTTTTACCTGCAAGTTTTTCTGCAAGTTTAACAGTTGCCATACGTTCACCTTGTTCTTGGTGGTCACCGTGTGAGAAGTTGAAACGGAAAGTGTTAGCTCCCGCTTCAATCAATTTAGCAATGTTTTTTGCTGAAGCTTCAACGTCAAGTTTTTCACCCCAGTATCCGTCATCACCGAATTTCTTTCCACCACGGATTTCAACCGCAGGACCCAAAGTTGCAACGATTTTTACACGTTTATTCATGATTTGTGACTCCTTTATATAATTTGACCTTTTATGGTCATTTTACCAGATTAGTTAAAGTTGATTATGACAAGCTCTTGTTCAAGCTAGCTAGTCCAAGGTCAGCTTTGTGAGGGTTGTTAACAACGATTTTGCCATCAGCAGTTAGGCTGAACAAGGCTCCTTCTTCTGCTGTTCCAAGAATCGGGTTTTCAACCATTTTTTCGTTACGGATACCAACAGCGACACCACCGATTCCTTGTTTGAGAAGTTTAACAGCGTGTGCTCCCATACGTGACGCTAATACACGGTCACGAGCGGTTGGTGAACCACCACGTTGGATATGTCCAAGCTCAGTCACACGAAGGTCACTAGTATCTCCTGCTTCCTTGAGTTTCTTACCGAATTCATCGGCAGACATAACCCCCTCAGCCAAAACGATGATGTTGTGTTTCTTACCACATTCATACCCAGCTTTGATGCTTGCAACGATATCTTCCATCTTGAAGCCTTCTTCAGGGATGATGATTTCGTCAGCACCAGTTGCAATACCTGCCCAAAGTGCGATATCACCAGCATTACGTCCCATTACTTCAACAACGAAAGTACGACGGTGACTTGATGATGTATCACGAATCTTATCGATTGCATCCATTGCAGTAGTAACTGCAGTATCAAATCCGATTGTGAAGTCAGTACCTACGATATCGTTATCAATTGTACCTGGAAGTCCGATAGCAGGGAATCCATGCTCAGTCAAGCGCATAGCTCCGTGATAAGAACCGTCACCACCGATAACAACGACACCTTCGATACCGTGTTTTTTCAACTGCTCAATCCCTTTAAGTTGGCCTTCAAGTTGTGCAAACTCAGGGTAACGAGCAGAGTGAAGGAAAGTACCACCACGGGAAATGATGTCTCCTACTGAAGCAGCATCAAGTGGATAAATTTCGCCGGCAACCATACCTGCATACCCATCATAGATACCAAAAACTTCCATTCCTTCTGAGATTGCTTGGCGAACTACTGCACGGATGGCAGCATTCATACCAGGGGCATCTCCACCACTGGTCAAAACAGCAATACGTTTCATTTGGTTTTTGCTCCTTTTCCTTTTAACATTCTTACTGATTATACCACATTTAAATCGAAAATTCTTCTATTTTTTGTATTTTTAGCGATAAATCGTTTTCATGGTGATTTCCTTTAATTTCTCCTGTAAGGCAAGCTCTTTTTTTACAAAATGCCGTGTAGAAACAACTGTTTTTTGCTCCTCTTCATACCTGATAATCACAGGAATTGGGCCTTTGTATTGTTCTAGGATATTTGAAATCTCTTTATCGTATTCATGATTTTTAACTTGGATCCAGAATCGTTCCGCCACTGCTTCTTTCAAATCTTGTGCAATCATTTGCAGACGACCATCTCGGGATTGAACCCTTCCATTGATATAGTAAAATTTTCCTTCGGATAAAATGGAAGCGAATTTTCTATATTGGTCTGAAAATACAGTTACATCCATCCGAGACTTACTATCATGAACCTGTAGAAAGGCCATGCTCTCGCCCTTCTTGGTTCGAATCACCTTTAGTTTTTGCACTTCAACTAGAAGAGTGGCTTGAGCCCCCTCGGTTAGATTAGCGATCGGGGTCGTCGGATATAGGGCTTGTTTGGCAAGAGTTTGGAGAGGATGGGCACTGATACCTACCCCAATCAATTCCTGCTCCTTATAAAATTTCTCCGCCTCTGTAAAATCATCAGCCTCAGTCCAACTATAGGTTGTATCCGCAAAGAGACCTCCCAACTCCTCAACAAAGACAAATAAGTTTGGTAGGTTTACTAAGATTTTCTGGCGATTCTTGTCAAATTCATCAAAAAGCCCTAGTTCAACCAAAGGTGTCAAAAGCGAAAGTTTCTTGTAATTCTTGGGGAGACGCGTGACGAAATCTTCCACACTTGAAAAAGGACGATTTTCGATGATCCAGTAAGAAAAATCTCTTGGCATGCCCTTAATGGCTTTTAGACCAAGATATATTTTCTTCTGAGCAATTTTATCGTGATAGGGAATGCTATTGATTGCTAACGGGGCTACTTCAAAGCCCATCTGCAATGCATCCACAATGTAATCACTGCTTGAATAATTCAACATGACTTGAAAGAAAATAGCAGGATAGTGCGTCTTGAAATAAGCTAGCTGGAAAGCCAGCGCTGAGTAGGCATAGGCGTGGGATCTGTTAAATCCGTAGCCCGCAAACTTTTCCATCACTGCAAAAACTTGGTTGGCTTTTTCTTCTGTATGCCCAAGTTTCATAGCTCCTGTGATAAAATCTTCCTTCATTAAATGCATCTCTTTAGCATTTTTCTTACCCATGGCTCGTCTGAGAATGTCAGCTTTACCAAGACTGAAGCCTCCAAATCGCTGAGCAACCTGCATGACCTGTTCTTGATAGAGCATGATACCATAAGTTGATGAGAGAATATCCTCCAGGGCTGGGTCCAACACCGTCACCTTTTCTTTGCCGTGCTTACGAGCCACAAAATTATCGATATAATCACTTGCTCCTGGTCTATTGAGGGAGGTTGTGGCTACTACCTCTTCGAAGACTTGTGGCTGAACTCGTTTCAAGAGTCGAATGGCACCAGGTTGTTCAAATTGGAAAATCCCCTTTGTATTTCCAGCAGCAAAGAGGGCCAGGGTTGCTTTATCTTCCAAATCAATCTCTTCGATTTTCAAATGAACACCTTCTGACTCAGCCAGTAATTCCTGCATTTTTTGGACAAAAGTTAAGTTACGCAGACCTAGGAAATCCATTTTTAGAAGGCCATTTGCTTCAACTGCATGTGCATCATATTGGGTGATTAGCATATCCTCACCGTATTTGAGTGGAATATAGTCCGTCAAATCTTGGTCACTCATGACGACTCCTGCCGCATGGATAGAGGTCTGACGAGGATATCCTTCAATCTTTCGAGCAATCTCAAAAGCTTTTTGGTATTCAATCTTGCTATTGATGACCTGTCTAAATTGCAAATTCTTTTCATAGGCCGTCGTTAGCGTATCTCGGAAACTGATTTTTTTCGTAATATTTGTTAATTCGTACTCTGGAACGCCATAGCGTTTGAAAACATCACGAATCGCTTGTTTTGCTCCAAAGGTCGAATAAGTGACAATTTGTGCCACGTGTTGACTGCCATAGCGATCACGAACATAACGAATGAACTCTGGTCTATAGAGGTCAGGGATGTCGATATCGATATCGGGCATGGTATAGCGCTCACGATTTAAAAAGCGTTCGAAAATCAGGTTCTTTTCAACCGGGTCAATTCCTGTGATATCAAGCGAGTAAGCCACTAAGCTACCCACAGCAGAACCACGTCCCATTCCCATGTAATATCCTTGGGAACGTCCAAAACGGAGCAAATCCCAAACTACAAGGAAATAGTCATCAAAGCCCATATCATGAATCACAGCTAATTCCTCATTCAGTCGCTCATGATAGATAGCTGATGTTAGCCCCTTGTCACTCAACCCTTGCTCAGCCCTCTCTCGAAGTTCTTCCACCGCTGGTCTTTCAGGATTAAAGCGAGGAAGTTTTAAACTTGGGTCGATTTGATAACTTACATTCTCTATCAAACCTTGAAGATTGGCAAGTGCCTGAGAGAAGCGATTTTTAAACCGAGCTTCTAAATCTGAGGCAGGTAAAAAAATCCCTTGTTGTGAATGCACATCCACTTCCCTAAGACTGACATTGTCCTTGACTGCCGACAAGATTTGCAAAACTTGTATATCTTCTTTTTCAAAAGAGTTGACTTGATAGAGTGGAAGAATCAGTCTGGTAAAGACTTCTTGAGGAGTATCTGGACTGACACCGATAAAATAATCATGCCCCAAATCCAGTTGTTCGACCCCATTAAAATAGGGAACAATAATGGCCACATCTTCGAGGTGGGAGGTGAAGTCAGACCAATTTTTCCGTCCAGTCATTTTTAAAGTGGATAACTTCATCAACTCTTGGTAACCTTTAGTGGATAGGGCTAGAAAACGAAGAGAAATATTCTCCTCATCTTTGATCAAGGTCATTTCAAGACCAATTAAAGGTTGGATTCCATATTTTCGAGTCACTTCTAAAAAATGATAAGCCCCATAGAGATTATCCACATCCATGATAGCAAGGTGAGAATAGCCATACTCTTTAGCCGTTTGTACATATTTTTCAATCGAAATCACACTTTCCATAAAACTATAAACAGTCTTGGTGTCAAGCTGTGCAATCATTTCTTCTCCTCCTTGCTTTCGTTTTACTACTATTATACCATTTTAAGTTGGATATTGAAGCAACTCGGATGCTTTCTTTTCAACATCAGCATTTACAACCTCTCCGTCTTTCTTCCCTTTAATTTTTAATATTATAAGATGGATTTGAATATCATTTTAGACATTTTTATACTAAGTAAAGTATAATAAAGTCAGACTCTATATGCAATTTCACATATAAAAAATTCTAAGAAAGGGCTTTTTATTATAGTATTTATTCATCATTTTATAATAACTTACTAAATAGGTATTCCGCTTCACGAAATTTCTTGCATTAAAGTTTATTTATTCCATTTTTCCTTATTTTTTGATATAATAAATTCAGTCTGTTTTCAAAGGAGAGAACCATGCGTTTTAATCAATTTAGCTATCTTTCGACCACTAGTTCTCAACAATTAGATGAACTAGCAAGTCTTGGTCTGGAATTGTCACCTCAACTGCCCTTAAAAAAGCAATTTGAAGACTTCATCCGTTGGAGTTTTTTAACTTATTCTAACACGGATTATGCCTTATCCACTTTGGCTGCGGATAACGAAACAGATCTATTAACTTTTTTCCAATCAGAGCGTGATTTAACTGCTGATGTTTTCTACACGGTAGTTTTTCAACTTTTAGGGTTTAACTATCTTGTTGACTTTGAGGACGCCGAACAATTCCGTAAAGAAACTGGATTTCCTATTGTTTATGGAGATCTCATCGAAAATCTTTATCAATTGCTCAATACACGAACTAAAAAAGGAAATACGCTCATCGACCAACTTGTTAGTGACGGACTCATTTCAGAAGACAATCACTACCACTACTTTAACGGTAAGAGCTTGGCAACCTTCTCTACTCATGATGTCATTCGTGAAGTTGTGTATGTCGAGAGTCGTGTGGATACTGATAAAGACAGTCTCCCTGACTTAGTCAAGGTCAGCATTATTCGCCCGCGTTATGATGGACAGATTCCTTCAGTTATGACTGCCAGCCCTTATCACCAAGGGACCAACGTCAAAGCTAGCGATAAAGCTCTCTACAAAATGGAAGGAGAACTTGAGGTCAAACCTGCCCACACCATTGAGCTTGAGGAGCCTAAGCTGAATTTAGTCGAGCCTCTCGGCCAAGCTGAACTCGTCTCTGAAGCTGAAGAAAAGTTAGCTCATATCAATAGCTCATACACCCTCAACGACTACTTCCTCCCACGAGGATTTGCCAATCTCTATGTATCGGGTGTTGGTACCAGGGATTCCCAAGGTCTCATGACTAATGGGGACTACCATCAAATTGAAGCATATAAAAACGTGATTGACTGGCTTAATGGTCGTTGCCGTGCTTTCACGGATCACACACGCAAACGGCAAGTCAAGGCTGACTGGTCAAACGGCAAAGTCGCAACAACAGGAATTTCCTATCTAGGGACCATGTCCAATGGACTTGCGACCACTGGTGTTGATGGCTTAGAAGTGATCATCGCAGAGGCAGGTATTTCCTCATGGTACAACTACTATCGGGAAAATGGTTTGGTGACTAGCCCAGGTGGTTATCCAGGTGAGGATTTTGACTCACTTGCTGAATTGACCTACTCCCGTAATCTCCTAGCTGGTGATTATATTCGTGGTAATGGAGCTCATCAGGCAGACTTAGAGAAGGTAAAAGAACAATTAGATCGCAAGACTGGTGACTACAATCAGTTTTGGCATAACCGCAACTATCTGCTCAATGCTCATAAGGTTCAAGCTGAGGTCGTCTTTACGCATGGTTCTCAAGATTGGAACGTCAAACCTCTTCATGTTTACCAGATGTTTCATGCTCTTCCAACTCATATCAATAAGCACCTCTTTTTCCATCATGGTGCCCATGTCTATATGAACAATTGGCAGTCAATTGACTTCCGCGAATCCATGAATGCCTTGTTAAGTAAGAAATTGTTAGGACCTGACTCATGCTATCAACTCCCTACTGTCATCTGGCAGGACAATACTGCACCGCAAACATGGCAGAGCCTTGATGACTTTGGCAAACAGAATAAACTGCATACTTTCCCACTTGGAACTGAAGAAAAAGTAATTCAAAACCAGTATGATCAAAAAGATTTTGAGCGTTATGGCAAGACTTACCAAACCTTCAACACAGAACTTTACCAAGGAAAAGCCAATCAAATCACCATTGACCTTCCAGTAAGTCAAGACATTCACTTAAATGGGCGAGTGGAGCTGAAACTTCGTGTCAAATCAAGTACAAACAAGGGCTTATTATCTGCTCAACTCCTCCAACTAGGACAACAGAAGTACCTTCAACCCTATCCAGCAGTTCAATCAGTCCGAACAATTGACAATGGTCGTTACCACATGTTAGAAAATCTCTGTGAACTGCCATTCAATCCAAGTGCTCAACGTGTCATCACTAAAGGCTACCTCAATCTTCAAAACCGAGATGATCTCTTGACAATCGAAGAAATCCAACCAAATGAATGGATGGACTTCAAGCTAGAGCTTCAACCAACTATTTACAAACTTAAGGAAGGAGACATTCTCCGCTTAGTGCTCTACACAACAGACTTTGAGATTACAATTCGAGATAATACAGACTATCACTTGACTGTTGATTTAGCACAATCTACTATCACTATTCCCTCATAAAAGGAGCTATTAACACTTATGAACAAATCTGAACACAGACACCAACTTATTCGTGCCCTCGTTTCAAAAAATAAAATCCATACCCAAGCGGAATTGCAAGCCTTGTTAGCCGAAAACGATATCCAAGTTACACAGGCTACCTTATCACGCGATATCAAAACCATGAACCTTTCAAAAGTACGCGAAGAAGATCATTCTTACTACGTGTTAAATACAGGCTCTATCTCCAAGTGGGAAAAACGTCTTGAAAATTATATGGAAGATGCTCTTGTTATGTTGCGTCCTGTCCAACACCAAGTTATTTTGAAAACCTTACCCGGTTTAGCTCAATCATTTGGATCTGTAATTGATTCCTTGGACTTTCCAGATGTCATTGCAACGCTTTGTGGAGATGATGTCTGCATGATTATCTGTGAGGATGCTACAAAAGCGCAAGCTTGTTTTGAAAGTCTTAAAAAATATGCACCACCATTTTTCTTTGGTGAATAACACAAATCCCGTGATCAAAAAATCACGGGAATTTTTTATTTCTTGGACTGTGTTTCTTCTTTCTTTGTACGTGCTAATCGAAGGGCACGTTTAGGGTTGAGACGATTAAACAATTCTTCTAGTTTCTTTTCATTCCATACATCTGCTGCAGAAACAAAATTTCCATCTGCATCTCGGAATGATATCGGTTTATCTCCCATATCAATCTCCTAGTCTACAAATTCAAACTCAAATTTACCGATGCGAACCAAATCACCATCTTTGGCTCCACGCGCACGAAGGGCTTCATCAACCCCCATACCACGAAGCTGGCGGGCAAATTTCATAACTGATTCGTCACGGTCAAAGTTGGTCATGTTAAAGAGTTTCATGAGTTTTTCACCAGAAAGTACCCATGTCGCATCATCATCACGACTAATCTCAAAGGCTTTTTCTTCCTCGTCAAAACCGTAGTACGCCTCTTCTTCCATATCAGACTCATCATAGATTGGGAATTCTGGAGTCTTGTCTAACAATTCAGCTGTCGCATCCAAAAGAGTTGCCAAACCTTGCTTGGTCAATCCAGAAATAGGGAAGATGGCTGGAAGTTCCTCAAACTCGTCGTAATTTGCTGCCAATTTTTCCTTGAAGGTTTTAAGATTTTCCTGACTTTCAGGCATATCCATTTTATTGGCTACGATGATCTGCGGACGTTCCATGAGACGAAGGTTGTAGGATTCCAATTCTTTATTGATAGCAAGGTAATCCTCGTAAGGATCACGTCCTTCGCTAGCTGACATATCGATGACATGGAGGATAACTCGTGTACGTTCGATATGACGGAGAAACTGGGTTCCAAGGCCAACACCTTGACTAGCCCCTTCAATCAAACCTGGAAGGTCAGCTACTGCAAAAGATTCACCTGACTGTGTACGAACCATACCCAAATTAGGGACAATCGTCGTAAAGTGGTAAGCACCGATTTTGGGTTTAGCTGAAGTAATGACACTGAGCAAAGTTGACTTGCCGACAGATGGGAAACCGACTAGACCAACATCTGCTAAGATTTTCAATTCCAGTTGCAACTCACGTTCTTGACCTGGTTCTCCATTCTCAGAGATTTCAGGCGCAGGATTTTTTGGTGTTGCAAAACGGATATTCCCACGACCACCTCGACCGCCATGAGCCACGATAAATTCTTGACCATGTGCAATCAAGTCTGTAATGACTTTACCTGTTTCTGCATCACGTACAGTAGTTCCCTGTGGCACACGAACACGAAGGTCTTCTGCACCACGTCCATGCATCCCTTTGGTCATTCCTTTTTCACCAGAATCAGCCTTGAAATGACGGTTATAGCGGAAATCCATCAAGGTACGCAAGCCTTCGTCTACTACGAAAACAACGTTACCTCCACGTCCACCATCACCACCCCAAGGACCGCCATTCGGGACATATTTTTCACGGCGAAAGGCAACCATGCCATCGCCACCATTACCAGCCTTGACCTTGATCTTGGCTGTATCTAAAAACATACTCATATTTCTTCTCACTTTAAAAAGGCTGGGGAAAACCCAGTCATTAGTTATTGTTTCTATCCTCGCAGCTTGCTTAGAATCTGCTAAATGCTCCAAGCGCTGTCGCAAAGATACCAGCAAGGGTTACAAACAACATGATGAGCACGACAACAAGCGTCACTTTCTCAAACAATGTTTTTTTACGTTTCCCATTATCTCCAAAAGCCATAACTTCTCCTTTTCACTTTATAATTCTAGTTTAATAGTCTGTCGAAACTGGTGCAACCACCCATAAAATGATGTAAGCAAGGATTCCTGCTCCATAACAAAATGCAAGAACACCCCAAACAACACGAACAATTGTTGGGTCAATATCAAAATAATGGGCAACTCCTGCACAGACTCCACCAATTATTTGATTTTTTCCACTTCGCATTAATTTTTTCATAATATTTTCCTCTTATTCTATTATTTGAATTCATCTTTCCAATAATCTCTGATGCTGGATAATTGCTTCCGAGAAGCCCGCAAAATACGCTTAGACTCTTTTACTGGACTTGTAACAGCCTGTTGGGGTAGATATAAAATCGTTTTCAAGAAGCGCTGACTGACAGGTTTTCCATCATGTAATTCATGTTCAAAGTTATTTGAGATAATGGCATCAAGATAAAACTCATGTACTCGTTTTCCAAAGTTTTCAGCCGAAATTTCGTACAACTTATCCGCCAACTTTTGTTCAGATATATCCGGAGTAGCGATTAAGGCTTCAAGGATGGCCCCTGCTAACTCCTGTTCTCCATAGTAGAGGGTTCCAAACATTTTGTCACTGATCAGGTTATCAAGATAAGGATTGCCATGAGCAATGACGGGTGTTCCACTGGCTAAACTCTCTAGATAAGTTAATCCTTGGGTTTCACTAGTAGAGGCAGAGATGAAGAAATCTGCAGCCTTATAGTATAAAGCTGTCTCACTTGGAGCAATCATCCCTGTAAAAATCACATGTTTTTGCAGGTTTAAGTTCACTGCTTGCTCTTTCAGACTGTCCAGATAAGGACCATCTCCAGCAACGACCAGCTTTACTTTATCTTCTTCTTTCAATACTTCAGCAAAAGCATCTAGAACTGCTTGGATATTCTTCTCGTAAGAAATACGCGAAAGGCTTAGTAGCATTTTCTCGTCTTCCTGAATACCTAACTTCGAACGAAGTTCTTGCAAGTTTTCCTCTTTAATCTCAGGTTGTTCAAACTTAGCTAGCTCAATTCCGGTTGGAATGACACGTTTTTCAACCTTCACTTTGTATTTAGATAAAAGGTCCCGGACAATCTCGCTAGGACAGATTACTCCATCTACATCACGAAGGAAACCACGTACCAGATATTTTACCATACTTGGACGAATCAACATCCCCTTAGCAATATAATGCACATAGTCTTCGTACTGGGTATGGTAAGTATGGATAACAGGAATTCTCAATTCTCGTGCAATCCAAATCCCTAATAATCCAAGTGAAAATTCTGTCTGGGTGTGAATGATATCGAGTTGATACTGCTTGGCGATTTCAAGTGCCTTTGTAAAACCTCGATAGGCAAATCGTCGATCTTTAAATGCAAAGAAAGGGACACTCGGAATTCGAATGATTTGCCAATCCTCGTAGCGGTTCACATCTTTATCTGTTGTTGTAAAGATAAAAACTGCATGGCCTTGCTTCTCAAGCTCTGTCTTCAAGGTTCGAATACTGGTCGCAACCCCGGAAACCTGAGGAAAATAGGTGTCTGTAAATAAACCAATTCGCATAGATTACCTCACTTTTTACCTAGAGCAGCCTGTTCCCGATAAAATTTTAACCAGATTCCCAGTAAACGCTCTTCTGAATACTGCTTGGATATCCTTTTAGCTTTTTCTTTCAATTCTTTTAATGCTGCAGGATTTTCTTTATATTCTAGGATTGCTTCTCTCATCTCAGAGACATCACTTGTAGCACGATAATCTCCCTCAAGAATGACCTTATACAGGTCTAAATCCCTTAACATTATAGGAGCCTCGCAACTAGCTGCCTCTAAGATGGTCATAGGGAATAGTTCATTATAACTAGGTAGTAAGAACAAATCAGCTAAAGCATACAGTTCCCGCATCCTCTCCGGTGACACAATACCTGGGAAAATTAGATTTTTAGGTGGATTATCCATAATCTTCTTATAGCGTTCATAACCATCTGTTATTCCACCAAATGAAAAACCACCAGCCCAGATAAAGGTAATTTCTGGCAATTCTTCAGCAAGACGGATAAAGTCATCTATCCCTTTTCGTTTCTGAACCTGACCCGCACCAACCACGACAAACTGATCTTTTGCAAGATCCATTTCTTCACGAAGTTGTGCAACTTGTTTAGCTGGTAATGGATGCCATTTTTCTTTATTTACAAAATTGGGAATATAAGTTATTTTTTCTCGTGGAATACCCGCAGCAACTAGATCCTCGATAAACATGGGATTAACTACCACCAAGTGTTCCATCCGATTGTAAAAGGAAAAAACATAGCGTTTGACAATTCCTTTTAAGAAAAATGGAATTTTCAAACTCCCCTCGAGTGTCTCAGGTAAGAAATGCACATAGCCAACTTTTCTCCCAGAGCGTTTCTTTTGAAATGTGGATAAATAATAAGGGAAATCAATGGTGTGAAAGTGGGTTACATCTGCCTCTACAGGAAGATTCTCCGTAACAATCAACTGATCTTTGGCATCACGATGAAGTAGACTCACCAATTCACGGTAGGCTCCTGACACTCCTTGACCAGCCACCTTTTCACTTGAACTTAGCATATTAATACGCAATTTTTTGTTTTCCATACTACTCATTATACCATTTTATTTCAAGAAAATCAGTAAAAGAAAGAAGAGACCAGAGGAAAATAGAGGAGCCCCTCTCTTTTCCAATCGTCTCTCGCAATTTTCCAATCGATTACTTAATTCCTAGGGCGATACGCGCATAGCGACTCATTTTTTCAACCGTCCATGCTGGATACCAGACCAATTTGACTTCGATATTGGTTACCTCAGGAACCTCTGTCATCGCATCGTGTATCTGATCTGTTAAGAGGTCAGCCAGCGGGCACCCCATAGTTGTCAAGGTCATATCAATTTCCGTGTGACCTGTTTCACCATCAAAACGAATCTCATAAATCAAACCTAAGTTGACAATATCAATTCCCAACTCAGGGTCGATGACCTCTTCCAAGGCAGTCAAAATACGAGTTTTAATCGTTTCAATTTGCTCTTCTGTATAAGCCATATTATTCCTCACTCTTAGTCTTCAATAAAATCACGAAGGGGTTTGCTGCGACTTGGTTGGCGCAATTTTCTCAAAGCCTTGGCCTCGATCTGACGAATACGCTCACGAGTCACGTTAAAGACTTTACCAACATCTTCAAGAGTACGCATTTTCCCATCATCTAGCCCGAAGCGCAAGCGCAAGACGTTTTCTTCACGGTCTGTGAGAGTATCCAAGACTTCATCCAACTGCTCACGTAAGACGATACGAGTTGTGTAGTCTACTGGATTTTCAATCACTTCGTCTTCGATGAAGTCCCCAAGATGACTATCGTCCTCTTCACCAATCGGTGTTTCAAGTGATACTGGCTCTTGGGCGATTTTTAGGATTTCACGCACCTTGTCAGGTGTCATATCCATACGCTCAGCGATTTGTTCAGGAGTTGGATCTTGACCCAATTCCTGAAGGAGATTCCGCTGTTCACGGACAAGCTTGTTAATGGTTTCCACCATGTGGACAGGGATACGAATAGTACGCGCCTGATCAGCGATGGCACGAGTAATCGCCTGACGAATCCACCAAGTTGCATACGTAGAAAACTTAAATCCTTTTGAATAGTCAAACTTATCCACGGCCTTCATCAAGCCCATGTTTCCTTCTTGAATCAAGTCAAGAAACTGCATGCCACGACCTACGTATCGCTTAGCAATCGAAACTACCAAACGAAGGTTGGCTTCCGCAAGACGTTGTTTGGCTTCGATATCACCAGCCTCAACTGCAAGTGCCAATTCTTTTTCCTCTTCGTTGGTCAAGAGAGGAACAACCCCGATTTCCTTCAAATACATACGGACAGGGTCATTAACCTTGGCAGAAGTTGAGCCAATCAAGTCCTCATCACTGAGTTCTGGTTCTTCTTCTGCACTAAGAACACGCGCGCTTGGATTTCCTTCGTTATCTGTGATAGAAATTCCAGCATCCTGAATCCGTTGCAAAAGGTCTTCAATGCCGTCTGCATCCAGGGTAAAAGGAATAACCAGACTTGAATTGATTTCGTCGTCTGTTGCTGTTCCTGTCTTTTTGTGGTTACGGATAAAATCTGCTACTTGCACATCAAATGTAGTTACTTCTTTTTGTTTTGTTGCCATTATTACTCCATTCTTCTCTTTTGGGAAATCAATCGTTGCAATTCTTCCAAGGCTGTGTCTGTATCTCCTACATGACTAGCTTCCTGCACTTTCTTTTTAATTCTTAAGTTGTCCTTACTGAGGAGGGCACGGTTTCGAGTTTCTTCGACTTCCGCAAGCTCCTGAGGCGACATCTCAGCTGGCAAATCCAGGCTAAGCACGTGGTACCAGGCATTTTCAACTTCAGGCGTCTGATGAGAAAGCTCCTCTGAGCCGATTTCTCCCTGCTCACTTAATAATTCGTAAAGAATCTGAAATTCTGGGGTATCAAAGAAAAAATCTTCTCTTAATCTGTAGTCATTTAGAACAACTGGGTTCTCAGCCATCCTATAGAGGATATGAGCTTCTGCTCTCATGACTGCTGTCAGTTGCCGCGTTACAGGTAAACTAATCGCTGCTGGAGGTTGCTCCTCTTTGACTCTTTCCTGCCTCTGAACAATGCGACTTTCATTTACTATCTGTTCCACCTGCTGGTAATCAAAAGAAGGTAGATTATCCGCCAGAATGTGGATATAAGAATTCTGGGCAGTGATAGACTTTTCCTTGGCGATTAGGGGCGCAATCTTTTCAATAAATTCGATTTGTGCCTGCAAGTTGTCACTATTTTCTGGCTTGAGCTGGTGTATATAGAACTCTATAGGACTGATACGAGTCTTTGTTAAGAGGTAAGCCAGGTCTTCAGCAGAATTCTTTTGCAAATACTCATCTGGGTCCATGGCATCAGGTACTCGAACAACCTCAACTGAAAAGTCTTTTAACTCCTCTAATGCCTTGGCTGTCGCTGCCTGCCCTGCCTTGTCGCCATCATAGCTGAGAACAATTTTTTTGGTAAAGCGTTTGAGGTGGTCAACATGCTCCTTACTTAAGGCTGTCCCCATAGAAGCCACAGCATTTTCTATACCAGCACGGTAGGCTGCAATCACATCCATGAAGCCTTCCATCAGATAGAGCTCTGTAATCTTACCTGTTCCCTTTTTTGCCTTGTCCAAATGATACAATTCGTAACTCTTGTTAAAAATTGCAGTCGAGCGACTATTTTTGTACTTGGCAGTCTGACTATCAGTTTCCTGCCAGATACGACCTGAAAAGGCAATAACCTGCCCCTTGTCATTGGTCAAAGGAAAGATGATCCGTCCGAAAAAGGTATCATAAAACTGATTACCATCTGACAGATAAAACAAGCCAGAATCCAATAAATCCTTTTCCTCAAACTTGTCAGATAAACGTTGGTAGAGATAGGTTCTCTCTGCTGGAGCCAGTCCAATCTGGAAATGCTTCAAAACATCATCCGTCAAGCCTCGCTTATATAGATAAGCCCTTGCTTCTTCTCCCATCTTGGTCGTCATGAGAATTGCATGGTAAAAACGGGCAGCTTCTTCATGCATATCATATAAAGCTTGATGGGGAGAAGCTTGTTGAGGACGAGACTGGACAGGCATGGCTAGTTGAATACCGACGCGCTCCCCTAAGAGCTGAACGGCTTCCATAAAGGACACACCTTGGTATTCTTCGATGAACTTAAAAACATCTCCTGAACGACCACAGCCGAAGCAATGATAAAACTGCTTGTCTTCCACAACGTTGAAAGAGGGGGTCTTCTCACCATGAAAAGGACAGAGCCCTAAATAGTTCCGTCCCGCCTTTTGTAAAGAAATCACGTCGCCTATGACTTCCACAATGTTGGTATTGTTTTTGATTTCTTCAATAACTTGCTTGTCAACCATACACAATACCTCCATCTTATCATAGTTTTACGTTAACTAGTATAGCTTATTTCTGAAAAAAAGTAAACCATTTCATACGCTTTCCGGAATTCTCTTTGCCATATTTTTCTGGATAGAAAAGGAAGATAAAAAACTCAGAAACACTTTCAGGATTCTAAGTTTTTCTTCACTATTTTTGATGATAATTTAACTCATCTATTCAAATAATTGATAGTAGTCTGAAATTTTCATCTTAGCTTTTTCTTCTTTATTGAGGTCTTGGATGATACGGCCTTCCTTCATGACAATCAGACGATTTCCATACTTGAGGGCGTCTTCCATATGGTGAGTAATCATCAAGGCTGTCAGATGGTCTTTGCTGACAAATTCATCTGTTAACTCCATCAAGGCCACACTGGTCTTTGGGTCAAGGGCTGCTGTGTGTTCATCCAACAAGAGTAACTCAGGTCGCTTCAAGGTTGCCATCAAGAGACTCAGTGCCTGACGCTGACCGCCTGAAAGAAACTCAATCGGAGTGTCGAGATGTTTTTCAAGGCCATTTCCCACTTTTTCAATGGTTGCCTGAAACTCCTCGTGGTGACTTGATAGCCTTCTAGAAAGGAGTCCTCTCTTCTCACCACGAAACTTGGCAATCAAGAGATTTTCCGCCACCGTCATACGAGGAGCCGTACCCATTTTAGGATCTTGAAAGACACGAGACAAATACTTAGCCCGCTTTTCAGGTGAAAAATGCGTCACATCCTCCCCCATGATACGAATACTTCCACTTGTTAAAGGTAAGGTACCTGCAATAGTGTTAAAAAGCGTTGACTTCCCTGCTCCATTTCCACCTAGAATAGTAATGAAATCATGTTCGAAAATTTCAAGAGAAACATCATTCAGAATGATTTTTTCCTCATCAAAGCCATTCGTGATGACTTTGGTAGCATTTTTTAATTCTACAATTGCTGTCATTTGCTAAACTTGACTCCTTTCAGGTATTTGCTTTTGAAGGTTGGAATCATAAGGCAAACTGCCAAAATCAAGGCGCTGTATAAACGAAGATAACTTGTGTTAAACCCAAGAGCAATCACTCCCCAAACGAGGAACTGATAAGCGATAGAGCCTACAACGATGGTCATAAGTCGCTCTGCCAAGGTCAAACTCTTGAACAATACCTCACCAATAATCAAGCTAGCAAGCCCTACGACAATCACTCCAATTCCTCGAGAAACATCTGCATATCCTTCTTGTTGAGCAATTAAGGCCCCTGCAAGCGCGATAATCCCATTTGAAAGAACCAAACCCATGAGTTCCATACGACCAGTATGAATTCCAAAACTACGAGCCATTTCGGGATTGTCACCTGTAGCGATGTAGGCCTGACCTAGTTTGGTATCTAGGAAAAAGAGCATGAGACCAATAACAAGGGCAACAAAGATAAAGCCAGTCAGGAGTTGATTAAGGTCTGAATCGAAAGGCAAGACATCCTGAATTTGCTTGGTTCCAAGAAGACCCAGATTGGCACGCCCCATAATCATGAGCATGATGGAATGGCAAGAAGTCATAACCAAAATCCCTGATAAGAGAGTTGGTATTTTACCTTTGGTGTATAAAAGACCCGTTGCCATACCAGCTAGGCAGCCCGCTCCTACTGCAGCCAAGGTCGCTAAAAATGGATTAACCCCTTGTGTTATCAAGGTTACAGCTACTGCTCCCCCTAGAGGAAAAGAGCCCTCAGTCGTCATATCCGGGAAATTTAGAATTCGAAAAGTCATAAAGATTCCCAGACCTAAGATTGCCCAGACCATGCCCTGAGAAATAATGGATACTATCATAATCTTTCACTCATTTCTTTCTTTAGTAAAAACGGGAGGAGATGTCCCCAACTCCTCCTTTATCCTTATTCAATCACTTGCCCTGCTTCTTTTAGAACAGAATCAGGAATGGTGATACCAAGTTCTTGCGCTAGTTTTTTGTTGATAACCGATTTACCAGTTGAGAAGACATTAACTGGAGTATCAGCTGGTTTTTCACCTTTCAAAACTTTAGCAATCATTTTACCAGTAGCCACTCCAATATCGTGTTGGTCAACTACTACAGATGCCAGACCTCCTGCTTCTACCATGGCAGTTGCGCTTGGATAGATTGGTTTTTTAGCTGTTTGGTTGCTTGATACAACTGTTGGGAAGGCTGATGCAATGGTGTTGTCAATTGGAACCCAGATAGCATCGACCTTGCTGGTCATAACATTAACAGTTGAAGCAATTTCATTGGTTGATGGAACGGCAAAGGTTTCGACTTTCAAACCTACTTTTTCAGCATAAGCCTTAAATTCTTCAACTTGTGATTTTGAGTTATCTTCGCTACTTGAGTAGAGGGCTCCGATTGTTTTAACATCAGGTGTCAAAGCTTTAATGAGTTCTACTTGTTGTTCTGCTGGGTTGTGGTCTGATACTCCTGTAATGTTGCCACCTGGTTTTTTCAAATCTTTGACCAAGTTAGCACCGATAGGATCAGTTACAGCCGCCATGATAACTGGTAGGTCTTTAGTAGCACTTGCAAGTCCTTGAGCAGCTGGTGTTGCGATCCCAACGACAAGGTCATTCCCGTTTGCCACCAATTGTTTACTCATGGTAGCAACCTTGCTCTGATCGCCTTCAGAGTTCATAAAGTCGATTTTTACTTGGTCGCCCTTATAACCTTCTTCAGCAAGTCCATCTTGAATTCCTTGATAAATCAAGTCTAAAGAAGGATGGCTGACGAACTGTAGAACACCAATCTTAGCAACCTTTTGCTCCACCTTCGCTGCTGGTTTGTTCATGGATGAATAAACTAAGCTAGCCACTACCAATACTACTAATCCAGCAATAATTCCAATTAAACGTTTATTTTTCATATTCTTTCTCCTTTTAAATCACTTGTATAATGCTCTCTTCAACAAAACAAGCGACGCCATCGTTTAAACTCCAATATCATCCTCCTAATAGAAAAAGTCCTCACACAAAAAACTTGTGTGAGGACGTCGATGCGCGGTGCCACCTCAATTATAGGGACTATCCCTATCGCTCTTTCTCGCATTCACGAGTTGCACTGTAAGGTGTGCTCACCGAATTTTTATGATTTCAAATTCTTTATAACATTCAGCCCAATTTTCATCACTTTCATCTATCTGTTTCCACCAACCACAGACTCTCTTAAAAACTTCAATGATTACTTTCTGAATGTTTAAATTATATCATTTTTCAATTACTTGTCAAGGCTATTTTTAGAATTTTTCAAACAATTCAAAAACTTCCCCTTGAAAAAAGAGGAAGTTTGTAGAATATTAGCCTGAATTACGCAAACCGGTTGCAATTCCGTTGATAGTTGTATGGATTAGTTTTTCTTCGTCTACCGACAATTCACCACGACGTTGACGTTTAATCAACTCCAACTGGATATAGTTAAGGATATTAAAGTAAGGCATACGATAGTTTAGACTGTCTTTTAGGTAGGAATTTTCTGCCAAGAGTTCGTCATAACCTTCGATAGCTAGAATAACGTTCTTGGTCAATTGCCATTCATCTAAAATAGTGTAGTAGATAGCCTGCACTTCTTCATCTTCACAGAGCTTGGCATATTCAAAAGCAATGTTCATGTTAGACTTAGATAAGACCATGTCTACATTGGAAAGCAAAGATTGGAAGAAAGGCCAGTTTTGGTACATATCACGAAGGAACTCGATATTCTTTGGATCTTGATCAATAAACTCTTTAAAGCTTGATCCTACACCATACCATCCAGGGAACATGACACGACTTTGTGACCATGAGAAGACCCAAGGGATGGCACGCAAACCACCGATTTCAGTGATGGTCTTACGAGCTGCAGGACGTGAACCAATGTTGAAGCTTGATATAGCCTTGATTGGGCTTGACTCGAAGAAATAATCATAGAAATGTTCGTTTCCAAAGACCAAATCACGGTAGATATCGTAGCTACGGTCCACTACTTGATCCATGATAGACTCATAATGATTTGAGGTATTGGTATCGCTCTTTTTCTTGGTAATCATACGGTTAATGGCCGCGGATACCAACATTTCAAGGTTATAGTAGGCAGCGTCTTTGTTACCATATTTGTTTCCAATGACTTCTCCTTGCTCAGTCAGACGGATACGGTCCTTGATAGACTTGAGTGGTTGAGATGTGATGGCTTCGTAAGTTGGACCACCACCACGACCTACAGTACCACCACGACCATGGAAGAAGGTGACTTTAACGCCAAATTCATCCCCGATAGCAGTCAGTTGTTGTTGAGCCTTGTAGAGTGTCCAACATGATGATAGATAACCACCATCCTTGTTACTATCAGAGTAACCAAGCATGATTTCTTGGTAGTTGTCTTTTGAAGCAATCCATTTTTTAGCCAATGGAAGAGAGAAGTATCTTCTCATGGTTTCTTCCGAGTGATCCAAGTCTTCAATCGTTTCAAAGAGGGGAACAATTTGAACGCGCGCTTTTTGAGCATCAACCAAGCCCACTTCCTTGAGCATGATGGCTAATTCTAGCATATCAGATACACTTGTTGCGTGAGAGATGATGGTTTGGCGAATGACATTTTCACCCAATTTATCCTTCAACTTGCGAGCAGTTTTGAAGATAGACAATTCTTTCTCAAGCAGTTCTGACTTTTCAGCATAAGTAGCTGAGAGGATACGAGGATCTTCTTCCAACTCTTTTAATAGGAGGGCGCATTTTTCGTCTTCAGAGAGATCGCTATAGTGGTCGTTGATGCCAGCAGATGCTAACAATTCAGCCACACAGGCTTCATGGACGCTAGAGTCTTGGCGCATGTCGATAGAAGCAAGGTAGAAGCCAAAGATTTCAACGGCTTGCATTAACTCGACAAATTCTCCTGAGATCAGGTATTCCCCCTTGTTCTCAAGGAGAGAATCTCGAATGGCCAACAAGTCTTGATAAAATTCATCTGCAGTAACATATCTAGGCTGAAGATCCTTATCTTCAATGAGATAAGCCTTAGTTGCCTGCATCTTAGCTTGGATATCAAAAAGAGCACGACGATAGAGTTCTTTTTCGCGGTAAATGGAGTTATCTTGTGACTTAAGCGCCATCTCACGAACCTTGTCGCTGACATTCACGATGCTGGTTGAAAGTGAAAATTCACGATAAAGATTATAAATCTTTTCATCGTAGTAATTCATGATGACTTCGCACTGAGTCAAGGCTGATTTGTTGAGGGTTTCCGCTGTTACGAAAGGATTTCCATCGCGGTCTCCTCCAATCCACATCCCCATAGTAATTGGTTTTGGATGTTGAAGCTCAATTCCTTGTTCTTTAGCTAGTTTCTTATATTCAGCCGTCAAACGTGGCACAGCATTCAGGAATGAACTTTGATAGTACTCCATCACGTTGGTGATTTCGTTGGTTACCTTCAATTTCTTCTCACGAATCATGTCTGTTTGCATGATAATTTCAATGTAACGACGGAGATCCATGTTCCATTTTTCTTTATTAATCAAACCTAGTTTGACATCACGATACTTGCGCAAAAGAGTATGGATATGGTTGGTCAAGTCCAGCATACTCTTGCGTTGTACTTGCGTTGGATGGGCGGTCAAGACAGGAACGACATTTAACTTTTCTAAAATTTCAGCTGCATTTTCTTTTTCAGCTACCATCTTTATGGTTGTAGACAATTTCCCTAGATAGTCTTGGTCCACATTGTTCTGGTGGTTAATTTTATAGGCTAAGTCCACATCCTCAGATATATTAATCAAGAGTGGAAGGATAGAGAAATAACGAGAAATGTAAATCATTTCTTCATTGGAAAGGCTAGTCACCAGTTCATTGAGCCCTTGATAGTTTTCATTTGTTGATAATTCCTTCAACTGCATGATTTTTTCAAAGGTCTCTGGCGCTAGCATATTTTTTGTAATATCTTCTAGTAGCTCAGTCAAAATCAAGACTTCTTCTTGGATGACGGCTTTATTACTATAGTTTTCTAATTTCTGAAGAGACATATATTTTTCCTTTCCATACAATCCTTACAGACCCTCAACAGTTTGAGATTCGTATTCTCTAATGAGTTTAGCACGTTTCTCGCTGGCATCGATATTTAATACAAGGGCAATGGCTACGGATAATACTAGGAGACTGTTCCCACCTTGTGAAAGGAAGGGGAAGGTTACCCCTGTAGAAGGAATCAACCCAGAAATCCCACCGATATTGACAAAGATCTGGACAAGAATCATCCCTCCGACACCGATAGCAACCATGGAGTTAAAGGGATCCTTAGCTCGAATACCAACCAAGATGATTCGCAAAATCAAGAAGAAGAGTAAAGCCAAAATCATACTCGCTCCCACGAATCCAAACTCCTCTATAACAATCGAAAATACGAAATCCGTATGGGCTTCTGGCAGATAACCACGCTTCTCGATAGAATTTCCCAATCCCAGTCCGAACCAGCCTCCATTAACCATGGCATAGTAGGAATTTGCAAGCTGGTGTCCTGCACCCGCCAAGTCATTAAAGGGATTAAAGAAGGCACTAAAACGTTTAGCAACATAACCAAATACCGGTATCTGAGAAAATTTTTCAACCCCAACGAGACGAATGACAGACAATACTAAAATTGAACTCCCTGCCAAGAGAGCTAGAATAGTCGAGAACCAACGATAGGCGATTCCACTAACGGTATACATGATGAGCGCCACCAAGATCAAGATGGTCGCATTTCCCAAGTCGGGGAAGATCCCCAAGCTACCAATCAGAACTAACAGAACAAAACGCCAATCGTTAAAAGCTCGAGGTAGCCATTGATTTTGGGTCAACACCTGGAAATCATAAACCGCAATCTCATCTTGCTGTTTTGAAAAACGATGTGCCAGGTACCAGATGATGATAATCTTAAGGTATTCAGCCGGCTGAATCGTTACAGGTCCTACAGAAATCCATCCGTATGCTCCATTGACAGGTGTTCCGACCAGACGCGCTAGGGCTAAAAGAACCATCTCCACAATCATCACGATAAAAATGAGACGTCCATTTCTCAGGAAACCTAATTTTAATTTATAGATTAAGGCAATCAAAACCAAACTAGCTACCCAGAAAATCCCCTGGTTACGTACCAATTGAAAGGCACTTTTCCCTTCTTCGATCAAGGTTGCACTCGTTGTTGAGTACACTACAATCAGCCCCAAAATCGATAAAAGGAAGTAAGGAATCAAAATGGAATAGTTTAGTAGGTGCCTTTTACTAATTTTCATATTTCACCACTCTAATAGGAACAGACGCTTCTGTTCCCAATTCCGTTTTATTTTCTAGTTTTGATTGCTATTATACCACTTTTTCAGAAAGAAAAAAACTCTTATCCTTTAATCCTTCGAATTTTACTTATTTTTTGTCTTCAAGCATAAAAAATACAAACCTCAAATGAGATTTGTATTTTCATTGCTTAGTTAGATGAAGAGCTACTGCTTGAGCTTGAGTCACCACCACCGATGTATTGGGTGAAGATGTTTTGGAAGGCTTGATCTTTGACTTTGATATTAGCAGCTTGTAATTCTTTACCAATTACTCCTTGAACAAAGGCTGAATCATTTTGTTTTTGAGTCAAAATGATGGTCTTCAATTTTTCTTTGTAATCCTCTAAGTTAGAAGATTTTTCTGTCTTCTTCGTTACTTTAACGATGTAGAATTGATTGCTGTAGGCTTGTGTTCCAGTAGCCGTAATCACATCAGAAACACCGTTCACATCCAAGGCAAAGGCTGCTTTTTTGACTTGTTCCGGAAGTTCTGTAGAAGCAGAGTCAAAAGTGATTTCTCCACCATTTTCTTTTGTTTTGTCGTCGTTAGAGTTGTCTTTTGCCAACTGAGCAAAATCTGCACCTTCTGCTTTGGCTTTCTCAAGCACTTCTTTTGCCTTGTCTTCATTATCCATACGGATGATTTGAGCTGTTACATCTGGTGTATAGGACTCAAAAGCCTTTTGGTAAGCCTCATCTGTCAATTCGCTCTCAGCGGCCTTCTTAACCGCCAATTCAACCAATTTGCTAGTACGGATTTGAGCTTTACGAGTCTCAGGTGTCATACCTGCCCGTTGAAGCACGCTGTTGTAGCTATCGCCGTATTTCTTTTGTTCCTCAGCAACGGCGTCATCCACATCTTTATCCGTTACCTCTGATCCATATTGTTGTTCAAATACTTTTTGGATGGTCATATTGAGCAAGACTTGCTGCGCAGTTGGATTATTCTTTACTTCTTCAAAGAATTGATGTTCTGTAATCACATCACCCTTCATGCTGATCAAATCTTTTCCTTCAGAACTATTTGAACAAGCTGCAAGTGTTGCCACTGATAAAAGTGTGATGGCTCCTGCCATAATTTTTTTCTTCATGTTTACTCCTTTAACGGTAAGTGTTACTTTATCTATTTTACTATAATTTCTTAAATTTTTCTGAAAATCATTTATCATCAGGTAGCTGTACATCTGCTACATTCTTTCGTAGCATGAGAATGCCATCACCAAGAGGAACTAGAGTTGCTGTTAGATCTGGATTGTCCAAAGTTGCGTCGAAAAGTCTTTGCAAACCACGATAAATGGTTCGTTGACCACGGCGGACTTCCATGATGTCCTTGGCAACATCTCCTCCTTGAAAAATATCATCCAAGACAACCACTCCACCAACTTCAAGTCGTTTGAGGATTTCAGGTAGAAAGACGATGTACTTGGACTTAGCCGAATCCATAAAGACAAAGTCATAAGTTTCTGTCAGGCTAGACAAAACATCTACGGCATCTCCCTCTAAGAGGGTGATTTGCTTACGACTGTCAAACTGGGCAAAGTTTTCCTTGGCAAAGCCTATCATCTCAGGATTGCGGTCAATGGTTGTAATCTTAGCATCTGGCGCATGCTCCGCCATCAAAAGAGCTGAAAAACCGATAGCTGTCCCAATTTCTAAAATATTCTTAGGCTGCAGACTTTCCATGAGAAATCGAAAGTAAGCAACTGTTTCATGAGGAATGATTGGGATATTTTCCTTGCGAGCGAAGGTTTCCAATTCTTTCAAAGAACCAGTCACCTGCTTTTGACGCTGGCGCATGAGTTCAACGATTTCTTCCTTGACGACGGGACGACGCATATTGTGATTGGCATTTTTACTATAAGACTCTACCATCTTAAGCTAGTCCCAATTTTTCAACAAGAGCTTCAAACTCGTTCAAGCGACGTTCAAAGACTGCAAAGGCATCGTTGAGATAGTCTTCCTTCTCCATATCCACTCCCGCTTTTCTCATGACATTGAGTGGATAGTCAGATTTACCTGCCTTGAGGTAGTCGATATAGCGGTCACGATCTTCTTGACTTCCATGGACAATCTTTTCAGCCAAGGCTGAAGCAGCTGCAAAACCAGTTGAATACTGATAAACATAGTAGTTATAGTAGAAATGTGGAATGCGTGCCCACTCATATTGGATCTGAGGATTGTCTTCCTTGCTGAGTCCATAGTACTCTTGGTTCAAGTCAGCATAGAGTTTATTGAGGAAATCACTTGTCAAGACTTCTCCATTTTGGTCTGCTTGGTGGATGGCATGTTCAAACTCAGCGAATTGAGTTTGACGGAAGACTGTTCCACGGAAACCGTCCAAGAAGTTATTGAGAATAGCAAAACGAGTTGCGTCGTCTTCTACTTCTTCCAACAATTTCTCAGTCAAGATATTTTCATTGGTCGTTGAGGCAATCTCAGCCAAGAAGATAGAGTAATCCCCGTAAACATAAGGCTGAGTTTCACGAGTATAGCTAGAGTGCATACTGTGACCTGTTTCATGGACAAGGGTAAAGAGATTGTCTAGATTGTCCTGCCAGTTGAGAAGCATGAAGGCATTGGTATCGTAAGAACCACCAGAGTAGGCACCAGAACGCTTGCCTTGATTTTCATAGACATCAATCCAACGCTCACTGAAGGCCCGTTTGACACGACTCAAGTAATCGTCACCCAAGACCGCCAAGGCTTCTTCTGCCTTTTTCAAGGCTTCCTCATAAGTAAAGCTGTATTCTACTGACGAAAGTGGTGTGTAAACATCGTACATCTTGAGATCTGAAATCCCCAAGATTTTAGAACGAAGGTTAAGGTATCGATGCAAGAGTGGCAAGTGCTTGCGAACTGCTGCTACTAGATTGTCATAGACACTCTCTGGGACAAAGTTGGCTGCGAGGGCTGCATGGCGAGCACTCTTATAGTTGCGAACTTTTGCGCGGTAGTTTTGTACCTTAACATTTGTCTGCAAAGTCTTAGCATAAGTGTGTTGGAATTGCTCGTAAGTCGTATAAAGGGCTTCATAGGCACCACGACGCACTTCACGGTTTTTAGACTCCATCAAACGGATGTAAGTACCGTGTGAGAGTTGCACTTCATTACCTTCATCATCAAGAACATATGGGAAGCTAATATCCGCATTGTCCAAAATAGCGAAGGTTTCACTAGCAGCGCCAAAGATTTCTCCTGCTCCAGCAAGCAATTCTTCCTCACGTTGCGAAAGAACATGGTCTTTCTTTTGCAAGAGCTTGTCAAAAAAGTGCTTGTAAACTTGGAGTTTTGGTTGAGCTTCTAGGAAAGCCGCATACTGCTCCTCACTAATCTCCATAAACTCAGGTTCATAGAATGAAAAGGCTTGTTCTAACTGACTGTATAGGGTCATTGCCTTAGCATAGTACTCCTGATACTTGGCTTCACGCGTGTCTTGGTCATTTTTCATATGTGCATAGACATAAAGTTTTTCAACTTGGCGTTCCAAGTCAAGTGAGAATTCTGTAATCTCAAGCAAACTGTCTGCGCTATCCAAGAGATGCCCCTCATACTGAGATGCCGTTTGTACTTTTTCAGTTAAATCTTTCAAGGCTTCTTCCCAAGCCTGGTCTGTTGGGTAGATTGTTGAAAGATCCCATGTATCTTTTTCATTTATTTCATGTCGTTGTAATACCATAAGATTCCTCCATCCTTTCTATTCTACCACATTTTTTGAGAAATATAAGTGATAAAAGGCTGGTGGATAGAGCTTTTGACAATTATTTTTCGGATTTTTTTGATAGTAAACCTGAAAATTTCTATAATAGCTAGCCAAATCCGTTTCAATCTGCAAAAAATCACCTGACTCTATCGGTCTGACCTGAGGATACCAGTCGTCCAGTTGACGGTTTAATAGATTGTCTCCTTGATAATAAGCTTCCTCCTGCTTCTTCATCCAGTAAGGCGTTTGGTAGTACAACTGCTGACGAATGTAGTGACAGATAGTTAAATCTTGCTCAACTGCAAAACGAGGCAGTTTTTGTTTTTGATAAGGAAATCGTAGAATTTCCAAGAGATTTCCTTGACCAAAGGGAAATTCCTTGACCTGAAAATGAAGCTTGCCACGTAGGTCCTGATGCAAAAGATATTTCAGTCTCAAAACTTGCTTTTTGAGTTCTAGTTCCCAAACATAGAAACCCATATTTTGACTAAAATAGAGAAATCCCCTTTGCAGTTGTGTTAATCGCTCTTTTAACCAGAGTTTTTCTCCCAGTAGCCAGATAACTTGGTAGCCCTTGCTGCGGTAGCCTTGGCTTCTATCGCCTAAAATCTTTTGAGACAAGGGACTGCACTGAACCTCCAGAGCTAACTTCTCATTGACGAGTACATCCGCAACCTGCTGAATCTCGGGCAGACTATATTCTAAGGCGACCTGATTGTCCTTCTTGACCCAGTGATAAAGGGCCTCTTTGTTGCCTAAGTGTTCTGGACTTTCATTTTCAAAAATAGCCATACAATCTCTTAACTTTTCATGGGCAAAGTGCGTTCGAATGCTCTGTCCTTGGCGTAATCGTAGTCCGCCCCCACAGGCTGGACAAGTATAAGCTTGCTTGGTAACATCTTTTTCGAGGGCATTCACCAAATTCCCCTTGGCATCTCTTGCTACAAACATGGTCTACCTCCTTTTCTCATTTATTCGAAAAAGAAGAAAAAAAGACTGGAATTCCAGCCTTTCATAGTATTATTTTTATCTTTTTTGTCTCTTAGAATATTTTTTTAGCATGGGAATGAGATTAGGAATCTGCTCACTTCTAATGACCAGTACGCCGTATTCCTGGCAGCGATTGGCATAAACAGGATTGATTTTCCCCGTACAGACAATTAACTTGAGGCAACTCTCCCCAGCAAAATGATTGGCGTAGACTTCTAGCTCATTGATGGCTTCAACTGATAAATCTGTCATCTTGCAGGAGATAAAGGTAATCGAGCGTCCCTTTCTCAGAATGACATCAATCTCATTTTGGACATTATCCGCCTCTGGAAAGATGCCATTCCAATCAATCTCACCGCCTATCATGCATTCATCAAACAGCTGAGATTCGAGCGCCAAGAGATAGAGATATACCTCTAAAATATGCCCCTTGTTGCGGCAAAAGACTTGAGCTTCTTGACTTGGAAAGCTGTATGCTACTCGTTTCTTGTCTTCGCTTTCAATACAAAGCATTCCTGCTTCCACTAGTAAGGGGATAAGGGATTCTGGATAGTGATAATACTTGCCGTTGTTTTCCAGTATCTTTTCGGTCTCAGCATGAAGGTCATTAGTCTTAGCTAGAGAGAAAAATTGGGTCACTTGGTACCAGTGGGCAGGATTGGAAATGGCTGAGCTGGCTAGCTTTTTGATGGCTGCAATTTGCTGAACTGAGTGGATAGGGCGTTTGGATTTGAGCATTTTTCCACCACGCAAGGCTATCAACTGCTGGATGCTCAGGGTTGGAATGTCCAAGTCTTCTTTTTCTAACTGGCCGGCTACCCACTTGTATTGTTTTCCTCGTTCGACATCCATGGCAACGATGGGAAGGTCCCAATCCAAGCCGTATTGATAGAGAGATAAGGCTAGTAGCGAATCCCCACCAAAAACATCAAGAAGAACCTGGTCATACTCGGCCAAGCAATAATCTAACTGGTCTGCTAGTTGTTCTAAGGATAACTTACGAAAGGTCACTCGTTGAATATGAGGAACCTCTTCCATGATAAACTGACGGAGAGAGAGCTTCTCTTCATTGCTTATTTTCGTCAAAGAAAGGAAGAGAAGCTCGTCACAATCACTGACAAAGGCTTGGTAGACATTCTTTTCCAATACATACCGATCATACAATTCCACCAAAAGACTCGTCATTTGATCACCTCCATCATCTACAACTGTTTAGACAGAGAGACAATAATAGACCTCTACTGCTCAGATTTCCTACTTCTAGTATAGCATAAAATCCTGCTCGTCCCAATCAACCAACGCAAACAAAAACGAATAGAAAACTTGCAAAGTGGTCTCTATTCGCTGGTATAAGTTTGATTTACTTGATTTTCTTAGCTAGCATGGTCGCAAATCGAAGTTGAATGCGATTGCCATTTTCATCACGACGGTGTAGATGTCCTGGGTTTTCATTATACTTAACCAATTCCCAATCCTTGTAGTAGTTCGCCAACTCCCCTTCTTTAAAGGTGAATGGGAAGTTGACTGAGCAAGGATAATCCTCCGTATCCATGGCACAGACGATAAGGTTATAGCCACCGACCGTGGTGTGCTCCTGCATATTTTGGATAATAGCTGGAATGCGGTCTGCTTGTAGGAACATGAGAACAACAGTTGATACGACAAAATCATAGGCTTGCCCAATGCTGGCTGAATTGATATCGTATAGTCCTACAGGCATGTCTAGATCCTCTTGCTCTACGATGCTTTGCAAGATTTCAAGGGATAATTCATTTTGATCCACAGCTGTCACATCAAAACCATTCTGTGCAAGAAAGAGAGAGTTACGGCCTTGACCACAACCTAAATCCAAGGCTCTTCCTGGTTTCACCGTTTGCATAGCCTCTAGGACCTCTGAATGGACTGGATTGGTCTGGTATTTCTTAGGGAAATAATCCTCAGGTTTACAATAAAATTCCAAGTACCACTCTAGATCGTCTGTTGCGGCCTCTACTCGGTGCCAGGCTTGCGGTTGCGCCATAGGGTTGTCAGCTCCTGCCTCAAAGAGGTGCTCAGCTAGAACCTCACCATCTTCATTCAACTCAATAAACTTGAGTGCTCCCTTCAAGACTGTAATTTTCCCCCAAGTGCCGACTTTAGTATTATGCTTTTGCTGAACTGCTTCAGGCATGGTCTGTTTATTCCACAAGGGCATTCGTTTATAGGCAATTAGTTTTTCCATTTTACTTCCTCTTCTTATCGCTGGTTGACAGCTTTCATCACACGCGCGATGTCGCGGTTTTGTTCACGACGCTTGATGGATTCGCGTTTGTCATAGTCATGTTTCCCCTTGGCAAGCCCTAAAAGGAGCTTGGCGTAGCCATCTTTGATATAGACTTTAAGAGGAACCAGCGTCATTCCTGTCCCTTTGGTCTCTTGTTCCAATTTTTGAATTTGCTTCTTATGGAGTAGAAGTTTGCGACGGCGTTCCGGTTCCTGGTTCCAGATATTGCCCTCTTCGTAAGGGGCGATATGAACATTGCTCAGCCAGACTTCCCCATTTTTCACTTGGGCAAAGCCGTCCTTGAGATTGATTCGTGCTGCTCGAACACTCTTGATTTCGGTTCCAGTCAGGACCATTCCTGCCTCTAGCGTATCTACGATTGTATAGTCGTGGTGCGCTTTTTTATTTTGTGCGACGACCTTTCCCTCGCCCTTTGCCATGCTTGGCTCCTTTCTTAGCTACTTCCTTGTAAAAAGGTTTCTTGCCTTTTTTCTTTTTATCTTTTTGCGAATGCTTATGCTTATCATTTGAGCGCCCTGATTTTCTCTTGTCTTCCTTCTTGTCTGAACGACGACTTGAACCACGCCCTCTTTCTTTGCGACCAGCTTGTTTCAAGCCTTTTTCGATGACATCAAACTCACTTGGAATATAAGAGAAATCAATCTCACCTGTCATCTTATCGGCTCTTTCAACTCGAATACGAATCTGCTGTCCCACACGGAAAGTTATTCCTGATTTCTCTCCACGAAGAGTCAAATCACGCTCGTTGAAATGATAAAATTCAGGCAAATTGGTAATGTGAATCAAGCCTTCAACTGTATTCGGCAATTCAACAAAGAGACCAAACTTGACAATGCTGGATACAACTGCATCGTACTCTTCGCCCACGTATTCTTCCATGTACTCAGCCTTTTTCATGGCTTCGACTTCACGCTCAGCCTCGATGGCACGACGCTCTCGGTTTGAAGACTGGGTCGCAATCTCTGGAATCACTTGCTCAAAATGCTCGGCTATTTCCTTGGAACGACCATAGTCCCGAATCATGCGGTGAACAAGGAGGTCAGGATAACGACGAATGGGGCTGGTAAAGTGAGTGTAATAGTCTGCCGCTAGTCCATAGTGACCGTGATTGTGCTCTGAATAGCGAGCCTGTTGCATAGAACGGAGAAGCATCATGGACAATACATCCGCATAAGGTTCTCCCTCAACAGCACGCATAATATCTTGAAGCGCCTCCTGGCTAATCTCACTGGCAGTTCCATAAATTCGCAAACCAAAGCTCGAAGCATAGTCAATAAACTTCTGAACTTTTTCAGCCTTGGGCTCCTCGTGAATCCGATAGATAAAAGGTAGGTCCAGCTTGCTGAAGTGCTCGGCAACTGTTTCGTTGGCAATCAACATAAAGGACTCAATCATCCGCTCAGCAACACCACGCTGACGAAGGACAATATCCACAGGCTTGCCTTTTTTATCCACCAAAATCTTAGCTTCGCTGGTATCAAAATTCAAGGCACCACGTTTCTCACGCATGCTTTCTAGCCTTTCATGAAGCTTGGCCATTAACTCGATACTAGGAACAATTTTCTTAAACTCTTGTCTCTTCTCCTCGTCACCAGCTAGGATATCATTAACAGCGCTATAGGTCATACGGAAGCTAGTCTTAATGACCGTTTGTGTGATGGTGTAGTTAACTACACGACCATGTTTATCAATTTCCATAATGGCAGACTGGGTCAAGCGGTCTACTTGAGGATTGAGAGAGCAGATGCCATTTGACAGTCGTTCTGGTAGCATAGGTACTACACGGTCTGTCACGTAGACAGAAGTTGCGCGGTTAAGGGCTTCCTTGTCAAGGGCAGAGCCTTCAGTCACATAGTAGGAAACATCCGCGATGTGAACTCCGAGTTCCATATTGCCATTTTTCAAAGGCTTGATGTGAACTGCATCGTCCAAGTCCTTGGCATCCGCGCCGTCAATGGTGAAGGTAAGCTCATCTCTTAAATCAAGACGGCCTTCCATATCCTTTTCTGATGGAGCATCAGGGACACTTTCCGCCTCCTTGAGAACAGCTTCTGGAAATTCTGAAACAATATCCATGGACTCTAAGACTTCAAGGACATCAATCCCCGCATCAGTAGAATGTCCTACTACATCAAGTACAGATGCTACAAAGAAATCGTGTTTTCTACTTGGGTATTTGTCGATAAAGACCTTGAGAACCTCTGTCCCTTCAAGTTTGAGGGCTGGTTTCTTCACATAAATGGGTTGGCTGATTTTTTGATTTTTGGAACGAATATAGCCCGCATACTTGGGCTTTTCCTGATCCAGAACAATTTGACCGACAACGGTTGTCAGGCTGTGTTCTAGGATATCGATAATCTTGGCTTCTGCTGCCGTTCCCTTGTTACGATCAGCAACTTTCTTTATGACCACCTCAACGGTATCGCCATCAATGGCATAGTTGACATCGTTTTTTCCTACAAAAAGATCGTCCTCTTCGCCTTCCAGGCCGACAAAGCCAAAGCCATTTTTATGGGCATGAAAAACCCCTTTGAGGGTGATTTCATGTTTCTTCTTCTGATTCAAGGTGAGGCTGCCATCTTCTCCAAATCGAATCTGGTGCTTTCTTTCCATCAGAGACAGGGTCTTAATCAACTCACGGAAATCCTTGGATCCATCTTTTCCGAGAGCCTGAGCTAGATCATTTACCGTCACTTGACCCTTCTCTTGCAAATATTCTTTAATTTTATCTTTCATGTTTTCTTTCTAGATTTTTTAATTTTCTTTAACTGTAAGACCTTCTCAAACATCATTTAATACTCAATAAAAATCAAAGAGCAAACTAGAAAGCTAGGCGCAGGCAGTACTGGAGTACGACAAGACGACGCTGACGTGGTTTGAAGAGATTTTTGAAGAGTATAAAAATAAAAATAGGCAAAGACCTAGTCCTGCCCATTTCTTATCTACTTGATAATACCGTCAATGCTAAGGCAATGGCTAGCCAGAAAAAGACTAAAATACCTGTCAAACGTTGCATCACAGCTTCAAAACCACGCGCTTTACTACGTTCAAACAAATCACCTGAGCTGGCATCAAATACATTGCTGGATTGGTTCTTGGTTGGTTGCATGAAAATCGCAATTACAATCACAACAGATAATACTAATAAAATGGTTAATAATAGGTTATACATATCAAACTCCTTAAAATCCCTATTATTTTACCATAAAATCTACTTAGATTCAAGATGTAGAGTTACTTTTCTTTCTTTGGGACAATACTTTAAAACCTCAATCTTGTCTGGATGGGTTTTGGAGTTCTTACTGGTTAGGTAATTAATACTGCCACAAGAAGAGCATTTGAGATTAATTTTTACTCGCACTAGATTTCCTTTACTTTTAATAATGATCTAAATTGAACTAAGTTAAATAAACAACTGAAAGCCACACAGGCTGCTGTCGCATAAAAAACAGAGTGGTAGCCAAATTGCCCTGCTACTACTGAACCAGTCATGGGACCAACAACACCCCCAAGGTAGAAAAAGACTTGGTTAAAGGCAAAAATCCTTGAAATGCCTGCTTTGGGAGTCATCTTACTAAGCAATGCATTAACACCTGGTATCAGAGCACCCGTTCCCAAACCAAATAGAAAACGATACAAGCCAAGTTGAATGGGGCTGGTTGCATGGGCACAAAGAAGGTAAATGATGACTGAATAAACCTGCGCTGCAACTAAAAGTCTATGATTTCCCACCTTATCTCCTAGTTTTCCCATCACTCCAGCACTCATCATGCTAGAAAATCCCATGCTGGATACGATCAATCCTGATACAAATAGGAGATTCTCAGTTTGCCCTAAGTCCCGCACATAGAGAGCTAGAATGGGGCCAATTGATTGAGCTGAAAATTGAATGACAAAACTCGTCAAAAATAGGTTTATTAAAAGCCTAGGATACTTGAAAGAAGAAAATACTTCTTTCGTTGGGATAGCCTTCTCCTTAGCCGCTGGCTGAAAATCTTCCTTGATAAAGAAAATGGTTAGGATTGCAGCTACAAATAAGAAAGCACCTACCAATAAAAAGACATTACGAATGCCAAAAATTTCAGCAATCAAGCCACCTACAAAGGGGCCGGTTAGGGTTCCAGCTACTACTCCAGTTGATAAAGTCCCCAAAGCATAGCCAGACTTATCCTTGGGGACTTGGCTGGCTATTAAAGCTGTCGCATTCGGTACGAAACCTGTAAATACGCCATTTAGTAATCTAAGAAAGATTAACCAATAGATATTCGGCACGAAGGCCAAACCTCCCATAGTGATGGTCATGGCAAGGCCAGCTCGAATCATCATGGGTTTACGACCGTACTTGTCAGCAAGAATACCCCAGATAGGAGAAATCAAAGCTGCTGAAACAGCCGAAACTGAGATCGCTAATCCAGCATAGAAAGCAACTTGGTCACTCTCGATTCCCAACTGCTCTACAAAGATAGGCATAAAAGGGACGACCAAGGAAATACTGGCTCCCGTTAGAAAACTACCGAACCAGGCGACACGAAGATTCTCTTTCCAACTAATCTCTTGCACAGCTATCGCCTCCTTCAAGTAACTTCACTACTTGCCCCACAAGCTGGTCACGACTGCCATTATTATCTAATATATGACTCGCCAATTTTTTCTTTTCTTCTAAAGACCACTGGGCGGAAAGACGCGACTCAGCTACTTCCTTAGAAAGATGATCCCGTTTCATGAAACGTTCTAATTGGATATCATGGTCCACATAGACCAGCCACGTTTCATCAAACCAGATGGCATAGTCCTGTTCAAAAAGCAGGGGAATATCCATGAAAAAAATCGCTTCTGTCTGAGCCAACTGTTCTCTTAGTGTAGCCAGTTCCTCACGAATAATCTCTCCTTGGGTTTGCTTAGACCATTCCCGCTCTTCTGGATTTGAAAATATGAGACTAGCTAGGAGAGGACGATTGAGTTCTCCATTTTCTAAGATAATTTCCTGACCAAAATGCTGGACTAAGACCTGATAAAGGCGACCCCCAGGTTTTTGTAGATCATGGACGACTGCATCGGCATCCACCACTTGAAAGCCTTTCTGTCTCAAAAAATTTGTCACAGTTGATTTACCTGAGGCAATTCCTCCTGTGATTCCAATGATTTTTCCCATCAGTCCCTCCTTTGACACTGGGGACAAAAATGAGTTCCTCGTCCACCAAGCTGGAATTTCTCAATGATGGTGCCACAGCGTGAACATGCTTGACCAGTCTTATCATAGACCTGATGGAAGTCCTGCATGGTTCCATCTTCACCAAAGGCATTGGTATAGGTCCGAATGGTTGAGCCCCCTTTTTCAACTGCCTGTCCCAAAACAGCAATGGTCTGGTCATGAACGGCTGTCGCTTCTTCCTCAGTTAAACTCTGAGAAGGTCTGGCCGGATGGACCTGAGCTCGCCAGAGGACCTCATCCACATAGATATTTCCAAGTCCAGCTACCAAGGTTTGAGCTAGGAGGTGGGATTTGATAGGCTTTTTAGATTTGGCTAGGGCAACTTGAAAGGACTGCAAATCAAAGTTCTTCTCTCTTGGCTCAGGCCCTAGTTTTTTGGAAACAAAGTAGGCATCCAAAAGGTCGGGTGCCAGCAGTTCCATGGTGCCAAACTTGCGTACGTCCTCATATACAAGAGTGCCACCATCCTCAAAATGAATCAAAACATGGGCGTGCTTGCGTTCAGGAATCTGGTCTGGATAGTAAAAATACTTGCCCTCCATCCGCAAATGGGAAATCAAGACCTTGTCTGTCAGGAAAAAAAGCAGATACTTGCCACGGCGTCCTATTGACTCGATTACTTGGCCAGGCACTTCCCTTTGAAACTCGTCCAAATCTGTCTTAATCATCTTAGGATAAGCAATCTCTATACTAGAAATCTTCTTTCCCAAAATTAATTTCTCTAAGCCACGACGAACGGTTTCAACCTCTGGTAATTCAGGCATAAATCCTCCTTCTGTAAAAACAAGAAGCAGGCATGAGCCCACCTCTACTTAGTATTCTTTTTCATTATAGCCAAAGTCAGCCAAATCTAGCTTTTTATCACGCCAGTTTTTCTTGACCTTGACCCAAGTTTCTAGGAAAACCTTGTCCCCTAGCATGAGTTCGATATCACGACGGGCCATGGTTCCAATTTTTTTGAGCATAGCGCCACCTTTACCAATGATAATACCTTTTTGACTATCACGCTCGACCATGATGGTTGCACGGATATGAACCTTGTCTGTCTCTTCATCCCGCTTCATAGAGTCAACTACCACTGCAACTGAGTGAGGAATCTCTTCACGAGTTAGGTGCAAGACTTTCTCACGAATCATCTCTGAAACCAAGAAACGCTCAGGATGATCTGTGATTTGATCAGACGGAAAGTACTGGAAACCTTCCTCAAGATTTTCACTGAGGATGTCAATCAGACGAGAAACGTTATTTCCCTGAAGAGCTGAGATCGGAACAATTTCCTTAAAGTCCATCTGGTTACGGAAGTCATCAATCTGAGCCAAAAGCTGGTCTGGATGGACCTTGTCAATCTTATTCACCACCAGAATCACAGGAACCTTGGCAGCTTTCAGACGCTCGATAATCATATCGTCACCCTTACCACGTGGCTCATCAGCTGGCACCATGAATAGAACAGTGTCTACTTCACGAAGGGTGCTGTAGGCAGATTCCACCATGAAATCCCCAAGAGCTGTTTTGGGCTTGTGAATCCCCGGTGTGTCGATAAAGACGATTTGTTCCTTATCCGTTGTGTAAATCCCCATGATTTTATTACGTGTTGTTTGCGCCTTGTCACTCATAATGGCAATCTTTTGCCCCATGACGTGATTCAAAAAGGTTGACTTCCCAACATTGGGACGTCCTAAAATGGCCACAAAGCCTGATTTAAATGTCATAATTTCCTCTTAGTGTTTAAAATAATAAATCCCAAATGCGTGGGAGAAAGATAAGTGCACCTGTTACCGCAGCAAAAAGAGAGACCACCAACACGGCTCCTGCTGCCATGTCCTTGGCTTTCTTTGCCAACATAGAAAAGTGATAGTGACTGGCTAAATCCACCACATTTTCAATAGCAGAGTTAATAATTTCAAAGGCTACTACCAAGAAAATGCTCATTAGGAGAAAGAGCCATTCGATTCGTGACACCTGAAAAACAAAACCTGCAAAGATAACCACAAGGGCTGTCACTGCATGTTTTCGCATATTGCGTTCTTCCTTGATGGCAGTCAGAATTCCTGTAAGGGCAAATTCTAAACTGGATATCAGGTCACGATTTTTCCATTTTCGTTTATTGTCTTGTGAGTCCATAGGCTGTTAAAATTTCTTCTTGTAAACCGAACATCTCCGCTTCTTCTTCCGGAGTGTAGTGATCATAGCCGTTAATATGTAAAAAGCCGTGTACTGCCAAGAAGCCCATCTCACGCTCAAAGCTGTGACCGTATTCCTCAGCCTGCTCATGCGCTTTATCGATAGAGATGAACAATTCCCCAATATAGGCATCAAACTCAGACATCATCTCTGCAAATTCAGGATTTTCAAGCAAATCCTCTTCGTCAAAGGCAATATCCAATTCTGGCTTATATTCAAGGCTGATGACATCCGTCGGACGATCGGTGTCACGGTACTCGAGGTTGAGTTCGTGACTACGCTCGTTGGTCACAAAAGTGACTGCCATTTCCTTGTCTTCTTTTCCTATTTTTTGGGCAGCAAATTCCAAAATCTCTTGGGTTTGTTGCAAGATTTCTTGTGAAACTTGACCAGTTTCATCTACCATTTCAATATACATGTACTTCTCGATTCTCTTTACTTGGCTTTATTATACCATATTTCCATGATTTTATTCTACCTTTTTGATATAATACTATGGAATACAATCACAAGGAGAGAACGATGTCATTTGACGGATTTTTTTTACACCACATGGTTGAGGAATTGCGAAGAGAGTTAGTCAATGGTCGCATCCAGAAAATCAATCAACCTTTTGAACAAGAGTTGGTCTTGCAAATCCGCAGCAATCGCCAAAGTCATCGCCTGCTCCTTTCTGCCCATCCCGTTTTTGGACGCATTCAGCTGACCCAAACGACTTTTGAAAATCCAGCCCAACCTTCCACTTTTATCATGGTTTTGAGAAAGTATTTACAAGGCGCCCTGATTGAGTCAATTGAGCAAGTGGAAAATGACCGTATCGTGGAAATTACCGTTTCCAATAAAAACGAGATTGGAGACCATATCCAGGCTACCTTGATTATCGAAATCATGGGTAAACACAGCAATATTCTCCTCGTGGATAAAAGTAGCCATAAAATCCTCGAAGTCATCAAACACGTCGGCTTTTCACAAAACAGCTACCGCACCTTGCTCCCCGGATCGACCTATATCGCTCCACCAAGTACCGAATCCCACAACCCTTTTACTATCAAGGATGAAAAACTCTTTGAAATCTTACAAACTCAAGAACTAACTGCAAAAAATCTTCAAAGTCTCTTTCAAGGTTTGGGGCGAGATACGGCAAATGAATTGGAAAAGCTATTGGTTCGTGATAAACTTTCTACCTTCCGTCACTTTTTCGGACAAGAAACCAAGCCTTACCTAACGGAGACCTCCTTCAGTCCAATTCCCTTCGAAAATAGTCTAGGAGAGCCTTTTGCCAGTCTTTCTGATCTTCTGGATACCTACTACAAAGACAAGGCAGAGCGTGATCGTGTCAAGCAACAAGCCAGCGAACTCATTCGCCGCGTTGAAAATGAGCTTCTGAAAAATCGCCACAAACTCAAAAAACAAGAAAAAGAATTATTGGCGACAGACAATGCTGAGGAGTTTCGCCAAAAAGGAGAATTACTGACAACCTTCCTTCACCAAGTACCTAATGACCAAGATCAGGTTACCTTGGACAACTACTACACCAATCAACCTATCACCATTGCTCTTGATAAGGCCCTGACTCCCAGTCAGAATGCCCAACGCTATTTTAAACGCTATCAGAAGCTCAAAGAAGCTGTCAAATACCTGACTGAGCTAATCGAAGAAACCAAGACTACCATTCTCTATCTAGAAAGCGTGGAGACCGTTCTCAACCAAGCTGGACTGGAAGAAATCGCTGAAATCCGTGAAGAATTAATCCAAACAGGCTTTATCCGTAGAAGACAGCGAGAGAAAATTCACAAGCGCAAAAAACCAGAACAGTATCTAGCAAGCGATGGCAAGACCGTCATTTATGTCGGACGCAATAACCTGCAAAACGAGGAACTAACCTTTAAAATGGCCCGCAAGGAAGAACTTTGGTTCCATGCCAAGGACATTCCAGGAAGCCATGTCGTCATCTCAGGAAATCTTGACCCTTCTGACGAAGTTAAGACAGATGCAGCGGAGCTAGCTGCCTACTTCTCCAAAGGGCGCTTGTCAAATCTCGTGCAAGTGGATATGATAGAAGTCAAAAAACTCAACAAACCAACTGGTGGAAAACCAGGCTTTGTGACCTACACAGGACAAAAGACCCTCCGTGTCACACCAGACCCAGAAAAAATCGCATCCATGAAAAAATCCTGATTTCACTTGAAAACAGGATTTTTTATTAGATTTTAGTCTGCAATCAAGTTTTCCAAGCTAACCTTCATCATATCAGTGAAGGTGTTTTGATTTTCTCAGCCAGTTTTTAGTAACTCTTAAAGAGCGAGATTGTGGTCAATAAATGAGATAGTTTTCTCTTTCAAGTAACAAGGTTTTGTTGCTATCTTCTAAAATTCTTTTATTGTCTCAATTTCGAAAATACTTCTCCTATCTTGCCTTCAATGACCAATGTAGCTTGGCTGTCTTGTGGAGTACTGGTTTTATTGATAACGACCAGATTTGTCCCAGAAAAATAGTTTACTAGGCTAGCTGCAGGATAAACAACTAAGGAAGTCCCACCAATAATCAGCAAGTCAGCTTGCCGAATAGCTTGTGCAACTTGGCTAAAGACATCCATGTCAAGTGATTCTTCATACAAGGTCACGTCAGGCTTGATCACCTTGCCACAGTCTAGGCAGTGGGGAACAGGTCCCTCGAGGGCCAGAAAACCAGTTAAGTTATAGAAACGTTGACAACCTAGGCAGTAATTTCGGTCCGCGCTCCCATGCAATTTAAAGACCTTTTGGGAGCCAGCCATTTCATGAAGACTATCAATATTTTGTGTCACAACAGCCTTTAGCTTGCCTGTTTTTTCCAAAGCAGCTAGATAAGTATGAGCAGCATTAGGCTTGGCTTCTGGATAAATCAGGTATTTCTTATAAAAGTCAAAAAAATCTTCTGGATAGCGCTCAAACATGGTCCGAGAAACGAGTTGCTCTGCCGTAAAATGACGGCCTAACTGATGACTATAAACACCATCTGAACTACGAAAATCTGGGATATTAGACTCGGTTGACACTCCTGCCCCTCCAAAGAAAACAATCCGTTGGCTTTGATCTATCAAATCTTGTAATTGTTCAATTTTATCCATCACATTTCTCCTTAAGCTGTGTTCTAAAAAAGTTGAAAATCAATAGTTGGATTTTCAACTCTTTCTTTATCATTGCTTAGATATTGAAAATAGATCACTTACAACAGTTCTTGTAACTAATGTAATTGAAAAGCTATTCTCTGATTACTCTGCAATCAAGGTTTCCAAGCCGACCTTCATCATATCAGTGAAGGTGTTTTGGCGTTCTTCTGCAGTAGTGTCTTCATCTGGATTAACCAAGCTATCAGAAATAGTCATGATTGCAAGAGCATCAACGTGGTGTTGGGCAGCGAGATAGTAAAGGGCTGCTGCTTCCATTTCCACAGCCTTAACTCCCCATTTACCAAGCTCGATGTTCTTTTCAAAGTAGTTTGAGTAAAAGACATCTGATGACAAGACGTTCCCAACGTGGGTGGTCATACCGTGTTCTTTTGCAATATGGTAGGCCTTGTCTAGCAAATCAAAGCTAGCGATTTGTGGGAAATCGTACTGTGGCCAGTCGTTGCGGATGATGTTTGAGTTAGTCGCAGCTGCTTGCGCCAAGACCAATTCACGGACATGAACATCCTCATTTAACGAACCCGCAGTTCCCACACGGATCAATTTTTTCACACCGTAGTCCACAATCAACTCACGCGCATAAATCGAAATAGACGGCATCCCCATACCAGTTCCCATGACAGATACACGGTGACCCTTATAAGTACCAGTGTAACCAAACATGTTACGCACTTCGTTAAAACAAACAGCATCTTCAAGGAAATTCTCCGCAATAAACTTAGCACGAAGAGGATCCCCCGGAAGAAGAATTTTATCAGCAATTTCACCCTGCTTAGCAGCAATATGGATAGACATAATTTATGATACAAAGAGCGAGAAGAAAACGACTGAAAATTAGGAATCTGACGAGAAATCCTGATTTCTCAGTCAGATTATCTATTTTCCAAGTTTTCCGCTCGTGTTCAAATTAGAACACCTTGCTCTACCTTTCTTTATTCTAAAAGTGATACTACGAAAGATACCAAACCTGCCAAAAAGCGAAGGGAAAATAGGAGTTGGGTGCAGTGAGCGATGCTCGCTAGACCAACTATCTTTTTCCCACTGCTCTTAGGGTGGGTTCAATTCCTTTCTTTCTTAATTTTGATGACAAATAGGAGAACAGCACGGGTTCAATTCAAACCCAAACTACCTACCTTTCAATGTTTTTAGAAAAGTTTTCCGCTCGTGTTCAAATCTGAACATCTCGCTCTACCTTTCTTTTTATATATTATATAAAGTTTAAAGAGGGGTAGTATTAAATACTTACTACACCTTTTGATTTCATAGTAAGATGATTCCAAGTTCTCTTCCAAAGTTGGAATCCTGCCTTTCTGTAGTTCCTAGTTTACCAACGAATCTAAAAATGCATACAGTTTTGCATTCATTTCAGAGTAATCGTTTCCACGTAATTCTTCTGGTGTTTGAACAAAAGATAACTTTTCACTTTGCTCTCTTAATTGCTCCTCACCATCCGCAGTAATTAAGAGTTCTACTACTTCGGGATCAAATTCCAAATGGGCCTGAAATGCATAATGTTTCGGACTAAAGCGAATAATTTGGCGTGGACAACCTTGACTCGTCGCAAGAACAACAGCATCCTCTGTCAGCCCTGGCATATCACCGTGCCAGTGGCCGGTTTCTAAGATTTCTCCGAACAAGCTGACATGAGGATCTGTTAGGCCTTGCATCGTCAATGTCACAGGATAAACGCCGATCTCGCGTTCTGGACTATGTTCATACTTCGCACCATAGGCAACAGACAGGAGCTGCGCACCAAGACAGACACCAACAATATAAATATCTGCAGCAATCGCTTCTTTCATAAAAGCAATCTCGGCCTTAGAATCATAGTATGGGAAGTTTTCTCTATCCTCATCAGGTGATTGAGGGCCACCCATAACAATCAGAAAATCAATTCCGTCAATTGTTTCAGGAAGAGGTTCTTTTTCGTAAACCTTTGTTGATGTAATGTGATGCCCTCGTGCCAGAGCCCATTTTAGATAAGCTCCCGGAACCTCAAATGTTTCATGCAGTACAAAATGTACCTTCATTGTTTCTTCTCCCATCTCTTTCGAATCACGTAAGACATTCCTGCCGCTAGTACAAGCGGTATTGTCAAACTCCAATCCTGGCCTGTAAATCCAAGGCTCAGTGCAATGGACGTCAGAGGAGCTTGTAAGGTCGTTCCTAAAAAGACTGTTGCTCCTAGTAGCATTCCTAGAGCTGGATCCAGATGAATGCCAACTACTGTCAAAAGCAAAGTCACTAAATAGCCAGATCCAATCCCCAAGGCAAATGATGGCGTCAAGGTTCCCCCATAGGCACCATTACGCAAGAGGAGATAAACTAGAAGCCCCTTTACTGTAAGAGTCAATGGAAGATAGGGAATTGGCTGGCTAGACAACAAGGCTTGGGCTAGTACCTGGCCATTTCCCATAAAGATAGGGAAAAAGACTGCCAGGCTCCCCAGCACGAGAAAGGCTAGAGGAAGAGCCCAAAGGATCGTCTCATCCTTGCGCCGTTTGCGATTAGCTTGCTTGGCTAAGGATCGAAAAACCAGTGCTAGAGGAGTAACCAATGAAGCAATCAGAATCGCCTGCAAGAAACTGCTAGACGACCAAGAGACTAGAGCCAAGTGATACATGACATCATGACCAACAATGGGCTGAGCCACCCAGGTTGCCAGATAAGTACTAGCCAAAACCAGCAAAAAGTTCTGCCAACTATAGGTAAGTCCAAAGGTCTCAAAGACAAACAAACTACTAGCAAAGGGAACCTGATAGACCGCAGCTAGACCTGCTCCTGCCCCACAGGCAACCAACACCTTCCGTTCTTTAAGGGCTAGAGAGAACCCCTTTGACAAGCAACCAGCTAGAAGGGCCCCAACCTCGCGTGGTGCTCCTTCTTTTCCGACCGATGCGCCTGCTCCGACAATCGCAACCTGCATACCTGCATGAAAGAGGTGGGCTAAGAGCGCTGGCTCCCTGTCTCCAGCTAATATAATTTGCTGACGAATAGACAAAATCTTATGGCGCCTTTGTAGGACATACCAGAAGCCAGCTACCAAGACCCCTGTCACACACAGAACGAAGAATCTACGGAGACCCCCAGCTTCTTGAAATTGCTGAAGCAAATCCGAACTAGTTTGGCCAAAGGCCAGCCATTGCACACTTTCTAGTAAATAATGGCAAGCAATTCCGACCAGACCCGTCCCTATTCCCAATGATAGAGTGGCTAGAAGTAGCCTCAGTCCGTAGGGCAGGCTTTGGAGTCGTGCTTTCATAGGATTAGAGTTCAGCAAGAATAGCTTTAACCAAACCTTTGAAGTCGCCTTTAACACGTTCAGTCACTTCTACAACTTCTTCGTGGTTGAGTTCTTCTTGGAAACCAGCAGCATGGTTAGTGATACATGAAATTCCTAGAACTTTCAAGCCTGAGTGAGCGGCCACAATAACTTCAGGAACAGTGGACATACCAACTGCATCTGCCCCCAATGTCTTATAGGCACGAATCTCTGCAGGTGTTTCATAAGTCGGACCAGTTACACCGATATAGACACCTTCATCAAGCTTGATACCAAGTTTCTTAGCCACTTCATGGGCAGTAGCACGGTATTCTGGTGTGTAGGCTTTAGACATATCTGGGAAACGTGGACCAAAATCATCCAAGTTTTCACCCATCAATGGGTTCTGCCCCGTCATATTGATATGGTCTGAGATAGCCATCAAAGTACCAGGACCGAATCCAATACCGCCAGCTGCATTGGTTACAATGACACCTTCACATCCGAGGACTTTCATCACACGAACTGGGAAAGTCACGACTTCAAGAGGATTTCCTTCATAGAAATGAAAACGACCTTGAAGAGCCAAGACTTTTCGACCTGCGAGTTCACCATATACCAATTTACCAGCGTGACCAACTACTGTAGAGCGGCCCCAGTTTGGAATATCTGCATAGTCTACTACAACAGGATTTTCGATTTCTTCTGCAAGTTCTCCCAGACCTGATCCAAGGATTAAACCAAACTCAGGCGCTTGGATTCCTTTTTCTTTCAGGAAAGCAGCTGTTTCTTTGATCTTATCTAAAAATGTCATTCTGTGTCTCCTTTATTATTTTTTAGCAGTTGACCGATTTTGTCAAAGGTTTTTGCATTGCGAATGGTGATGTGACGATAAAAAGGCATCTTGAGCAAGTACTTATGATAGGCAGTTGCATAGTAGGATTCCTCAGAAAATTTCCCCCAGAAAATCCCAAGTCTTCCAAAATAAACCACTTCATCTTTCAGTTCCAAACTTTCAACTGTCTCATTGACTTGCGCCACATCCAAGCCCTCCGTGTAAAAGAGGACATCCTTTCGTGCTAAATCTTTGGTCCACCAATCTGGCAGATTCTTTAGCTCTGCCTCATAGTCTTCCTGACTCAGCAAAGAAAAGCTCTGAATAAATGGATAATGGACTTCAAAGAAAGTCTCTAACTTTTCAACCAATTGGGATTTGGCATCTGTCGAAGTAAAGAAAATATTGCCACTGTTGATGTAGGTTTCAACCTTCTCTAGCCCCAACTCTGTCAGTTCTTGACGAAGTTGCGCCATAACAACCTTATTTTTCCCTCCGACATTAATGCCCCGAACAATTAAAGCATATCGCGTCATCTTATACCAATTTATCTAAGAAACTTTCCCCAATCATGGCAGTTTCAACACCAAAGTTATCGGCAACAGTCGCTGAGATATCTGCAAAATGTCCAACTGGAATGACACCATTTCCTTTAAAGGAAGGACTGTAAGCCAAAAGTGGAATATATTCGCGAGTGTGGTCTGTTCCTGCATAGGTTGGGTCATTTCCATGGTCCGCAGTAATCAAGAGAAGGTCATTCTCTCTCATGGCAGCGATAATTTCAGGCAAGCGTTCATCAAACTCATGCAAGCAATCACGGTAACCATGAGCATTGCGGCGGTGTCCATAAAGGGCATCAAAGTCCACCAAGTTTGTGAATGAGAATCCTTTTTCAAACTCAGCAAGTCCCATGGTCTTCAATAATGTATCAATTCCGTGGCTATTTGACTTGTTGTGGCCCATGTCATGATTGATACCAGCTCCGTTAAAGATATCGTTGATTTTACCAACAGCGTAAGTATCGATACCTGCTTCGTTCAATTTATCCAAAACGGTTGGTGCAAATGGAGATACAGCCAAGTCACGACGGTTTGCTGTACGAGTGAAGTTACCTGGTTCACCAACATACGGACGAGCAATGATACGACCTAGAAGGGCAGGACGCTCAAGGGTAATTGAACGAGCGTATTCACAGATACGGTACAATTCATCCAAAGGAATGATGTCTTCGTGGGCAGCAATTTGCAAAACAGGGTCAGCTGAAGTATAGATAATCAACTCCCCAGTTTCCATTTGACGTGGTCCGAAATCATCGATAACAGCCGTACCTGAGTAAGGTTTGTTGGCTTCACGAATGACCTTACGTCCTGAAAATTCTTCGATTTTTGTCAAAATTTCTTCTGGGAATCCGTTCCAGAAAGTATCGAAAGGCTCGGTAATGTTGAGTCCCATGATTTCCCAGTGACCAGTCATGGTATCCTTACCAAGGGAAACTTCTTCCAATTTTGTTGCATAACCTGTTGGATTGCTTTCAGCTGGTACAGTCTTAAGCGGCGTTTCGCGAGGAATATTTCCTAGACCGATTTTAGCCATGTTTGGTACATTCAAACCAACTGTTTTAGAAATATGTCCCAGCGTGTCAGAAGCTCCATCTGGAACCCCTGCATTGACAAAGTTATTGGCATCTGGCGCAGCACCGATTCCTACAGAATCCAGTACCACCAAGTGAATACGATTAAATTTTGACATAGTGTGTCTCCTTATTATGTTGATTAGTTTGCTTTTGTTGAAGTTAAAATCTGAACCCCGTCTCGTCCAGCAACGATGACCTTATCCACCATTTGGTTGAACAAGCCATGCTCTACGACACCAACGACATGGTCCAATTCTTGCCCGAAGGCAATTGGATTTTCAATGACATCCAAGGCTAGGTCAATGATAAAATTCTGCATATCGGTCACAAAACGTTGTCCGTCTTTGTCACGGAAACTTGGTTTGTAGCCAGCTCGCTCAAACCGACGAAAGACCTGTTCTGCGCCATACTGAACCACTTCCACAGGCAATTTAAAAGCACCTAGTTTCTCTACCAGTTTGCTTTCGTCAACCACCCAAATGTATTCTTTTGATGGTGTCGCTACAACCTTCTCCATCAGAAGGGCACCACCACCACCTTTGATTCCGTTGAACTGGCTATCTACTTCATCCGCCCCGTCAACCGTCACATCGACAAAGTCCACTTGATCAATCGACTTGAGCGGGATATTAAGACCTTCGGCCTGTTTACTGGTCACACTGGAAGTCGTCACAGCAGTAATCTGCAAACCTTCTTCCTTAATGCGACGACCGATTTCTTCTACGAAATAGTAGGCAGTAGAGCCCGTTCCAAGTCCGACTACCATGCCATCCTTGACAAACTCAGCAGCCTTGATACCTGCCATTTTCTTCAGATTTTCCACTCAAACACCTCCATTAAAGAGCTATTTTTATTATAACATGTATCCGTTTTTATTTCATGAATACACTTGAAAAACCCGAACATTTTTATTTCGGGTTTTTATGTCCTATTTAACCATGTCAGGATCGTAATCATAGAATCCCGTATCGAGGAAACGGTTTTTAGGGTGTAACTTGCGCACTTCCTCATCTAACAAGAAGGCTTGGTCATGACTGAAATTCCCCTCTTGAATCAAGCTGCGTGCTTGGACAAAGAGTTTGGCAATTTCTACAAAATTCTGACCAGGTGTGTAGAGCCCCTCTAGCTTCCAGTGAGTAAAACCATGCTCTACCAATTCTGTCAATTTAGTCATCAAATCAAGGTCGTTATTTGCAAAAATGTGGGTACCATGATTATCTTCAAAGATAGAATAATGGCTTTCTGGGTCACTCGGTTCAGCTAAGAAGAGGTCACGCTTACGCGTCTTTTCATCATCGATATGCGTGAAGTTATAGTAGTTTTGTAAGAGAGGACGCTTAGAATGGTGAATGACACTGGCACCATAAACCAAGACTTCAGCAGGAATTTCCAAAATCTCTGGCATCTTGAAGAGTTCGGCAGATGGAATTTCACGTGCCAGGACTGCTTCAGAGGCTCCTGCCTTTTGACCCCAGAAGTTAATCTGACGGCTACTTGTCACCATGGTTGAAGCATCGTAGATAGTCTTAAAGGAATAGCCATCACGGTTTACCACGTAAAAGACACCTGCATCTCCAACAGTGATATAGTCTATCTTGATCTCTTCCAAGAAGTCTAGGAAAGGCTTGATACGATCCATCATATCTTGGTGCATGAGGGCGTTGACTGCAACGATCAATTCCTTACCCGCATCATGAACGAGCTTAGCGATGGTGCGCAACTCTTCATAACTAAAGGTTGTTGGCAGACGAAGGCCAAAATCTTTCTCACCAACATAGATACGATCTACGCCAGCTTCGAGTAGTTGTTCAACTTGTTCAATACTTTCAGCAGTTGCTGTAATAATAATCTTTTCCATAAGAAAAATTATACCACATTTCTCAAAAATCAGCTATGAATACTGAGAGTTTCACAAAAAGTTAAACTTATTTCTATCTTTCCCAATCAAAAAAGTGAATAGTAACTTGTACCATTCACTCTATTTTATTTTATGCATGTATTTCTTCAACTAGGTGGCCATCGTTCATAACATAGATACGGTCGACCTTATCAAGAAGGCGTGTATCATGTGTAATCATGACAACTCCTCTACCTTGTTCATGGGCAATGGCAGCCAACATCTCCGTTACTTGGTAAGCACGCTGGGTATCTAGACTGGCTGTCGGCTCATCTGCAAGAACGATGCTCGGATTATTATAAAGCGCTCTAGCAATCGCCGCACGTTGACGTTCGCCACCCGATAGAGCCTTGGGATAATGATCTTGTACTTTTTCCAAATCCAACAAGTCAAAGAGCTCTTTTCGGTCACTTTTGCTATTTTTTCCCTTATCTAGTCTGTCAATCAAATCCAGCTGTTCCTTGACCGTTAGAAATGGAATTAAGTTTGAAGCTTGTAGAATAAAGCCAAACTCTCTAAAACGGAGGTCTGTTTTCTCCTTCTCCGTCAAACTACCTGTTTCCTTTCCCTTTACCAAAATCTTTCCACTCGATGCTTCCTGGAGTTGTCCAAGAGTTGTTAGAAAGGTCGTCTTTCCAGAGCCCGAAGGCCCAACAATAGCTACGAACTCTCCCGCATTTAGCTGAAAATTCGTCTCATGCAAGGCAACGACTTTCATCTTTCCTTCCCCATAGGTTTTTGTCACTTGAGTCATTTCAATCAATGCTGTCATACAATTCTCCTTATCATTCTGCAATTGCAGTAATCGGGTCCACCTTTAGCAAGCGTGGAAGTGAAATGACACCACCTAGAAGGGCCATCAAGCAAATTACCAAACTTAGGACAGAGTAGGCTATCCAACTTGGGTAGAAAAAGAAGGTAGCTGGTAAGACTAAAATCACTCCACCAATAGCAAGCAAGGCTAAAGCAATCCCCATACCAGCTAGGAGGAAAATTTGACAGAAAAGAGACCATACAATGGTTTTGATCTGTATTCCCTGAGCCCGCATTATTCCATAAAGACCTAATTTTTGGATGGTAATGATATAAACAAAAATCCCCACAATCAAGCCTGTGATAACAATCATAGCAAGAATCATCCCTGAAAATACATTAACCTGAGGTGTGTAACCAGGAATTTTTGATATTATTTTTGGAATGGAAATCTGTTTCAGACCATCCCCAACCACTTCTATATCATTTTTCAATACCAAGGCAGAGATGGAACGATTGGCTTTCAAGGTTCCTTGTAAGGTCCAATAAGTTGTCAGACTCGTAAAGACAACAGGCTCGGTGAAAAATTTATTTCCTTGTGTCAGGCCTACAATCTTGTAACTTGACTCGCTTCCATTAAGCTGAATGGGATCGCCTAGCTTAATCCCATAGTTCTCAAAAGACTGATCCACGACAACCTCATCATCTCCTTCAGGATAACGACCCTCCGTCAAACTAGGAGAGATAAATGCGTCCCAGTCTTGAGCAAAAATGGAAACATTGACCTTTTCACTACCATCGACTAGATTGGTCACAGCGAACATATAGCCCAATGGAGCAGCCTCTTCCGAACTCTCATCCTTGTAGTCCTTTTCAGGAATAAAGGATGCCGTCAAATTATCATTTGCGTAGTCAGATAAAACCACACCCGTCGCTTGCCAGTTATCAATAGCAGCTCGGTTATTTCGCACAAGACCAAGAGCCAAACTGGTCATAAAAAAGACCATAAAAGCGATAAGAAAAATGGTAGTGAGAATCAAACTATATCGAAGTTTGTTTCGTAATATTTCTTTGATAGCAAGATACATGCTTATCTCCTTTAACGTTTCCCAGGGGTAGCAAAAAGCCACCCAATCCAATAGACAGCATCTCTGTCTTATCATCCATTCAAAACAACTCCTACCTCTTTTACAAAGAATCACGGTAGCAACTCAACAAATTATCTTAGGAAAAGCACTTGCTTGCTATCAATTTATATAAGTTATCCTTTCCTCTCTCAGTATATTTATAATAGAGAAGGTCAGGCCATCTGTTTCAACTGTAACACCCATGCTATCACTTTCCCTAGTGGGTGTCAAGAAGAGCAACTTAGAAGATGATATAAGACTTTAGTAGTTTTGTAACAATTCTGTAATAATTCTCTGCATAAAAAATGATAAAATAGTTAGGTACTGTTAAGGAGAGAATCATGCCCGCAAGAAAACTAGAAGCATATGAGTTTGAACACACTCCCGAATCAAATCAAACTCCGCTTTATCAAGATTATGCACCAGAAGCCCCAGTTGGCCCTAACCTAAAAGAGATTTTATTTTTTGTAAATATTGCTTGTTTTTGTATTTTTATGGTGTTTTTTAGTTTTATCTTTTTAGCCTTAAAATTGAACACAGCTTTATCATTTGTTGCGGCTATGGGGGCAAGCTTGACACTCCTCCAACTCCAACGAAAGATTATGAAACGAAAACTTTCAAAATAAAGGTTGGTACTACTACCAACCTCTTTTCTAGTTAACAAAAAAGACAGTTTTAAAACTGTCTTTTTATTTATTCTTTCGTTTGGGAGGAGATTGGATAGCAATCTTGACTTCAAAAATCGTTCCTCTAGGTTTGTTATCTTTTACGGTAATCGTTCCTCGTAAAGCATCAACAATCTGCTTTGCCAAAGAAAGTCCAAGTCCAAAGCCACCTTTCTGACGAGTTCTTGCCTTGTCTACACGGTAAAAACGGTCAAAGATTTTCTTTTTGTCAGTAGCTGAGATTCCAATCCCATTATCTGTTACTGTAAGATAGAGATGGCGATCTGTAGCATGAACTACAAACTCAATTTCCCCATCTTCTTCGGTATACTTGATGGCATTATCAAACAAGATGGTCATGAGTTGTTTTAAGAGCAACTGATCGGTCATGAATGGACGGTAAATTCGATTTTCATAGTTGAAAACACGATCATTTTCAGAAGCAATCAACTCATAGTTGGCAAAGGTTGTTTTAAAGAATTGTGGAGAAACTTCTGCTATTTCTGGTTTGATTCCATCATCTCGACGTGCAAGGTTGAGAAGATTGGTCGTGAGGAAGCGCATATTGCGAACTTCTTCAAGACTAGAAGCGATGCTTTCGCTGGATTCCATAATCGTTGCTTCTGGTTTTCGAAAGAGAGTCTCTAAACGATTTTGTAAAACGGCCAAAGGCGTTCTCAGTTCGTGGCTCGCGTTTTCAACAAAAGACTTCTGCTTTTGCATACTTTCCAGCAGAGGTTTGACGCTGACACGGGCAAGGTAAACACTGGCAATTAAAGACAGGAGCCAGAAACTAGCCATAACTACAACAATTAAATGCTCGTGGTTTTGGCTGATTTGCTCAAGCTGGCTGGTATTGATTAAAACCGCCGCATATTTGACATTACTTGAAACAGTGGATGAATTGGTTTCCATCAAGACCATTCGGTAGGTTTCTTCCTGACCATAGCTATTGACAACTTGGATTTGGCGAATGTGATTCAACTCTTTCTTGTCCAGCTTGATTTTGTCCAAGCCTAAAAAGCGGTTACCCAGTAAGAGTTGGTTAAAATCCTTGTCAAAAAGCAAAACTTCTGTATTGGAGCTAACATTGGGCTTGATTTCAGCCTTGCTAGCATCCGCTGTTGCTGGTTGAATATCCTTGACTTCCTCAGTTGCCCGATTAAGGGCTAACTGGATGACAGCTTGAGGACTACTACTAAGGGCTTGTAGTTTTTCATCTACAGAAGTGTAGAGACTGGAGTGCATGACCTGAAGGATAATCAAGGTCATAGCAGAGAAAATCAGGGTGAACACTCCGAAGTTTCGAATGAAATAGCTGAAATCATCCGCATACCATGTTTTTTTAGTTTATTGAACATCTTTTAAAATATACCCGACACTACGCAAGGTTTGAAGATTTTCGGCAAAGGCTGTCCCCTTCAATTTCTTACGAACTTTTGAAACATAGACTTCTACAACGGAAATAGTCGTATCGCTATCAAATCCCCATAGACGATCAAAAATTTGTGTCTTGGGAAGAATGACATTTTGATTTTGAAGGAAGTAAACCAATAACTCAAACTCTTTTCCGAGTAGTTCCACAGGAGTATCTTCCACCTTCACTTCATTCGTTGAAAGGTTGACGACAATATCCCCATAGGTCAAGGTGTTTTCGTTAAACTTGCCTGAACGTTTGAGAAGGGCTTGAATCCGCATTTTGAGTTCTTCTAGGTAGAAAGGTTTAGTGAGGTAGTCATCCGCTCCCAACTCAAAACCATGTCCCTTGTCATCTAAACTTTCCTTGGCTGTCATGATAAGGACAGGGGTTGTAATTCCTTTTTCGCGCAACTCTTTCAAGACTTGGAATCCATTTTTTTCAGGCAACATCAGGTCAAGCAGAATCAAGTCATAGACGCCACTTTCAGCTTCGTAGAGACCTTCTTCTCCATCAAAGACCTGCATGACATCTGCAAAATCATCTAAAAAGTCAAATACTGAGTTTGACAGACCTAGGTCATCTTCTACTAATAAGATTTTTATCATCAGAAACTCCTCCTTGTTATGATTATTATACCAAAATTGCCTTAAAAAAAACTCAACTCTCTCTTCTTTTCAGATAGAAAGTTGAGTTTTTGTTTACATTTCGAACGAATTAAGCTTTGCCATATTGGGCTACAACAGCTTCGACTGCTGCTTTCTCACGCTTAATCAAGTCGACACGCGCTGCGATTTCCTTGATTCCCATACGGATGTTACGGCTAAGAGCTAGATCAGAGAGTTGGGGCTCAAAGAATTCCTTGTATTCCGCCAATCGTTGCTCTGTCTTAAATACATGAGCAGGAAGGATAACAAAGCTATCAAAGCTCATATCTCCTCCAAGAGCTGCCTTAATCCAAGCCCAGTTTTCACGCGCCCATACCCAAACAGTTTCTTGGGTTGTTTGATGATCTAGGAACTGGTAATACCAAGCAGACAAGTCTTGTGGTTTCACAACAAACTTATCCTTCCATGAACGAATCAAGGTTTGGATATTGTCAGCATCTGTACTGTAGGCAAGAGCCGCAGCCAACTGACGTTTGAAGACCGCATCCGTCGTATGAGTGTAGAGGTCCAGATAAGTTGCAACCAAGTCTTTGGTCTCATGGTGTTTCATCTCATTGATGAGAACTTGAGCACGGATTGCTGCTGGAAGTCCTGCAAGATTATCCTTGTGAGCTGCAAAGATTTGGCTAGCGACTTGACTAGCTTCTGCATCATTTGACCGAATCATCATGGAAATGGTCAACTGACGAACCAATTCGTCTTCATCTGATTCACCATCTTTGGCTTCAAAACCAAGACGGTCATAGTTGTGACGAGCCAATTTAGCAACGAGTGTGTTAAAGGCTTTCTCAGTTTCTGTTCCTTCATCGATAAAGCGCTCAAGGGCAGCAATCACTTGAGATACAGCTGAAACCACCAAGTAAGACTCTTCCTTGGCAAGTTTATCAAGGACTGGGAGCAAGTCAGCATAAGAAATATGACCTGCCTCAGCCAACAAACGACGTTCTTGAACGATTTGCAGTTTGCTTGTATTATCAAGTGTCTCTAGCTCAGCAAGAACAGCATCTAACAAGTCTCCTTGATAGTCGGTAATGTAGTGGGCTGTATTTTCAGTGTTGAGACGGAGAGCTCCTTCATTTTCAGCAAGAAGAGCTGCGTAGCCAGGGATTTCAATACTTTCAGTTTCGAGTGTATCTGGCAAACCTTTCCAGTTGCTGTTGAGTGGCACAACCCAGAGACAGTTCTTGTCTTCGTGCTCACCGATAAAGAATTGTTTTTGTGAAATCTTCAAGACATCATTTTCAACTTTGACAGTAAGAACTGGATAACCAGGTTGCTCCAACCAAGAATCCATGAAGGCTGCGACATCACGGCCTGACGCTTGTCCAAGGGCATTCCATAGGTCACGACCAATGGTATTTCCATATTGGTGTTTTTCAAAGTAAGCATGCAAACCTTTAGCGAAATCAGCATCTCCTAGCCAACGTCGAAGCATGTGCATGAGACGGCTTCCTTTGGCATAGACGATAGCGCCATCAAAGAGCGTATTGATTTCATCTGGGTGTTTGACTTCAACGTGAACAGACTGAACGCCATCAGTCGCATCACGTTTAAGTGCTCCCGGAACACCACCTGTTTGGAAATCTTCAAAGATATTCCAGCTTGGCTCGATAGCATCCACACAGACGTATTCCATCATGTTGGCGAAGCTTTCATTAAGCCAGAGGTCATCCCACCATTTCATAGTCACGAGGTTACCAAACCATTGATGAGCAAGCTCATGAGCGATAACAAGGGCTACTTGTTGACGGCTAGCAAAGGTTGAGTTCTCATCCACAACCAAGTAAACTTCACGGTAGGTCACAAGACCCCAGTTTTCCATAGCACCAGCTGAGAAGTCAGGAAGGGCGATGTGAAGTGATTGAGGGATTGGATACTTAACTCCATAGTAATCTTCGTAAAACTCGATTGAGCGAACAGCGATGTCCAGTGAGAAATCAAGGTTAGATAATGGGTGAGCTTTGGTTGAGTAGACACCTACAAGGGTACCGTTTTTAGTTTTAGCGGTCACCCCTTGCAAATCACCTGCTACAAAGGCTAACAAGTAAGAAGACATGCGAGGTGTTGTTTCAAACTTCCAGATGCCTGTTTCCTTACGGTTTTCAACGTCAGTCTCTGGCATATTTGACAAGGCCAACTCACCTGCTACTTGGTCAAAGCGAAGAGCGAGATCAAAGGTTGCTTTGGCTTCTGGCTCATCCACACATGGGAAGGCTTCACGCGCAAAGTGGCTTTCAAACTGCGTAGACAAGACTTCCTTCTTAACACCATCCACTGTGTAGTAAGAAGGGTAAATACCTGTCATGTTATCTGTAATCTTTCCTGAAAAAGCAATGACTAATTCAACTTGACCTGCCTCATCCAGTTCGATATGAAGGGCTTCATTGTCATGATCAACTGTAAATGGACGAGCTTGACCCGCAACTTCTACAGAAGCGATTTCCAAGTCTTTTTGGTGAAGGGAAATACGGTCAGTCTTGGCTTGACCAGTGATGGTCACCTTCCCAGAAAAGGTCTTGGTCTCACGACTCAAATCTAGAAATAAATCATAATGTTCAGGAACAAATTGCTTAATAAAATGTTCAACTGCTTGCATAGTTTTCTCCTATTCTAAGTTTAAGAGCTACTGCTCTTCTTTAAACAAACTTATTATATCATGTTTTGCTTAAGAAAAAAGGATTGGACGGCAATTTCCAAAACTTTCTTCCTTCTATCTGTCTACAGAGGGTAGACCTTGCGAAATTCTTCTAAAACAACCTTGCTGTCAGGCGTAAAAGTCAGCCCAGCCTCCCTCAGCCACTCGGCGAAACAGTCTTCATGAACCTGACGCCAATAGGCTAGGGATTTATCACCTTCCCCTTCCTTAAAAGCATGTTCAGCAGAAACTTGATTGAAAGGCTGAACAGAAACCTTTGTAATTTCGACAATGCAGACAGCCTGATTTTGACTATCTAAAATGACATCAAAGGTCCCTTCTTGCGGAAGGGGTTCGTCCTCTAGAGCGTAGAGGTCATAGGCTGAGGCGGTTGCTGTCTTTTCGCCTCTTAGAACTAAGTCTGCCAAGAGATCGGCTTCCACTCCAAAAGCCCAGGCATCTATCTCATCGCCGATAGAGGAGTTGATTTGCTTGTATGCTTTCCACATTTCTTGCGGTGTCATGGGTTGCTCCTTTGTAATTTTTTACTTTTTCTTTTATGTGTTTGAGGTGGTCTGGATGGTCAATCTCTAAATTAAAAATCTCTGGAATAGAACTGTAGTGGATAATGCACTTGATACCCATCTGATTCATTTTTTGTATGAAAGAAGCATTCAGATAGCCTGCTACAGCAAAGTCAATCTTTTTAGTATTTGATTTCTCCTGCATCTGTCTCAGCATATCTAACATAATCGGACTTTCCATATCATGCCATTGACTGTTTCTCACAGTCGCAAAAATAAAAGAAGTCAAATCATTCATTCCAACTATAATCTTTGAAATACCCGTTTCCAGTATCCTGTCCAAGTCAAAATAAGCTGACGGTAATTCAATCATTGTGCCGATTTTCCCAGTAAAACCATGCTCACGCAATACTCTAATAGCTTGTTTTAATTGGTCGGCATCATTGATAAAAGGAAAAATAACAGACAGATTGAGATTTGTTTGATAAACTTCTGTAACGACATTTGCCTCAGCCTGAAATTCATTCGGACACGCCAGCAAACGCCTTATCCCTCTATATCCAAACAAGGGATGATTTTCATCAAAATGCTCTTTAGTCCCCTCTAAACAATTAGCTTCTGTATTTGTTAACTCTGAAAAACGATACCAAACCTCTTCATCTGAATACAAGGAGCAAATAGTGTCTAGATAATCTTTTACAAATTGCTGACAACTTGCTAACAGGATGTTTTGGTTGAGCTCTCTCAACAAGTATTCCCCACGAATCATGCCAATGTGGTGAAATAGTTGAGGATAAACTTTTTCAGCGATTTTCTCGCCACTAAGGGCTAGCTGGTTTTTCATTTCTTCCCCTCTTTCCATCCTTCAAATTTAGCTACACTTCCTCATACCCTAAATGGAAAAAGTACATACATCCCCTGCTCCTTGATAAAGCTTTGTAATCTTTCGATTTGTTCTTCTATTCTAGACTGGATATCCGCCTCGTCCAGAGTTGATTCCGCACTAAACAACTGAAGTTTTAACAAGTCTGCTAAATAAAGTAAGCACCATTCCATCTCAGATGTAAGGGTCGAAGCTTGCTCGATTTTTGCAAGCTTTTGTTCCAAGGTATCACCATTCAAAAATCTCTGATGTACTCTCCTTCTTATTTTTCTAGTTGTTTCCTCCCCAGAATCTAGTGGACTTAAAAGGAGATTTTGATAGATGGATACCTGATTTTCCGTCTGCTTTTCCATATAGGCCAACAAGACTATTGAACTCTCAACAAAGGTCCAACTATTATAATCTCCTTCAAAGGGAATTTGTAGCAAAATATCTAACAACTTTTTAGCTAGTTCTTTTTGACCATATAGATAGAGTAAATAAGCAAGGTGATTAAGAGACTCAAGATAGGAACAGTTGGTCTTCTTGTACTTTTTTAATATTTTTTCTACATAGGGTTTTAAATCAGAATGATTTTCCACTAGCTCAAATACTTCTATCAGCTTCATCTTAACTCCTTTGTGTCTTTTCCCTAGTCAAATATCTAGTAGTTAAAGCTTTTCTAATCAGCTAATCTAACTCTGCTCGACTAAACAAGTCTATCATAGACTCAGAATCGTCGCAAAACTCCTTAAAACCTAAAGCAAATGTTGCTAAGGCATCAATATTGGAAGAATAGGCACAAAACATACTTCCTTCTGGATCAAAGTCAATAGATTCGCTTAATTCAGGCATTTTTTCCTCTAAAAATATCAAAGCAAGAGATGCCCAATCGTATCCATTTCCTTCGAATCCCTCATCTTCCCGAGTGTCGAATACTTCCTGTCTGTATTCTCCACCAGGATAATAAATGAGCGACCCTCGAACACTTTGTGTCTCTTCATCATGGACTAAAAATTTAAAAGGTGAAATTTTTTTATTTACCATTTTGTAATCTATCATTTCTTGACTCCTTACTGTATTCGCTTAGGTTTAATAGAACTATGCAAATCCAGCTTAGTTACTAGGCAAAGGGAATAAAAGTATCATGTTGATTATAATAAATTAAGGCATCGACCAAGTATTCAGGGCTTGCGTCTGGCTTTTCATCCAATGCACTAGAAGGACATCTATCAGATGCTCACCATAATATACCAGATTAAGATTTCTCTCTACTACTTCCACAGGGTAAACATCTTTATCATCAACTACAACTGGATAATCCGACACCAAAATAAAGGCTATCGAGATCCAAATTCCCTTCATCATTGCCATAGAGGCAAAAGTCATCTTGAGTACATTGTTCTAACTTAACTTGCTCTAAAATATCTGCTAGTGAAAAGAATTGGTGTTTACGCATGATTGCTCCTTTTATTTCTACTCACCTTCCACAAAACTAGTCAGAAAAGCCTCAAATGAAAGCCATTGACCAAAAATCTCAGCTCTTTCTTCTAAAACATAGTAGTAAACCTTGCCATAATCTTCTTCCCTTAGAGACAGAGCATAGTTTCCAGACCCAGGATCATAGGCAAAATGAAGGAGGTCTTTAGCCTGGAATCCGGCAGGAACAACCTCATCGTCAAACCAGTTGAGGGCCTTCTCAATCTCCTCTAATGAATAAAAAGCATTGAAAGGAAAGAGATGTTTGTCATCATGAACACCAGACACACAAGATTGACCACCATTGTACTTGAGATAAAAGTTTAACATGGCTTCCGGCAATTTCTTTCCAAGGTTCTCCTCAAATTGTAAAAGGTCTTCTCTTGTAATTGCCTCATTCGCATCTGTTGCTCTCAGCATAATTATCCCTCCGATTTTTACAATCTTTCTTCTAAGACCTTGTCAATAAAGTCATAGACAGTTGCAGCAACTTTTTGCATTTCTAAAGAGCCCAAAGCACCCAAATCATTTTCATAAATGCAATCATCAGCATTTTTCTTGATAAAGTAGGCCAAATCTCCCTCTTGACCAATCATAAAGAAGTCTGGTTCATCTACTTCTATCTGATAGGTCTCATTACGCTCTAAGAGATCCTCCTTAGCATATAAACAGATACCTGAGTCACCAATCTCATAAGGATCTACTTCGTCCCATTCCAATAAAAACTGATGGTAGAAACTTGGAAACTCAAATCCAAATATATCTTGTTCCATCTTTAACCTCCAATAGTGAACAATGCAAACTGTACCAAAGCATCACTTCAAACTCCAGCCACCATCAATGGTCAGGATTTGCCCCTGCATGGCAGATGCGTGACCGCTAGCTAAGAATAAGCTGACTTCTGCAATTTCACTGGGCTCAATCCAACGCTTGATTGGTGTTTCACTCGCTACCCAGTCTGCTAAGCCACCTGGCTCAAAGTCCGTAGCAGTCATGCCAGTCTTGACAGCACCTGGAGCAATACCAAAAATCTGAATACCAGCCTCAGCATAGTCTAGAGCTAACTGCTTTGTAAAGCCAGCTAAGGCATGCTTAGATGAAGTATAAGCGTGTCCACCTCCACCAGCTAGACTTGATGCAATAGAACACATATTGATAATGATTCCTTTTTTATTTCCCAGCATTTGTGTCAAATAATAGCGAGTTAGCTCAACAGGAGTCACGTAGTTGATTTCAAAAATTTCTTGAATTTCCTGCGCTGATTGTTCCAATAGGGGTTTGTAATCATCCAATACACCGGCCGTATTACACAAAACATCCACCTGAGGGCACCAGTCAAAAATCGGCTCCAAGTCCAAGGTCAAATCTCTCTGTAAAAAGTGGAAATCACCCTGTAAAAGTGGATTTTCGCCTTGGTCAACTCCATAAACTTGATAGCCACTCTCTAAAAAGAGGCGAGCTTGAGCCAGACCGATCCCTGAACTCACTCCCGTAATCAATACGCATCTAGTCATGCACTTCTACCCAATCCGTCGCCAAAACATCACAAGGTGTCGGGCTCCACATGGAAAAACCTTCCCCTTCTCCAGACACGTTGATTAGGAAATAGGGCGTCACTTCAAGTGCAACTCCGTTTTGCTCGATAGTGTCAAAAAGCTGCACATAGTTTTCAGCCCCTCCCCAACCAGTTCGTACATATTTTTTCTTAGCCTTTAATCCAGGCAGGATTTCTTCAAATGTCATGATGTTCTCCTTTAATGCTACATTATTAATTTAATTATAACAAAAAACCGTTTTCCAACGGTTTTTTGACTGTATCTTAGTGCAATAAAATAAATAACTATCCAATTTTTTATTATTTCAGTTCAATTAATTTATTGTAGATTTTCTCAGTCAGTTCTTTCTGTTGCGTTCCTGTTAAATGGTGCGAAGTGCGAATTAAAACAGTTCCATAAACATAGTGGGATCCCGGATTTAAAGCAGTTCCATCAAAAGCACTAATATAAGTATTGCGCTTTTCTGCATCTTCTTTTGTCTTATAAACCTCTATATTTCCACCAGCATCATTACCTTTTTGAACAATATCTGAGCCTTCTACAGATTCATTCACCTGCTTGTCAACAAAATATACAGACGCTGTATACCCACCTTGTTTATTTAATTTTTTATTAGGATCATTATCCTCCGTAACAGATTGTACTCCAGTAATTGATTCAATTTCTTTAAGTCTTTCTTCAATAAAAGAACTTGAAGGATTTGTAATTTGTTTTAATTGAAGAATGCTATTTTGATAGTGAATCAATTTTTCAGATAAATTCTTTTTTGTTTCACTATAATCTAATGGTTGACTTAATTCTTCAATTTGCTTCTCAATCTTAGCAGTCGCTTTCTCCATTTCTGGTATTTTACGAAGTGAATCTTTGCTATCCTTTATAGTTGATTTCAATTTTTCCAATGTCTTAGAATCAAGAGGTTCTTCATCATTATCAATAACCTTTTCAGCCTCAGCTATTTGATCTTCAACTTCTTTGTTTTTTTGATTTAAATCCTTTACTACATCTTCAAACTTAGTTACAGCAGCTTGATGTGGTGCATAGGATAAGAAATAGTATCCTAGACCAGAAATTCCTATGATGAGACACATTGACAATATCATTATTTTTTTCTTCATTTCAATCTCCAAAAAGTATTTAATATCTTCACAATTTTACTATAATACATCAAAACAAGCAACAAAAAAACCGTTTCCCAACGGCTTTTTGACTGTATATCTACTAAATTCTTCCTACCACTGCAATCCAGCTTCTCTGATTTCTTTCTTAGAAGCAAATTTACCATTTGGTCTGTGCCATCTCCCTTTTCTATCTCTGAAGTAGCCACCTGAATTTGTTGATTGCGAGTTTGATTCCTGGCTTTCTTCCTTTTCTTGTGCGGCTTGGCGAGCTTTTTCCTGCTCTTCTTCTTTTGCTTTCTTTTCAGCTGCTTCTTTTTCTTCAGCCTCTTTCTTGGCTTTTTCCTCAGCTTCCTTCTTAGCCTTTTCTTCAGCTTCTTTTTTAGCTTTTTCTTCTTTGTTTTCAACTGTATTTTTAGCCGTACCATCCAAATAATTGATTTCCGCATTAGCTGAAACATTGTCTAAAACGACATGCGTCACTGAATACTGATCAACCTTTTCTTTACTACCACCCAACTTGATTTCCAAGAGTTTACCATTTTCATCTATTCCCACATACTGCAATTCAATCTGTCTCGGAATCAACTCATCTTTTTGATAGATTGGGGTCACCTTATAGTCAAGATAGTAGTTTGGGTGATTGGCCAACCAAGAGTCCAATCGATTTTCATAGTAAAGCATGCTTTCTTGATTAGTGTTATCTGTTCCAGAATAATTTCCAGCATTGAGCCAGTTTGTCATCGGAACCAAGTTTTTCTTTTCATCATTCAATCCGCTAAACTGGTACCCGATCAGATGGCCTCGACTCATCAACCAAGCTTCTTTTTTACCATCACCATAAAAGAATTTATAATTGTGCCATCCAACTGGATCATAAGTCAACTTGGACTCTCTCTTCTCTTTTGGTTCATCACCATCCTTAAGTTGAATATGAGCACCTGTTGCGCGTGATTTAGAGTCCAATTCCCCAAGTTCTAACTGTTTCTCATTTTTAAAAGGCAAGAGTCCAGCCTCTTTAAACAACTTCTCATTGAACTTAATTTGCTTCTGTTCAATTTTTTCTTCTGGGGCCTTTGATTCTGCCTTATGTCCAGAACATGCAACTAGGGTTGTGATTGAAAGCAAGGCAATTGAGAAGGATAGTAGCTTTTTCATAAAAATCTCCTTTTTATATGGTGATTAGATTAATATCTCCTATTACATTTTACTATCATTTTGTTAATTATTCAAGACTAAAGAGACTGTTATTATACTATTTCTCCTCCAATGTCCAAAACAAAAACGATAACCACTTTTCAGTAGTTACCGTTGGTTTATTTTGATTAGTCTTTCCCACCAAGTTTGCTGTTGATAGTCATCATGATACTGGCTATCTTCTCACCCCAGTATGGATCTGAGGCGTAGCGAACATTCATTCCGGTCGCTTTATTTCCAAGGTGGTCTCTACCATAGTCAATGTAATTCTCACGAATCCACTTGGCCGCTCCGAGAATCCCTTTGTCCACATCATCAAAGCTCTTAGCTGAAAGATATGGGCTAGTATCATAAGCCGCAATACCAAAGAAGTTGTTCTTATCTCTGGAAATTTGACTGCGTCCCCACGCACTTTCAAGGGCACTATGGGCCATTAGGTAAAGGGCATTGACACCATAGCGTTCCTCAGCTTCTTTGAAAGTCGCTCCTTTACCCGCAAGAGGACTATCCTGCAAGTTCATCATCGAATACAGTTTATCCAATTCAGCTGCACTATAATTACTTGGCTCTCTCAGGTTTTTAAAGAGGAATGGATTTTTAATGGTAAAACCATCAAAATGCTCACCATCAGTTGAGTAGTACTTCTTACCAATAATCATAGCAGATGTGTGTGGAGCTACTTTGATACTCGTATAAGGAGAGAGTTCATGGTAGAGGAATTTCCCATCACTAGTATAATGAGGGATAAACTCGCTTCCTTCATCCACTGCTGTCAAATCACTTTGATTCATATAGCCAGACAAGCCAGAAATCGAAACTGCAAGTCGGCCACCTTTTCGCGTTGAGCTATCCAGTGAAACAATGCTTCCTTGGTTAATGTAACTCAAGATTTCTCCAGATGCACTATAGACATAGGCTGTGATTGGTTTAACTTTGTAATATTTGGTTTTATCCGCAACATGCCATTTACCTGAGGCATCCAAGGTATGACCACCTACCGTCTCGTTTTTTGCCATGTAACCGCCTGATTTAAGGTAGTACCATGATTGATCGGATGAATCATAGATAAGCTCTTTCTCAGCCATCTTCCCATTTGACTTGAGGTAGAACCAATTGTTCTTGTACCACACCCACTCACTTGCAGCCATATAACCGCCAGATTTGAGATAGTAGTAACCATTATCCCAGATCCATTCTTTATTGGCATAATTTCCATCAGAGTTAATATAGAACCATGAGTTATAATTCTTGTCAAAGAGCCAACCTTTACCAGCTTTTGCTCCACTACTCGTCACATAGCTGCGGTCAATCCACGTTTCTGTGGAGAGGTAGCCACCGGATTTGAAATGGTAATCCTTACCTTTGATGATTTGCCAACCTTTTTCAGCATAGGTTCCGTCAGCTTTCAAGTAAAACCATGAGTTATAATTCTTGTCAAAGAGCCATTCCGATTTCAGTTTAGCTCCACTCTTAGCAACATAGAAGCGGTCAATCCAACGTTCAGTAGAAAGATAGCCTCCAAATTTGAAATGGTAATCTTTACCTTTAATCGTTTCCCAGCCTTTTTCGGCATAGCTACCATCAGCTTTCAAGTAAAACCAAGAATCATAATTCTTATCAAAGAGCCATTCCGATTTCAATTTAGCTCCACTTTTAGCAACATAGAAGCGGTCAATCCAACGTTCAGTAGAAAGATAACCGCCTGATTTGAAATGGTAGTCCTTCCCATCTATAGTTAACCAGCCATTTTCAGCATAGGTACCGTCTTGTTGAAGGTAGAACCAACTGCTATAGTTGTCATCATAAATCCAGGCTTGTTTAACCTTATGACCATTTTCTGATATATAGCTCTTACCAAGCCAAGCATTTTTCAGCATTTTACCTTGTGAATTGATGTAGTATTGATTCTCCCTTTGAGTGATCCACTCATCTTTGGCCATTTTCCCGTCTTCTTTAAGGTAATATTTTTCCTGACCTTGTTGAATCCATTCGTTTTGAGCTTTCTGACCATCAGACTTGAGATAATACCAGGATTGTTTTTCTTGGTCAAACACCCATTGATTCTTGACCCTAGCACCACTTTCAGCCACATAGTACTGGTTAATCCAAGCTTTTGTGGCTAATTTCCCGGTCTCGTTAAAATAGTAATCCTTACCATCAACAGTCAGCCAGCCGTTTTCTGCACGTTGTCCATCAGCCTTAAGATAAAACCAATTCTGATACGTTTGGTCAAAGATCCATTGGTTGGTTACTGGTTTTCCATCAGCTTTTAGATAGGTCTTTCCTTGCCAAGTTCCCTCTTCTGCTTTTGCTGCCTCCACTACAGTAAAAAAACACCCCAATAAACCAGCACTTACTAGGGCCACTTTCCATCGTTTCATTTAAATGCTCCAATAACGTTTTCTAAACCCTATTGTAACATAGTTAACCGACGGAAATATTACAAATTGATGAAGATTCTATTTCTTGTTGACAATAAGGAAGACCTAGCTTATCTCAGACTGGCTTTGACTTCCTTACGGAGATCTTCCAAACTACTAATGCCATATTTGTCCATAACTTTTGGTAAATTTTCGATGATATCAGGACAGGCATAAGGATTGGTAAAGTTGGCTGTTCCAACTCCGATGGCAGACGCCCCAGCCAGATACATTTCTAAAGCAGCTTCAGCCGAATCCACTCCCCCCATTCCAATGATGGGCAGGTCTGTTGTTTGGGCGACTTGGCGGATGAGTTTGAGGGCTACTGGAAAGACTGCTGGTCCAGACATTCCACCTGTTCCATTGGCTAGGATTGGTTTTCTTGTTTTGAGGTCAAAGCGCATACCGACTAGAGTATTGATCATGGTTAAGCCACTTGCTCCTGCATCTTCTGCGGCTTTGGCGATGGTGACAACATCCGTTACACTAGGGGTTAGTTTGACATAAACTGGCACATCAGAGGCCTCTACAGCTGCTTTTACCACTTCATAAGCCAAGTCAGGATCTTGCCCAATCAAAAGTCCATGATTGCCATGATCCACATTCGGACAAGAGATATTGAGCTCGATCGCTTTTACATTGGCTGCCTTGGAAATCCCCTGAGAAACGGCAGCGTACTCTTGTTTTGAAAAGCCTGCTACATTGGCGATGATAGGAAGTGTTGGATATTCTCTTTCCAGCCAAGGCAACTTTTCAGCTAAAACAGCTTCTAAACCTGGATTTTGCAAACCGATTGCATTGAGCATACCTGCAGGCGTTTCTGCCACCCTAGGAGTTGGATTGCCAAAACGGGGTTCTAGAGTCGTTGCCTTGATCATAATAGAGCCTAAAAGGTCTAAATCATAGTACTTAGCATACTCTTGACCAAAACCAAAACAGCCTGATGCTGGAATGATGGGATTTTTCAAATCCAATCCTGGTAGAGAAACTTGTAAACGATTTGTAGTCATGACTTTCTCCTTATAATACAACCGTTCCTGTACGGAAAACAGGGCCATCTTCACAGACACGTTGGCTGACCGTCTCACTATCTGGCACTCTTAGAACGCAGGCATAGCAAGCACCCATCCCACAAGCCATACGAGATTCTAAAGATAGATAGGCTCTTGGATGATCATAAAAGGTTTGATTGATGTACTTCATCATTCCCGGAGCCCCACATGAGTAAACAGCATCAAATTTACTGTCTAAATCATTGATGACAACAGATACATTTCCCTTAATGCCATAAGAACCATCATCTGTCGTAACAAAGACCTGACCATATTGGGTCAATTCTGTTTCGAGAATAACAGCATCCTTGTTGGCAAAACCGAGGACTGTCACTACTTTCACCCCACGCGCATGCAATTCCTTGGCTACCTCAAGCAAGGGTGGAACACCAATCCCACCACCAACGAGGAGAACTTGGCTCTGATTGCCTAAATCAGACAAGTCAAAACCATTCCCCTGAGGTCCCATCACATCAAGAGTATCTCCCTGACTTAATGTTGAAAAAATAGCTGTCCCAGCTCCCTCAATTCGATAAATGAGATGACACTGCTTCTTAGCCTTGTCAATAGATGAAATTGAAATAGGACGACGCAAGAGATGGGCATCATCAGGCACACGCAGATGGAGAAATTGACCTGCTCGCATGGCTTCAACCATTTCTCCTTCTAGGACTAATTCAAAGATTGCTGGCGCGATTTCCTCCTGTGCGACCACCTTCATGCTTTCCATACGAATCGCACCCATACGCTTCTTACATGTGGGATTCATGACTTTTCCTCCTTAAATTTAAGGGGACCAGATAAAGAAAAGACCTTGCTATAGCAAGGTCTCAGTTAGGTTAGGCTAGAACTCATGCGCACACTTAAAAAGTCTCCACAGAGAAGTCCCCTATCCCTTTTATCTGACACCTTGTGAGTCTCTCTGGACTCCCCTTAAAGGTTAAATTTGTATTAGTATACTCTTTCAAAGAAAAAAAGTCAAGTAGAAAACGAACATTCTACTTGACCTTACTGGATTATTTTTCACGAATGACTTCGACCTTGTACCCATCAGGATCCTTGACAAAGTAATAGTTTGGTTGAGTTCCTGGAAGTCCATTAGGGGCTGTCACCTCATAGCCTTTAGCGCTATGTTCTTGATGTAGGGCCTCAAGGTCAGGTGTACTGAGAGCGATATGGGCGAAACCATCTCCTACCACATAAGGACCGTGATCATAGTTATAGGTTAACTCCAACTCGTAGTCATCCCCCTCAAGTCCTAGATAGACAATGGTAAAAGCATGATCTGGAAAATCTCTGCGACGCAATTCTTTAAATCCAAAAGCATCTTGATAAAAAGCGATTGATTTTTCAAGGTTTTCTACTCGCAAGCAAGTGTGTAGCATTTTTGAAGCCATATATTCTCCTTTATTTTTAAAAAGACTGGGACAATCCTGTTCCAGTCTTATCAATTATTATTTACCAAGTTTTGCTTTAGCTGCATCTGCAAGAGCTGTGAAAGCTGCTGCATCGTTAACAGCCAAGTCAGCAAGCATTTTACGGTTAACTTCGATCTCAGCCAATTTCAAACCATGCATCAATTGTGAGTATGAAAGTCCGTTCAAACGAGCTGCCGCATTGATACGAGTGATCCACAATTTACGGAAGTCACGTTTTTTCTGACGACGGTCACGGTATGCATAGTAGTAAGAGTTCATTACTTGTTCTTTTGCAGTACGGAACAAGATGTGTTTAGCTCCATAGTAACCTTTTGCTAATTTAAGAATACGTTTACGACGTTTGCGTGATACAACGCCACCTTTAACACGTGCCATGTTTTATTTCCTCCAAATATTTCCTAGAATTGTTTACTTACTGTTAGGCTATTATTTCAAGCGAGTAAGCATTGCTTTGATACGTTTGAAATCTCCTGAATGCACCATAGATGCTTTACGAAGATGACGACGTTGTTTCTTAGTTTTTCCGTGGAAACGGTGAGAAGTGTAAGCACGGAAACGTTTAAGTCCACCAGAACCTGTACGTTTGAAACGTTTAGCTGATGCGCGGTGTGTTTTTTGTTTTGGCATGATTTTTTCTCCTTTATTTAACTTTCTGACAATTATTTTTTGTCAGTTGCTGGCGCCAACTGCATGAACATTTGGCGTCCATCCATCTTAGCTCGTTGTTCGATGATCGCAATATCTTGTGTTGCTTCAGCAAACTCAGCTAAAACTTTTGCACCAATCTCTTTATGGGTGATCATACGCCCTTTAAAGCGAATAGATACCTTAACTTTATTTCCTTTTTCAAGGAACTTGCGTGCATTGCGAAGTTTTGTGTCAAAGTCACCCTTGTCGATAGTTGGACTCAGACGAACTTCTTTCACAGTAACAACACTTTGTTTTTTACGTTGTTCTTTTTGCTTTTTCTGATACTCAAATTTGAACTTACCGTAGTCCATAATCTTAGCAACAGGCGGTTTTGCTTGGGGTTGAATCAATACTAAGTCAACATTTGCACTATCAGCCAATGCTTGCGCTTCGCTGAGTGGCTTGATGCCTAGCTGTTCTCCCTCAAGACCGATCAAGCGAACTTCACGTACACGAATTTCATCATTGATGAATAAGTCTTGCTTTGCTATGGTTTTCACCTCTTTTTTATTATTAGAGAAAAACAATAGCGGGCTCGTAATGATACAAGCCCGCACGTTATGATAGCGTTTCTTAGAAACTTTTCATCCGTAGGGCCAGGCAACTTGATGTCACAAGGCGAGAAGCTCTCACTTCTGCTTTTCTCAACTTTTATATGATACCAAGTTTTCTATCCCTTGTCAAGATAAAAAGTCAATTTTTCGAAAAACTTTGTCTATTTTATCGCACCGTTTCAATTCGCCAACTATTCCACCCTGTAAAGCGGATAGCCCCTTGCTGGTCAGTTCTGTAAATCTTACTCTTGATACTTTCCATTCGTGTCAAGGTTTCCTGATGGGGGAGTTTCGCACGATTGTTTTTTCCAACTGAGATGAGAGTAATTTCTGGTTTGATTTTTTCTAGGAAAGCTGGATTGGATGATGTTTTAGCACCATGTTGGCTTGCTTTCAAGACATCCACCTCTAAGTCAGGATATTGCTTTAGAAGATCCTTCTCTCCCTTCTCTTTCAAGTTTCCAGTAAAGAGAAAATGCTTATCCAAGAGTTTTCCATAAAGAACCAGAGAATCATCACGATTCCTATCTCCAATCTTCCTTGGAGATAGGACTTCTAAGTAACTGCCAAAAATCGGCAAGTTCTCCCCTGCTGCCACACTGCGCACCTTGGTTTGGCTTGCTTCTAGTTCTGTTACAAATTCCTTCTGTGTCAAACTTCCTTTTGACACTAAAATTTCGCCCACATGGAAAGCCTTTGTTACTTCTAGCAAATCGCCAACATGCTCCTTGTCTGTATTGGTCAAAACCAGCTGGTCAATCTTGTCTACTCCTCGACTTTTAAGATAGGGAATCAAGGTTCTCTGAGCATTGCTGGTCGTCGCCTTTTCTTGCCATTTTTCAATTTTCTTATCAGACTCTGCCTTGCCTCCCACGTCTATGAGAATGTTTTTTCCAGTTACATCCCGTAGGAAAATACTTTCTCCCTGCCCTACATCCAGCATGGTAATTTCATTTTCCAGAGGATGCTTGATTAAGAAAAAGAGCCCTACGACAAAGAGAATGAATCCTGCTAGTCTTTTGATGTTTTTCCTAAAATCATACAGTATTGCCAAGGAAATTAACAGTAGAATCAAAAGCCATGCGTTGGGTTGACCAAAGACCAGAGGCCTGCTTGCCAGCTGCGATACCAAGCGAATGATATTCTCCAACCACTCAAAAATAAAGTTAAACTGAGTGACTGGGTAAACAAAAGACAGAATGAATAAGATGGACAAAAGCGGTAAGAAAACCAAGTCAAATAGAAAGGAAAAGACAAAGGTCAAAAGAATAGACCAAGGCTGAAATTCTGCAAAATAAAAGGATAGAATGGGCAATATTCCCAAAGAAATGACCAAACTTTCTCTGGCAACAGCCTTGAGCCCCTCGCCTTCTTTGCTTGTCATAGTCAAGATAAAAGCATAAGCGCAGGACAAGACCCCTCCAGCTGTCAAGAAAAAGTTGGGCATGATGATAAAGAGGACAAGGATCGTCAAGGCAAAATTATCCAAGCCCTTAACACCATGTTGGGCCAGTAACTTTTGCAAGAGACTGCGAATGACCGAAGCTGAAAATCCTGTCAGACCTGCATAGATAAGGGAAAAGGGATAGGCCAGCCACTTCAACTTTTCTTGAGTCAAGCCCAATCGCAAGAGGAGTTTCTTAAAGGCATCCATAAAGAAGCCCACTTGCATACCTGACAAGGCAAATAGATGGATAATTCCAAGACTGGAATAAAGCTCATTCATCTCCTCAAAGTCCGTGTCCAAATGTCCTAAAAGAAGGCCTGTCATATAGTTGCGCATAGGATCTGGAAAGTGCATCTTGATCCAAACTACTGCCTTTCGACGTAAACTAGACAGATTTTCTCCTATATCCCAACTGCTAACCTGTTTAAGTGACTGGATGCTCTTGATAGTCAGTGTCTGGTAAATCCCCTGAGTCTTCAGATAGGCTCGGTAGTCAAAGCCACCAAAATTTCTCTGCCCTTCAGGCTCAGAGACTGTTCCTTCTAGCTCTATCTCGTGAAGGTCTGTTAAGGTCTGAAAGAACTCTTTCTCCTCCTCAGACTGGAGTTTATAGTAAACTTGGAAGGTGCGACCCTCAGCCTTGCCCCGAAAGGACAGACTGTCTCCATTGACTTTGATGGTATCTGGTAAAATCCGTACCCTTTCAACAGAATCCACTAGGTTCTGACTAGCTTGTGTCTGTTGCCAGTTTTGAAACAAAAACCAAAATCCAAAAACTCCACAAATCGCTAAAACTTTACCAGCCGATTTCCATGGAAATTGGAAAAAGAGACAGACGAGCAAAAAAACAAAACCTAGCAGTGCGAGATAGGATGCTGAGAAAATGACGTAGTAAAGCCAGAGCAATAGAAAACTCAGATAGATTAAGGGGATAGGGAAATTCTTAATCCACTGTGACATAATCTTTTAGCTTTTCTATGGTCTTAGCGCCAATACCAGAGACTTTCTTTAATTCATCTACCGACTTGAATTTGCCATTTGTCTCACGATGATCGATAATATCCTGGGCTCGTTTTCCTCCCAATCCTTTGATTTGCTTGAGTTCTTCCAGACTGGCCTTGTTAAGATTAACCTTCTTTTCCTTGCTCGTCGAAGAAGACGTTCCAGAACCAGTCTGCTGACTCACTCCTTCTTCTCCCTTGCTTGGGACATAGACCAGAGCCTCGTCACTGACTTTCTGAGCAAGATTGAGCGATTTGCTATCTGCCTCATCTGTCAAGCCACCCGCCTTTTGAACAGCATCATGAACACGACTCCCTACTGGTAAATCATAAATTCCTGGCGATTTAACTGCACCTTTGACATCTACTGTGATTAGATCTTGTTCAGGAGATTCTTCCTTTTCTTCCTTCTTGATTTCCTTTTCAGATGATGAATCCTTTGAAACAGCTGCAACTTCAGCCTGCAAGTTTGTTTCTTTCACAGGTGTTTGTGAAGTTGGCTTTAGTAGGAAAAATGCGCCCAAGGCCAAGCCTAAAACAGCACAGATGACAATGATTTTATACTCTTTGATTTTCTCGATAATTGCTTCCATATTTTCTCCTCTCTTAGATTATTCGTAAGAGGAAGAAAAAAACAGCTGAAAAATCTTTTCAACTGCTTATTTATTTGCAAAATAGTCTTCCTTAGTCAAGACATAATGAACCCTTGTGATAATTCGACCTGGTTCTTTATTATCCATTCTGGCATAGGGTTCTTCGTGGGAAAAACTCATACCTGATTTCTCCATGACCTTTCCTGATGCGGGATTGTCTTTATCGTGAAGAGCGGTCAACTTGTTCATTCCAATCTTCTCAAAAGCCAGTTCAATCACGGCACGATTGGCTTCTGTCGTCAATCCTTGATTCCAATACTTTTGGTTGATAATATAACCAATAGCTGCCTTCTTAAGAACAGGATCAATCTTGTGCAAATCAATGGTTCCGATAAACTGGCCAGTGCTTTTTAGTTCGATTCCCCACCGTCCCAAGGGATTAGCCAAGTAGAACTGAGCGATGTTGTTCTTGGTTTCTTCTAAGCTTTGATTTGTTGGAAAAGTGTAGCGTGTATTTTCTCTGTCTGAGGCATACTCAAACATATCTTCTGCATCGTCCAAAGTTACAGGTCGGAGCAACAAACGCTCCGTTTCTATAGATGGATACTGGGCAAATTTCACAAATATTGATTCCATACTTTTCCCTCCATTAGAGCTTGATTCTCACTAGTCTAGCATAAATAAATTTGGATGACAAGTTTTCCTTGATTTTTGAAGCGGTTTCATATACAATAAAACCATCACATTTTTGATTTATGAACTGGAATGTGACAACTAAAACAATCCCGTCAATTGAAAGGTAGGTTATCTCTATGTTAATCGGAATCCCAAAAGAAATTAAAAATAATGAAAACCGTGTTGCCCTCACTCCTGCTGGCGTCCACAGTTTAGTCAGTCGTGGACATCGTGTTCTCATCGAAACAAATGCTGGTCTCGGATCAGGATTTACTGATGCAGACTATCAAAAGCAAGGAGCTGAGATTGTCGCAACTGCTGCTGAAGCCTGGGCTGCCGAGTTGGTCGTGAAAGTAAAAGAACCACTAGCTTCTGAATATGGTTATTTGCGCGACGATCTTCTCCTCTTCACCTACTTGCACATGGCCGCTGCTCCAGAATTAGCAGGTGCTATGTTAGCAGCCAAAACAACAGGAATTGCCTATGAAACTGTTCGTGACAATCAAGGACAACTACCACTCCTCGTTCCTATGAGTGAGGTTGCAGGTCGTATGGCTGTTCAAATCGGAGCTCACTTCCTTACTAAGCAAGCTGGTGGCTCTGGTGTTCTACTTGGTGGTGTACCAGGTGTTCCAAAAGGAAAAGTAACCATCATCGGTGGTGGTGTCGTCGGTACACATGCTGCCCGCATCGCCCTTGGTCTTGGTGCTCAAGTAACTATTTTAGATATCAGCGCTAAGCGTCTCTCAGTTCTAGAAGAAGTCTTTGGAAACCAAATCCAAACTCTTATGTCCAATTCTTTCAATATTGAAGCAAGTGTGAGAGATGCTGATGTGGTGATTGGTGCGGTTCTCATCCCTGGTGCCAAAGCACCAAAATTGGTTACAGATGAGATGGTCAAACAAATGCGTCCAGGCTCTGTCATTGTTGACGTTGCCGTTGACCAAGGTGGCGTTATCGAGACAGCTGACCGTGTGACAACGCACGATGAACCAGTCTATGAAAAACACGGTGTTCTCCACTATGCCGTTGCCAATATCCCTGGTGCGGTTGCTCGTACTTCAACCATCGCCCTAACCAATGTCACTCTTCCTTATATCGAAGCATTGGCTGACAAAGGTTTTGCACATGCAATCTCTGAAGATGAGGGCTTGCGTCAAGGTGTGACCACTTATAAAGGTTACTTAACTAGCCTCCCAGTTGCTCAAGGCCTCGATAAAGATTATACGTCTATCGACGAACTTGTTTAAAGCTATACACTCATTAAAAAAGAGCAGTTCCATTTGAACTGCTCTTTTTTTGCTATTCTGTTTCTTGGTTCTTTTCTTCAACCTTAACTGGAGCTGGTTCATAAGCTCGAATAATCTGAGCGACAACTGGATGACGAACCACATCCTTGGCTGAAAAATGAACAAAGTCGATTTGGTGAATATTCTTAAGCTTTTCTTGAGCATCAATCAAACCGGACTTGACGTTACGCGGAAGGTCAATCTGGCTGATATCTCCATTGACAATCATCTTAGAATTAAATCCTAAACGAGTCAAGAACATCTTCATCTGCATGATGGTCGTATTCTGTGCCTCATCGAGAATGACGAAGGCATCATCCAAGGTCCGCCCACGCATGTAGGCAAGGGGCGCGATTTCGATAATTTCACGCTCCATGAGACGAGTCGTCTGGTCTTTCCCGAGAATCTGGTACAAAGCATCGTAAACAGGTCGAAGATAAGGATCCACCTTCTCCTTGAGATCACCCGGAAGAAATCCTAGACTCTCACCTGCTTCCACTGCTGGACGAGTAAGGATAATCCGCTTGACTTGCCCACGTTTAAGAGCAGTCACTGCCAAGGTCACTGCAAGAAAGGTCTTCCCTGTCCCTGCAGGTCCGATTCCAAAGGTCACATCATGCTGTTTGACACTGTCCACATAAAGTTTTTGACCTAAGGTTTTGACACGAATCGGTTTCCCAGTATTGTCCTTGATAATTTCTTCTTCGTAAAGGGCGACAAACTTGTCGATTTCATCGTTTTTGACCATGCTAATCGCAGTCACCACATCTGGTGTGCCAACTGTCATTCCACGATTCACCAAAACCATCAATGCCTGGATAACCTGACGGGCTTCCTCACAGGCAGTCTCTTCGCCCAAAACCTGGACAATCTCCGTACGAGCATGAATCACCACATCGAGCTCTTCTTCCATCAAACGAAGATGGCGCTCATTGGAACCAAAAAGATGAAACAGGTCATCTGGATGACTCAGTTGAATGTCTATTGAATGTTCCTTCAAATAAAGAACCTCTCTAATCCGTTTATTTCTTTTTATTATAGCAAAGAGAACAATAAAATACTAGCCTCATCTCATTGTCTCTAGTGTTCTAAGTATTCTTGCCAGATGGCGTCAAAGTCTCCTAGGTTGAAAGAGAAACTGGCATGCTCCTCCAAGAAGCGACTCACCTCATCAAAATTATCTGTGTGTTTTGGAAAAGCCGACTCTTCAAAAGCGAGATCTGCCAAGATGGCTTTTGGGCTATTACTTTTCGGATTGCGCTCGGTCATGAGCCAAGTGTAAAATGATTTTCTCATAAGCCTCCCTAAATCAACTCTGTCCCAAACTGGTCCTGCTTGATTTTGCCAGCTTTCATCAAGCCTCCGAGTGCTTTCTTGAACTGACCTTTAGAGATACCAAAGGTTGCCTTGATATCATCTGGCGCTGACTTGTCATTCAGGGTCATGAAACCGCCATTGCTTTCCAAGTATGTCAAAATCATCTGAGCATCATTTTCCAACATTTCAAAGGAACGTGGTTTGAGGGATAGGTTCAGAGTGCGGTCAACCTCGCGGAAACCAATGACACGCGCATCTAATACTTGTCCCAAACGTGGCTCTGAATAGCGCTCACTAGGATGGATAAAACCAAGCATGTTATTCTCTGGCAGATAGACAAAGGTTCCTGACAGCTTGAGACGATAAACAATGGCTGGCCAGTTTTGGTTCTGCATGTTGTTGTAGGCAGGACGAGCCAGACGTTGGAAGTCTTCTTGATAAGCCAAGAGTCCCCATATTCGGTCTTTCTTGTCCACTTCAAGACGGATGTAAAGTTTATCACCTTTCTTAGGCCAGAGTTCCTTGAGCTCAGGGAGGATATCGAGTGACACAACGATTTCTTTATCAGGTAGACCGGTATCAACAAAAACACCCAAGTCCTTACGAACTTCCGTTACGGTTCCCCAACCAAATTGGTCCTGAGTGGCAGTCACTTCTATGGTTGTCAGGCGGAGTTTTTGCTTCATATCCGTGTAGACAAAACCTTTGACCGTATCCCCTACTGTATGTTGACCTTCTTCCTTGGCAAGTGCATAGGTTTGACCATCCTTTTGCACAAAGTAAAAACGGTCATTTTCATCAATGATAAGTCCAACGATAAAACTTGCAAGATTTGTATTCATAGTTCCTTCTTTCGAATAAAACTCAGCCAGCAATGCCAACTGAGTTTTTCTGTTTATTTTTAGACTTCCAAAAGTTCTTTTTCTTTATTGGCAGTCATGTCGTCGATGTGTTTCACAGCATCGTCTGTTACTTTTTGAATATCTTTTTCAAGAGTCTTCAATTCGTCTTCAGTGATTTCTTTTGCTTTTTCTTGCTTTTTAGCTTCGTCCATAGCGTCGCGACGGATGTTACGGATAGCCACTTTAGCATTTTCACCGACCTTCTTCACTTCTTTGGCAAGGTCACGACGAGTTTCTTCTGTAAGGGCAGGGATAACCAAGCGGATCACAGATCCGTCATTAGCTGGTGTAATACCAAGATCAGAAGCGTTCAAGGCACGTTCGATGTCTTTCAACGAAGACTTGTCAAATGGTGTTACCAACAAGACACGCGCTTCTGGAATAGTAATTGAAGCGATTTGGTTAAGAGGAGTTTCGACTCCATAGTATTCTACGTGGATACGGTCTAGCAAGCTTGCGTTGGCACGACCGGCACGGATACCACCAAATTCACGAGCAAGTGATTGGTGAGACTGGGTCATTCTCTCTTTAGCTTTTTCTACAATTGCGTTAGCCATAATTTTCTTATTCCTTTTCTTCGATATTGTTTGAAACTGTTGTTCCGATATTTTCACCAAATACGACACGTTTGATGTTGCCTGGTTGGTTCATGTTGAAGACCACCAAGTCAATGTCATTATCCATAGAGAGGGTTGAAGCTGTTGAGTCCATGATACGAAGACCTTTGTTGATAACGTCACGGTGGGTCAATTCTTCAAACTTAACGGCAGTCTTGTCTTTCTTAGGATCAGCATTGTAAACACCGTCTACGCCATTTTTAGCCATAAGGATGGCATCTGCTTCAATTTCAGCTGCACGAAGGGCTGCTGTTGTATCTGTTGAGAAGTACGGTGAACCAATCCCGGCACCAAAGATAACGATACGGCCTTTTTCAAGATGACGAAGGGCACGTCCACGTACGTAAGGTTCTGCCACTTGTTGCATAGCAATGGCAGTTTGCACTCGCGTATCGACACCAACTTGTTGCAATGAATCTGCCATCACAAGAGCATTCATAACGGTCCCAAGCATTCCAGTGTAATCTGCCTGAACACGGTCCATTCCTGCTTCTGCAGCAGGTTCTCCACGCCAGAGATTTCCTCCACCAATAACAAGGGCAATTTCGATACCTAAGCTATGAACTTCTTGAATCTCTTTTGCGATTGTTTGAACTGTCTGGATATCAATCCCTACGCCACGTTCACCGGCAAGGGCTTCACCTGATAACTTGATTAAAATACGATTATACTTGGGGTTCGCCATTTTTACTCTCCTTTTTTTATCCTACCTATTTTATCACAATTTCTAAGATTTTTATAGTATCATGAGCAATTCTTTGAAAAAAATTAGACCGTTAAAAATTCCTCTAAGTCGGTAAGGGCACGCTCTGCAATTTTTTCATAACGAGCCTTCTTATCACGGATACGCTCGCCTTCCAACTCCTTGATAATGCCAAAGTTGACATTCATGGGTTGGAAATGTTTACTGTCCGCATGGGTGATGTAATGCGCCAGACTTCCAATCGCTGTGGTCTCTGGGAAGATAGCTTCACTTTCACCCTTGAAGAGTCGAGCCGCGTTAATACCCGCAACTAAGCCTGAAGCTGCTGACTCAACATAGCCTTCCACACCTGTCATTTGACCAGCAAAGAAGAGGTTGGGCTGTTTCTTAGAACGATAGGTTTGTTCTAGCAAGTTCGGTGAATCCATGTAAGAATTGCGGTGCATGACCCCATAACGGACAAACTCAGCATTTTCAAGACCCGGAATCATTTGAAAAACACGCTTTTGTTCTCCCCATTTGAGATGGGTCTGGAAACCGACAATATTGTAGAGGCTACCAGCCGCATTGTCCTGACGAAGTTGGACAACAGCGTACGGTGTTTTAAATTCACCATCACGAGGGCCTGTGTAGTTGTCTGGATACTCAAGACCGACTGGCTTCATAGGACCATAAAGCATGGTTTTAATGCCACGCTTGGCCATGACTTCGATCGGCATACAACCTTCAAAGTACTTTTCTTTTTCAAAAGAATTGAGCGGAGCTTCCTCCGCATGAACCAAGGCTTCATGGAAATCCATAAACTCTTGCTTGGTCATAGGAGCATTGAGATAGGCTGCTTCTCCCTTATCATAACGGGACTTGAGATAGACCTTGCTCATATCAATAGTATTGACATCAATAATAGGCGCTGCCGCATCATAGAAATAGAAGCCATCACCGTCATTAAGGGCATGAATCTTTTCAGCCAGAGCATCGCTGGTCAAAGGACCAGTAGCGACAACCGTAATAACATCTGTCGGCAATTCTGTAATTTCATCACGCACCACCTCAATCAAGGGATGGTTGGCTACTTTTTCGGTTACCATTTGAGAGAAACCCTCACGGTCCACCGCAAGCGCACCACCTGCAGGAACACGTGTAGCCTCAGCAGATTTCAAGATAACAGAACCCAAGCGACGCATTTCTTCCTTGAGGAGACCCACTGCATTTGTCAGAGCATCGCCACGAAGAGAATTGGAACAAACCAACTCCGCAAAATTGTCTGTTTTGTGCTGAGGTGTTGACTTGACACCACGCATTTCATAGAGTTTAACTGGAATACCACGTTCTGCGATTTGGTAAGCAGCTTCAGACCCTGCCAAACCTGCTCCGATAACATTGATATAAGATTGAGACACGACACTAATACCTCTTTGGGAGTGTGAAGACAAGATTCACATTGAAAAGCCAACTGAACTTACGAGATTTCGAATTTCTTGGCTCAGGCTGAAAAAGTTCCCCGAACTTTTTCACTCCCACAAATCTTTCTAATTTTTTCTTTTACTAGTATAACAAAAAAAGGGAAGAAGGCAAACTTCCCTGTTTAGTCATTTTCTTGATTTTCTTCCCAGTCGTGGTAGGCAGCGTAGAGTTGGCTTTTATTCCACTGGTAGAGTTTCGCAACTTCCTTTATGGCTTGATTTTTCTTCATACCTTGCTGGATACGAGCTTGGATTTCTAAGAACAAGTCCTCCTCGTCCTTTTCTTCCACATCCTGACTGACGCCTTCAACGATGAGAAGGCATTCACCCTTGAGTGGCGTTTCAGCTATGTTTTCTAATAACTCAGAAATGGTACCTCGTTGGTATTCTTCATAGATTTTAGTCAATTCTCTCACCAAGACCACCGAGCGGTCGCCGTAGACTTCTAGCATATTTTCTAACGTATCCGCTACACGGTGGGGCGATTCATAGAAAATCTGAGTTTCTGGATAATCTTTTTTCAAGTCGAAAAACTGCTTTTGCTGACCTGATTTTCTCGGTAAGAAACCATAAAAAATATGTGGTTGTGGTGCTAGGCCACTGGCAATTAAGGCCGAAATCCCTGCAGAGGCACCCGGAACTGTTACAACTGCAATCTCTTCCTCGATGGCTGCCTTGACTAAATCGTGACCAGGATCCGAGATGCTAGGCAACCCCGCATCAGAAACCTGGGCAATACTTTGCCCCGCCTTCAGGAAACTAATCAAGTCAGGAATTTTTTCCTTGGCATTGTGCTCGTGAAAACTGATCTGCTTAGTGGAAATATCAAAATGCTTGAGCAAAAGACCTGTATTGCGCGTGTCCTCAGCAGCAATCCAGTCCACCTCTTTCAAGGTCTGGATAGCACGAAAGGTCATGTCATCCAGATTGCCAATTGGCGTTGCGACTAGGTAAAGTTTGCCATAGGGAGACTGCCCCTTAAAACTTTTTTGAATCTGCATGCCTACTCCCTATACAACAACTCGTCACAGAACATACATTCCTCGTCCTGCTCCCGGCGTTGGCCGTAAAAATCATTACAAACGTGAAACCCATCCTTATAGATCCGACGGACGCTTTCACGAACATGCTTGGCCTTGACGGGAGCATCTGCTTCCACCTCACCTAAGCGTTCGCGTAACTTACTATTTTCCAAACGAAGAGCTGTATTTTCCTCTACTAGGCTCTTGAGATTTTTCTTAATGGCCTCAACATCGGCCAAGGTCACCAATAACTGTTGGGAAAAATCGTCCAGCGCATCAAATAATTCTTTCTTATCCATAAACCAGCCCTTTCCTTTCTTTATTCTTCATTGAGTTTATATTTCTTTCAAGACCAGATATTCCATGGCATTTTGAAAGCTGACATTGGCTTGCCACATTTTTCTAGCTTCTAGCAAATCTTGTAAAATCTGTCGAATCCTTGCTTGCAAGAGATCCTGCCCACAGAGAACTTCGAGGATTCGCAAAACCTGATCCTGCTTTTCCTTGTCATCTGCTAAGCTGGCTAATTTAGCTACCTGCAAATAACTCTCTTTTTTCTTGGCTACTAACCAAGTCAGCAGGCGTTCGCTCTCATCAACCAAGGTCCAAAAACTTGCTTGATTTACCAACTTTTCAGCTTCAGCTCTCGATTGACTAAACTGGGCTAAGAGAGTTGCTTTTTTCTTGACTAGACCTGCTTGTTCTAATTGATGGATGAGCTTTTCTTCTTGCTTTTTAAAGTGGAAAATTTGGGTCCGACTACGGATTGTCGGCAAGATTTTTTCCTCATCACTAGTTAAGAAGAAAATGTAAACTTCACTCTGAGGTTCTTCGATGACCTTGAGCAGAGAGTTGGCTGCGTTGGGATGCATTTTTTCCGCCTGCTCGATAATAAAGACCTGTTGCTGGCTTTCAATCCCTGCTTGGGAAAACTGACCCACCAATTCTCGAATGCGTTCTGTCTTGATGACCTGATTGACTGGCTTAATCAAAGTAACATCGGGAAATTCTTCCTGCTCAATCAGCTTGCAGTTTCGGCATTTCTCGCATGGTAGAACGCCTACTTTATCCGTACAAAAGAGGCTCTTAGCCAAAAACTGCGCCATTTCCAAGCTTCCAAAGAAACCTGAAAAGAGATAGGCGTGATTGAGCTGGTCTTGTTCTAGGATACGGACAAAGCGGTCAAACTGGTCTGGTTGCCAAGCCTTTAGTTGATCTTGTTTCATTTAGCCAAGCCCATTCTGTCAAACAAGACCGCCTTGGTAGCTTCCACAACCTCCTCCAAGGGAAGACTCGCATCAATCTTAACAATGCGATTTCCTTCTTTGTCCAGAAGAGAAAGGTAACCTTGACGAACTTTTTTGTGCAAGTCCAAACCTTCCAAGTCCAAACGATTGACCTCGCGATCACTATTGGCAGCAATGCGAGCCAGCCCCTCTTCCACCTCAATGTCAAAATAAAGTGTCAAATCGGGTTTAAGGCCATCTGTTGCAAAGTGATTGAGCCAATCAATGGCGTCAATATCCAAGCCACGACCAAATCCTTGATAAGCAACGGAACTATCGATGAAGCGGTCCATAATGACCAACTTGCCGGCTTCAAGGGCTGGGAGAACTTTTTCCACCAAGTGTTGTCTGCGACTGGCGATATAGAGAAGAAGCTCTGTTTTAGGATCCATCTGAGTATGACTTGGATCCAAAATCACTTGACGAATCTTCTCCCCAATCAAGACTCCACCTGGTTCACGGGTCGTCAACACTTCTACTCCTTTTTCCTCTAAAATTGGGAGTAGAGCCTCTAAAACACTGGTCTTTCCTGCTCCCTCTGGTCCCTCAAGAGAGACTAAAAATCCTTTTGACATGTCTAACTCATTTCTTTTTTTCTACCTTCTATTCTATCAAAAAAATAGATTTTTGTGACAATCTTTTTGTGTCTTCTCCATTCAATTGACCATAAAAGAGGCTGGGAGTCATCCAACCTCTTATTTACCTAGTTCTTGTGTTCGTTTATAGGCTTGATGAACTGCGTCCATGACTGTGCCTCTAAATGCATGTTCTTCCAGACTTGCTACACCAGCGATAGTCGAACCTCCTGGGCTGCAAACTTGGTCTTTCAATACTCCAGGATGTTGTTGACTTTCGAGGACCATTTGTCCAGCTCCGACTAATGTTTGGGCTGCCATTTTCAAAGCCATTTCTCGTGGCAATCCTATCTGTACACCCGCGTCTGCCAAAGCCTCGATAAAGAGGTAGACAAAAGCTGGTCCACAGCCTGCAAGACCTGTCGCAGCATCGATTAAGCCATCTCCCAGCTCAACTAAGAGACCGGCCTTAGCCAATAATTGACAAAAGAGTTCACCGTCCTCAGCACGACAGTTTTCTGACATGGCGTAACTAATCACTCCTTGTCCGATAGCAACTGGTGTATTAGGCATGATGCGAATGATTCGGTGGTGACTTGGCAGAAGTCTAGCCAGTTTTTCCAAGGTCAATCCAGCTGCCATGGAAATCAAAAGAAGACTCTCTCTCTTTTCAAGGATGGTCTGATATTGAGAAAGTAAGTCTGAGAACTGAGCAGGCTTTACTCCTAGAAAAATCACATCTACTTCTGCAAAAATTTCTTCATTACTAGAAGCCTGACCACCGAAGTTGGCAATGAAAGCATCTACTTTCGCTTGACTGCGATTGGCAAGGAGAATCTGAGCACCCGTCTTGGCCTGCAGAACAGCCTTAGCCAAGCTAGCACCCATATTCCCTAAGCCGATAAATCCAATCTTCATCTCTTACTCCCTTATCTGTCCGTCACCAGTAACCACATACTTGTAGCTAGTTAATTCCTTCAAGCCCATTGGACCACGCGCATGCAGTTTCTGAGTAGAAATCCCCATTTCACATCCAAGACCAAACTGGCCTCCATCAGTGAAACGTGTTGAAGCATTGACATAAACTGCTGCTGAGTCCACTTGATTTGTAAAGTAGGCTGCAGATTCAGCATTTTCTGTCACAATGGCATCCGAATGATGGGTACTGTGAGCTTCAATATGCGCAACCGCTTCTTCTAAACTGCTCACAACCTTAACAGCTAGGACATAGTCTAAAAACTCGGTGTCAAAGTCTTGGGCCTCAGCTGCTCGACCTGAAACAAACTGACTTGCTTTCTCATCCAAGCGGAATTGAATCGGTTCCAGCCCATCTTCTTTCCGACTTGTAACCAGAACTTGCTCCAAGCGAGGAAGGAAATCCGCTGCCTTGTCTTCATGAACCAGCAAAACCTCCATAGCATTGCAGACAGAAGGACGACTGGTTTTAGCATTGTTTATGATAACTAAAGCCTTATCCTCATCTGCTTCCTTATCCACATAGACATGGACAATCCCAGTTCCTGTCTCTATAACAGGTACGATAGCATTTTCAACCACCGCATTGATCAAGCCAGCTCCTCCACGAGGAATGAGAAGGTCTAGATAGCCCTTGGCCTTCATCATGGCATAGCTACTTTCACGGCTGGTATCTTCCACTAGTTGAATCACATCAGGATGAATGCTAGTCGTCTCCAAGCCCTTCTTCAAGGCTGTGACAATAGCACGGGCAGTTTGATAGGCATCTTTACCACTACGAAGAACGACTGCATTACCACTCTTGAGAGCCAAGGCAGCCGCATCAGACGTCACATTTGGACGACTTTCATAGATAATACCGATAACACCCATAGCCACACGTTTCTTGGTAATAAGCAAGCCATTTTCAAGACGACTTGTCTCTAGGACTTCACCAATGGGATCTGGTAAAGCAACCACTTCACGAATCCCTCTTGCCATAGCTTCTATACGTCCTTCATCCAAATAAAGACGGTCTAGCATAACATCTGAGATTTTCCCCTTGGCCACTTCCATATCGAGGGCATTTGCCACTAAAATCTCCTCAGTAGCTGCCAATAAATGATCAGCCATGGCTAGCAAGGCTTGGTTTTTCACTGTTTCACTAGCAGTGTTAATTGATTTTTTAACAGCCTGTACCTGTTCAAATTGTTCTTGTGTACTTACCATCGTTCACCTCTAAAATTCTGTAAAGAGCAGCTGGATTTCAGGAGTGATGGAAATCCAGTCATCACGGTGAATCAAGACTCCCTTAGCTTTTTGAGAACGGAGCATATCTTCTAGGGCTGAAACGCCAAATTGGACACGTCCCTTTCCAAGAGATTGACCTGTTTCTTTATCTGCTACTGTGACAATATCATGGTAAGAGAAGTTCCCTTCCACTTCTACCACACCTGATAAAAGGAGGCTTTTCCCGTTTTTTGAAAGTGCTTCTGCGGCTCCACCATCTACCCAAATCGTTCCCTGACTTTGAGCATAGAAGGCTAGCCATTGTTTCTGGGTACGAAGACCCTTCTCTTGCGCAACAAAGAAGGAACCGTACTTGGTCTCGTTCGCTGCCTCAATCAAGGCATCTGATTTCATGGACGAGCAGATATAGACTGGCACACCCGACTCCGTCGCGATCGTAGCCGCCTTGATCTTAGTCAACATCCCACCGGTCCCATTAGATGAACCTGCTCCACCAGCCATATCAATAATCTCACGATTGATGGTCTCGATTTTCTCAAGTCGTTTGGCTCTTGGATCTGAGTTGGGATTGCCAGTATAGAGACCATCTACATCTGTCAAGAGAACCAAAAGGTCTGCCTGCACCATAGCCGCTACCTGAGCACTCAGAGTATCATTGTCCCCAACCTTGAGCTCATCAATAACGACACTGTCATTCTCGTTGATGATAGGAATGGCACCACGATGAAGCAATACAGACAAAGCCTGGTGGGCGTTCTTATAACGACGTTTATCTACAAAATCATCCTGTGTCAACAAGATTTGCGCGGAGACAATTCGGCGCATGAGGAGATTGGTCGTGTATTCTTCTAGGAGCAAACCTTGTCCTACTGCAGCTGAAGCCTGCTTATCTGCAATCTTGGTCGGACGTTTTTTAAAACCCAAAGCACCAAATCCAGCCGCTACTGCCCCAGATGAAACCAAAATCAACTCATGCCCAGCCTCATGTAACATAGCTAATTGTTGGGTAATTACCTTTACTTTACTTCTTGATAAACTCCCGTCTTCATTTGTCAAGGACGAAGTCCCCACCTTAAAGACGATTCGTTTGTAGTTCATATTCTCACTCCGATTCTTCATATTTATCCATTATAACATGAATGCTTTAAAATAGAAAAGACTTGAAATAAAAAAGGTTGAGACAAGGCATCTCAACTCTTTTATCTATTCTCAGTTTTACGCAATCTTTCCAGCGTTTCTTTAAAAATCTCTGGAATATCTGCTGTAAATTCCAAGATTTCACCTGTTCTCGGATGGGTAAAACCTAGAGTCTTGGCATGGAGAAATTGTCCATGTCCTTTCAGGGTCTTGCGAGGACCGTAAACCTCATCCCCAGCGACTGGATGCCCAATATAAGCCATATGAACACGGATTTGGTGGGTACGCCCTGTTTCCAGTTGCAACTCTAGCAAACTATAATCTCCAAAGCGTTCCAAGACTTGAAAACGAGTCACTGCTGGCTTCCCTTTAGCAGTCACTGCCTGTTTCTTACGGTCTTTTTCACTACGACCAATCGGTGCTTCAATGACACCACGATCATTGGGAAGATTGCCATGAACAATCGCCCAGTATTTACGTAGAGACTTCTTGTCCTTGAGTTCTTGGGCAAGCGCCAAGTGGGCCTCATCATTTTTCGCAATCATGAGGAGACCAGACGTATCCTTGTCAATACGGTGAACAATTCCTGGACGGAGGACCCCATTGATACCTGACAAGTCTTTGATATGATACATGAGAGCATTGACCAAGGTTCCGCTAGTATGACCGGCACTCGGATGGACCACCATACCTTGAGGTTTGTTGACGACAGCCACATCCTCATCTTGGTAGATGATGTCTAGCGGAATATCCTCAGCCACATACTCTAAAACCTCTGGTTCTGGCACATGGTAGGTGACGATATCCCCCTCTTGGACAGTGTATTTTGCTTTCTTGACTTGACCATTAACCAAAACTTGTCCTGCTTTGATTTGTTCATTAGCAAGACTGCGTGACAATTCTGTCAAATCTGACAGAGCCTTGTCTAAGCGGAGTCCGCCTCTTTCAATTTTTATTTCCATTTACTTCCTCTTTAAGCATTGCAATCAATAAAACAATGACACCAAATGTCAAATAACTATCAGCCACATTGAAAATCGCAAAGTTGATAAAGTCTAGGTGAAACATATCCACCACAAAACCTTGACTCATTCTGTCGATAAAGTTGCCCAGTCCTCCCGCGATTATCAGGGTCAGTCCAAAAACTAAACAGAGAGAATCCTCCATGTGTTTATGTAGATACCAAATGGCACCTACCATGACGACCAGTGTAATGACAGCAAATAACCACTGCTGGTCTTGTAGCATGGAGAAGGCTGCCCCTCTATTTTGCAGATAGGTCAAGCTAACGAGATTGGGGATCCACGAACGAACTTCACCCAAAGGTATCTCTTGGACGACATAGGCTTTAACCCACTGATCCAGTGCAATTAAGAGCAGTACAATCACTGCCACTATTCCTCTTTTTTTCATGATTTCCTCTTCTGATCAAAATATTCTTGCATAACCTCAACGAATAGTGTCCCAGCTTGACTAAGCTCCACTTCTTCTCGTTTGACATAAACCATGCGATTATCTAAATTATCCTTGAGACGAATAACTGTAATGCCATTAACACTATCACTATCCAAAAATCCAGACCCAGTCGCATAGGCATCCGTTCGCTCTAAAATACCGTTTAAAGTAGCACGGTCCGTCACATTGAACATCTGGGAGCTCGCACTGGTATCGACAAAGTTCTCTGAATAGTAAAGGTACTCGTCCTTTTCCTGAGTAAAGCGAACTGTTGGTAAATCAGCTAAATCCTCCATGACCAGTTCTTCTTTTTTCGCCAAGGGATGTCCTTCACGCAGATAGATGTGAGTCTGGAAAGGAATTAGTTCAATAACTTCTAAACCTAACTTTTCAATCCGTTGCATAATACCTTTTTTATTTTGATTGTTGAGGTAGATAATCCCAATCTCACTGTGCCCCTGAGCTACTTCATCTAGGATTTGAACTGTAGTGGACTCAAAAATACGGAAGTTTTTGTAGTCAGGATAGCGCTCTGAAAAAGCCGTAATCGTTGGTGGCAAGAAGTCATAGTGCTGGCTAGCAATAGAGAATTCATCCTTTTCTTCTTCAGGATTGGCATACTGATTTTGAAAAACATCAAATCCCTTGACCAATTCCTGCGCTTTCTCATAAAATTCCATACCTCGACGGGTCAAGAAAGTCCCCGAACTCGTCCGACGGAAAATCTTAAAGCCTAACTCTTTTTCCAAATCGCGCACAGAAATAGATAGACTTGGCTGACTAACATACATCTTTTCAGCAGCTTCACGGAAAGTACCACTATTGGCAATAGCCACAACATAGCGTAATTGTTGAATGTTCATCTTTTACCCCCAACTTCTCTATCTGTTCATTATACCATATTTCAGAATTTTTCCAAAAAAGAAAAAAGTGTCCATCGCAAGTTTAAATCTAACTATTCTCTATTAAATTCAAAATGGGTATCAAACAAAAAAAGGCTCTCCGAAAACTCGGAAAGCCTTATTTAATGCTACTTCTAGCTTCCTCACCTTTTCATTTTAAGGTTCGGGATGAAAAGGTTCACTGAACCTTTTTATTTTGCGATTGGGTAAACAGAAACTTGTTTTTTATCGCGTCCTTTACGTTCAAAACGTACTACGCCTTCAACTTTAGCGAACAAAGTATCGTCTCCACCACGTCCAACGTTTACACCTGGATAGATGTGTGTACCACGTTGACGGTAAAGGATTGATCCACCTGTTACAGTTTGTCCGTCAGCTGCTTTAGCTCCAAGACGTTTCGCTTGTGAATCACGTCCGTTTGATGTAGAACCTCCACCTTTTTTGTGGGCGAAAAGTTGCAAGTTGTTAAGAGTCATTTTTAACATAATGTTTTCCTCCGTGTTAGTTTTCTGTGATAACTCTGGTTTGGACGAACTCAGAAGAGTTCTCCGATAAGTTTGCCATACCTAAGAAAAATGATTCGAAGAATAACTGCGTCATTTCTCTCTGGTGCGAAGGAAGATCCGCTGGTATTTCAACCTTTAGATAGCCACCTTCATCTTCGTTTAATTCTAAGATTGGTTCATAGCCTGCAAATTTCTCAATGGAATTGATAAAGTTAATGGCAAGCGTAGAAACCGATGCACACACGACATCTAAGCCGTATTCGCCACTCTCGGCGTGTCCAGTAATCTCCGCACTCCTCAGCTCGCCATCTTCGGCTCTCTCAAAGACTGCTTGTATCATGTGTTCTCCTTAAAATTAAGCGTTGATCGCGTTGATGACAACTTTTGTATATGGTTGACGGTGACCTTGTTTACGGTGGCTACCTTTTTTAGGTTTGTACTTGTAAGTAACAACTTTCTTTTGTTTTCCTTGTTTTTCAACAGTTCCAACTACAGTAGCTCCAGCAACAAGTGGAGTTCCGACAACAGTGTTTTCACCACCAACAAGAACAACTTCGTTAAAAGTAACTTCTTGACCAGCTTCAACGTTCAATTTTTCAACGTAAACTGCTTGACCAACTTCGACTTTAACTTGTTTTCCGCCAGTTTTGATAATTGCGTATGTGCTCATTATGCACCTCCTATGATTTTTAGGGTTTCCCCGTATTTTTGTGAAGACTCGCCTAGCATCGTGGGACGAACCACTTAAAAGAAAGGCTCTAAGTATAACAAAGAAAAAACTAGAAATTGAGCCGAAGGCATAACTTGTGTTAGGCAAGGCGATAATCACAAAGTTTAAATTTGTTATACGACGAGCAACGATGTTCGTGCGGTTGCACAGGATTGTGCATAGTCAACTCTTCGATTATAGCATATCTTCTTTTTTCTTACAAGTAAAATCAATTAAAATTAAGCTTTTTCTTTCCCTTTTTTTCTCCAAGAAGCAAAAAGCATGCTGAAGTAAAAGATACTCATCATAAGAGGAATACCTAGAATTGTCTTCTCCTGATAGTAAATCGTCAAATAAGCTGAAAAAATAACTCCGAAGACAAAACTGCTAAGTAAACTAACAAAAATCAAGCCCTCTCGTAGGAAAGGCGTATGCTTGGTCCGGAAATAATCACCAAAAGCCAACATAGTTCGTTTGATATTCCCTGTCATAAAAGCATTATTATAGGCAATCCCTGACACTTCTCCAAAAGCAGTTGTCACCAGTCCCATACAGAAGGCCAATGGCGGTACGAGATAGATATTCTCTACAGTTTGCGGCACAAAGCCAATAATTAGGGACAGGACTGCAAGTGGAATTACGGACAAAATTGGCTTTTTAACAATTCTCAATTTTTCCTTATAAATAGTTAATAAAAGGACCCCCATCATAAAAGCTAGCAAGGTCATTACTTTGGCACTGGCATCTGACACATTGTGTTGAATGAGTCCTACTGATAGAAAAACTACATTCCCAGTCTGTCCTGCCACAAGGGTATTCCCTCGCACGATAAAGGTATAGGCATCTACATATCCTGCACAAAAAGTCAAAAAAAGCGCTAGCCTTTTAGACTGACGTGATATTTTTCTTATTGGTAATAATCTCATTTTCTCCCCCTTTTCATTTCATCTACTTATCTAAATATTGTACCACTTTCTTTGAGAAAAGCGTAGTCCATTTGAAAATTTTTACCATCTGTTGGATAGTCCTTCTTTTCTATGTTATAATGAAGGAAGGATTTAAAGTCGGAAAAGGAGTATCTATGCTTAAACTAGGTGTCATCGGAACAAGCGCTATCAGCCATCACTTCATAGAGGCAGCCCATACCAGTGGCCAATACCAGCTGGTTGCTGTCTACTCTAGAAAGTTAGAAACTGCGGCAACCTTTGCTTCTCGTTATCAAGATATCCAACTCTTTGATCAATTAGAAGACTTCTTTAAGTCTTCCTTTGATGTAGTCTATATCGCTAGTCCAAACTCCTTGCATTTTGTTCAAACCAAGGCTGCCTTGTCTTTTGGCAAGCATGTCATTCTTGAAAAGCCAGCTGTCACTCAGCCACATGAATGGCTGGATTTGAGACAGACAGCTGAGAAAAATCACTGTTTTATCTTTGAAGCGGCACGAAACTACCACGAGGAAGCTTTTACCACTATCAAAAACTTTTTAGCAGACAAGCAAGTGCTGGGAGCAGATTTCAACTATGCCAAGTATTCTTCCAAGATGCCAAACTTATTGGCTGGACAGACACCAAATGTCTTTTCAGACCGTTTTGCTGGCGGAGCCCTTATGGATTTGGGGATTTATCCTCTCTACGCTGCCGTTCGCCTCTTTGGAAAAGCTCAGGACGCGACCTATCAGGCTCAACAGCTTGACAATAGCATTGACCTAAATGGAGACGGTATCCTCTTCTACCCTGACTTTCAAGTTCATATCAAGGCTGGGAAAAACATCACTTCCAATCTTCCTTGTGAGATTTATACAGCAGATGGAACCTTGAAACTCAACACGATTGAACATGTCCGCTCAGCTATTTTTAGCGACCACCAAGGAAATCAAGTCCAGCTCCCTATCCAACAAGCTCCCCATACGATGACTGAGGAAGTTGCTGCATTCGCACAGATGATCCAGCAACCAGACCAGACGCTCTACCAGAACTGGCTGGATGATGCAGGCTCTGTTCATGATTTACTCTATACCATGCGCCAGACTGCTGGCATTAGATTTGAGGCAGAAAAATGAAAACCAAACTACTCACTGAATGGCAGGAATTGAGCGGCCAGCTCGGTTTCCAAGAATTTACTCCCATTCAAACTCAACTATTTGAGCCCATTCTTGCTGGAGAAAACCTCCTAGGAGTAAGCCCGACAGGAACTGGTAAGACCCTCGCTTACTTACTCCCAAGTCTTCTCAGACTACAAAAGAAAAAAGCCCAGCAACTCTTAATTCTAGCACCAAATACAGAACTTGCTGGACAGATTTTTGACGTATGTAAAACGTGGGCTGAAGCTATCGGCTTGACTGCTCAGCTCTTCCTATCAGGTTCCAGTCAGAAACGTCAGATTGAACGCCTTAAAAAAGGACCAGAAATTCTCATCGGAACTCCTGGCCGTATCTTTGAGTTAATTAAATTGAAAAAAATCAAGATGATGAATGTGGAAACCATCATTCTAGATGAATTTGATCAATTACTTGATGATTCTCAGATTCACTTTGTTGAGAAAATCACTCACTACGCACCTCGTGACCACCAACTCATCTACATGAGTGCAACGACCAAGTTTGACCAAGAAAAGATTGCTCCAAACACGCGCACCATTGATCTTTCTGACCAAAAGTTGGACAACATCCAACATTTCTACATGCAGGTGGACCAACGTCACCGAGTGGATATGCTACGAAAACTGGCTCATGTAGAGGATTTTCGTGGTCTGGTCTTCTTTAATAGTTTGTCAGACCTTGGAAGTGCAGAAGAAAAGCTACAGTATCGTGATATCTTGGCTGTTTCCCTCGCGAGTGATGTCAATGTTAAGTTTAGAAAAGTTATCTTGGAAAAATTTAAGAACAAGCAACTAACTCTTCTTCTTGCAACAGACCTTCTGGCTCGCGGAATTGATATCGATAGCCTAGAATGTGTCGTAAACTTTGATATTCCTAGAGACATCGAGACTTACACTCATCGAGCTGGCCGTACAGGTCGCATGGGCAAAGAGGGCTATGTGATCACTCTCGTAACCCATCCTGAAGAACTTAAAAAACTCAAGAAATTTGCAAGTGTACGTGAAATTATCTTAAAAAACCAAGAACTCTATATCAAATAAGGTTGGCTTTCGCCAACCTTTTTCTTATCCCCAAGTAATTTCCAATTGATAGCTGGCAAAGGGGTGTCCCTCTTGATTTTGTAGCTGATAGGCTAGTTCAATCTTTTGCCCATCCAGTTTGTAGTGACTTGTTTGAATGATAAACTCCTGCATCCCCATTGGTGTAGGAATATAGGCTAAACTATCACTCTCCTTTAGAAAACGCATGATGGTTTTCGGATTGGAAAAACGGGTCATCACCAGTTCTTCTTGATGAAACTTGAGAACCACTTTTTCCTTTTCCTCATTATAAAAGAGTAAATAGCTATAATCCCCTTTTTCACGCACTTCCACGTCATAGAGTTGGTCGATGACTTCCAACTGTTCATCAAGCTGAATCCTATTTCGCATCCGAATCTTCACATCAAATCCTCTTTCTTGTCTCTTGTCCTACTATTTTACCAAAAAGAGCAGGATTTTGCTATAATGGTCATATGAACGAAAAAGTATTCCGTGACCCAGTTCACAACTATATCCATGTCAATAACCAGGTCATCTATGACTTGATCAATACAAAGGAATTTCAACGTCTACGCCGTATTAAGCAACTAGGAACTTCTAGTTATACCTTCCACGGTGGGGAGCACAGTCGCTTCTCTCACTGTCTTGGAGTCTATGAGATTGCACGACGTATCACGGAGATTTTTGAAGAAAAATATCCTGAAGAATGGGATCCTGCTGAGTCTCTCTTGACCATGACCGCTGCGCTCCTTCATGACCTCGGGCATGGTGCCTACTCCCATACTTTTGAACATCTCTTTGATACAGATCATGAGGCCATTACTCAGGAAATCATCCAATGTCCTGAGACAGAGATTCACCAAGTCCTGCTACAAGTAGCGCCAGATTTCCCAGAAAAGGTAGCCAGTGTCATCGACCATACCTATCCTAACAAGCAGGTCGTGCAACTCATTTCCAGTCAGATTGATGCGGACCGCATGGACTATCTCTTGCGCGACTCCTATTTTACAGGAGCATCTTATGGGGAATTTGACCTGACTCGCATCCTCCGAGTCATTCGTCCAGTCGAAAATGGGATTGCCTTTCAGCGAAATGGCATGCATGCCATCGAAGACTATGTTCTCAGTCGCTACCAGATGTACATGCAGGTTTATTTTCACCCAGCAACTCGGGCCATGGAAGTCCTCCTACAGAATCTTCTCAAACGCGCCAAGGAACTCTATCCTGAAGATAAGGACTTCTTTGCACGGACTTCTCCACATTTGCTACCTTTTTTTGAAAAGAAAGTTAGTCTATCTGACTATCTGGCTCTGGATGATGGCGTGATGAATACCTACTTCCAACTCTGGATGACCAGTCCTGACAAGATTCTCGCTGACTTGTCGCAACGCTTTGTCAACCGCAAAGTCTTTAAATCCATCACCTTTTCACAAGAAGACCAAGACCAACTCGCAACCATGAGAAAACTTGTTGAAGAAATCGGTTTTGATCCAGACTACTATACTGCTATTCATAAGAACTTTGACCTCCCTTATGATATCTATCGTCCCGAATCTGAAAACCCGCGGACACAGATTGAGATTTTACAAAAAAATGGTGAACTGGCAGAACTCTCTAGCCTGTCTCCTATCGTCCAATCCCTTGCTGGCAGCCGCCACGGAGATAATCGTTTTTATTTCCCAAAAGAAATGTTGGACCAAAACAGCATCTTCGCAAGCATTACCCAGCAATTTTTACACTTGATTGAGAACGATCATTTTAGCCCAAATAAGAACGAATAGAGGAAATATATGAGTATTAAACTAATCGCCGTCGATATCGATGGTACCCTGGTTAACAGTAAAAAGGAGATCACTCCGGAAGTCTTTTCTGCCATCCAAGATACCAAACAAGCTGGTGTCAAGGTCGTCATTGCAACGGGTCGTCCTATCACAGGCGTTGCCAAACTTCTGGACGACTTACAGTTGAGAGACGAGGGTGACTATGTGGTAACCTTCAACGGTGCCCTTGTCCAAGAAACTGCTACTGGCCATGAGATTATCAGCGAATCCTTGACCTATGAGGATTATCTGGATATGGAATTTCTCAGTCGCAAGCTCGGTGTTCACATGCACGCTATTACCAAGGACGGTATCTATACTGCCAATCGCAATATCGGAAAATACACAGTGCACGAATCAACCCTCGTCAGCATGCCTATCTTTTACCGCACACCTGAAGAAATGGCTGGCAAGGAAATCGTCAAATGTATGTTTATTGATGAACCAGAGATTCTCGATGCTGCGATTGAAAAGATACCAGCAGAATTTTACGAACGCTACTCTATCAACAAATCTGCTCCTTTCTACCTTGAACTCCTTAAAAAGAATGTAGACAAGGGTTCAGCCATCACTCACTTAGCTGAAAAACTAGGATTGACCAAAGATGAAACCATGGCAATCGGGGACGAAGAAAATGACCGCGCCATGCTGGAAGTCGTTGGAAATCCCGTTGTCATGGAAAATGGAAATCCAGAACTCAAAAAAATCGCCAAATACATCACCAAAACAAATGACGAATCTGGCGTTGCTCATGCCATCCGTACGTGGGTGTTGTAGCAAAAGGTAAGAATAGACGAAAACCGCTCTGCTGAGCGGTTTTTATATGAATATATCACAATGAAAGTAAATCAATAAATTGAATTGCAGTTGTACAGTTACTTAAATCTTGAGAGTACAAAAACCCTTGTAGCGTTTTGGAATCCCAATCGGGAGGCATAACCGTTTCCTCCTTATCTAGCTTTATTTTTTTACTTTTTATGCCTATATATGCCATTACACTATATATTGTGTTTGTTTTAGGTTTCAACCCCTTTGTTTGCACAATATATTGACAAACATTGTTGTTTATCATATAATATATCTTGACTAGGACCTCTCACCGTTTTAGTCAAAAAATCAATAGAAAGAAATAATAATTATGGATCCTAACCAATTTCAAGACTTCCTTCCTCTTGTTACAGGATTTTTAGGAGGAGCTACTTCAGCCGGTGTATTCGCTGGGCCTATTCAAACATTGCAAGATTGGTGGTATATCAATTATGGACACAACGTTTCTAATCAAGCAGCATTATTGCGTGCAAAAAACGAAATTGATGTTGAGAATCTCAGAAATAACACGCTTCAAGAAGTGGCTACTATCCCACCAGAAAATATTCAAGAACCACCCCTAAAAATATTAGGTCCTGCTTTGGAAGCATCTAAGTATTATATTGAGGAAGAAGAGTTACGCTCTATGTTCGCGAAAATATTAGCAAGTTCATTTGACGATCGGAAAAACTCGATTATACACCCGTCTTTCGTTGAAATTATCAAGCAACTAGATATCACAGATGCACGTATTCTCCAGAACTTGAAAGCAAATAATTACGCAACAGAATCCCCGATTCCTTGCATGAAAGCTGTAATAAAATACGACGATGGTACTAAAATAATATTTCCAATCATTTATTTTATAGATGGAACCGAAGGGATTGATGAACTCGCTCCTTCTTTAACGAACTTAGAACGACTAGGCCTTTTAAAGATTAAGAGTGATACGTATTCAACAGACGATTCAAACTATGATTTCATTAGAAACACCCCTCTTGTTCAACATATTCTTCAAAACTATCCAGAAGTTAGTATTGAAAAAATGTGTTTTTCTATCACTCCCCTAGGGAGGAATTTTTTGGAAGTTTGCTTATGATATCTTCAGCAAATTTCTTAACGCTTGATGTTTCGAAATCCATATATTTTTTGTACAGTTCATTTACTTTATAAATGTGGTAATGCATCATAGTATATGTCACAACTAAAGATGTCAGAACTGATATGATAAATGTTTCCATTTCTTCTCCTTACGATCTGATCGTTAGTGATTTCTTGATATAACTTGCTTTTATATTCCTGCAAACAATCTTATTGCTATCCAGAACTATTTTATGGTCTACCTTTACGAGGGCGGGCTCTTTTTTGACTATACGGGTATCGTTTTGGTCTCATTTCCCCACCCCCTTTCAAATGTGGTATAATCAAAATAAAACGATTGGAGAAATCTTATGTCTAAAAAAATCTGTTTTATCGTTTGCCCTATCGGAGAAGATAACTCTGAAATTCGGAAACACTCTGATACGGTACTAAATTACATTATCACACCCGCTCTTTCGCAAGACGAGTTTGACATTATTCGTGTTGATTCATTACCTACAGTAGATAGAATCGACCAAACGATTATAGAATATTTACAGACTGCTGACCTAGTAATAGCTGATATGACTGGTCACAATGCAAATGTTTTCTATGAATTTGGGTACCGTCAAGCACTTGGTAAACTTGTCATTCCTATCATAGAAGAAGGACACTCTATCCCATTTGACGTCACCACTTTAAGAGCTATAAAATATGCTATAAATGATTTAGACAAAGCTAATACTGCAATAAAACGACTAAAGGAAACGATTGAAATTTTTGATTTTGAGAGCCATTCTGATACCTCAACTCTCTCTTCATCAAATATAGATACATCTGTTTTGACAACTATAAATAATAAATTAGATGCCATCATGGATCTTATCGCTCAAAATAATGCGACTATTATTGACACGGTAGCTGAACAAGTTGCTAAACACTCTAAACCAGAACAAACTATGGAAGAACGTATGCTAGCTTTGATACTCCCTGAAATGATTAAAAACCCCGAATCGCTCAATGCTCTTGCGAACTTGGGTCAGAAACAAACTGGTCAGTCCTAAGTTTTAAAGCATCTACGCTACCTTTTAAGAAAGCCGTGGTCAACTCTAACTCATCTAACTTCTCAGCAATATATGTCACGGTCCTCAATATCTCATTGAGGGCTGTTCTTTCTATTTCGTTCATCTTTCTACTCCTTCCTTTTTTGCTCTTGGTTTTTGTTATTTACTTAAGCTTGATTGTGGTTTAATACGTTAAACATAAAATGTCAAGTGTGTTAAACAAAAAAATTTACTTTTTTTGTTTAAAGATGTATAATAGATTAAACAATATATAGAAAGGAGTTTTTAAATGAAGTTAGGAGAATTACTTAAAGCATATAGAACTGAGCATAAATTATCAATGGATGCTTTTTGTGAATTATCTGATTTAACAAAAGGATATATTTCTATGCTTGAAAAAAACGAACATCCGAAATCGAAAAAACCCATCGTCCCTTCGTATGAAACAATAGAAAAAATTGCTAAAGGTATGCGGATCTCTGTTGAAGGCTTAATTGATATGCTTGATGACGACCAAGAAATTCAAATTAATGCTACTCCCCCTGTTCTTTCAAAATCCTCCATCCAAACCATCTACGACCAACTAGCACCTCCAAGACAAGGCAAGGTCTTGACGTATGCCGAAAAACAACTGAACGAGCAGAGGAACGAAGAAGAAACGAAGATAAACGAAGTATCGGAAGTTATTCAGTTATATAGTTACGACTATTACGACCATCCAGCTTCAGCAGGGACAGGGCAGTATTTGAACGATGTACGAGTGGAACGGATTGAGTTGCCCGTTGATGTTGATGCTGATTTTGTTATTCCGATCAAAGGTGACTCTATGGAGCCCAACTACCACGATGGTGACCTGGTATTCATTCAGACCAGCGTGGACTTAAATAATGGCGTTATCGGCGTATTCAACTACAACGGCGATGCTTATATCAAGCAACTTGTTATTGATAAAGACCAAGCTTACTTGCATAGCTTGAACCCTGTATACAAAGATATGCCAATCACAACAGAAACGGATTTCCGAATTATCGGTGAAGTCGTGGATTTGTATAGAGAGAAATAAAAAATCATATAATTTCATTGGAGGTCAATATGAAATTTTGTCCTGAATGTGGCAATCCAGTAGAGGGCTACAAGTTCTGCCCAAATTGCGGTTTTTCCATCGCTAAACAAGAACCGACTGAACAGCCTCAGCCAGTCAAGAAACCAGCTTCTCCGTCTCCTACTGCTGTAAGCAGGAAAACAGACAAAGTCGGTCCACTTGAGATTGACAGATACCATCGCACTTATCGCATAAATGGAGCTCGCAAAGCAAAAGGCTCATCTGGTTTGGTCGGAGGAGCAATCAAAGGTACAGCAAAAGCTACACTTGCAGTTAGTACGATGGGATTGTCTTTGATTCCGTCCTTGGTTAAGAAAGACAAGAACGATACTGGATGGTATTCGTTCGAGGATTTGGTGTCTTATGAATTGATTGTAAACAATCAGACTGTTGTTTCGGGTGGTGTTGGACAAGCTTTGGTTGCCGGTGCTATGTTTGGTGCGGTTGGTGCTGTTGCAGGCGGTATCGTATCCAAACGAAAATCAACCTCAAAAATTTTGGACATGACCCTTCGTGTAACTTCAAATGACTTCACCAAACCAGTTGTATTCATTGACTTGATTAGAAAGCCAGTCAAGAACACTTCAAAAGAGTACAAGGAAGCAGTCGAAAACGCTCAGCGAATCATGGGAGCCTTGGATGTTATCGTCCATAATTCATAAATAAAAAAATCCCACGTTCACAAAATTTGGCGACTCTGAGCGTGTATAGAGGGAAATAAAAAAGCATCGTTAACGTGACAATGGTTAACGAAGAGTTTTATAGATTAACTGGTAGTTAATGAGGATAGAAAAAATTATGGGAAGTAATAGAACAAACGAAGAAATAGCTGTCTACACTGCCACGATAATACAAGAACTAGAGGATTATCTTCATCTCCTTCAGAGAATGGATGATGAAGGGAATAAACGATCTGATAAAATAGCGCAGTGGATAGAGAATTGGGTAAAATACTTAAAGATAGAACAAGGTTTTAATTCGCGAAGTATTCAGGCTTTAAAAAGAGGAAGTATCGTTTATGCTGATTTTGGTTTTAATGTTGGTAGAGAATATGGAGGCCTTCATTATGCGATAGTTCTGAATAAAACAGATGCACGTTCAAACCATCTTCTTCATGTATTACCTTTAACATCTGTAAAAGAAACAACTGATATATCTAATTTGAAATATTTTCAATTTCTAATTGGCGACGAAGTGTTTCAGCTATTGAAAAATGAGGCAAATCGAAAAATTACAGAATTAACTGAATTGTATGATCGTTTTTCAAAAAAAGATGATGAATTGCAAGAAAAAGTTGCAATGGTTGAATCGTTAATCGAAGATAATAAAAAAACTTTTGAAATACTTAAAAATATACCGAGTTCTGATATAGACGATTCTTCTATTGAGCAAATACTAACTATCAATAAAAATATAAACTTCGCAAGTGAACAGGCAGATAAAATACGACAGGAAGCAAAAGAAAATGCAATTTTACTTGCAGAACTCAAGGAGAAACTGGAGTATGCTAATAAATTTATTCTAAAAACACAAAATATGAACAAAGATAGCATCGTTCTATTGAATCAGGTTACGACAATTAGTAAAATGAGGCTCTATGATCCCAAAAATAACAATTCAATTTTGAATGGTATTGTGCTTTCTGATGATACTATGAACAAAATAGATGAGGCGCTGAAAAATATTTTTTAAAATTCGAGTATTTTTATTGACTTTTCTTAAAATTAGGGTTAGAATAGGGTCATAAGGTCGCTTGACGACAAAATATATGATACTGTCCCAAGAGGACAATTCTAGCCCTGCTCTTATGAGTAGGGCTTTTAGTTTATTAAAAATCCCCACACTCGCCATCACCAAATTTTGAGTGTGAGGATATCCTCTATAGTAAAAGGCATTAAATGGCCCTCTTTACTATACCCATTTTAACAAGAAATGAGGTAAAAATCAAATGGCATCATACAGAAAAAGAGAAAATGGAAAATATAAAAAAGCTGAGAAGGGAGGCTTCCTAACAAAAAAGCTACCCAGATTGCAGAAGCTGAGCGAGAGAAAGAACTACTACTCTCCTCTCATGTTTCAGACGACATTACTCTTTACGACTACTTTAAACAATGGGCAACCGTTCATAAGAAACCTAATATTTCTCCCGTGACTTGGCAAGTTTATCAAGTCACTAGTCGCAACATTGAAAAATTGTTACCTGGGGCGAAACTTAAAAACATAACCAATTTAATCTACCAGAAAGCCTTAAATACATTTGCTGAAACGCATTCTCAAGCAACAGTTGAAAGATTGAATATTCATATCAAGCAATGCATCGCTATGGCAGTTCACGAAGAAGTCATTCAAAAGGATTTCACCACCTTTGCTAAAGCTGTTTCTCAACACAGAGGCGTAGAGAAAGAAACAAAACTCCTAGAAGTGGATGAATACAAAAATGTTATAGCCGTATCAAAGAATAAGATGGACGTTCAATCATATGCAGTAATATACCTCATTGCAGTCACTGGCATGCGTTTTGCTGAGTGTCTGGGACTTACCTGGGATAATGTAGATCATGACAACAAACTACTTGCCGTAGATAAAACATGGAATTATAAGACTAATCTTGATTTTAGTGCTACAAAAACAAAAAGCAGTATCCGAAAGATACCACTTGACGATGAAACACTTAAATTACTAAAAATCTACCAGAAAGAACATTGGATCCATAACAAAGAAAATCGTATCTTCTCTAACATATCAAACAATGCAGTCAACAAAACACTAAGAAGAATTGTTGGTAGAAATATCCATGCTCATTCTCTTAGACATACTTATGCTTCTTTTCTAATTTCTCAACGTGTCGAATTGCTTTCTATTTCGAAAATTCTTGGTCATGAGAATATGAACATCACTATCGAAGTCTATGCTCATCAATTAAAAGAACTAGAAGAGGCAAGTAACTCGGAAGTAAGAGAGATATTCGCAAATTTAGGGGCGAATTTAGGATGAAACACCGCAAATGCCCAGTAAAATCAATAGTTTCTATGCCCCCTGCAGGAATCGAACCTGCAACTACTCCTTAGGAGGGAGTTGTTATATCCATTGAACTAAGGGAGCTAGAGAAAAACCCTGCTGGGTAAGCAGAGTTTTTTAGTCGAATTAACGACGGATTTCTTTGATACGAGCTGCTTTACCTTGAAGAGCACGCAAGTAGTACAATTTCGCACGACGTACTTTACCGTAACGAACAACTTCAATCTTTTCAACACGTGGAGTGTGGATTGGGAAGATACGCTCAACACCTACACCGTTAGAGATTTTACGAACTGTGTAGTTTTCTGAGATGCCAGCACCTTTACGTGCGATAACAACACCTTCAAAAATCTGGATACGTTCACGGTTTCCTTCGACAACTTTCGCGTGTACACGAACAGTGTCACCAGGACGGAATGATGGGATATCTGTACGAAGTTGACCTTCAGTCAAGCTTTGGATTAATGGATTCATTTTATTCTCCTATCTTTGTCAATCTTGAGGAATCTTCCTCAGCGGATAAACTGTATTTTTGTGCGTCCATTACACACAAGATACAGTTTACCAAATTTCCACCTAAAAGTAAAGAAATTTATAGCAGAATTCCTAAAAAAATCGCTAGAAAACCGCCTAGATATGTTAAGAGAAAATAGCTATAAAATACCTTCTTGTCACTTAATAGTCTTTGCAGCTCGTCATTCAAGGTTGAAAAGGTCGTCAACCCACCACAAAAACCTGTCGCTAGGATAGCATAAACTTCCTTAGACTCCACATGATTGTAGAGTAAGCCAATCAAAAAACAACCGAGAAGATTGGCTATAAGAGTTCCTAGAGGTACTTTTGAAGCTTGATTGTAGCTAGAAAAGAAATAACGCACCAGGGCTCCAAGCCCACAGGCGATTGCAAGATAAACGATTACCATTTCTTCCTCCCTAGAACATAAGCCAAGAGCAGACCTCCACCAATGCTCAAAAATAAGTAGATGCCTAAACTAAGATAACGCCCGGTATCGAGCAATTTCACAGCATCAAGCATTAGACTAGAAAAGGTTGTTAGCCCACCACAAAATCCTGTACCCAGCGCCAAAACCAAGCCTTTACTAGTTCCCTTATAGACCAGATAGCCTTTCACCAGATAGACCAGGCAGATAATGCCCAGATAGTTGACAAGGAGGGTGCCCCAAGGAAAGCCTGGGCTGGCTGGTAACCAAGTGGAAATGAGATAGCGGACAAGGCCTCCCACCATTGCAGCTAGAAAAATCCCTAGCGGATAGAATTGTTCTTTTTTCATTTGATGTTTTGATCCTGATAATCACGCGAACGTTTGAGAATGTCTGAAAAAGTCGCAACAATGGTCTCCTGATAGCGCTTATCTTCTACTCGATTTTTGACTTTTTCAAAAATAACTTCTTCTCTCTTAGAATCTAAGATTGGCTTACCAGATGCTTTCTTATAAGCGACAACCCCTTCAACTAAATGCATTCTTTCTTCCAGGAGCTTGACGATTTGATCGTCGATTTGATCAATTTCTTGGCGAATAATATCTAAGTTCATACAGTCTCCTCCTTTATTTGAATTATTGTATCAAAAAGCCACCAAATAGGCTAGTAAAATCCTCAAATAACTAATGAAAAACGCACTGACCTATTAAATCAGCGCACTTTAATGCTTATCCTACTTTTGCAGCCAATTCTTCTGCGAATTGTTCCAAACGTTCGATGTCTTCTTCTTCGGCAGAAAGGTCTACTTTAACGCACTCTGAACCTTTTTCAGCTCCTGTCGCTACAAAAACGCGATCAAAGTCATCGACAGCCTTACAGAATTCGTCGTAGAAGGTGTCACCTGAACCAACAACTCCGTAGATTTTACCATTCAAGTTGAGATCAGCTAGATCTTCGTAGAAGTCCATCATCTCATCTGGCAATTCTCCATCACCGTAAGTATAGGTCGCAACGATTGCGATGTCCGCCTCCAAGAAGTCTGAAGCGTCAACAGTTGTACATTCATCCACGTCGACATCCAAGCCCAAGTCACGTAATTTGTCTGCTACAATATCTGCAATTTCTTCGGTATTACCGGTCATACTGGCAAATACAATTTTTGCTAATGCCATATCGTCCTCCTCAATTTATCTTTCTCCATTATATCACATCTTTTTCATTTTAAAAATAAAAATTCTTGTGCTACAATGAAATGAGAAAGAATTGAGGTTATTTATGGAAATTTGCCAGCAAATTTTAGAAAAAATCAAAGAATACGATACCATTATCATTCATCGTCATATGAAACCAGATCCTGATGCTTTAGGGAGTCAAGTGGGCTTGAAAGCTCTTCTCACACACCATTTTCCAGAAAAGACTATCAAAGCAGTCGGTTTTAACGAACCAACTCTAACTTGGATGGCGGAAATGGATACTGTCCAAGATAGTGACTACCAAGGAGCCCTTGCTATTATTTGTGATACAGCGAATCGTCCTCGTATCGATGATAAACGCTACGAACAAGCTGCTTTCACCATCAAAATCGATCACCATCCAAATGATGATATCTATGGTGACCTATCTTGGGTGGATACAAGTTCAAGCAGTGCCAGTGAGATGATTGCTCTATTTGCTCAAGAAAACCAACTAACTTTGTCTAGCGAAGCGGCACGACTTCTCTATGCAGGAATTGTCGGAGACACAGGGCGTTTTCTCTACCCTTCAACTAGTGCCCGTACCTTTAGAATAGCTAGCCAGCTCCGAGAAATTGATTTTGACTTTGCTGGATTGTCTCGTCAAATGGATACCATGAGCTTCAAGATTGCAAAACTGCAAGGCTTTGTCTATGATCATTTAGAAGTTGATGAAAACGGGGCTGCACGCGTTCTGCTTACTCAAGACATCTTGGAAAAATATAAGATTACGGATGCTGAAACAGCAGCGATTGTTGGATCACCTGGTCGAATTGATACCGTTAAGGCTTGGGCTATTTTTGTTGAACAAGCTGATGGCCACTTCCGCGTGCGTATGCGCAGTAAAATTACCCCTATCAATGAAATTGCCAAAGAACACGACGGAGGAGGACATCCATTAGCTAGTGGCGCCAATTCCTATAGTCTAGAAGAAAACGAAATCATCTACCAAAAATTAAAAAACTTGCTTAAAAACTGATAAAATACTTGCCAAACTTATCAGAATCTGATAGACTAGTAAGGTAACAATCTATGGCTCGCAAAGAGACCATGGCAGAAAGGAAATATTGCAAAATGAAAAAAGATATCCATCCAGAATATCGCCCAGTTGTCTTCATGGACACAACTACTGGTTACAAATTCCTTAGCGGTTCAACTAAACGCTCTAACGAAACTGTTGAGTTTGAAGGCGAAACTTACCCATTGATCCGTGTGGAAATTTCATCAGACTCACACCCATTCTACACTGGACGTCAAAAGTTCACTCAAGCAGATGGACGCGTGGATCGTTTCAACAAAAAATACGGTCTCAAATAATCATAAAAAGAACAGTTACTACTGTTCTTTTTTTTACTTCTTTTTATGTTTTTATGAACCAACCACTGCTATTATCTCAATATCAAGCTTCAAGCTAGTACCGAAAACTAATTTGAACAAGTTTAAAAAATATCAAAAAGAAGTTTGATATTGAGAATGGTTAAGATAATGGAAACTGCGTAACCTAGGATTGTGTTCCACTTGGCATTGGTGAATTCTCCCATCAGTGACTTTTTAGAGGTTAGATAAATCAAGGGGAAAATTGAAAACGGAAGAGCGATTGAAAGAAAGACCTGTGAATAGACCAATAACTGATCCAAGGTTTTTTCTTGATACCCAAATAAAACGGCGACTATAATCACAGGTAGCAAGGCAAAAATACGGGTACCGATACGGATAAGCCACTGAGGCAATCTTAGATGTAAGAAACCTTCCATGACAATCTGTCCTGTCAAAGTGCCTGTAATGGTCGAATTTTGACCACTTGCTAAGAGGGCTAGAGCAAATAAAGTTGACAAGGTTGAGCTGGCTATCGCTCCTGCTATTGTCGAATCCTGTAAAGCATTGTACATTTGGGAGAAAGCTGAAATTTCAGATGCATGACCAAAAAAGAGGGAGGCACCTAAAATGAGAAGTAAGGAATTGACAATAAAGGCTAGGGACAACTGAAGATTTGAATCCCAGGTCATAAAGCGAACTGCTTTTCGAACATCCTTCTTATCTTTGTGATTGATTTTCCTTGTTTGGGATAGAGAGGAATGGAGATAGAGATTATGGGGCATGACTGTCGCTCCTACAATCCCTAGAGCCAAGGTCAATTGACTTTCATGACCCGGTAACGGTGTTTCAAATAAAGTTGAAGTTGGCAAATAACCACCAATGATCCCCTGGATACTTGGATTGGATAAGGCCACAAGATAGGTAAAGATGGCTAATATGGTTAAAATAAGGGTCGTAACAATAGATTCAATTTTTTTGAAACCAAATTTCATCAACAACAACAAAAGAAACACATCTAAAACGGTTAAGAGGATAGCAATCATAATCGGTATTTTAAACAAAAGATTTAAGGCAATCGCTGAACCTAGAACCTCAGCCAAGTCTGTCGCCATTAAAGCTAATTCTAAAATCACCCACAAACTATAGCGAAGCCACTTGGGAGCATGATGAGCTGTGGCCTGCGCTAGGTCCATCTTAGTCACGATACCGAGCTTTCCAGCCATCTGTTGTAGCTGCATAGCAATGATGGATGAAATTAAAATAACAAATAAAAGGCTGTACTTGTAGGAGGCACCACCAACCACACTGGTGATCCAATTTCCAGGATCCATGTAGCCAACTGCCACAAGTGCACCAGGTCCTAAGAATGCTTTTAGATTTTGCCAAAAATGATTGTTATTTGGAGTCTCAATAGATTGATTGATCTCAGAAAGAGAGACTTTTTCATAAGAGGACATAGGGATTTCCCACTTTCTAATCTGTCTTTACATATTTCTTAATAGAATATTTTTTGAAAGAATGATGAAAATAGTTTACCTATTTCCAATTCACCCTTATTATATCACATTTTAGAATGATTCCTAATAAAAGAAATGATAGTTGAAATAGGCAATATCAGTATTGTAAAAGCCAGCGTTTTTTGACGCTGGCTTTAAAACTGTGAAAATTCTTTCTCAACTAGATCGCTTCTGTGACAAAACTACGACTTTCTAGCACCTTAAGCATGGCATTAGCAGTATCTAGGGCTGTAAAGAGTGGCACACCGTGTTCAATGGCTGAACGGCGGATTTGCTCACCATCTTCGTCAGCAGTTCGTTTGGTTCCGACAGTATTGATGATCGCTTGGATTTTTCCTTTACGGACATAGCTTGGGATATCCTGTTCATCGTCACCAATCTTACCAACAGGTTGGGCTTCGAGTCCATGACTGGCAAAGAAGGTTGCTGTCCCCTCTGTTGCGAGGATACCATAACCGATATTTTGGAAACGACGAGCCAAGTCCAAGGCCTCTTCTTTGGCATCATCAGCGATGGTAAAGACCACATTTCCAAAGGTTGGCAAGTGAAGATAAGAAGCTTCAAAAGCCTTGTACAAAGCTTTTTCAAGAGTCGTATCAGAACCCATAACTTCACCTGTTGACTTCATTTCAGGACCTAGTAAGCTGTCTACCTTAGCTAGTTTCGTAAAAGAGAAGACAGGCGCCTTGATATGAACGCGAGTGCTTTCTGGATAAAGGCCATCTTGGTAGCCAAGTTCTTCAAGACTTTGACCAAGAATGAGCTTAGTCGCTACCTGAGCCATAGGAATATTAGTTACCTTAGAAAGGAATGGCACCGTACGGCTGGCACGTGGATTGACCTCAATAACATAGACTTTTTCGTCCTTGATGACAAACTGGATGTTCATCATCCCAAGACAATTAAGACCGATTGCTAGGCGTTTGGTATAGTCTGCGATGGTTTCCTGCACCTTTTGAGACAAGGTTTGTGGTGGGTAAACGGCCATTGAGTCACCTGAGTGGACACCGGCACGTTCGATATGCTCCATGATACCAGGAATAAGGACATTTTCACCGTCTGAAATGGCATCAACTTCACACTCTTGCCCAACGATATAAGAATCTACAAGGACAGGATGGTCAGGACTAGCCTTAACCGCTGTACGCATATAAGAACGAAGATCTTCTTCGTTTTCCACGATTTCCATGGCGCGTCCACCCAAGACATAAGATGGACGAACGAGGACTGGGAAGCCAATCTTGCGAGCTGCAAGTACTGCTTCTTCTTCATTGGTTGCTGTTTGTCCTGGTGGTTGTGGAATATCCAAGTCTTTAAGGGCTTGTTCAAAGAGGTCACGGTCTTCAGCTCGGTCCAAGTCAGCGACTTGCGTTCCCAGAATTGTTACACCTGCTTTTGCCAAAGGCTCCGCAAGGTTGATGGCTGTTTGACCACCGAACTGAACGATAACGCCTTTTGGTTGCTCAAGATCAATGACATTCATAACATCTTCGAATGTTAATGGTTCAAAGTAGAGCTTATCAGATACAGAGAAGTCCGTAGAAACGGTCTCTGGGTTTGAGTTCATGATGATGGCTTCATAACCAGCAGCCTGAATCGCCTTAACAGAGTGAACTGTTGCGTAGTCAAACTCAACCCCTTGTCCGATCCGGATTGGACCTGAACCTAGGACAAGTACAGATTCCTTATCAGACTTGATAGACTCATTTTCCCAGCCATAGGTTGAATAGAAGTATGGTGTTTCAGAGTCGAACTCTGCCGCACAGGTATCGACCATCTTGTAGACTGGGACAATCTTGTTTTCCAAGCGAAGTTGACGAACTTGGTCAGCTGTTGTTTTCCATAGTTCAGCAATCTTACGATCTGAGAAGCCATTTAGTTTAGCTGTTTTCAAAACTTCTAGATCTTGTGGATGGGCACCCAATTCTTGCTCGATTTCAAAGATATGCAAGAGTTTATCCAAATAGAAGATATCAATCTTGGTCAATTCAGCAATTTCTTCTGGTGTGTAACCACGGCGAATAGCTTCTGATACGTAGAAGAGACGGTCATCTTGAGCCTTAACAACTTTTTCAATCAAGGCATCATCTGATACAGATGAAAGCTCTGGCATTTCATTGTGGTGCACCCCAATTTCAAGGGAACGACAAGCTTTAAGAAGTGATTCCTCGATGTTACGACCAATTGCCATAACTTCCCCAGTTGCCTTCATCTGGGTACCAAGACGACGTTCACCCTTTTCAAATTTGTCGAATGGGAAACGTGGAATCTTGGCAACTACGTAGTCAAGGGCTGGTTCAAACATGGCATAGGTTGAACCTGTAACTGGGTTAATCACTTCATCCAAGGTCAACCCTACCGCAATCTTGGCAGCCAATTTGGCGATTGGGTAACCCGTCGCCTTAGAAGCAAGGGCTGACGAACGCGATACACGAGGGTTTACTTCGATAACATAGTACTTGAAGCTATGGGGGTCAAGGGCCAGCTGAACGTTACACCCACCTTCAATCTTGAGAGCGCGGATAATGCTCAAGCTCGCGTCACGTAGCATTTGGTTTTCATAGTCTGACATGGTTTGCGCAGGGGCGAATACGATGGAATCCCCTGTGTGAATCCCCACTGGGTCAAAGTTTTCCATGTTACAAACAACGAGGGCATTGTCAGCTGAATCGCGCATGACTTCGTACTCGATTTCTTTGAAACCTGCGATTGAACGTTCAATCAAACATTGGGTAACAGGTGACAATTTCAACCCATTTTCAGCGATTTCACGTAGTTCTTCCTCGTTGGCACACATACCACCACCAGTACCACCTAGGGTAAAGGCTGGACGGACAATGACTGGGTATCCAATTGTCGCTGCAAAGGCAACTGCTTCTTCTACTGTGTTGACAATTTCAGATTCAGGGATGGGTTGCTCAAGCTCTTCCATCAATTGTTTAAAGAGGTCACGGTCCTCAGCTTGGTCGATGGCCGATAATTTAGTACCCAGAAGTTCGACACCAAGCTCATCTAGAATACCGTTTTTAGATAATTCCATGGCCATATTGAGCCCTGTTTGACCACCAAGAGTTGGAAGCAAAGCATCTGGGCGTTCCTTACGGAGAATACGTGTCACAAACTCCAGTGTAATCGGTTCGATGTAGACCTTGTCCGCAATCTCCTTGTCCGTCATGATGGTTGCAGGGTTTGAGTTTACCAAGACAACTTCATAACCTTCTTCTTTCAAAGACAAGCAGGCCTGGGTCCCAGCGTAGTCAAACTCAGCAGCCTGACCAATAATAATCGGACCAGAACCAATCACCATAATTTTTTGAATATCAGTACGTTTAGGCATTTTTAAGATATTAAGGGCGTCAAGCGGACAAAGCTAAAATAGGAGTTATGACGAAGAACTATCAGTTCTAGGAATAACTATCTTTTTAGCGCCGTCCGTAGCCCGTATTCAGTTCAGCAAATACGGACCACCCTTCTCCTTTCTATTCGGCAACTCTCTGGTTGCCATTAAATAAATTCTCCGACGAGATTTTACTCGTTCTTAGTTTGATTGTTTAAAGGCTTCCATCATCTCGATAAATTCGTCAAATAGGTAGCTTGCGTCGTGTGGACCAGGAGCAGCATCTGGGTGGAATTGTACAGAAAAACCTGGTTGGTATCTGTGACGTACACCTTCAACTGACTTATCATTGATTTCTTCGTGAGTAATAATCAAGTGCTCTGGCAAGTCCTCACGGCTAACTGCATAACCATGGTTTTGGCTGGTAAAGTCTACGCGTCCTGTAGCAATCTCACGTACCGCGTGGTTAAATCCGCGGTGACCAAATTTCATCTTGTAAGTCTTAGCCCCGTTTGCCATAGCAAAAAGTTGGTGCCCCATACAAATACCGAAAATTGGAATTTTCCCTTGCACACCACGAATCATGTCCAGTGCTTCTGGAACATCTTCTGGGTTACCTGGACCATTTGACAACATAACTCCATCAGGATTTAGGTGGAGAATTTCTTCTGCCGTTGTTGAATAAGGAACAACCGTCACGTTACAGTTGCGTTTGGAAAGTTCACGTAGGATTGAGTGCTTAAGACCAAAATCCACTAGCACCACGCTCAAACCAACTCCAGGAGCTGGATATGATGTTTTAGTAGAAACCTGCTTGATATTGTCTGTCGGCAGGACTGTTGCTTGAAGCTGGTCAGTCACATGGTCCATACTGTCTCCAACATGAGTCAAGGTTGCACGCATAGTACCGTGCTTACGAATAATCTTGGTAAGTGCACGCGTATCAATTCCTGAAATCCCTGGAATTTTCTTGGCTTTCAAAAATTCATCCAAGGTCATTTGGTTGCGCCAGTTGCTAGCTCGACGTGCTTCTTCAAAAACGACAACTCCCTTACAAGTCGGAATAATGGACTCGTAATCATCACGATTAATTCCATAATTTCCCACCAAAGGATAAGTAAAGGTCAAGATTTGTCCATTATAAGACTGGTCTGTAATGGACTCTTGGTAGCCGGTCATACCTGTGTTAAAGACGATTTCGCCTGTTACATCAATATCTGCTCCGAAGGCCTTGCCTTCAAAAACTGTGCCATCTTCTAATACTAGAAGTCTTTTTGTCATATTTTCACCTCTCGTGGACGCTCACTGGCGTCTTTTAACGTCCTGTGTTTTAGTTGGCGTTTCTACTCGCCAGTACGGATTCTAAGATTGCCATTCGAACAAAGACTCCATTGGTCATTTGTTGGACAATCCGTGATTTTGGTGCTTCAACCAAGTGGTCAGCAATTTCCACATCCCGATTGACTGGAGCCGGATGCATAATGATTGCTGTTTCTTTCAAACGATCATAACGTTCTTGAGTCAAAGCATGTTGGGCATGGTAGTCTTCTTTTGAAAAGACTGCACCACTATCATGGCGTTCATGTTGAACTCGTAGTAACATCAAAACATCCACCTGATCAACAATCTCATCAATAGTTACAAACTGTCCATAGTCCGCAAACTCTTGACTTCTCCATTCCTCAGGTCCTGCAAAGAAAAGTTCAGCACCCAAGCGTTTCAAAATTTGCATATTGGATTTGGCAACACGTGAATGATCCAAGTCACCTGCAATAGCAACCTTGAGACCCTCAAAGTGACCAAATTCCTCATAAATGGTCATCAAATCAAGCAGGCTCTGACTAGGGTGTTGACCTGAACCATCTCCACCATTGATAATGGAAGTCGTAATGGTTGGACTTGCAATCAATTCTTTGTAATAATCGACCTCTGGGTGGCGAATCACGCAGACATCTACACCAAGCGCAGACAAGGTTAGGATTGTGTCATACAGTGTCTCACCCTTGTTTACTGAGCTGGTCTTCACATCAAAGTCCAGTCGCTCCAGCCCTAGCTTAATCTCTGCCACTTCAAAGGATTTATGCGTCCGTGTAGAATCCTCAAAGAAAAGATTGGAAACAATCGGATGGTCTTCATAAGGAAGCTGGGCTCCGTTTTTAAACTCAATCCCTCGTTTGATCAATTTCATCACTTGATCAACAGTGAGGTCTTCCATGGAAACCACATGGTTCAATGCTTGTTGATTTTCTGACATGGCTACTCCTTCAGCTTTCTAAGCTTCTTCAGTAATCAGAACTCTGTCTTGGCCATCAAGTTCTGTCATCTCTACGATGATTTCTTCAGAACGACTGGTTGGGATATTTTTCCCAACGTAATCTGGACGGATTGGCAATTCTCTATGTCCACGATCTACTAGCACCGCAAGACTCACGCGCGCAGGACGACCATGTCCGACAATGTTATCGATAGCAGCACGGATGGTACGACCTGTATAAAGCACATCATCCACCAAGATAACTTCACGGTCTGTCACATCAACAGAAATCAAAGAAGTATCTTCTCCGCTTTTAACATCATCACGGAAAGGTTTGGTGTCCAATTCCACAACAGGAACAGTGATATTTTCCAACTGCTCCAAGCGTTCTTTGATACGATGAGCGATGAAAACACCACGCGTTTTTATCCCAGCTAGGATAATCTTATTCAAATCTTTATTGCGCTCGATAATTTCATAAGTAATTCGCGTAATCGCTCGTTTGACAGTCAATTCGTCTACAACTTCTTTTGTCTTCATGACAAACCTCCAAAAAGAAAAGTCTCCTTCTGCAAGGAGACTTGAAATGTATAGTCAAGCGAGCCCAACTGTAAACAGTATAGACTTCACCCTTCTACTTTATCGCGCTCCTTGCCTGCCTCACGGGACAGGTTTAAAGGACTATTTAGTTATCATTTACTATAGCACAAAGCACCCTTAAAATCAAGCAAAAACTTTTTCAGAGCCCCCCTTAAACATTACTAAAATCATATAATTGGGGATAGTGGTCACATTCTGGATTTTTGGGATGACAGATAGCTCGTCCAAAGTAAATCATGGCCTGGTGGGCTGCTAACCACTCTTCTGGTGGCAGGACGTCCATGACACGTTTTTCTACTTCAAGTGGCGTTGCTGATTTTTTAACGATATCGTGATGCTTACAGATACGCTCCACATGGGTGTCCACTGCAAAAGCAGGAATTCCAAACCCCACACTCAGTACTACATTTGCTGTTTTACGACCAACACCAGCTAGACTTTCTAATTCCTCTCTAGTCTGAGGCACTTGACCATCAAAATCGTCTAGTAACTGTTGGGCACATTTTTTAAGAAATTTAGCCTTATTTCGATACAGTCCTAGACGGGAAATATGTGAGGCAATTTCACTTTCAGTCGCGACAGACATGGCTTGAGGCGTTGGAAAGGCTGCAAAGAGGCCTGGTGTGGCCTTATTTACTGCGGCATCTGTGGTCTGGGCTGACAACATCACTGCAACCAAGAGTTCAAAATGATTGGTAAAATCAAGACTAGGCTTAGCATCTGGAAAAAGGGCAATAATTTCCTCTATGACATGACGAGCACGTTTCTTGGATAAAACCATCTACTCGTCTCCATTAAATAGTCCTTGTAAACCTGCAAAAGGACTATTTTCTTCTTTCTTGACTGCTTGTTGGGCCTGGTATTCTTCCTCAGTCATGATTTGCCAGTCATTCCCTGACACAAAACCTTGGCCAGCCTCTTCTTCTGCCGTCAAGACCTTGATTGGAATATTGAGCAAGATATTATCTGCTACGCTCTCAGCAAGGTCGATTTCCCCATTTTCGATAGGCAAAACTAAGTCATCGTCTAGAACTTCCTGGTCCAGTTGGTTGGTCGCTCCTTCCATGAAAACTTCCGTTACTGGATAAGATTCAACTAACTCAACTGGCTCCATACTGCGACTTGAAGCTAGAACAATAGTATAAGACAACTGATAGTCTAAGAAATACAGACGGTCTTCGTACTGCACCTTCCCAACAGCAAGGATATCTTTGACATCTAAAATTTCTTGATTACGTGCACGCAGCTCTGCGGCAAGGTCTAAAGCTTGTTCAAAATGCAGGCCTTCAGGTTGCTTACGAATTTCTTGAATATTTAACTTCATATTTCCTCCATAAAGATGTACTCACTTGATTATACCATGAAAAGGCTATAAATCAGCTTTCCAAACTTTGATATTAAAACCTCATTTTTTAACATATTTACTATGACATATTTTCTATTTAGTGCTATACTATAGGCAAGAATACATCAGAGCAAGGAGGATGCTCATATGGAAGACAAAGCACTCATCACTGAAGCTTACCAACTCCTTTCCGAGTTAAATAAAAGCTACCAAAGCTGTAAACAAGGAACAGCCGATGATCTTCGACTGCAAGAGCTACTGAACACTACTCTTAAGGAACTAAAAAAAGCAGAAAAGCTGGACAACAGTATCTTAATCGACCTCGAGAAATTTTACCAACGTACCAGTCTTCTGATTGGACTAGGGAACCTAAAACTAAACGATCAAGCTCGTGCTGCTTGGCGCAACTATGACAAGTTCCATTACCAGCATGTCAAACACGTACTGACTCTCTATGGACCTGTTTTTGGATTCTGATACTCTTCGAAAATCTCTTCAAACCACGTCATCTTCGCCTTGCCGTACTCAAGTATAGCCTTCGGATCGCTTCCTAGTTTGCCCTTTGATTTTCATTGAGTATAAAAACTAGAATTTCCTGTTTTCTATTGACAAAATTTCCTGAAAAGTATAGGATAGAGGTACTAATACTCGGAGGTAAGGGAGACATGAACAGCTAAGTCTATCAAATAAAGAATCTTTATTTAGTAGATCTTGTTTTTGTCTCTTTTTGTGTGCTCTTTTTATACTAGATTTTCTAGTATCTTGTCCTCATTGAAATTCAAAAAACTAGAAAGCTATTCTCCTCTTGGGTTGGGTTAGGCAACTCCAAGCTAGTTTGACGAGTTTTTCAACGAGGATAATAGAGTTTTGACAGTGACTTTGGGCTCTACTAGGTAAAGTAGAGCTTTTTGTTATGCACTATCGACATTCTAGAAAGGGTAACAATATGATAAAAATCAATCATCTAACCATCACGCAAAACAAAGATCTACGAGATCTTGTATCTGACCTAACCATGACTATCCAAGACGGGGAAAAGGTTGCTATTATTGGTGAAGAAGGAAATGGCAAATCGACTTTACTACGAGCTTTAATGGGGGAAGCATTACCTGATTTTACTATCAAGGGCGACATTCAGTCTGACCTTCAATCACTGGCCTACATTCCTCAAAAACTAGCTGAGGACCTGAAAAAGAAAACTCTACATGACTACTTCTTTTTGGATTCTGCTGATTTAGACTACAGTATTCTTTATCGTTTGGCGGAGGAGTTGCACTTTGATAGCGACCGTTTTGCTAGCGATCAAGAAATTGGCAGTCTATCAGGGGGCGAGGCTTTGAAAATTCAGCTCATACATGAATTAGCCAAACCCTTTGAGATTCTATTTTTAGATGAACCTTCAAATGACCTAGACCTTGAGACGGTTGATTGGCTAAAAGGTCAGATTCGAAAGATTAGGCAAACTGTTATTTTCATTTCCCATGATGAAGACTTTCTTTCTCAAATGGCAGATACTATTGTCCACTTGCGACTGGTCAAGCATCGAAAAGAAGCGGAAACGCTAGTCGAGCATTTAGACTATAATCGCTATAGTGAGCAGAGAAAGGCTAGTTTTGCCAGACAAAGTCAGCAAGCTGCTAACGACCAGAGAGCCTATGACAAAACCATAGAAAAACATCGCCGAGTTAAGCAAAATGTAGAAACTGCACTTCGAGCTACCAAAGACAGTACTGCTGGTCGCCTATTGGCTAAAAAGATGAAAAATGTACTCTCTCAAGAAAAACGCTTTGAAAAGGAAGTCCAGTCCATGACCCAAAAGCCACTTGACGAGGAACAAATCCAACTTTTCTTTTCAGACGTCCAACCATTACCGGCTTCTAAAGTCTTAATCCAACTGGAAAAAGAAAATTTGTCCATTGGCAAGCGCATTTTAGCTCAGGAGTTACGACTAACGATCCGTGGCCAAGATAAAATCGGTATCATCGGGCCAAATGGTGTTGGGAAATCAACTCTGTTATGCAAGTTACAACAACTCCTAAGCAACAAAAGAGAAATTTCTCTTGGTTTTATGCCACAAGATTACCATAAAAAACTGCAATTGGATCTATCTCCAGTAGCCTATCTCAGCAAAACTGGGGAAAAAGAGGAACTACAGAAAATCCAATCCCACCTAGCCAGTCTCAATTTCAGCTATCCAGAGATGCAGCACCAAATCCGCTCCCTATCTGGCGGTCAACAGGGTAAACTTCTACTTTTGGATTTAGTCTTGCGCAAACCAAACTTTGTCCTTCTGGATGAGCCTACACGAAACTTTTCTCCCACTTCTCAACCTGAAATCAGAAAACTCTTTGCCTCCTATCCAGGTGGTCTGGTCACTGTGTCACATGACAGACGTTTCTTAAAAGAGGTCTGTAGGGCCATCTATCGTTTGACAGAACATGGTTTTGAAGTCGTTGATTTACAGGATTTATAACTTTTGAACATAGAAAAATCCAGAGGCGAACTCTGGATTCTTTGGGCTGCTTGAGCTAACTCAAACAGCTTGAAAGATACTAACTTAATCAGAAGAACAACTTTGTTGCACTTGACTTGACAATTAAGGAAAAAATTGTTTTTCCATCTCTGCCACTTAACTACAAATTAAATAATTTATAACTAGTATTCTTTTTTCTCCATAATCATAACGGACAATTTTACTGCAAGCCCTATGATTAATATGCTTACAACTAAAATTCCTAAGCAAATAATTGATATAGAATTTTTACTAAAAATCTCCATTAGTTCTGCAAGAAAATCCGACTTTTCTTTTAACAGTGTTGATAAAGCAAATATTAAGAAATAAGTGATTACCATAATGAGTCTACCCTTTTCAGCACCATATTTAAGAATAAATGGTAATTGAATGGCAGACATAAGTATACTAGCAACTAATGTAATTAAAGCAATAAACACTATATTATCCAATGACATTTGATTTTTTGTCATCAACAGTACAAAAATGCAGAATGAACCGACCAAACCAAAGGCAAATGCAAAGAGAAGCTTGCTCAACACATAACTGCTCTTTTTTATTGGCATCGAAAATGCAAACTGTTCGAAATTTGATTTTGTATCATAGCCAAAGGCGATTGCAGTAAGTATGAGCGGAATCATTACACATATTAACGGAACCATAAACAATTCATTTTCATAAATTCCATATACAGCCAGTGCAATACTGATAGTAACCGTTAATAATAATGTCTTTTTTAAAGTTGCTATATCTTTCAAAATTAATGATGTCATTATTGTCTCACTCCTTTCACAAAGTAAATCATAATATCCTCAATTGACGGTTTTTGTAACTTGATACCATCAGGTACAAGACTCTTTTTAACAAGTAACTCTTGCCCAAAAGAATGTATTCTTCTTCCTACAATGGCTTCTTCATCAATGTTATTTACTTCTTCATTGGATAAAGTACATATACCGTAGTTTTCTTTTAACTCATCTTTTGTTTCCATAAATAAGATTTTTCCATTGTGAATAAAAGCAATGTAATCTGCCACTTTTTCTAAGTCAGATAAAATATGGGAAGAAATAAGAATTGTATGATTTTCATCTTGCATAAAATCTAATAACAAATCCAAGATTTCCTCTCTTACAATTGGGTCAAGCCCACTTGTTGCTTCATCTAAAATCAAAAGTTCAGCATTGTGAGATAAAGCAACAGCCATTGAAAGTTTCATTTTCATACCACGAGAATAGTTTTTAATCATCTTTTTATGTGGTAAATTGAATTTTTCAACGAATCCATAAAACTGCTTTTTATCCCATTTTGAATAAACTCTATGACAAAACTTTTCAACATCGATTAATGTCATTTCTTCCGGCACTAACAAATCATCAAATACCACTCCAAGTTTATCTTTCAGTTCAACACTATTAGGATTTTCCTCATCTAAAAGTCTTATATCGCCAGAGTCTTTTCTTAAAAGCCCAAGTAACAATTTTATAGTTGTACTTTTACCAGCTCCATTCTGTCCGATATATCCAACTATTGTTCCTTTCGGAATAGTAAGATTTACCGGTCCTAGTTTAAAACTGTCAAATGTTTTTACTAAATCTTTAATTTCAATAGCATATTTACTCATATTCACCCTCCACATAACTCTTTAACATTTTTATCAATTCATCACTGGATACATCTGCAATTTCTGAAAGTTCAACTACTTCTTGAAGCTTCGATTCAATTTTCTTTAAGTATTCTTCTCGAATTAGTTCTTTATTTTGTGCTGCAACAAAATTACCTTTTCCTTGTACCGAATTTATAAACCCGTCTAACTCTAATTCATCAAAAGCTCTTTTTGCAGTTAACATACTTACTCTTATTTCTTTCGCTAAGAATCTTATCGAAGGTAGTTGTTCTCCCACTTTCAAATCTCCAGAAATGATTTGTGCTTTAATTTGATTTTTTATTTGCAGATATATTGGTTCATCACTGGAATTATTTATCTGTATATTCATCATCAACCCCCTACTGTTATTTGTGTTTTAACTGTTATTATTATAGCATAACAGTTAAAACATTGCAATATCTAAAAAGAAGCAGACAAAAATTTTTTTCCCGCTTCTTCTCATTACTATCTAAATTCTTTCAGCAACTCTCTTAGCTTTTCCAATATCTTATTTCTTCTCTTTATGAGAGCTGGATGAGATATTTTTTTCATTTCAGCCACCAAACGAATAGTTTCATCATTGAAATAAAGTCTATCAATGATTTCTCTTTCTTCATCATTTAATTTTGATAGTGCATCTCGCACTGCCTCAATCATCCTCTGTGTCTGAACGTTTTTATCTACGTCAAAACCCTCATCAACTATACTATCCTCAAAATGTCCATCATTTTCAAAAGACGAGAAAAAAGCAGGTGATTTCTTCTATCTACCTGCTTCAAATATTTTTCGGCTCTATAATATTTGTAGTGGGTAAATCCCCTATGGATATTATGGAGCTTATTTTAGCTTTTCTTCAACCCACTACAGTTGACAAAGAGCCATTTTTTCTACATATGTTTCAAACGCTCAATTCGTTCTGAGATAGGTGGGTGGGTGTAAAATAGTTTTTGGAGTCCGCCACCTTTCTTGGGATCATTGATATACAGAGCGCTGCTGGCATCATCTACATGGTGATGCATTGGCTCGCTATTGTCCAACTTGCGCAAAGCATTGATCATCCCTTGAGGATTGCGAGTCAGCTCTACACTAGATGCATCCGCCAGAAATTCCCTCTGACGGGAAATGGCTAGTTGTACCAAGGTTGCTGCGAGAGGTGCTAGAACAATGGCTAAGAGAGAGATAACAAGCATGATAATCTCCAAACCATTTCCATCACGATCATTATCGCTCCGTCTTCGACCTGCGCCACCCCACCACATCATCCGTCCTGCCATACTAGATAGAAGGGTAATGGCACTGGCAAGGGCGACAGCAATGGTCGAAATGCGGATATCGTAGTTTCGGATATGACTGACTTCATGACCCATGACCGCTTCTAGCTCCTCACGATTCATGATGGCTAGGAGACCCGAAGTAGCCGCAACTGCCGCATTCTGCGGGTTGGATCCTGTCGCAAAGGCATTTAAAGAAGAATCCTCAATGATGAAAACACGCGGCATGGGAATCTGAGCGACCATGGCCATATCTTCCACTACATGGTAGAGGTCTGGTGCTGTTTGCTCATCAACCTCACGCGCCCCATTCATAGACATGACAATCTCTGTTGATTGAAAGATCATGGTCAGAGCGTAGATAAGACCGATAATCAAGGCAATTATCATACCCCCAAGACCTGAGCGCATGAAGAGATAACCAACCGCATAACCAACCAAGGTCAAGAGTAGGAAGAAAACCAGCAATAAAATCCAAGTTTTTCGTTTATTGCTCGCAATTTGATCAAACAACATCTTAGTCACCTAAACCGCTAAAGTCAACTTTAGGAACTGCCTTTTCCTCTTCAGGTGTTTGAAGGAAGTCTGCAGATTTAAAGCCAAATAGTCCTGCGATGATGTTACTTGGAAAGCTTTCAAGTTTTACATTGTAGTTGCTGACAACACTGTTGTAGAGTTGGCGGGAGTAAGAAATTTTATTTTCTGTATTGGTCAACTCTTCTTGCAATTTGATAAAGTTAGCGCTAGCTTTCAAGTCTGGGTAATTCTCTGCTACTGCAAAGATACCAGAAATCTGGCGGGTAAGGGCATCACTGGCCTTCATCGCTTCAGCTGGCGAAGTTGCTGTGGCTACCTGTCTACGAAGTTCTGTCACTTTTTCCAAGGTAGAACCTTCATATTTCGCATAGCCTTTGACTGTTTCAATCAAGTTTGGGAGGAGATCATTACGACGCTTCAACTGAACATCGATCTGGCTCCAAGCCTCCTTGGTTTGCATACGATTTTTAACCAAACCGTTATAGCTAACAATCACAAAAATAACAATCAGAGCCAAAACTCCAAGAATAATCCAAGTCATAATCTTATTCCTTTCTGCTTTTAGATTACTACCAGTATATCAAAATTTTAATGAATATGGTAAAATAAGATGATACTAGAGAAGGAAACTACTATGAAACCAGAAACATTTTACAGCCTGCTCGCTGAGCAAAATCTTCCACTTTCTGACCAGCAAAAGAACCAATTTGAACGCTATTTTGAACTCTTGGTAGAATGGAATGAAAAGATTAACCTGACCGCTATTACAGACAAAGAAGAAGTCTACCTTAAACACTTTTATGATTCGATTGCACCCATCCTACAAGGCTTGATCCAAAATGAGAATATCAAACTTCTTGATATCGGAGCTGGGGCAGGATTTCCTAGTCTTCCTATGAAAATCCTCTATCCTCAGTTAGATGTGACCATCATTGATTCGCTAAATAAGCGCATCAACTTCCTCCAACTATTGGCTCAGGAGCTGAATTTGGACGGAGTTCACTTCTACCATGGACGGGCAGAAGACTTTGCTCAAGACAAGAACTTCCGTGCTCAGTTTGATATAGTGACGGCTCGTGCTGTTGCCCGTATGCAAGTCTTATCTGAGTTGACCATTCCCTACCTTAAAGTCGGCGGAAAACTATTGGCACTTAAGGCCAGCAATGCGCCTGAGGAATTGCTGGAATCCAAGAACGCTCTCAACCTCCTCTTTAGCAAGGTAGAGGACAACCTCAGCTATGCCCTACCAAATGGAGATCCGCGCTACATCACTGTGGTCGAAAAGAAAAAGGAGACGCCTAACAAGTACCCAAGAAAGCCTGGCATGCCCAATAAACGCCCGCTTTAAACAATGGTGTGCCCTTGTTTAAAGTTCATAAAACAATTTACAAAATCTGCCTCTCTCTCGCATTTATGGGCTCGGGAAAAAATGATTTACAAAATCAACCTCGCTCTCACATTTCTAGGCTCGGGAAAAAATGATTTACAAAATCATTTTTTTCTGCTATACTATCACAAGCAAAGGTTTTTAATGTCATCCCGTGAGGTGACGAAGACGCAGAAATATATGAAATTCTTTGAGAATGAGATCATCCTCTTTTTAATGAAGTCATACTCTGAGGGCCTATTGCTGTAAAATAATGGGCTCTTTTTTGATGCCCAAAAGTGAGGTTTTTATGAAACAGGAATCAACTGTTGACTTGTTACTAGACGTTGACCAACGTCCTTCGGCTGGGAAAGGTATCCTCCTCAGCTTCCAACACGTTTTCGCCATGTTTGGTGCGACCATCTTGGTACCCTTGATTTTGGGAATGCCTGTATCTGTTGCCCTTTTTGCTTCAGGTGTTGGAACACTCATCTACATGATCGCAACTGGTTTTAGAGTTCCAGTCTATCTCGGATCATCCTTTGCCTTTATCACAGCTATGTCCCTTGCTATGAAAGAAATGGGTGGTGACGTCTCTGCTGCTCAAACAGGGGTTATCCTGACTGGTTTGATTTATGTCATTGTCGCAACAAGTATTCGCTTTGCTGGTACGAAATGGATTGACAAACTCTTGCCACCAATCATTATCGGACCTATGATCATCGTTATCGGTCTTGGTCTTGCTGGTTCTGCTGTAACGAATGCTGGACTTGTGGCAGATGGAAACTGGAAAAATGCTCTTGTAGCCGTCGTGACGTTCTTGATTGCAGCCTTTATCAATACAAAAGGAAAAGGGTTCCTCCGTATCATTCCTTTCCTCTTTGCCATCATCGGTGGATACCTATTTGCCCTAGTTCTTGGATTAGTTGACTTCACTCCTGTTCTTCAAGCCAACTGGTTTGAAATTCCTGGTTTCTACTTGCCATTTAGTACAGGTGGAGCCTTTAAAGAGTACAACTTATACTTCGGTCCTGAAACAATCGCCATCTTGCCTATCGCTATCGTAACAATTTCAGAACACATCGGAGACCACACAGTTTTGAGCCAAATCTGTGGCCGTCAATTCCTGAAAGAACCAGGACTTCACCGTACTCTTCTCGGTGACGGGATCGCGACATCTGTATCAGCCTTCCTCGGTGGACCAGCTAATACGACTTACGGCGAAAATACAGGGGTTATCGGGATGACTCGTATCGCTTCTGTCTCTGTTATCCGTAACGCGGCCTTCATCGCCATTGCTCTTAGCTTCCTTGGTAAATTCACTGCCTTGATTTCAACAATCCCAAGTGCTGTGCTTGGTGGCATGTCCATCCTTCTCTACGGAGTTATCGCCAGTAACGGGCTAAAAGTTTTGATTAAAGAGCGCGTTGACTTCAGCCAAATGCGTAACCTCATCATCGCTAGTGCCATGTTGGTACTTGGACTTGGTGGAGCCATCCTCAAACTCGGCCCAGTTACACTTTCAGGTACTGCTCTATCAGCTATGACAGGAATTATCTTGAACTTGATTTTGCCACACGAAAATAAAGACTAATCATCCATACACAAAAAATCCACTCGATTGAGTGGATTTTTTATTACTTACTCTTTATTTTCCAGCAGTAAATCTTTCAAAGAAATAATGGTCACGGCTAGTAAAATCATAGCCATACCGACAAAATCAATCGCATAAAACTGTTCCTCCATAATCAGAAAGGCAAAGAAAACGGCTGAAATTGGCTCTATAGAAGCTAATAAACTAGACTTAACAGGGCCTATCAGACTAGCTCCTTTTAGAAAAGCTGTATAGGCAAAAACCGTTCCGATGATGATAATCCCAGCAAATGCAAAGAGAAAATCTAAGCTAGTCGGTATGCTGGCCTGTAAGACTCCTGTGAAGGGAAGAGTCACTACACCAGAAATAACCATCCCGACACCAATCACCGAAATACTGCCCCATTTCTTAATCAAAGCGATGGGAAGGATAATATAGAGGGCATAGGTTAGGGCAGAAAAGAGGCCCCAGAAAAGTCCAGCAAGTGTGACAGACAACTGGTCAAGTTCCCCATGCGTCGCGATAAGAAACGTTCCTCCAATTGCTAAACCAATCGAAATAATCTCAGCCAGAGTAGGCGCCACCTTGTCCTTGATACAAGTATAAACCAAGATCCCAACGGGGCATACATACTGGAGAACTGTCGCCGTGCCAGCATTGGTTTCCTGAATGGCAGAAAGATAGGCAAACTGGTTTAAGAAAAGTCCAAACAAGGCAAACAACAGCAGAGATAAAAGACTTTTTCTGTCTTTTAAAAAAGCATAGAGTTTATCCTTTGCAGTCATATAGGATAAGACTACCAGTGCCAAACCTGCAATGATAAGCCGCAGATTGGTCAAGACTAGAGCAGAAATCCCGTGTGCCATCAGGTATTGGCCACTGGTTCCAGACAAACCCCAAGCAATCCCTGCCACTACTGTATACAGAGTTCCTTTTACGGTTTTTGACATGCTTCTCCCTACTCCTCTTGACGAATCATTTCCATCACTTGATTTCGGTCAACTATCCACTGGGCACGCTCATCCTTTTCATACGTTCGATTGGACAGAAAGATGGCAGCTTCCTGCTTCTCCCGATTCCACATAATAAAGGTACCTGTATAACCCGTATGGTCGAGCCAAGCTCCTTCCAGATTCCAGGCTAGGGAACGCTCCTTATCATCTAAAGGAGAAAAATTTCGGCTCAAATCTACAGCAAACTCATCTTTCAAGTAATGTTCCAGAAAGATCTGTAAATCCTTAACAGTCGAAAACAAACCAGCACTTCCAGCGTGCTTCCCTAAAAGACGGGCTTTGGGATCGTGAACCTTTCCGGCCCCCACTCCTCTCACTGTTGGTACAGCAGCCTCAACGGGACCAAACTTGGTTCCCGTCATCCCCCATGGTTTCAAAACTTGTTCTTCTATAATCTGATCTAAATCTTGGTTAAAGATTTTTTCCAAAACAAAGCCCAAGAGTAAAAAGTGAACATCTGAGTATAAGAAAGCAGACTGACTTCGTCTGTTGAGGTGAAACATGGCTTCTTTTAATTCAGGGGCAGTCAAGAGGTCCCGATTAGGAATAAAGGGGTCCAGGTCTGTAGCATGGGTCAGAAGTTGTCGTATGGTAATATCTGGGTAATCACACTCCGGTAAAAAATCCGTTACCGGTCGATCAATATCGAATTTGCCCTGCTTCCACAAGAAGATGAGAACCGTCCCTACTCCCACGACTTTACTCACACTAGCCAGATCATAAACCAAACCGCTCTCTGTTTTCAAGCCCCGTTCTGGATCACTCAATCCTAGATAAGACTCTTTCCATTCACCATCCTTATAATACGCAAAAGAGGCCCCGGGATAAATCCCTGCCTCGATTTGATTTTCTATTTTTCTTAGAATTTTTTCCAACTTCATGCTTCTTCAAACCACAATTCAATGTTATTGGTATCTTTACCCAGGAAGAATTTTTCAGACTTAGGGACAAAGTAGCCTGTCTTTTCAAATTTCTGACGAAGACTGGTTAGATCAAAATTTCTTACTAAAAATTTCAACATCGTCAAGTCCCAAGTGACATTGTTTTCAACAGCCAAATCTAGTCCTTGCCCTTTAGTAAAAGTGATTACTTGCGCTACTCCTTCAGGATCAAGTAAGCTCTCTGTCCCCTCAGGCAAACGCAACTCCATAGAAACCTCAAATTGGCTCAAGTATTTTATACCTGTATTTGAATAAAATTCAGGAACAGTTTCCAGTGGAACCAAATCTCTTATATCATTTTCTGCATGAACAAGGATCACATCCTCTTCAGGAGAAACAATCTCAAAAGCATATCCACGACTTCCTTTAAACAAGCGAGGAAGAGACTTCATTTGAGAAAGAAGGGCCTCGATTTCGGAAGGATCCTCAACCTTTATCAAGAGCCTAGCTAGCTTCTTAAGTCCTTCAACTCTGCGAGTTCGCATGCTTGGAGCCTCTTCTAAAATCAATCTCTCCGTACCCGTCTGGTCGCCTAATGAAAGAAAGGCAGACTCTTCTAGTAAGGGTTTCATTCCTAGAGTTTCAATATAAAATATCTCATTTAATTTTCGATTATTAACTTTCAAAGTCGGAATGATCCGAACAATCTCATTCACATCCATAAGTTCCTCCAACTCTTTTATTTTAAAGGATTTTAGAATATTTTACAAGCCATATTTGTTTAAATTAGAAAATTTTCCAAGAAAAAAACTGGGTTTCCCCAGTTTCGTTTCTTATAGGTAAAGTAGTTTGAATAGTGCTACTGCTGCAATTCCCGCTGCAATTGGAGCTACAACCGGAACCCATGCATACCACCATTTTGAATCACCCTTGTGTTGACCAAGAACTGATTTTGGAAGGAGTTCATGAAGAAGACGTGGTCCAAAGTCACGAGCTGGGTTCAAACCAGGTCCAGTAGGTCCACCGAGTGAAGTTACCAAGGCCATTACTAGGAAACCAAGTCCTAAATGAGCAACTGAAAGACCTGCTGCTGTGTGTGGTGCTATTTGAGCCTTAATAGCTAATTCAGAAAAGTCAACTGTTTGATTAGCCTGCGTTGCCATTTGCTTCATGTATTGCATTACTTCCGCACCAAAAAAGTTTTTAGTCATTCCTAGGGCTGCAAAGAACAGAACAAACGAACCGACAAACTCATTGATAAAACCATTTACACTTGCTGCGAAACGTGATTCTTTTGTACCGTGATCAACATTTGAAATCGTTGAGAAAGTACCCAAAATGTTATTAGAATTCTCTGTTTTCAAGTAGTAAGGACGGTGAGTTGCAACAACCATAGCTTGACCAAAAATCGCTCCTAAAACTTGCGCAAGGATATAATATGGTACTTGTCCCCAAGGGAAAAGTCCACTCACAGCAAGTCCAAGTGTGAAGGCTGGGTTGATGTGGTTCCCAGATACATTACCGAACATCAAGGCTGGGATCATAACCCCCATACCGTAACCAACCGCGATAACGAGCCAGCCACTTTGGTGACCTTTCGTACCTTTAAGTTCAACGTTAGCAACTGCACCATTACCAAGAATGATCAGAATGGCAGTTCCCAAAAATTCAGTGGCATATTTAATAGCCCATGTAAAATCCATTTGATAGATTCTCCTTAATTTTTTTAGACAATCCTTATTCTATCAATTTTTAGGCCTTTTAGCAACCGATTTTCTAAAAGAATCTCTGGAAAACGCTTTATTTAACTTATCTTTAAGAAAAGGACAAAAGAAGTCAAACTCCTTTCATCCTATTCCTTACTCTTGACGTTGACCAAAGTCTGCTAACATCTGATCCAGCTCCTCACGACTTGGAGTTGTCAACATATAGAGGATATCTCCTTGTAACTCTGCAAAGGCTGCTGGCATGATTTTCTTAGCCTTAAAACCTCCTTGGTATTTAGCTAGTAACTCCTCTTCTGAGTATACATAATGAGAACTTAAACGCCGAGCAGTCGCCAAGCAATAGAGGGGTTCAAAATATGAACCAGGGAATGGCTCTCCTGCTACGATAGCCGCATAACCTCGGTAGAGGTCAAAAGAGTGGGCATAATTGTAAACATCAATGGTAAAACCACCTGCCGGACGGTTATTATACTCAATAGCGATATAGTCATCTCCCTCACGGAAGAATTCGATATGGAAAAAACGCTCCTTCATGCCAAATTCCTTGACAATGGCTTCACCATACTTACGCAATTTTGGATCCATATCCTTGAGAACATAATAGGCATTATCCATCTTGTAAAGCATGAGATCCAGTGGTGTATGGGCGTAGTCAAAAGTCGTTGAAAAGACAATCTTACCGTCCTTGTCCACTAGTCCGTCAAAGGTACAGATTTCGCTAGAAGTGACAAATTTTTCAAAGAAATAAACGGTTGAATGGTCCCATTCAGCCTTGAAGTGATTTACATCTTCTTCTGTCTCAAGCTTAAAGGTTGTTGCTGCTCCCACACCGTTGTCTGGTTTGGCAATCAATGGTAAACCGATCTCCTCCACAGCCTGAGCTACATCGGTCTCTGTTTTAATCACTGCTCCCGGAACAACAGGTACTCCTGCCTTTTGGAAATGTTTTTTCATTTCAGACTTAAACTTAGTCTTTTTGAGATCCTCTGGTTTGACACCAAAGACATTGAATTGTTCTCTGAGTGTTGCGTCCAGCTCAAGCCAGTATTCATTGTGGGACTCGATGCGGTCGATAGGACCGTGCTTGTAGAAAAGAAAGGCAACTGCACGTTTGACTTCGTCTATGTTCTCAAGATTGTCCACACGGAAATACTCGGTTAGGCTATTGCGCAAAGGTTCATCTAATTGTTCGTAAGGCTCCTGACCAATTCCCAAAACGGTGATGCCTTTATTAGCTAGCTCGATGGTAAACTGTTGAAAGTTTTGTGGATAGTAGGGTGAAATAACAAGATAATTCATAGGCAACTCCTTTTATAGATTCATGTGACCAAGGAAATAAGGCATTTGTTTACGCCACCAATCCCAGTCATGGGCAACATCATGTCCCCACTCAGCAAACCAGGCAGGGATTTGTTTCTTGTCAAAGGCTTCTTTGAGCTTGTAGAAAGATGGTAGACCGTCTTGTTCCCAGGCACCGAGGCCCGTACAGACGACAATCTCCGCCTGACGGTAACGATCGATAAACCATCCGTCATTCTGATTCCAGATATAGTCTACAGGCGAGTTTTGATAGATGGCATCGTCATTGTAGTAATCGCCGACAAAGAAACGCGCGTCGTAAACACCGCTGAGAGCAATCACCTTGGTAAAGACATCTGGATGCTGGAGGAAGAAATTGAGTGCATGGTAGGCCCCCATCGAGCAACCCGTCGTCATCATACCGTCAAACCAACCTGTCTTGTGCTTGATAAAAGGAATGGCTTCCTCAATCACATAGCGTTCGTAAGCGCGATGCATCTCCGCCTGGTCATGACCATTTTTCCAAGTAGCCAACCAGCTCTCACTATCAACGCTGGAGAGAGTAAAGAACTGAACACGGCCTTCTTCGATAAAGGAAGCACAGGCATCAATCATGCCAAAATCATAGTATTCATTATGGCTCCCACCCGATGAAGCAAAGACAACAACTGGAATCCCAGCGTGTCCATAACGGTTGAGGTACATTTCACGGTTGAGGTGACCACTCCAGTGGCTGAGGTTTTCAATATGCATTGGCTTTCTCCTTTCTTAACTTACCATTTCTCTGCAAAAAATCGGAGACAGTCTGGTAAATTTTCCGACCATGGAATCTCACTATGGATGGCACCAGACTGAACTTTCAAGACAAGATTACCCAAGTGTACTCCACCTGCAATTAAATCATGGTAATAGCGAAGCGACGAGTCGATATAGGCTTGCTTGATATTGCCAGCCATCAAGGTCTTGTCCGTATCGTCTGCTTCTTCTGTTCCTACATAAATGAAAATGCGCTGTTCAGGCGACAATTTCTTACGCTCGATGTAGCGGTTAAAGGCTTCTTGGTGGAGCCAGTTGGCAGATGAAAAGACTCCTAGACAACCAATTCGGTCTTGGTATTCCAGTCCGATAAACTGGGTAATATTGCCTCCTAGAGACGAACCAATCATAGCAGTATGCTGGCGATCAGCTTTGGTACGATAGGTTTCATCGATAAAAGGCTTGACCACTTCCATGACAAACTCAGCATACTCCACACCCTTACCGCCAAACTGCTGGCCCGGAATAGGAGATTCTTGAAACTTCCAAGCTGCGTACTCATTCATCCGTCCCATACCATCATTGTCGATGGCTACAACAATCATGCGACTGATGTCAGGATTTCTCTTAATAGCCGGAATAATCTTCCAAGAGTGCCCGATATAAGACTCCTTGCTGTAAAAGACATTTTGCCCATCATGAAAGTAAACAACAGGGTAAAAACGGTCTGTATCTTTCTCATAATCCTTTGGCAGGAGAACACGCACACGACGCTCTTTTCCTGTATAAGGAACCTTGAGTTTGTGTTCTTTCATTTTTAAGTAAAAGTAGGAATGATTCATTGTCAGAAAACTCTCTATATTCAAAATTTTATCTCATTATACCATAAAAATAGAAAAAAAGTCAGTAATTGTCCATTTTAAGGATAAATAACTAACTTTTTTCATTTAATATTCTAAATTCTTCTGGATTTTCTGATTAGAGGAGATTGTCAATTAACTCATCGACAGCATCTTTTTCAACCTGGGGAGTGATTTCAGTAATCATAATCCCTGCCACTGCTCGCTCAACCAAACCTTCGACATCCATCCGTTTTTCATACTGCTCTGCATTCTCTATCTTAGGATTTGTCTTAGGACGGTCAGGCGCAAAAATAGTACAGCAGTCCTCAAACGGCTGGATTGAAATTTCAAAGGTATCGATTTCCTGCGCAATGTCAATGATTTCCAACTTGTCCATCGTAACCACGGGACGAATAATTGGAGTGCTGGTCACAGCGTTGATAGTCTGCATGCTTTCCAAAGTTTGGCTAGCTACTTGGCCAAGACTTTCCCCATTAATGATAATTAAACCATTTCGTACCTCACGGATACGGTCAGTAATGCGCATCATAAAACGACGTGTCAAGGTCATAAGATAGGCTTCTGGCGCCTTTGCCTTGATTTCCTCTTGAATCTCTGTGAAAGGCACTTCGATAAACTGGATATTGCCACCAAACTTGGTCAATTTACGGGTCAAATCTTGGGCTTTTTTGAGAGCACCTGGACTCGTGTAAGGTGGGCTGGCAAAGTGAACGGCCTCAATATCTACTCCACGTTTAAGGGATAGATAACCTGCTACAGGCGAGTCAATCCCTCCTGACAACATGAGCACACCCTTACCAGAAGTACCCACTGGCAAACCACCTGCTCCTCGAATAGTCTCATAGGAAAGATAAGCTGCTTCCTCACGAATCTCCACCTGAAGATTGATGTCCGGATTTTTCATTTGAGCTTGGACATTTGGAATAGCTTCGAATACTGCTCCACCAAGTGTTTGGTTGAGTTCACGACTGTCGAGTTCAAAGTTGTGGTCGCTACGCTTGCTAGAGATTTTGAAAGTCATGCCTTCCTTGTAGATATCTTTAATAATCTCTTGAACAGAAGACTTCAGAACTTCTACAGATTTTTCGACCTTGTATACAGGGGAGAAATTTTGAATCCCAAAAACTTGTTTGAGTGATTCTGCTACTGCTGTGTAATCAGCTCCATTGAGGTAAGCATGAGCACGGTCGCGATCTGCCGTTACCTTAACTTGGGGATAGATAGACAAAACGTCTGAAATATTATTGCGAAGTTTATTGATAAAACGCATACGGTTTTTACCCTTAGTTGACAATTCTCCGTAGCGAATCATAATTTCTGAATATTGCATGAATGCTCCTATCTTACTTTTCTAGTTTGATTGTAAATTAATTTTAACTTGGTCAAAAACTGTTCGACCTGACTCATATCATTTTCAAGGTCTAGACTAAGACGCACAGCTGACTGGGCCTTATCTTTGTCCACTCCCATGGCAATCAAGGTCCCCGCAGGTTTTCCAGCCTTGGATGAACAAGCCGAGGTTGTGGAGATGAAAATATCATAGTCTTCAAAGGCGTGAACGCTGACTTCACCACGAACACCTTTGATTCCAAAAGTCAGGATATGAGGGGCGAAGTCTTTCTCAGCTGAAAAGATAAAAATATCTGGATAGTCCAAAAGCGCTTGGCGAATGACTGATTTCATCTGCCCTGTCTTATTAGTAAAGATATCTAACTTTTCCATAGACAAACGGAGGGCCTTGGCTGTCGCTGCAATCCCTGCCACATTTTCAGTTGTCGAACGATAGTCTCGCTCCTGACCACCACCAGTCAACAGAGGCGTAATTTTCTTACCAGACTTGATATAGACAAAGCCAACACCTCTGACACCATGAAACTTATGACTCGAAAAGGTCGCAAAATCCACTCGATCTGTCAGATATTTTTCAGTCGGAATCTTAGCGAGTGCCTGAACTGCATCAACGTGGAAGGAAATAGTTGGCTTGTCTGCCAACAGTTCTGAGATAGCCTCAATAGGCTGAACAGACCCAATTTCATTGTTTACTGCCATAATGGAGACGAGGGTCGTGTCAGGTCGTATCAAAGCTCCTAGAGCCTCAACATCCACAAACCCTTTCTCATCAACTGGAGCAAAATCCACCTCAAAACCTTGACTTTTCAGCCAGAGGGCTGATTCCTTAACTGCTGGATGTTCAATGGCTGATACGATGATGTGCTTGCCAAACTGGGCTTTTTCAAAGGCCACACCTTTGATGACCCAGTTATCTCCTTCTGTTCCACCAGAGGTAAAGAAGATTTCATCACCCTTCTTACCAATCAAATCTGCAATTTGCTGACGGGAAGCATCTAAAATTCGTGTCGCCTGGTCTCCCAAACGATGGAGACTGGATGGATTTCCTACAATTTTTGAAGCGACCTGCATATAGGTTTCTAGAGCTTCAGGATAAGGCTTGGTCGTTGCCGAATTATCAAAGTAGATCATGTTTTCTCACGCTTTCTAAAATCACTTCTTCTATTGTATCATGAAACGAAGCTTGCGACAAGAAAGGGCAATTCCTCTTTTTTTAAGATTTTTTTAAAGAAATGAGGTATAATAAATCATAATAAAAGGAGAGTATCATGTCTAACTATCATAGAACTTCAAAACCAAAAACAGAACACATCAAAAAGGGATTTACTGTCTTTCAAAAAACGATTGCTACCATCGGTAGTATCCTTGGCCTAATTACCGCTACTATTACCATCATGAACGCTATGGATAATAACAAAAACAACAAAAAAGAACCAACGACAACTCAAACAACTGTTGTCAAGGAGATTCAAAAGGAATCCCCTCAGGAAAATACTACACCTAACAAGGACAACACTTCTACTAAAGAAAATACCCCGCAGGAAGAAACTCCTCAATCCAATAAGAAGGAAGAGCAAAAAGAAGAGAAGAAAACAACAACTCAGGATTCTTCAACACCTTCCTCAACAAAAGAAACAACTGATAGTGGAAACTCGTCCAAAACGACTAGTTCCGAAAACAAAAGCAATCAATAACCACTAAAATAGCTTCCTTCCAGCTTTGGAAAGAAGCTATTTTTTTATTGTTGCAATACTTTTCGTGGTTTGGTTCCTTCAGCTGGACCGATAACACCCGCCATTTCGAGTTCTTCCATAAGGCGGGTCGCACGGTTAAATCCAACCGACAAACGACGCTGAATCATCGAAGCACTGGCTTTCTGCGTCTCGATAACCAGAGCCTTAGCTTCTTCAAAAAGCGGATCGCCACCAGCTTCACCATCTGAAAATTCTCCTTCATTTTCAGAAACCTCACCTGGGTCAAAACTCTCATCGTAGTCCGCATCCGCCTGAGCCTTGATGAAGTTTACGATGCGTTCAACATCATCATCCGAGATAAAGGATCCTTGCAGACGGACTGGGTGATTTTCATCGATTGGTTTAAAGAGCATGTCTCCTCGACCAAGCAGTTTTTCTGCTCCATTCTCATCCAAGATGGTTCGTGAATCTGTGCCCGATGAAACTGCAAAAGCCACACGAGATGGGACATTGGCCTTGATGAGACCAGAAATGACATCGACTGATGGACGTTGCGTTGCGAGAATCATGTGAATTCCTGCGGCACGCGCCTTCTGTCCGAGACGAATGATGGCGTCTTCTACTTCCTTGCTAGCCACCATCATGAGGTCTGCCAACTCATCCACAATGACAACAATCAAAGGCAGTGGTACTTGTTTGTACTCAGACTGGACATTGAATTCCTCGACCTTGGCATTGTAACCAGCGATATTTCGTACACCAACCTTAGCGAAGAGTTCATAACGGTTTTCCATCTCATCCACAACCTTTTGCAGAGCCTTGCTGGCCTTGCGTGGATTAGTCACAACTGGAATCAAGAGGTGAGGAATGTCATTGTAAACCGATAACTCAACCATCTTAGGATCGACCATCATAAACTTGACCTGGTCGGGTCTTGCTTTCATAAGAATGCTAGCGATAATACCATTAACTGCGACTGACTTCCCTGATCCCGTTGAACCTGCAACGAGTAGATGGGGCATCTTGGAAAGGTCAAAGGTGCGAGCAGTTCCATTGACGGCCTTACCTAGAGGGATTTCGAGGAGATTTTCTGGTTTAGTCTGAGACTGTTCCCAGAGTTCACGGAAGGAAACAGTCGCAATCTCAGAGTTAGGAACCTCAATTCCGACTAAGGATTTACCAGGGATTGGAGCCTCTATCCGAACATCCTTAGCTGCTAGAGCTAGCGCTAAGTCGTCTGCCAGATTGGAAATGCGGTTAACCCGTACACCGACTGCTGGTTTGACTTCATACTTGGTAACTGATGGTCCAATTTCAGCCCGTTCTACTGTCACCTTGATACCAAAGCTAGCAAAGGTTTCTTCTAGGATTTTGATATTTTCTCGAACAATCTTCTTTTCCTTGGATTGATCTTTGGGTTTATCTGGCGCAAAGAGTTGCAAGCTTGGCAGTTTGTATTCAAGAGCTTCTTTGGCAGAAAAATCAACCTGCACCTCTTCATCCTCAAAGTCTTCTTCCACATCTGGAACGTCAAAATCAGCTTGAGGCAGGATAATCTCCGGTTCACTCCATTCTTTTTCAGGAATTGGTGGAAGATCATAGTCTGGAACTTCTGATAAGATTTCTCCCGTTTCAGGATCTACAGGAGGAAGCGGTAGTGCATCCTGTTCTTCTTGTTCTCTCTTGATTCTGGCAGCTTCTTCAGCTTCTTGACGAGCCTTCTCTTCTTCTCTCTTGATGAAGCGTTCCTGTTTTCTCTGTTCCTGTTTTTCCATGAAGGATCTGAACTGAGCTCCAATAAAGGCTGCAACATCATAAATAGACCAAGGACTGACCAAGAGAGCCCCAACTAGAATCAAAAGAACTCCAATAAAGTACGATCCGATATTGGAGAAAAGAAAGGATATGGGGATATAAAGTCCAACACCTAGCAGACCTCCACCAGCAAAGCTAGTCACCCGAATACCAGTCAGATCCGTCATAACTTGAGCCAAGGTCCCTTTTAGAACTGACTGCTCCAAACCAAACTTCCAGACAAGATAGGCCTCAAAAATCAAGAGCAAGCCAGCGAAGATACAGAGAAATCCTGACAGAAGTCCCTCTTGCTTGCGGATCCATTTAAATAGAAAAAGATAGATGAGGAGGGCACCTATAGCCACATAAGCTAAACTTCCGACTAACAGTCGAATGAGATTATAAAGGGTGATACCCGCAGCACCAAGCTTGAAAGCTGCAATAATCAACAATAAGGCAATTCCTAAGGAAATCAACATCCTCTGGATAGCCTGTTTTCTTTCGAGTTCTGCTTTAGACGGTCTCCGTCTTGTTTTACTTGTATTTTTGTTTGCCATGCTTCTATTATACCATATTTCAGAAACATCTAGAGAAATCAAAAAAATGACTGCATCTACTAGACACAATCATCTTTCGTTGATATTTCTGAATTTTCTATTCTATATGATTTTTCAACAACCTTGTCTCACTACTTCTTCAAAAATCTAATTGCTGATTTTCTTGCCTTCTCAATCTTCTCGATTTCCAACTTCTCTACAGCAGATGTAGGAATCCATTTTTTCCCAAATAAAACTTGAGCTGCTTCTATCATCAGAGCACAAGCCCGAAAGTCCTTTTCTTCTGGAATCGCCTCTCGAAACAAATCCTTCGTTTTCTCCATCAAGACTTCTTTTTCAACTTGATGAAAAGATAATTGCATCAAACTACTGGCAGACCAGGCACGACAAAGTGCATCTTGGTCAGTCAAGAGATGTTGCCCTAAGATTTCTATCTCACTTATTGAACCAATCCAACCTAGGGCAATGATTAGCTTTCTACGATTCGAAGCTTCTGAACTAGGTAAAAGAGAGATTAGAACAGGAAGTACTTGCTTGCAAGAAGATGCATAAAAATCTCTATGTCTTACTTTGGAAAGGATTTTCGCTAGGAAATAAACAATCAAAATGCGTTGACTCTCATCTTCCTCTTGATTGAGAGTTTCCAAAAGATAGTCTATTCCCTCCTGCCCATGCTGGTCAAAACTTGCTTCAAAATTTAGGTCAGTTCCTTCCTCCCAATCGTTGCAAATGAGTTCAAAATGAAAGGCAATTTCTGGGCTCCTACCTAAATCAGCTATAAAATGAATTCGTTTAGAATCAGGAAAATCTTCCTCCACCAAGCTGGCATAGGTTCCTTGTAACGCTTCTTTTGTAAGACTTTTGCGACCGAACTGTTCCTTTTCTAGTTTGTCGATTCCTTCTTTTCTAGAATCACTCATGACACTTATCTCCTCTAAGATATTTGTAGAACTTCAGCATTCTATCATTTAAATTCTCTAAGATTTACCTCTATTATATCACTTTGAAGACCGTTCTCCCTAACTCCATCATCAAAAAATGACTGCCCACTTTCGTGTTCAGTCATTTGAGTATTTGTGATTATTTTTCTAATGGTTTACGAAGGTAACCATAAACCACACCACTTACAATTGCGCCTACCAAGACAGAGGCAAGGTAAAGAAGGGCATTTGAAGTTAGGGCGATAACGAAGATTCCTCCGTGTGGTGCCATGAGTTTGATACCTGCAAGACCAACGAGTCCACCTGCTACTGCCGATCCAAGGATAAAGCTTGGGATCGCACGAGCTGGGTCTGCGGCACCAAATGGGATCGCTCCTTCAGTGATAAATGACAAGCCCATGATGATGTTTGTCAAACCAGAGTTACGTTCTTCTTTGGTAAATTTATCTTTAAAGAGCAGAGTTGCGACAAAGATAGCAAGTGGTGGCACCATTCCTCCAGCCATAACTGCTGCCATAGCTACAGAACCACCTGAAGAAACAGTCGCTGCAAGCGTACCTGTACCAAAGACATAGGCAGCTTTGTTGACTGGTCCACCCATGTCGACAGCCATCATTCCACCAAGAACGATACCGAGAAGGACCGCTGAGCCTCCTCCAAGTCCGCCAAGGAAGTCATTCATAGCAGTGTTGATTGCTGCCATTGGAATGTTGACAGCCAGCATGACAAATCCTGTCAAAATAGTTCCAAGAAGTGGCAAGAGAAGGATTGATTTAGCACCTTCAAGTGAACGAGGAACTTTAACGTATTTCTTGATAGCAAGAACCAAGGCTCCTGCGATAAATCCACCAACAAGGGCACCTAGGAAACCAGATGATACACCTGCAAGAGTTGAAGTTGCTTCACCACCTGCTGCATAAGGGATTTTACCAAAGGCAAAACCTTCTTTGGCAATAGCACCAGCCACAAAACCAGCTACCAAACCTGGTTTTTCAGCAATAGAGTAGGCTACATAACCAGCAAAGACTGGAAGCATCAAGCCAAAGGCAGCCCCACCGATTTTCATGAACATGGAAGCTAGCTCATGGTAGGATCCGAGATTGCCAAGACTATCCTGTGGCACACCAAAAGCTCCGTCGATCAAGAAAGCAAGGGCAATCATGATACCACCACCGATAACGAATGGTAACATTTGAGATACACCACTCATTAAGTGTTTGTAGAAGGCACCACCTATACTTTGTTTTTCATTAGAAGCTGTTGCAGCTTTTGCTCCATGAGCAGCATGGTAAACTTCAGCATCTCCTGATAGGGCCAAGTTGATCAGCTCTTCTGTCTTACGGATACCGTCTGCAACTGGACGATTAACCAAAGGTTTGCCATCAAAGCGGTCCATCTCAACAGCCTTGTCTGCAGCGATGATAACAGCTTTGGCCTTACGGATGTCCTCTGCTGTCAGTTGATTTCCAACACCGCTGGCACCATTAGTCTCAACCTTGATCCCAACACCCATTTCAGCAGCTACTTTTTGAAGGGCTTCTTGAGCCATGTATGTGTGGGCAATACCTGTTGTACAAGCTGTAACAGCTACAATAAAGTCGCCAGAGTCATTTGCAGGTGTTTGAACAGGCTCCTCAGCTTTTTCTGAAGCTTGGTCAAAAAGTTCGATAACTTGATCTGCAGATGTTACTTGACGAAGTTTGTCAGCGAAACCATCTTTCATCAAGTATTGAGACAATTCTGCCAAGGCTGCTAAGTGAGTATCATTTGCACCTTCTGGAGCAGCAATCATGAAGAAGAGGTCTGTTGGTTGCCCATCCAAGCTCTCATAGTCAACACCCTTGTTTGACTTGGCAAAGAGAACTGTTGCTTCTTTGACAGCAGAGTTTTTACTGTGAGGCATAGCGATTCCATCACCCAAACCAGTAGAAGTTAGAGCTTCACGCGCTAAGATTCCTTCTTTAAAGATTTCAAAATCCGTCACATAACCGTGATCTACCAAGCTATGAATCATCTCTTCGATAGCTGCTGTTTTTTCAGTCGCCTGCAAATCCAGCAACATGACATCTTTTCTCAATAGGTCTTGAATTTTCATCGTTTTTCTACCTCAACTTTTTCATAAGTTTCTTTTATAAATGCTGCAGTTGCCAAGTCATCAGAGAAAGTAGTTGCTGTCCCACAAGCCACTCCCCATTTGAAGGCCTCTACTGCGTCTTTTGATTTGACAAATTCACCGGTAAATCCAGCAACCATAGAGTCACCAGCACCAACTGAATTTTTTACTGTCCCTTTGATTGGTTTAGCGAAGTAAGCTCCTTCAGATGTGACAAGGAGGGCACCGTCCCCAGCCATAGAGATGATGACATTTTGAGCTCCTTTGGCCAGTAACTGACGAGCATAGTTCTCGATTTCATCTAAACTGTCGAGTTTCACTCCAAAGATAGCTCCAAGCTCGTGATTATTTGGTTTGACCAAAAGTGGCTGATAGTCCAAACTATCAATCAAGGTCTGACCTTCGAAGTCACAAACCACTTGCGCACCAGTCTGGCGTGTCAAAGCAATCAAATCCTTGTAGATAACATTGCCTAGGTTCTTAGCACTCGAACCCGCAAACACAACCGTATCTTCTGTAGTCAAACTAGATAAAATAGCTTTCAACTCTTCTAGCTGGGCTGGTTCAACAGTTGGACCCCTTCCGTTGATTTCTGTTTCTTGGTCTGCTTTAATCTTGACATTGATACGAGTATCTTCTGCTACTTGGACAAAACGAGTTTCGATTTCCTCTTCTGCAAGGGTATCTGTGATAAATTTACCAGTAAAACCTCCAATAAATCCAGTCGCAGTATTAGAAATATCCAAGCGTTTCAAGACACGACTGACATTGATTCCTTTCCCACCAGCAAACTTATCATCACTGTCCATACGATTGACACTGCCGACTTGAACTTGGTTCAAGCGAACGATATAGTCAATGGATGGATTAAGTGTGACTGTATAAATCATACTTCTATTACCTCCGTTTTCTTCTTAATAGCCTGCAAGAGCTCATGCCCTTGACTTGTGATGACAATAGCGCGTTTAAGTGGTGCTACCTTGGCAAAGCAAGTTTGACCAATCTTTGACGAATCCACCAAGACATAGGTTTGTTTGGCATTCTCTAAAATAGCACGCTTAACGGCTCCCTCCTCCATATCTGGAGTCGTATAATAACCATCGTCGACACCATTCATCCCAATAAAGGCACGGTCAAAGTGCAATTGATTGATTTGGTTAAGAGCAACACCGCCAATACATGCATCTGTTGCCATCTTGACACTTCCTCCAACCATGACAGTTGGAATCTGCTTTTCAACCAACTGAACCGCATGGTGAATGGAGTTGGTCACAACTGTGATATTCTTATTAACCAATTCCTTGATTAAAAAAGCAGTTGTCGTTCCAGCATCAATAAAGATAACATCTTGTTCCTTAATAAGAGAGGCTGCTTTTTGAGCCAGTAGCTTCTTCTCTTGAAGGTTTTTGACAGATTTTTCTTGGATGGTTTCTTCTTCCTGCAAGGAGTGGGGTAATTCTGCTCCACCATGCACACGGCGAAGCTTGTTTTCTGCCTCCAACTCATCCAAATCTCTTCGTACCGTTGATTCTGATGTTTCTAATAGACTAACCAATTTTTCTAGGGAAACTACATGATGTTGATTTAACTCCTCTAAAATCAGTTGCTTCCGCTCAGTTTTTAACACCAAATCACCTCCTGTTATCGTTTACACTATTCATTCTAGCACAATTTCTATCAAAGTCAAGCATTTTTTATCATTTTCTTTCAAATTCTATCATTTTTCTTATTTCCAAAATTTTTATTGCAAGATAAGTGGCTTTATGGTAGACTATTTGAGTAAGTATTGGAAGATTACTCAAGAGGCTTAAGAGGCCGTGTTGGAAACGCGGTAGGCGTGTAACAGCGTGCGTGGGTTCGAATCCCATGTCTTCCGTAGAAAAGAAAAATTATTTTTTTAGATACAACAAATGTTGTATCTTTTTTTGTATCCCTTTTTAAAAAAAGAATACCAAGGAATACCAAAGGCAAAAACAAAAAACGTTGATTTAACAACGTTTTTCCAAGGTGGGTGAAAGAATAATGGAGCCGGTGGGAGTCGAACCCACGTCCAAACACCTGCCAACATATTTGTCTACAACCATAGGTTATGTATTGTTTTAACAGTCCCTCGACACATAACTCAAGCCTAGGAACTGCGAGTCTATTAATCTCTTATCAAACCACTAGACAAGGCTTGATCGTATCTCGCTAATCATAAGACCTGTCATTGAACACGAGCAATCCAAATCGGGTCACGCCTGCTGGTTTTTAGGCAGCTAAAGCGTAAGAAGTGTTATTTTTTGCAGTTATATTTAACTGAGCGTTTACGTCGCCACACGGGTTGCAAAATATGCCTCATAATGCCTGTCGAATCCGTAACGACCCCAAAAGACGATAGAACCATTATAACCTATCTTCATGAAAAATGCAAAATCAAGCCACCTCTTTAGAAAAGAACCCCTTTTAAGGCTTCCGATAAGACTTGATAACCGGCTACACTTAGATGAAGGCCATCTGTTGTATAGTCTTTTTTGAGTTGTACTTCTGAATCTATCAAACTATCATAAACAGGCACAAAATCTACCTGCATATAGGCGGATGTTAGAGCCTCATAGGCTTGATTCCATTCTCTAATCTTTTCATTGGTTCGGATATAAACAGTCTGCTTGTATTTCTCTCCCTCATTGACTGGCAGAATAGAAAGGAGCTTTATTTGTGACAGCGGATATTCTCGGGCAATCGATTGGATTACACGCTCGAGATTATCCAAGGCTTCATTCATGGGAATATCTTTTCCAATATCATTTGTCCCAATTAAGAGAACAATCTGATCGACAGCATCACCATACAGATGTGCATCAAGGTTATCTATTAAAAGTCCAGTTTGGTAACCTCGGATGCCACGATTAACAATCGTCTTGGCAACCCCAAACAACTCTTGAAGAGGGTAATATTCCACTATCGAATCACCAATAAAGATGATATCTGGCTCTAGAACAGATACTTGATTCAATTCACGATACTTGGTTTGAATTTTTTCCTGCTCCTTTAAGAGCCAATTCTCTAATAACTGTACTGCCACCCTATCCCTCTTTCTCTAACCAATTCTCTAGAACTTGATAAACGCCCGCCTGGCTGTTAGCTGGTGCTAGGGCAGTCGCAACTGCCTTGACATTATCATCTGCATTTTCCATCGCATAGGCAATTCCAGCCAGCTCTAACATTTCGACATCATTTTCACTGTCACCAAAAGCCATGACTTGTTCCGATTGCAAATTCCAGCGCTTGAGTAATTCTTCCAATCCCCAAGCCTTGTGAACACCAGCCTGTAGGATATCGATACAACCATAACCACTGGAAACAGCTCTTACATGCCCATTAAAGAGGTCATTGATTTCCCGCAAAACAGAACTTGATCGTTCTTCACCAACGACCATGCTCATTTTAAGCACTCCACCAAAGAGATCCGATCTGAGCTCTTCAACAAAGTTTGTATGCCGATAGAGTTTTTCAATCATCTCAGGAGTCATAAATTTATCAAGTTCTGTAAAAACAGTTCCTTTCTTGACAAAACTCCCATTCATACTGGTAACGACGAACTGATCTCGACACTCTCTCCCTTTAAAATGAAGGAGAGCCTTGTCAACCATAGCATCATCCCAGGTCTGAGCTTGAAGTAATGTATCATACTCAAATATACGAGCGCCGTTAGCAACAACCAAGATCACTCGACTCGCCAAGTGTTCTAATAATTGCCTCATTCGATGAACCTCATTTCCCGTCGCAATGACAAAACGGATACCTCGTTCATCTAATTGGTCTAAAATCTTTTCTAAACGTGGCAAGTCCAGTTGCCCTCTTGGATCCAACAAGGTTCCATCCATATCTGTTGCAATGAGTTTTATCATACAATTAGCTCCTTTTTATTATTAGGGCTGTGCAAAGGGCATTTAGGGTGTGCATCTTTTAACGATTTAGGCAACCCCCATCATTTCTCATCTCTGTTAATCCTTTATATTATATCATAAAATGAATGTCTCATTCCATTCATAAAAACAGTCAGATCATATTTCTATGACCTGACCGTTTTTGAAGTGGACTTCTACTTTATCTTTTGTGTGTATGACCATTTTTTCCACTAATGTGTTGAAGAGTTTTTCATTAAATGCCGTGATCATGTATTGTTTTATAGATAAATCCTATTTCTCGAATCTCTCACTGCTGCTATTCCTTTAGTGAAATACTTATATTCTGTTTGTTGAGTGATAAATTCATCATCAAATTCAAAAGATTTTTCGCTTATATATTCATAAGTAATTAAAACAGCTTCTCCTGATTTTATTAATAAAGGAAATTTAGCATCATTGACATAATTATTCATAGAAGTATCAATTACATTGATTAATTTCTTATCTATAAATTTAACATTTTTACCTGTAAGAAACTTTTGATTCCCTTCCTTAGTTGTAAACTTTCCAAATCCACATTCTTTTATAATTATGGGAACATCACCCATGTTTTCCAATGTAATTACAAACTCCAGCATCTTCTTATCCAGATACTGAGAGAATGTACTACTTACTAATAATTTTCTTGATTTAGGTCTTAATATTTGCCATAAAGCTACAATAACGGCTCCAATTGTCCCTACAGCAGATAATGCTGTCCAAAATAATTCAGAACATATTACATTCATATATAAGCTACCTCCATGTGTATTGTAACTCTTATTATACTACTAAATACCTATTTCTAAAACCTATCAAACTCATCTAACCATTCATCAATGGTTGGAGGAATAGTTTTATCTGCGTGATACGCCATAATACATGCCACATTCTCAAAAATCTCTAAATCTTCAATCTCAAAACTTTGTTCGTTGACTTTAAATGATTTTTCTAGTTTAGCTAAATCTTTAAAAATATCACGCTTGAACTTGATACGATACAAACGTGGAATGGTAGCTGATGATTTGAACTTCACTTCTTTGTCGTTAACTGTTACTGTTTTTTCAATCATAAGCTACGTCCTAACGTGACGGTGTATTCGCAGCTTGTTCCTGTGGAAGATAAACTGCCTTATACCAATTCTTTTAACGTTTTAAATTTCATCTTCTGCGAATCAAATTATTTCATTCGCACCAAATTTCACCTTAACTCTAACTCTCTTTATTCCAAGGAATTTCTTGCTTCTATTGTATTATCCATTTAATCTCTATTTCTGTTGCAATTAATTTAATCGTCATCCTATCTCCTTTAGGGTGAGCACCTACCACTTCAATCCCACATGTTCATTCATTTCTTTATAGGCCGTGTCAATTCGTTCCTTGGTCGCCTCGTCCAACTTGTCACGGTGACTGCCTCCCTCAATGAAGTCCTCTAGGATATAGGTCTGATAGAGGAAGAGCGGATAGCCTTCTGGGGAGTAAGTTCCTTTGGGTGTTCGATTGACCCAAGTAGGATGCGCTTTGGCAGTTTCAATCCTAGTCTTGCCATCTTTCTTCTTAATGGTCACATCCATGAGAACACCGCGCTCCGTCCACTTGGCATTTTCCTCATCTTGCATGGTTTCAATGCGCTGGTTTGAAAGGAAATTTCCCATGGAATAGATGATCAATTTTTTGTCACCATCCTTTTCAACGGTTTCAGCAGGTTCAACGACGTGAGGATGCCCTCCAAAAATAATATCAGCTCCCCAGTCAATCATCTTGTGGTACAGTGTTTTCTGTTCTTCCGTCGGTTCTAGCTGGTACTCAATTCCCATCTGAGGCATGATGACAGTAATATCCGCCTCTTGCTCAGCTCGTTCGATTTCCGCCTTCATCTTATCTTCATTCAGGTCAGAAAGATAGCGATTATAATCCTCTTGAGAGATATACTGCTCAATGCCATTAAAACCGTAAGAATAGGCTAGGAGAGCTACCTTGATACCATTGACTTCCTTGATAACTAGTGGAGCTTGGTCACGGGATTCATGTGTGTAGACTCCTATGGGTGTCATCCCTGCCTTTTCAATAGCTTCTGCTGTCGAAACCACTCCCTCAATTTGAGAATCCAAGATGTGATTATGAGCCAAGTCTAGAACTTGGTAGCCTGCATCCTTGATCGCATCCATGACTTCCCCTGGTGCATTAAAGAGAGGATAGCCTGCCAAGTAGTGGTCCTTGTTCACCGTTCCTTCAAAGTCACCAAGCACTAAATCCGCTTGTTTGAGCCAGGGTTTTACATACTCAAAATTTTCATGGAAATCATAGGTTCCATCTTCTTTCAGAGCTGTTCGGTAGATAGGAATATGGTAGAGAAGGTCACCATTTGCCATGATACGAGCTGTCGTTTCGGCAGACTGATTTTCCTTAGACTGACTAGACGTCTGAGCAGAATCAACTGTTTGACCACTCGGACTTGTTCCCTTGTTCCCTTGTACTGCTTGGGTCAACAAGTTCAGCCCCATAGACAAGGAAACTGCAAGCAACAGCACCGTAATAAACTGGGCATTTGTCCAAGATTTATAATTCCTAAAGAAACCAATACTACTCTTCAACAATCCAAAAATAGGACCATGAGACCATCTATCTTGTCGCTTTTCCATCTTTATTTCCCCCTTGCTTTTACTGCAAGTCTTTTCTTTTATTATACCACAGACAAAAGAGGAATACCGTTTATTATATTATTTTTTAGGAACTTCTGTGACTTTCTTTCTCGCCTATTTTGTGTTATCATGTAGAGGTAATGAAAGGAGAGAAAATGTCTGCTATAGAACGTATTACAAAAGCTGCTCATTTAATTAATATGAACGATATTATCCGTGAGGGGAACCCAACTTTACGCGCGGTTGCTGAGGAGGTCACTTTCCCACTGTCTGACCAGGAAATCATCCTTGGAGAAAAGATGATGCAATTCCTCAAAAATTCTCAGGATCCTGTTATGGCTGAAAAGATGGGACTCCGCGGTGGGGTTGGATTGGCCGCTCCTCAGTTAGATATCTCAAAACGCATTATCGCTGTTTTAGTGCCAAATATTGTGGAAGAAGGTGAAACTCCTCAGGAAGCCTACGACCTGCAAGCTGTTATGTACAATCCAAAAATCGTATCCCACTCTGTTCAGGACGCCGCCCTCGGTGAAGGAGAAGGGTGCCTATCTGTCGACCGTGTAGTTCCAGGCTATGTTGTTCGTCATGCCCGCGTCACTGTTGATTACTTTGACAAGGACGGAGAAAAACACCGCATCAAGCTTAAAGGATACAACTCTATCGTTGTCCAACATGAAATTGACCACATCAACGGAATCATGTTCTACGATCGTATCAATGAGAAAGACCCATTTGCTATCAAAGATGGGCTCCTCATCCTCGAATAAAGAAAATCCCGTTGCAAGACGGGGTTTTGTGTTATAATAGAGGCATGAAAACAAATGATATTGTCTATGGCGTCCATGCCGTTACTGAAGCCCTCCTTGCAAACACTGGAAACAAACTTTACCTCCAAGAAGATCTCCGAGGTAAGAATGTTGAGAAAGTCAAGGAACTGGCTGCTGAGAAAAAGGTATCCATCTCTTGGACTTCAAAAAAATCCCTCTCTGAAATGACCGAAGGCGCTGTCCACCAAGGTTTTGTTCTACGAGTGTCCGAATTTGCCTATAGCAAGCTGGATCACATCCTTGCCAAAACACGCCAAGAAGAAAATCCACTTCTGTTGATTCTGGATGGTCTAACTGACCCTCACAACTTAGGTTCTATCTTAAGGACTGCTGATGCGACCAATGTTTCAGGTGTCATCATTCCCAAGCACCGTGCCGTCGGAGTGACTCCTGTCGTTGCCAAAACGGCCACAGGTGCTATTGAGCATGTACCGATTGCGCGAGTGACCAACCTCAGTCAAACTCTAGACAAACTCAAGGATGAAGGCTTCTGGACCTTTGGAACGGATATGAACGGTACTCCTTGCCACAAGTGGAATACAAAAGGGAAAATCGCCCTCATCATCGGAAATGAAGGAAAAGGCATCTCTAGCAACATCAAAAAACAGGTCGATGAAATGATTACCATTCCTATGAATGGACATGTTCAAAGCCTCAATGCTAGTGTTGCCGCAGCCATTCTCATGTACGAAGTTTTCCGAAACAGACTATAAAAAAGTTTCCAATCACTTGATTGGAAA
>NZ_GL397254.1:1098420-1514587 GCF_000146755.1 Streptococcus sp. oral taxon 071 str. 73H25AP
TTTCCAATCACTTGATTGGAAACTTTTTTTGCTTAACTATGTTCTGTGATAAATTTATAGGCTTCTTGACCAGCGATAGCCCCATCCCCAACTGCTGTTGTTACTTGGCGAAGGTCTTTCTGGCGAACATCTCCAACCGCAAAGATACCTTCAACGGCTGTCTTCATGTGGTTATCTGTTACAATCCAGCCTGACTGGTCTTGAATATTCAATTCTTTAACAAAATCGCTAACAGGATCCAAACCAACATAGATAAAGACACCTCCAAAGGCTTGCTCTGTTACTTGACCTGTTTTCACATTTTCAAATACGACAGATTCTACTCGGTTTTCACCCTTGATTTCCTTAACTACAGAGTCCCAGATAAAGTTGACTTTCTCATTTGCAAAAGCACGGTCTTGCAAGACCTTTTGAGCACGAAGTTGGTCACGACGGTGAACGATAGTAACAGTCTTGGCAAAGCGAGTCAAGAAGAGAGCTTCTTCTACCGCTGAATCTCCACCACCGACTACGAGCAAGTCTTGGTCACGGAAGAAAGCTCCATCACAGACTGCGCAGTAAGAAACACCACGACTATTCAGTTCTTCTTCTCCGGGAACACCCAAGAGACGGTGTTTTGACCCAGTTGCCACGATGACAGTACGGGTTTCGTAAACTTGATCATCAGTGATTACCTTCTTATAGTCCCCCTGGTCTTCAATATTTTCAACATAGCCATAAAGATGCTCCACTCCAAGGTTTTCAAGTGGTTCAAACATTTTTTCAGCCAATTCAGGGCCACTGATGTTGGCATAACCTGGATAGTTTTCAATATCAGATGTGTTATTCATTTGCCCGCCTGGCAGACCACCTTCAATCAAAGCCACTTTCAGATTGCTACGAGCAGCATATAAGGCAGCAGTCATTCCCGCAGGTCCAGCACCGATAATAATCGTATCGTACATTTCGATTCCTTCTTTCTTGTTGTAACTATCTTTATTCTAACTAATTCTTGCTCGTCACGCAAGGATTATGCCTTGAAAACCAAGAGCAAACTCATGACGGCAAAGGATAACACCGGAACGACCAAAACTCCAATCATAATCATATCATAGAGATGAGCTTGACGAGCCTTGGCTGTCTTGTCCACACCAGACATGGCTCTCAATCCAATCCAAATCCCCAAAAAAATTACAACCAGGATGGTCGTTAAGATCAAACTCTCGAAATATAAAGAAAACAGTTGCAGCAGCATGATCTCTCTCGTTTCTATCTTTTTTAAAGAGTAAACTCAGCTAGTCCAACTAACTGAGTTTTCCTTTTTCTATTATATCAAATATAAGTCCGTTTGTAACTAGCGAAGAATTCTTTTGTTCGTTCTTCTTTCGGATGATTGATGATTTCATCCGGTGTGCCAGACTCGATGATTTTCCCTTTATCTAGGAATAAAACCTTATCTGCCACTTGGGTTACAAAAGACATATCGTGACTGACCAAAATCATGGTCTGACCTGACTTGGCAGCGTCTGCAATAGACTTTTCTACTTCACCGACCAACTCTGGGTCAAGGGCTGAAGTGGGCTCATCCAAGAGCAAGACATCTGGTTTCATAGCAAGCGCACGCGCGAGGGCAACCCGTTGCTTTTGTCCACCTGATAAATGGCGAGGATAATGGTTTTCACGGTCAGAAAGACCAACCTTGGCCAACTCTTCCTTAGCGATTTTTGTTGCTTCCTCGTCCGATAATTTCTTAACGACAACCAAACCTTCCTTGACATTGTCAAGAGCAGTTCGGCGTTCAAACAAATTAAACTGTTGGAAAACCATAGATAACTTGCGACGAAGGGTTAGGATCTCTTCTTGGCTAATCTGAGAAAAATCAACTTTAAAATTGTCAATCTGAATCGTTCCACTATCTGGAGTTTCAAGGTAGTTCAAACTACGAAGAAAGGTTGATTTCCCTGCTCCAGATGAACCAATCAAGGCTACTACTTCTCCCTTTTGGATATCCAAGTCCAGATGATCCAAGACAGTCTGTCCTGAAAAGGATTTGCTTAAATTCGAAATCTTAATCATTAACGAAGGTCTCCTTTCACATCTGTAGATACTGCATCCGGCGCTGAGATAGCCATTTTTCTCTCGATGAAACGACCGAGGCTCTCAATTCCGATATTGACTACCCAATAAACAAGAGCTACGGAGATGAAACGTTCAAAATAGCGATAATCGGCTCCACCCAAAATCTGAGCTTGGGCGAAGACCTCCACAACACCTGCACTAAAGGCTAGAGAAGTTCCCTTGGTCAAACCGATAAGGGAGTTAATCAAAGTCGGCGTCGCTACCACCGCCGCATTTGGAATAATTACACGACGGTAAACTTGCGCACGAGTCATACCCAAACTACGCGCCGCCTCAATTTCGCCTGGATTAACAGAAAGGATGGCTGCACGAATCGTTTCACTTGCATAAGCCGCCTCATTAAAAGCAAAGGCCACAATCGCAAAAAGCGCTGCTGGAATCGCATTGATATTGAAACCAGTGCCCCATTGCTGGTTAATAGCTTTCAGTGCCAAAGGAATTCCGTAGTAGGTCAACATAAGTTGGACTAGGATTGGGGTGCCTTTTAAGAAGCTGACGAAAAAGGCCTGCAAGGGATATAAAATCTTAACACGATTGATCTTAACAATGGCAAAAATCAAAGCAAGTAGCAAACCAAAGAGTGCACCTCCAAGCGTCAACATCAAGGTTGTAGGCAGTTGTTGGACAATCCTTGGAATTCCATCAAAGACCGAACGCAAACTAAAGAGCTTACCATCCGGAATGAGTTGCATCAAACTTTGGTACCAATCTGATGCTAAAAATGTTGTAACAATCATAAAAACATCCTCTCCTGATAATGATTCATTCTATCATACTTCTGTTCGCAAGCAAATTATTTGCTACGGGCTACTCAGACTTTGTCTATCTTCTAGTTTATCACACTTTAAAACAGGGAGGCTATATATTTTACCTATCAAGGAGATAAATAAAAACTATCTCAAATCTAAATTCTCATAGGTTTTTCTATAGCCGATTTGTTTAACAGCACCATTCTCCACCAAAATTGGACGTTTCAATAACATACCATCACTGGCTAGAAGCTTGGCTGCTTCTTGTTTTGACAAACTTCCTACCTTATCTTTTAGGCCTAGTTCGCGGTATTTGATCCCGCTAGTATTGAAAAATTGTTTCACTTCAAAACCGGAAGTTTCTAACCAGTTCAAAATCACTTCTTCACTTGGTGTTTCTTCTACAATATGGATATCTTGATAGTCAAGTCCGAGTTGGTCTAGTTCATTTTTTGCTTTCTTACAAGTTGAACATTTTGGGTATTCGATAAATTCTAACATCTTCTTTTCTTTCTATTTTTTATTTTCTTGAAATGCTACACCTTCATGTTGCAAGAGCCAGGCTTTCTTTTCGACTCCCGATGCATAGCCTGTCAGACGATTGCCTGATCCCAGCACACGGTGACAGGGTACGAGGATGGACCAAGGATTACGCCCCACTGCTCCGCCAATAGCTTGGGCAGAATCCACCTGCAAATCTTTCGCTATTTGACCGTAAGTCACTGTTTGACCATAAGGAATGCTCTGTAAGTAGGCCCAGACCCACTTTTCAAAATCCGTCCCAATGGGAGCCAAGGGTAGTTTTGACAAATCCTGGGATTGCCCATCAAAGTAAACATCTAAATGGGAAACAATTTGATCCAATATCGGATGACTGGCAACCTCTTCTATCTGTTCAGCTGTCAAACCTCTCTCAAAATGAGTTTGGTCCTGTACCCAAATTCCATACAGATATTGCTCGTCAGCAACTAAGGATAAGGTTCCAATTGGCGACGGGTAGAGCATTTTTGCGTACCTTTTTCCCATCATTTTTTTAATTTCTGATAGGCCAAGCGTTCCCCATCAACTGGAACTTTACCGACCTGTTGGAAACCTAGCTTTTCAAAGATATGCTGCATGGCCTTGTTTTGTGCATGCGTATCTGAACGAAAATCTAGATAATCAAAACCTTCAATCAAGCCTTCTAGGAAAGTCTGAGCAACACCTTGTCCTTGTACATCTGCTGCCACAGCGATACGGTGAAAGACCAGATATTCTGATTCTTTCCCCTGCCAACTTCCTTCATAAATGGCTTCATAGGCTTCCTCTGGGCTCTTGGTCACAGCAGCATAGGCTAGCAGTTCTCCCTCTTCCAAGGCCACATAAGCTTGGCCTGAGATAATATCATCAATAATGATGTCAGCATTTGGATAGCCATTTTGCCACTGGCCACTACCAGACTTAGCTAAACACTTTTTGGCATCCTCCATCACCTGCATAATCGCCTCTACTTCGTTTGGAAAAGCTAAACGAATCTCCATCTTTTCCCCTCTTTTCTAACTATTTTCTCTCATCATAGCATAATTTAGGGCTTTCTACAAGCAGTTGAAACTTGACTTTTGTTTTTTATTATTTTATAATCTAGTTATTAAAACTAGATAAAAAGGAGTTGGGAATGAATTCTATCTTTTCCTATCCAAAATGGGAAGAAATTCCAAACATTGACCTCTATCTGGATCAGGTTTTACTTTATGTCAATCAGGTCTGTGCCCCTATCTCTCCAGATAAGGACAAGGGGTTAACAGCATCTATGGTCAATAACTATGTCAAACATGGTTACCTGACAAAGCCTGACAAGAAAAAATACCAACGCAAACAGATTGCCCGTTTGATTGCCATCACCACTCTCAAGTCTGTCTTTTCGATCCAAGAAATCGCCCAGACACTTAATAGTCTACAAACTCAAGAGAGCTCAGACCAGCTCTACGATGCTTTTGTGGACTACATGAACCAAGGAATCGATCCAGAAAACCCTATTATCCAAACCAGCTGCCAAACGGTTAAACTGTATCATAAAACTCTAGACTTAATCCTTAGCAAAGAAGAGGAGGAAACCCAATGAATACCAGCTTAAAACTCAGTAAAAAACTCAGTTTTGGAGAAGAAATTGCCAATAGCGTGACCCATGCTGTGGGTGCTGTTATCATGCTCATCCTACTCCCTATTTCATCCACCTATAGTTATGAAGCACATGGATTTTTATCGTCTTTTGGCGTTTCTATCTTTGTTATCAGTCTATTTCTCATGTTCCTCTCGTCAACCATTTACCACTCTATGGCCTATGGTTCAACCCACAAATACGTCTTGCGGATCATCGACCATTCTATGATTTATGTGGCTATCGCAGGCTCTTATACGCCGGTTGTATTGACTTTGATGAATAACTGGTTTGGCTATCTGATCATTGCCATTCAGTGGGGAACAACCATCTTTGGCATCCTCTATAAAATCTTTGCTAAAAAGGTTAATGAGAAATTCAGCCTTGCCCTTTACCTGATTATGGGCTGGTTGGTTCTAGCTATCATTCCTGCCATTATCAGTCAAACAACGCCAATTTTCTGGAGTCTCATGGTAACTGGCGGACTCTGTTATACAGTTGGAGCTGGATTTTACGCTAAGAAAAAACCTTATTTCCACATGATTTGGCATCTCTTTATCCTAGCGGCATCTGCACTCCAATATATCGCGATTGTTTATTACATGTAAAAAAGTTGAGAATCTTTTCTCAACTTTTTTCTTTACACATATTGATAAAATACTGGTGCAAGCGCACATTATCAGTCAATTCCGGATGAAAAGAGGTTACCAGCATATTCTGTTCTTGCGCAGCAACGATTTGGTCATCTACAGTTGCTAGGATTTCCACACCCTCTCCAAGACTACTGATAATCGGACCGCGAATAAAGGTCATGGGAATCTGACCGACTCCTTTACATTCTGCCTCTGTATAAAAACTTCCTAGTTGACGCCCATAGGCATTGCGCTCAACTACTATGTCCATAGTCGCTAGATGACTTTCTTCCTGAGAAATAATTTCCTTAGCTAGCAAGATTAAACCCGCACAGGTCCCAAAAACGGGTAATCCAGATAGAATGGCTTCTCGGATGGGAATCAACATCTGTTGGTCACGCAAGAGTTTGCCCATGGTTGTAGACTCACCGCCAGGTAATATCAAACCCGCCAAGTCACTCTGATGTTGTTGAAAATCATCTAAATTTCTGATTTCTACACTAACAACACCTAACTTTTCTAGCACTTTTGCATGTTCTGCAAAGGCACCTTGCAAGGCTAATATTCCGATTTTCATCTATTTTCCTCGCTCTGCCATAAGAATTTGGATTTCATTCTCATTGATACCAACCATGGCTTCCCCTAGGTCTTCAGAGATTTGAGCCAAAATTTGAGGATTTTGGTAGTTGGTTACAGCTTTGACAATGGCACTTGCTCGTTTAACAGGGTCGCCTGATTTGAAAATACCTGAACCGACAAAGACACCCTCTGCACCCAATTGCATCATTAGCGCAGCATCTGCTGGTGTTGCAACACCTCCAGCCGCAAAGTTTACAACTGGCAACTTACCATGTTCATGGACGTATTGGACTAATTCTATAGGAACTTGGAGTTCTTTTGCTGCGACATAGAGTTCATCTTCGCGTAGATTTTGAATACGGCGAATTTCTTGATTCATCATGCGCATATGACGAACGGCTTGAACAATATCTCCTGTCCCTGGTTCTCCTTTGGTACGAATCATGGAAGCTCCTTCAGCGATACGACGCAAGGCTTCACCCAAGTCCTTAGCCCCACAGACAAAAGGAACTTGGAATTCTTTCTTGTCCACATGGAAACGGTCGTCAGCTGGAGACAGCACTTCACTCTCATCGATATAGTCAATCTCAATAGCCTCTAAAATCTGAGCTTCTACAAAATGCCCGATTCTGACCTTGGCCATCACTGGAATGCTCACTGCTTCTTGGATTTCCTTAATCATCTTTGGATCGCTCATACGGGAAACCCCACCAGCCGCACGAATATCAGCTGGAATTCGCTCCAAGGCCATAACAGCTGCCGCACCAGCAGCCTCTGCGATACGAGCCTGTTCAGGGTTCTGAACGTCCATGATAACCCCACCTTTGAGCATCTGTGCCAAGTTTTTATTTAGTTCATAACGATTTTCAGTCATTTCTTTATCCTCATCATTTGTATTGGTAGCTACCATTTCATTTTAAGCCAGATTAGAATGAAGTACAAGATAGAAAAACAATAATTGTCTGGGTACAGTAACATAAAAAACTATCTGACCTTAATTTAAGGCCAGATAGCTCAGCTATTGTTATTTTTCAGCTGTAAGTGCAGCCATTGTAATGTAGTTGTATGGTTTGTTGAAATGTGGCAAGAAGAATAGGTCTGTCAATGCCAATTTATCAATCGTTACATGCTCTTGGATAGCAAGTGAGAACATGTGGATTCCCATACTGATAGCAGCATCATGTGAAACCATTTGTGCACCAAGGATTTCGCGACTGTCTTTGTCAAAGACAATCTTGATGGCAACCTCGTGGTTGTCATGCTTCATAAATTCTGGTTTTTGAAGATCGTTAAAGCCAGTTTCAGTTGCATTGTAACCTGCTGCTTTTGCTTTTTCAAGAGTCAGACCAGTTGAAACCATGTGAAGACCATAGATTGAAATACCGTTTGATCCTTGCACACCGATTCCTTCCAATTCATGTCCACAAGCGTTATAAGCACCAACGATACCAGTACGTACAGCATTAGATGCAAGAGCGATGTAGCTTGTATCTTTACGAGCATTGTCATAAACAGTCGCACAGTCACCAACAGCATATACACCTGGGATAGATGTTTCTTGTTTCTTGTCTACAAGGAAGGCACCGTTGCGGAAAAGTTCAATCTTACCATCTGCAAGAGCTGTGTTTGGACGGAAACCAACAGCAAGAACCACCATATCCACATCAAATGTTTCTTTGTCTGTTACCAAGCGTTCAACTTTACCATCACCTTGGATGGCTTTAACTGTTTGACCAAGTGCCAAGCGGATGTTATGGTCTTCCAAGTTTTTCGCCATCATTTGGGTAAAGTCTTTGTCATAGTAGCCGTTCAAAACAGTGTCTACGATATCAACAAGCACCACTTCTTTTCCAAGACGTTCGAAAGCTTCAGCCAGCTCAACACCGATGTAACCACCACCAACAACGGCAATGCGCTCAAGGTGTTTGCTCTTGTCAGCAAGTTTTTCGATGACTTCTTCTGCATTTTGGTACAACTTAACAAATTGAACATTTTCAAGTGTTGCTTTGAATTCTCGGTTACCCTTAACGATTTCAACACCTTCGATTGGAGGCAAGATTGGAGTTGAACCAGTTGCAAAGATTAATTTATCATAAGACTCTTTGTGTTCTTTACCTTCAACTTCAGCAGTCACAACTTTGTTATCGTAGTCAATTGAAAGAACTGGTGAGTTCATGTAAATTTTAGCACCTTTTGCTTCCAATTTTTCTTTATCAGAGTAGAAGAGACCTTCTGGGCCATCAATTTGTTCTCCGATCCAAAGCGCCATTCCACAACCAAGGAATGAAATATTTGAGTTTTGGTCAAATACTACGATTTCGTTCTCATGACCAAAGTTATCCAACATCGTATTAATACAAGCTGTACCAGCGTGGTTAGCACCAACTACAACGATTTTACTCATAGAAAAATTCCTACCTTTAATTTTTGATTTACTTTTCTAGTATATCATTTACTGTTAGCGTTTACAAGACATTTGCTCAGAATTCTCTTTTTTTCAGAAAAAAATACACTTAATATTAACAAACCTTATTTTTCTATCGTTTTCATTCTAATTTTGAGCATATTTCTTGACTTTTTGTCAAAATACATTTGTGAAAACGCTGACTTTATGGTATGCTAGTTACATGGAAATAAAATGTAAGGGGTTTAATTTTTCTTTAACCAACTTATATTGAATGATTTCCTATAAAAAGAAAGGAGCTGGTAGCTTGCCTCTTCATTCACGTTCTGAACGGCTAATGGGAACAACTATCACGATTTCATTAGTAGATGAGCGAGCAGAAATCCTGCTTCAGGGCGCTTTTGACTTGCTCAAGGAGCTCGAATACCGCTTCAACGCCAATAGTCAAAAATCCGAACTGATGGAAATCAACTACCAAGCTGGAATCACACCTGTTAAGGTTCATCCTGACCTGTTTGAACTGATTGCTCTTGGACTAGAGCACAGCCTAGCTCCCTCTAGCCATCTAAATATCAGTATCGGTCCCTTGATTCAAACCTGGCGAATCGGCTTTTCAGATGCACGACTTCCAGAGTTAAACGAAATCGAAGCTGTCTTGCCTCTAGTTGACCCGCATTTTATCAAGTTGGATCCGACTAGCTCTGCTGTTTTTTTAGAGAAGAAAGGAATGAAGCTTGATTTAGGTTGCTTAGCCAAAGGCTATAGTGCAGATAAGGTTGCCCAGTATTTGAAAACACACGGTGTCACCTCTGCCTTGATCAATCTCGGAGGAAATATCCTCACCATCGGGAATAACCAAGCCAAAGAAGGGAATGCCTGGCAGATTGGGATTCAAGATCCGCGAAATCCTCGTGGCAGTCATCTCCTAACTATCCCTGCTTCTAACAAATCCGTTGTCACTTCAGGTATCTATGAACGCCACCTGACAGTAGATGGAAAAGACTACCACCATATCTTTGATAGTAAGACAGGATTTCCTGTCGAAACCGATCTTGCTAGCCTAACGATTATCTCAGATAAATCCGTTGATGGTGAGATTTGGACAACCCGCCTATTTGGAGAACGTAGCACTTCTATCCTCTGGCAAGTCGAAAGTTTAGATGGTATCGAAGCCATTCTCATCGACAAAGAGGGACGCCTTGCATGTTCTTCAGGCCTTCAAAATTGTATTATGTAAAAAGAGAAAGGAAATCTCATGCTAAAACTTATTGCCATTGTTGGAACGAACTCTAAACGTTCTACAAATCGCCAATTGCTCCAATACATGCAAAAACACTTTGCTGATAAAGCTGAAATTGAACTCGTTGAAATCAAGGATATCCCTGTTTTCAACAAGCCAGCAGATAAGCAACTTCCAGATGAAATTCTTGAAATTGCTGCTAAAATTGAAGCATCTGACGGTGTGATTGTCGGTACTCCTGAGTACGACCACTCTATCCCTGCAGTTTTGATGAGCGCTCTTGCTTGGCTATCTTACGGTATCTACCCACTTTTGAACAAACCAATCATGATCACTGGTGCTTCCTATGGTACACTTGGTTCATCTCGTGCCCAATTGCAGCTTCGTCAAATCTTGAACGCTCCTGAAATTAAGGCAAATGTTCTACCAGATGAATTCTTGCTTTCTCACTCTCTTCAAGCATTTAACCCAAGTGGTGACTTGGTTGATCTTGACGTCATCAAGAAATTGGATGCCATCTTTGATGACTTCCGTATCTTTGTGAAGATTACTGAGAAATTGCGCAATGCACAAGAATTGCTTCGCAAAGATGCTGAAGAATTCGACTGGGAAAATTTGTAAGATAGGAGACCGAAAGAATGAAATTTGTTGGACTTGTTGGATCAAACTACGATCAATCATATAACCGCAAACTCTTGGAATTTATCCGTCGCAATTTCAAATTCAAATTTGAATTAGAAGTTCTTGAAATCGACGAAGTTCCAATGTTTAACCAAGACGAAAAATGGGACGACAGTTTCCAATTACGTTTCTTGTATAACAAGATTACGCGTGCTGATGGTGTCATTATCGCCACTCCTGAGCACAACCACACTATCTCAGCTTCTCTCAAATCTGTACTTGAATGGCTTTCATACGAAGTTCATCCATTTGAAAACAAGCCTATTATGATTGTGGGAGCATCATACTACGACCAAGGAACTTCACGTGCCCAAGTTCACCTTCGTAAAATCCTTGACGCTCCAGGTGTTAATGCCTACACGCTTCCAGGTAACGAATTCCTTCTTGGTAAAGCTAAGGAAGCTTTTGATAACGACGGAAATATCACCAACGAAGGAACTGTTAAATTCCTTGAAACTTGCTTAGATAACTTTGTAAAATACGTAGGAGTCGTTTCAAAATTGAAAAAACCAAAACCAATCGAACCAGAAGATTTGGATTGTGGAAAACCAATCGCTACAACCATCACAGAAGTTGATCCTGACGATCCAGAATGGGTAGAAAAAGTTGCTGCAATCACTGGAGCTGTTTCTGGTGATACCTATGTCAAACTGGACCACGGTATCCTGACAGTTAACCAAATTGATATGTTCTTGAAAGCTATGCCATTTGAATTGACATACGCTGACGATAATAACCAATTCCTCTACTACAACAACGCTCACCAAGATCCAGACACCATGTTTGCCAAACGTGTACCACCTCAATCAGGTAACCGTATGTCGACTGTTCATAACTCTCTTCCACCAGCACGTATGAAGAATGTAGAGTGGGTTATCGGAACACTTCGCAACGGAAACCAAGAATACGTCCGTACGATCGTTCCAGGTTCTCCTGCAGGTGTCATCAACACCCACAACTACCAAGCGATGTACTATCCTGACGGATCATACGCTGGTATCAATGAAATTGTCTTTAACTTCCAACCATGGCTTGACTGGTACCTAAAAGAAACGGGTCAACGTTTGGTAGGTGGTAGCGGACCATTTGCTCCTGTCGCTGGAGGTCATGGAGACGCTGATGCTACTTCTGGCGCTTCTGATTCAGGTGACGCTGGAGGCCACGGTGGTGGCGCAGACGCTACTTCTGGCGCAAGTAACTAAGAAACACAAAAGGAGCCAAATGGCTCCTTTTTTATTGCAACAGAAAAGGGGATTGTAAATCATCTACAAACCCCTTTCATTTTATGAGTTAGGATCATCCAAACTACGACCATGTAAACCTTTTTCACGTTGCACTTGGCGTAGTTTTTCTGGCGTTACGTCATTTCCTTCCTCGTCCACAATTTTAATTCCTTCAATATGGTGACGAACAGCACGACGATAGCCTTCAATGTATTCCTCACGAAGTTTAGCTTGTTCCACCTTTTCAGCAGAAGTTAAGCCTTCTGTTTTTTTCTTTTTAGCGAGCTCGTTGATACGAGCGATTTTTTTTGAATCCATGTTTATCTCCTTTGTAAAAAGATACAGTTTGTTTAATAGAGAGTCTACTTGGTATTGATTTGATTAAAGCGTGCAAGCTTAGCTGCTTTCTTGGTTAATTGCGACAAGATGGCCAATCGATTTTGACGAATATCTTGATCATCGGTCATTACCATAGTATTCTCAAAGAAAGCATCAATAATTGGGCTAAGCGCAAAGAGTTGTTCTAATTGCTGACTTGCAGTCCCTGATAAAACGAGTGACTCTACTGCTTCCGCCAAGGCTTTCTCTTCTTCATTTTCAAAAAGAGCAGAATCAACTGTTTCAGATCCTTCAGCTTTCTCAGACAAGTTGAAAGCACGTGAGAGAGATTCGACAGATGATTTGAAGTTTTCTTCTTTGCTTGCTTCTACAAGAGCACTTACTGCTTCCAACATATCCGCCACGACAAAGTTCGAGCTTGCAAGAACCGCTTCCTTAATGTCTTTTGGAGTTGAACCCATCATCTTATCAACACGAGCCTTGATAAAGTCCATGACCTCTGCTTTATTTCCATAAGTCAAGCTGTCAAATTTCAAAGTGTAAAGGCTATCAATCAACTCATCCATAGCAATGTGCCAACCAAAAGCATCCAAAATACGAACTACACCTTGCGTTGCACGACGAAGGGCATAAGGGTCATTAGAACCTGATGGAATCAAGCCCACTGAGAAGAAACTCAAAATCGTATCCAATTTGTCTGCAATGGCTAGAATGGCTCCGATCTTGCTCTCTGGGAGAGCTCCATCCGCTGATGTAGGCATGTAGTGTTCACGAATGGCAGCCGCAACTGCTGGAGTTTCACCAGCAAGAAGGGCATATTTCTCACCCATAATTCCTTGGAGTTCATCAAACTCACCAACCATCCCTGTCAACAAGTCAAACTTATAAATGGATGCTGCGCGGGCAAGATCAATCGTTTCATCCACTGATAAACCAGCTTTTTCCGCCAAAAGGACGGCAATCTGACCTGTACGAATCATGTGTTCACGAAGGGAACCAATCTTTTCGTGGAAGGTGACGTTGTTTAATTTTTCAACAAGATCAGAAATAACCAATTTTTGGTCTTCACGCCAGAAGAATTCACCGTCTTCCAAACGGGCAACCAAGACTTTTTCATTACCCTTGATGACATTTTCCAAATACTCTGCGTTTCCATTACGAACAGAAATGAAGTTTGGCAAGAGTTTACCATCCTGATCACGAACAACAAAGTAACGTTGGTGTTCCTTCATCGAAGTCACCAAAACTTCTTCTGGAACTTCAAGGTATTTGGCATCAAAACTTCCCATGAAGGCAGTTGGGTATTCAACCAAGTTCAAGACTTCGTTCAGCAAGTCAGCATCAATTTCGATACGTACACCATGTTTTGCCTCGATTTCCTTGATTTGATCAACAATCATTTGCTCACGTTCACGAGGATCCGCGATTACAAACTGTGCACGAAGGTCTTCTTCATAGCTCAATGCTGACTGAATCTTAGTTTCTTGTCCCAAGAAACGATGACCACGGCTCACACGACCCCCCTTGATATCAAGGAAATCCAAATCAAACTCTTGCTCGTCCAAGAGAACTGTCAAAGTGTGTACAGGGCGGATATACTCAAAAGTGTTGTTAGCCCAGTGCATGCTGACAGGGAAAGTCAATGACTTCAAGACGTCTACTACACCTGGAACAATGTTCTCAACTGGTTGGCCCACTTCTTCCTTGGTAACATAGACATACTCTTCACCCTTGATTTCACGGAATTCAATATCTTCAACTGTCAAGCCTTTCCCACGGACAAATCCTTGAGCTGCTTTGGTGAAGTTTCCATCACCATCCAAGGCAATTTTCTTTGCTGGTCCCTTGAAATCTTCTGTCAAATCAGACTGTTTGTCTGCAAGACCAGTGACACGAACAGCCAAACGGCGTGGTGTTGAGAAGGTTTGAATTGCTTCAAAAGATAGGCGATTTTCTTTGAGAAAGGCTGCCATTTTTTCACCTAGTTGTTTTTCGCTTGGAGTTACTACGTAGGCTGGTAACTCTTCAAGACCGAGTTCTACTAATAAGTTTTTTGTCATGTTTTTTCTCCGAAAGGTATCTTTTTATTTTCCAGTTTGCCTTATGTGATTGGTACGCAAGCAACCAACTTCGTTGTTTCATTGCTAAAATTGGAGTCGAAAGTCTCCAATTTTGCCTAGTATCCTTAGCTTCACTAAGGATACCTTCATCACTGCGGCAACTGGATCAGGGCTCACTCCGTTCGCCCATTTTCGTAATTTGTCACTCTCTTTATTCTGCGTCTTCTGCTAAGAGTTTAGCTCGTGTCGCCTCATCCAAAAGTGGGTAGCCTAGGCGTTTGCGTTCCGCAACAAAGGTTTTAGCTACGACACGGGCCAAGTTACGGATACGAGCGATATAGCCCGCACGCTCGGTTACAGATACGGCACCACGCGCGTCAAGCAGGTTAAAAGTGTGTGAACATTTGAGAACATAGTCATAGGCAGGATGAACCAAGCCCTCTTCCAAGGCACGACCAGCTTCCTTTTCAAACTTATCAAAGTTTTCAAGCAACATTTCTTGATCCGAAATTTCAAATGAATATTTTGAGTGCTCGTACTCAGGCTGGATGAAGATTTCTCCATATTTTACGCCATCGGCCCACTCGATATCATAGACAGAGTCCACTTCTTGAATGTAAGAAGCCAAACGTTCCAAACCATAGGTAACTTCCGCAGTCACAGGGCCAGTTGCCAATCCACCAACTTGTTGGAAATACGTGAACTGAGTGATTTCCATCCCATCAAGCCAAACTTCCCATCCAAGACCAGCTGAACCAGTTGAAGGATTTTCCCAGTTGTCCTCAACGAAACGGATATCGTGTTCCAAAGGATTGATTCCCAATTTTTCCAATGACTCAAGGTAAAGCTCTTGGATATTTGATGGAGAAGGCTTCATGACCACTTGGAATTGGTGGTGTTGGTAAAGACGGTTCGGGTTTTCACCATAACGACCGTCAGCAGGACGACGTGATGGCTCTACATAAGCCGCATTCCATGGCTCAGGCCCGATTGCACGAAGGAAAGTGTAGGGACTCATGGTTCCCGCACCTTTTTCATTGTCATAGGCCTGCATAAGCATACAACCTTGGTCATTCCAAAATTGTTGCAAAGTAAGGATGATTTCCTGGAAAGTCAATTTTTTAGACATTATTTACTCCTTTTTATAAATTCTTGTGACTTTGGATACAAAAAGAACCGTGTCTTTACTCCTAAGTCTGTGACCTAGGGGCGTCAGAAACGCGGTTCCACCCTAATTTATTACTTCATTGTTTTTTAAAATACGACAGAAAGCGCCAGTTTCTTACCTTGTCCTACTTGGCTCCCACTATCCCAAGCTCGCTTGAAGAACGCCATAAGACTTTCTTTCCTAGCTAGTATTATAGCAGATTTCCTAGCTAGTGTAAACCAAAAATGAGTCTGAGTTTGTGTCTAAATTTTTGGGAATAATTAAATATCCTTATAACTCAATAAGAAAGCGAGATTTTTCAGACAAAAAAACTGGAAAAAGTTTCTCACTTTACCCCAGCCCTTGACTATATTGCACTATTTATGCTACAATATTGTTTGACTGATTAAGCAAAGTGTTGGTTTGTCTTAATCGGTGGTGTAGAAGTTGCTGCTTCTACACCTTTTTCGTTTTTCTTTACTATATTATTGTAACACACATTAGGCAAAAAAGCAACTATTTTGTATAAAAACATGACAAAAACACCTCTAAAAAATCTTTTTTTAGAGGCTTTTGTCTGCCTATTTGTATTATTTATGCCCTCTTTTTCTGATAACAGCTTTATGTGGCCTATGGTTAATACGAAATCCTGCACCTAGTCCCGTATCCCTAAATTCTTCATACTCTTGTCTCCAAGATCCAAAAAATAGATTGTATAGCTGATCATTTCGTTCAAGGAGTATCATTCTGGCCATAGTACAAGCCCCTTCGATGGACCAATACATCCCTCGATGTTTCATGCGGTAAGTGACCTTTCGGTGCTGACTCTCCATTACCCCGATACCACGTGAGGACAATCCTCTAAGTTTAGGTGGCCTAGTGTCACAGAAATTTCTTAATAATTTCTTACGAAAATTGTAAAAATTATCAAGAGCTTCCTGGCTTTCTATGAGAGATTCAACTGTATCTAGTACGGTCTGAAGCAGGCTCTTCTGATGATTTTTGATGGCCTTAAAAGCAAGATCAAGTAGTGTAGACGGGTACGGCTTCAGGAATCGTTTAAGTTCTTCATTGACATGATAGGCATCCCAGAAATGCTCATGACGTTTAATCCGTAGGACCTTCTTAATTTCTTGAAATACTCTGCGAGAATATCCTTTACCATTGTCCGAGTTAGTGATAAGAAGAGTTCGATCAGTGATTTCAAAATGATTATAGAGATAGTCTATCAATTCTTCCTTTGCTTCTTCATGGCTTGTATGGATAATCTCATGCTTATTCTCTAGTACATACCGATTATTACCAACCTTCTTTGCTCCAGTATGAATCAGGAAATGGGCTAAGTCTGTATTGTGTCGTTCATCATTGCTTGATGTTGTCTTGACGAGCACACCATCTCCCTCCAGGTAGATTTTATCTGCCTGGATTTTTTTCGGTTGCTCATCACCTCTAAAAAGCCGATAGCGTTCCCTATCTGAAAAGAGTCTGCCTGCCATTTTTACAGACTTCAAAACAGCGTCCTTTGTTATCTCCAGGCGATAAGCCATCTTAACTGTTCGACAAACTTCACGGTAGGATAAAACAGAAGCGTGTTTTGCCATGTGAAAAATCAACTCAGGAGAATAACGCATATACTTTTCTAGACCTAGCCACTCATCTACGGGATAACAACTTTTCTTTCCCTTTCGCCAGCGATTCCTAGAGAAGGTCACCTCTCCAAATGTAAAAACAACTGTCCTCTCTGTACTATCTATCCGCTTATATCCCCTCAGTCTCATGGAGGGAGCAATCTGCTCGTCATAATCTCTTACTCGCTTCAGGAATTGCTGCTCACGTTTGCGATCTAGTTCTGCGACAAATTCTTTTTCATCAAATCTAAACATACTCTCTATTGTACTGAAATCATGACTAGATTGAAAACATCACAAACTTTCTACAAGACTCTTTCAAAAATAAAAGCCTTCCCTTATTGGGAAGGTTGTTTAATTATAAATATAATTATATTTATAACGATAAACTTTCGATTAGTTTATCAAGATAATCTGATGCAGACTTTGCTCCAGCTGCTTTAGCAATTTTATCCAATTTTTTCCTATTGCTTGGTTTTAAAGTAAACTGAAATTGCTTTTTGCGTTCAAAACTTTCAAAATTGGCTACATCTGAAACCTGCTCAGGTTGATGGGTTGCTTCGATAATCTGTGAAATCTCTTTTTCTTTTGGTGTGAATGCCATGACAATCTCCTTCTAATTATATTTATAATTGTATTTGTGTTTATAAATATAATTATATTGTATCATAAATTTTTGAAAAAGTCTGCTCCAGCTCAGTGAAAAACTTTTTGTGTTTTTGATAAAGTTCAGGATTCTCCCTCATATCTGCAATAGAGATCTTATCAATCGTGGAATGATTGAATAACTCTTTTGCTGGTACGATGCCTAGAAGGTTATCTGTTCCCTTCTCTTTAGCTTCCAGTCCCAAAGCTTCCAGTAACTCTCTTGATGATCCATAGTTCGGTCGGATCATATTTGCTAGGAAATATAGCTCAGCAGTAATGTATGATTCCCTTGTACGATAGTCAATTACATCCTTTCTGAATGCTTCTAACCGAGTTGATAGATTGAATTTGGCATTATAACCAAACTCTGAAGGAGTCAAGGGACTAATAATAGCGTGACTGACCGCAACAGCATTTTTAGTAGCTGTCGCAAAGTCTGGTCTACAATCAATCAAGATATAGTCAAACTGCTCCAACTTTTTCTTTTCGTAGTTATCCTCTAGCCAAAGATAAAGTAGCATATTTTTCTTATCGCTGTTCTCCAGATCTCGTTCCACCGTGTCAAGCTGAACTGAACCTGGAATTAGACTGATATTTTCCTTGACTTGCTTAATATCCACATCTCCACCTTTAAAAGCATTAGCAATCGTATTCTTACTTTCGTAAATATTATAGCACTGAGTCAAATTACACTGATGGTCTAAGTCTATAAAGAGAATCTTATGCCCTTTCTTAGCCAACCATTCCCCATAATTAAAAGTTAAAGTTGTTTTCCCAACGCCACCTTTGATAGCGGCAAATGTGATAATCTTCATTTGATATCCTCCTGAAACTGATACTCAACAATCTTATTTTTCGAGCTTTCAATCAAAGTCATTTTTTTCCACTCATTTTTAGTATGTTTTACTTTCCATAGCGGAATAAATCCAAATAACATTAACCTACCGGCATAGAGCGTATCGTCTTCGGTGGCTTCGGTGTCTTCGGGACATTCTATCCAATGATATAACGGGTTAGTGTTAACAGTAGATACAATCTCACAAGAAATATATTCAGTAGGTGAGAAATATTCTGCAATAAGTAAACTTAAAATTCTATGCCATAGTTCTTCATAATTTTCAAAGACATATTTCCAAAAATAGTCCCCTTTTTGACGATCTCCTATCCAGCCCCAAAATCGTATTTTCTTTTCCATAAGTCGAACCTCGATTGCCATTGTGCGATTTTTTGAAAATTCAAAAACGATTCTGTTCTCATTACCTTTCTCTAGGCTACCATCAAAATAAACAATCCCTAATAATTTCAAGGATTCCTTAAGATTCTCCTCTTTGGCAACATTCTCAACTTGGTTTTGAAAACCATAAACGTCAAAAATATCCATCGTCTTCCTCCTGTTTTTCTATACTTCTATTATACCACTATAATTATATTTGTCAATATGTTTATAATTATATTTATAATTATTTTCGCAATGAAGTTTCTCCTTCCCTTTCGTCAGCAATTCCTAGAAAAGGTTATCTCTCCAAATGTAAAGAGAACTGTTATCTCTGTACTGAAATCATGACTAGATTGAAAACAGCAGAAACTTCTACAAGACTTTTTCATCCTCAAATCTTCGGTCAACTTTCTCTTCACGACTACGCACGTGCTCCTTAATATCTCTATAATCTGTGTAATGTTTTAGAGTATCGTCAAAGAACTCTTGTAAGGCTCCTTTTTCAATTTGGAATTGTTTAATCAGTTGACTGACATCTTCCAGTCCCATATCTTTTGGAACTCCTAAATCATCCAATAGTTGTACCGCTGCAAGACTGTTTTCTGGAGATTGCTGGATGGCTAAAAGCGCTCCTTCAATTTTATGATAACGTCCAAGTCGCTCATCTAGCTGTCTTAATTCCTCCTGGGTAGCCTCAATCTTTTCATTAAATCGCTCCTCCAAATGTTGAAATTGTGTTCCATCTGTTACGCCGTGCTCGACTAAGAAATTATATTCCTTAATCAGTTCACGCATAGAGGAAATTTGAGCGTTTTTAGTTACAAGTGTTTCTCCATTTTGTTTGGCCAATTGCCTTGCGACAGTCAAGCCCATCATGTATCTATTTTTTTGAGATTGATCAGGATTGAGAAAATAAAAATAGTCTTTCTCTTTGATATAGATGGTATAATTTCCATCCTCATTTTTATCAACTTTATGAGAAGGTATTAAAATTGTACCACTATTTAAAGCTCCCATATCCATCTGCACGTAAATGCCTTGCTTGCTTTCTTGCTCGACCTGCCAGGATTCCACTTCCAATTTCAATTCAAAATCATTTGCCGTTTTTTCTTTTGATTCTTGATATTGTTCTTTCAATTCCTCCACATCAAAAACTAACTGATTCTTAGAAATTCTCTCTTTTATTTTTTCAAGAGAATAGAGTCCTTTCTTCGATAATGTATCATCTCGGACATTTCTTTGTTGGGGCTGATCGAGCAATTTATACTTCACAAATTTACCAGAGAAATCAATCTGAAGATTAAGCGCAGCTGCCTTTTGTTTGAAATCTTCTAGCGACAAAGAGTGCTTCAGAAGGAAATCCAGACGCTCCTTAATTTCAAACCGATAATTATTTTGCCTCCGCCAAGCAGAATACTTTGTATAAGAATTTTTCATTGTAGGCTCAATAATTTTAGCGCCATACCGTGCTGCATGCTTGTCCGATATTGCCCTCAAATTTTTCAAGGTTTTCTTTTCCCAGCGAAATTTCTTGAGCGTTGAAGTATTGGTGGTATTAAGTATGATATGGTTATGAAGATGATCTTTATCCGTGTGGGTTGCAATCACAAACTCATAATTTCCACCTGTCAATTCTAACATCGTTTGACGGCCAATTTCATGAACCTGCTCAGGAGTCAAGTTATCATCTGGAGAAAAAGACTGGATAATGTGATGAGCCAATACTTGTTTTCCTGAAGATAATTCTTTCAAGTCATCATCTCCTTTTTTAAAGGCTGCAGCTAATTTTGTCATGACCATTTCTTCATCTGCTACACTAAAATCAGAGATCCCATTTCCAGATACTAGCTTCATTTGAAGCTCACCATTATGATAGACAAGAGGAAAATCAAGATCACTTTCTGCAGTTTCTGATACAAGAGTTTTCGCTTCATTCAGAATATAGCGTACAGCTATTTTTAAATTGGAAGGAGTTTTAATTTGTTTGGGTGTTTTGATTACTACCATTCGTCATACGTCCTTATTGTTTTCACTTTTCGTTCCTGTAAACTTTTCTTCTCCGCACTAGAAAGTTTGACAGCCACCATCTCTTTCAACTCAGATAGATAGTCAATGACTTGTGCCACTTCCTCTGGCGTAACCCCTTGATTTTCATTAGCATGTTTAGCAATTTGGTTGATGTTCGTACCCACTCGATTGATAGCAACTCGAAGGTCTTTCAATTCGGAAAAATCAATTTGAACCACCTTCCCTTGTACCAGTTGATTCTTCGCATAGTATTGAAAAGATGGAACTCCCATTTGGGCCATCGCCGTTTTAATTTGACGATCTTCCTCTGGTGTTAGTCGTATCAATTTTTGTATATAGCGTTTTCTATTTTCTCGTTTCTGCATTATTTTTTTATCCTCTTTCTCTCAAAGTCTCTGACATTTTCTGAACAGGCATCAGCCCCTGACTTCCTTGTGGCAAGCGTAGCAAATGGATATCCATTTGCGAAATTTAAAAAAATCAGAGAAGGAGAACCTTGTAGTTTTCCTTCTTGATTTTCTCAGTTTTGGGGAAATCCCCAAGCCCCTTTCCTATATCTTTTGGAGTACAACCTCTAACAATTTATCGCAACCAACTGAAGATGTTTTTGAAAATAGATGATTGCTTATCACTATTTTCTACACTTTTTTCTTTCTGACCTTGTAACTTTTCAGCTAGGACAGAAAGTTGTTGAGTAGTTAGAGGCTGGAAAATAGACTGCCCAATTTGTATTTCTGTCAGTAAGATTTTTTCAGTGAGTACAGCTTGAAATTCTTCATCTGTGACCATCTTGAGTAGCTCAATATTTTCTTCTTCCCACTCCAAAAGAGCAGGATCTCCTTCAGGTAGTTGAGACTGTTCTTCCTCTAGTTGCTCCAGAACTTTTTGGCGAGTCAAGTCTTTAGCGTTTGGCGATACTCCTTGAACTCTGTCTCCATCCATGATTGGAATAAAGTCTGAAAGGATGATGATTAGTTGTTCTTCTTGTTCATTGGTCATGAGTGTTGTCCTCCTTGATGATGATTTGTTTTTAATTTGACCTTGGGTTTATTTGGGGTGTCCCGTTCGGTCATTTCGAGAAACCCTTCTCTTTTTTTGATTGTGCATCTGCTTTCAACTCCTGCTTGTGTTCCTCAACAGCTTGCTTGCCCTGTTCTTTAAACTTCTCCAGTTTTTGTTCAAAACTGCGCTTCGTTTGTTTCTCCTGACTCAATCTTAATTGTTCCAATGCTTGATCCATCCGAACCATTAAACTTTTAGCTTCTTGTTGGACAATATCCAACTGTGCTTCTAAATCAGCAAGTGTCTCCTTATCGGCAGACCACCCAGATAGATAGTTAAAGGAATACTCAGACGTATCAATACCATAGTATGAAGAAACGACATAAGCGACACTTTCAGCCTGGAGTTCAGCGGTGCTTCTAGTTAGATTTTCCTTTTGAGGATTATCTGCATGATGCAACTCTGCATGAGCCATTTCATGTAAGAAAGTTTTAATAATTTGAGCCTTGTTCATCTCATTACTACGTAAAACAATTTGATTTTCTGGAACAGAATAATATCCATGTTTATTATTTTCCATCTCTTCAAATCGAACCGATACATCATTTTCTTTTGCAATGGCCATCAGAGCACGGTAAAGATTTGCATAGTCCAAATCAGTCAGCTGTTCTTTCACTTCTGCAGCTTTTGGCATCTCCTTTCCTTCTGTCTGACTAACATCAAAAACTGGTACCAAACCAAAGAATGTAACTGTTTCTGGTTTCCCATTTTTATCCAATATTGGTTGGTTATTCTCATCCTTTTTGATCTTCGTCATAGGTTTAAAAATACGTAAAGCCTTCTCACCTTTTTTCACATAGCGACCAAAGTTTTCTTTCCACTGTTTGAAAGAAGCTACTTGCCTTGCTTCAGGATTTTGTGCAAGAATTAAGCGCAAGTTGCGATTAGAATAATTATTTAGTTGGCTCATTTTCGTTAGATAGTCTTTGTACTTATCTGAATCCAGAAACTCCTTAATCCCTTCTTTAAGATGACGACTTAATCCTGCCATATCTTTATTTTGAATAAAATCTGCGACTGCAAGACTGCCAGCTGCTAAAACAATTTCATCCGCTTGTAGACTCTCCTCGCCCTCTGGTTTAGAACCTGGTTTCGATCTAAAATCATACGGATTCGTTCCCTGAAGCAACTCCTCCTCATCAGAAACACCATCAGCATCCGCATCATGTTCCAACTCCTGCTTGTTGTAGCCTTGTTCTTCTAGTTTGATTTCTTCCTCTTGTGATTTCTCAAATTCTTCTCGGACTGTGGAGATCGTTTGTTCAACTTTTTCTGATAAACCTTTGATTTCTTTTTGCCATTTTTCAATAAGGGCCAATTGTTCCATAGGTGAGTCTTTGACTCCCAACTTCTCAAACCAAGCAGATAGATTTTCGACCTCAACACTATCCATTCCATCAAAAGAGATAAATCCAAGGCGACCATCATGACTACTATCTGTAAATCCAATTGGACTATTTTCCAAATCTCCAAATGGGAGTTGGGATAGAAGTTGATCTGCGTAAGGAGTATCTTCTAAGGCGTAACTGAACTGAGAAATATCTAACTCACTCGCCAATCTCTCCAGATGATACTGAGTGAATATTGTCCCATCTATCTTCATCAATTCTGGGTGCTCCCTCATTTCTCGTGTTCCAAGTCTTTCTTTATGAGCTATTGGGTTAATCTCCTCACCGATATTGTAACGAATGCTATCCTGGATCAGTTCACCATCAGGAGCGTAGATACTAAACTGAATCTTAGTTGGAGAGATGTAGCCTTCTGGGTGACCACTAGTCACTTGTTTTAGCCCTTCCTGATGTAACTGATAGAAGCTCTGGTTGGCCTTGTATAGCTCTCTAGCAAATTCTTGATACGAAATCAGCTCTGTTTCTTTAAAGGGCAATTTAGGCCCATCTGGGCGCTCCTCAGCCATTTGAAGGCGTACATGGTAGTTCTCCTTATAGATATGATCTTGTTCCCATTCTTTATAAAAATCTGAATTTGTATCTAGGAGATGATCTTCACCCGCTGCAGCAACAATCTGATCAAATTTATCATTATGCTGCTTCGCATAGTCAAGATACTGATTCCAGGCTTGATGAAATTCTTCTGGAGTTTTTGAGATGTCACCTGGCACACCTAAATTATAGACAGTATCTAAGACTTGAGTAAACATAACCGCATCAAGTAGGGGGCTATTCAGTGTGTTCTCAGGAGTTGATTGTTCAATTTCTTTAGAAACTTCTTCAAACTGCTTATTCTTCAAGACTGATAGCATTTCTGCGCCTTTGTCTTTAACATACTCCTCATTGATTGAAAGTTGCTCGATGTGACCACCTCGCTCTCTATAAACACCAAGAATGATCTTTTCATCCAACGATTTAACATTAGTTGCAAGCTCTCCCTTGAGTTTCATAAGAGAGGCTGGAATTTTTTCATCTCCGATATCTTTAAAAAGTAGTAAGAAATCTTCATCTTTTGCTTTAATAGCTTCACTCATATTGAGATTGTGAAGCTTTTCAACACTGCTCAAATCATCTAAAACAAAAGAATGTGGATCTAAAATATCACGCAACATAGGAAGAACCTGCAATTTATCCTTAATTGCATTACTAATCAACATACCGTCATAATGCCCCTGACCATTTGCAATATCATCTAGGAAATTTGCCGCTCCCTTTCCCTCTTCAAAAGGTCTAATCCCTGAAAGATGGATAAAGTTATCCTTTTGAAAAGTCACCTGAAGCACATTCTCCTCTCCATGATCCGCATAAACAAAGCTGATCTTACTGTCAGCCATTTCACTTAAATACCAGGACGCTGTACTTTGAATGGAGGGCGCATATTGGTTCAAACGTCTTAAATCGGCAGGTGTGATTGGGTGATAATTCCCCACTCGCCGTTGCACTTTATCATAATTTGTGCTAAAATGAAGGTACGGATAGGATGATGTCGGGTGACTGGTAACAGTTTGCTCAAAGGTGCTTGTTTCAAGTACAGGTGTGGGACTGCCTTCAGCTTCGAGCTGTAAAGACCCCGTGCCACCACTGGTCCTATCAATCAAGCGCTCCTGACTTTGTTCAGGGGCTTTTTCTATGTACTCCAGTATTTGTGCATCTAAACGATCAATTTCTTTTCTGATAGACGTCGTACTATCCGCAAAATAAGCATCCCTTTCCAATCTAGTACGTTTTGCGAATAACTTGTCTAAATCAGTCGTTATAAATCGTGACATTTCTTTTTCAAATTGCCATGCCTGTAGTTCATAGTTAATGCCTAAATCTTCCCGAATTTTTTCTGCTAATTCGTCTTCCCATTTACTATGCAATTCCCAAACTAGCTCTATAGATTCTTGATTATCTGGAGTTTGTTTTTCTTCAACCGTCTTATCTATACTAGTCGGATCAATGACGACTGTTTTTTTATTTTCTATCGAAAATGTGAGATTGTCCCAATTTTTTTCTAACCACCCTGCTTCGTCTTGATTTTTTTCAATAGGCTCTGGTTGTGGTGAGATTGATTTTTCCTGATTCGAGGGCGTTAATCCTACATTTTCTTGCCTTTGTTTGGCAAGTAATTCATCCACCTTCAGTCTTTCCTCATCTGTTTTCGGATGATACTTGGTTTGTGAAGATAATTGAAACTTTCCTTCCTCAGTCATCTCCAGAGCAACTCTTCGTAAGCCTTTTACAAAATACGTATTTGGTTGTTTTTGCCACTGATTCACTAAGCCCTCATCAATTAAGGCTTGAGTTGCTGGCTGAATGCTCGTTTTACCCATTTGTTCAGATATAGCCTCAAGTCTAGTCAACTCTTCTTGATAGCGTTTGAGAGTAGCTTTGGTAAAGAACGACTCCCCACGCTTAGCTTTTTCTAACTCTTCACGGATTCTAGGTATATTTTGAACACTCATCTCCAGACCACTTCCCTGACGATTCAACCCCATTTCTTTCAAATGTTGTTGGTGCTCCAGGTGCTCTACTCGCTCTTCTTGTTTCCTAATCTCATCCATCTTTGAGAAGACTTGACCTTCTATTTGTTCTTGCTTACGCATAAAGCTAGCACCGCCTCGCTTATCATTCATGGGTTGCCCATTTGTTTGTGCTTGGTGGGAATAAGCTCTTGAAATAGCCTCGTCTTGTTCACCCCTTAGTCTTTCCAATTTTCGACGTGCCTGGGCAAGACGACTGTTGTCTGGTGCGTCTTTCTCCAGTTGTTTTTCCTGCTTCAGGATCTCATTCCAGTCTGTCTTCTCCTGGCCTTCACGTTGTGGTGGTCTTGCATCGATAACTGGGATTTTTTTCTCCCGTAGTTTGGTAATAAAGTCTGTACCTGCTTTATCACGATCAACTGCCAGCGTGATGAGATCATCGTATTTGTGATCTTGGAAAAGTGTGGATGTTTCCGCTGCAACAGATAAAAAGTTAGAGGTACGTGTTAGTTCACTAGACTTGGTATAATCCCTTTCATCCATCGTGAGTTCCCCTCGCTCCTGCAGAATTTCAAGAACATAGTGAGACAGAATTCCCTCTTTTAATCCTTCCATCGCAACTAGTCGAACATCGTTTAATTCGCCCTTATGAAGCTCATAATAGCTCATAAGGTCAATTGGTGCCTCTGTCACAATTAAACGCTTAGGAGAGCCTATAGAAACGTTTAAGCCACTAATAGATTCTGATTGATACATGATTTGTTTCAAGTATCCTTTGCCAGGATGACGTTCTTGATCAGGAACAAGTCCCTGGAGGCTCGCACCTACCAGTTGCTGATTTCTGTCCAAGTATTTAAAAACCAAGACATCTTCTATAACACCATCTTTATCCTTACGTTTAGCTTGGGCTAATACTCCCTTTTCCAGGAAGAAGTCGATTGTATCATCAGAGAGACCTCTAATCTCCTTGAGATAGGATCTCGCCTCCACAAATCGTTGTTCGTAAGGGGCTAGTGTATAATTGAAAGGTTGACGTTCTTCCTCTACTGGTTTTGCTTCAGGAAAGGAACCTGTCTCTAAGAATACCATGGCTTCCTTATAGCTGACATTTCGCATTTCTTGGACAAGGTTGATGGTGTCCCCATACTTATCGGCTTGTGAATACCAATGCCAGGTATTCTTCACAGTATCAATCTTAAACGAGTCATGCTCAGCCCAATAATACTCTCGATGTGACTTTCGCTTCATCTCCATTCCAAGGCTACGAGCTACTTCTAAAATATCCAGCGATTTTGCCTGTGCTTTTGTTAAAGGCATACTCTTTCCTCCTCTACTAATTCCTTAAATAAAAGATATCCTTCAGGAGTTGCATCTAGTTCACTAACAACTATTGGATCTTCCTGACTCGTTGTCACAAAAAGATGAGGAGCTAATTGATAGAAAGTCTCCTCATCTGCCTGTTTGAATAGCTGCCAAATAGCATAACGTTCTGTAGCTAAATTTTCTAGCTTTAATGCTAAAACTTGTGAGATACTCTCCAGGTATCCTAATTGTATTTTTGGTGTTTCCATCCTACTATCCTTTCTGTATGTTAGGCCACGAATAACTCTTTTAGCTGCGGAGTCAAATCGTTAGCATATAAAAGCAAGCCGTCGATGTCTGTTCCTTTTCGAGTGTATTCGTACCAGTTTTCTTTGTCTTCAGGAGAACTTGCAATCTCATCTTTTCTAGGATGATCATAGACACTTGCTTTTTTATCTCTGAAGACATTTTGTTTAGAAATAAAGACCAATCCTTCTTCTACCCCAATTCTTGCGACTTCATCTGGAGTTAGAAGGGGACGGCCTTGAATTTGTTTATTTTCACTTGATGAGCCATTACGATAACTATGCGATTTTGAAGTGGACCTAGTACGTATAGTCTGCTTACCTGACCTTGTAGAATAGTATTCCATCGTATCCTTGTCATTTGTCCCTAAAAATAGGTGAGTAGCACAGTTATTAAAGATGGTCTTCCAATCACTTTTATAAAGTGATTCTAGCTGATTGACAGCTTGGATGATAATCTTAATAGACATCTCACGACTACGAATAGAAGAGAGGACCTGGGCGAAGTTTGGAATACGGCCAATTTGTGCAAACTCATCGAAGATAAACTGAATATGTCGAAGATTTTTTCTACTGTAGCCAGGTACTTTCCCTTGCAAGATATCATCAGCCTTATGTGTAAGAACCTCAAAACCAATCGCAAACAAGATTGATGAAAGAAAATTAAAGGCGTTATTGGTTTCAGGAATAGCAATAAAAACGGCTGTCTTTTTCGTATTCCAGGTCTCCATTTCCATGGTATCCTCACTGATCAAGTTTCGTACATCTTCATGGTCAAAGATAGAATAGCGAGAAGACAAAATCGCTACCACACTGTTTCTTGTCTCACCTCTGAAGTTTTGGAATAATTTCCACTGTTTATAAGCATAGTTGTTAGGTTGATGTTCGTTCAGTTCTTCAAACATCTGCTCAACAGGACTTGGTACATCTGGATCCTCTCGATACATATTTCTTAATAGATCCGCAACGTGACCCAGGTTTGGCATATATAACTGGACTCCAGTTTCAGGATCCTTAGAGTCAAAATAGAGATAACCAATCAATGCACGTTGCAGCATCAACTCTGCTTTAACCCAGAAGTCTTCTCCAGTATGCTCACTATTCTTCGTTCCCTCAGTAATTGCTTCAGAGATACGATCAATGTCTAGCTCAGACTTCATGTAATGAAAAGGATTAAACCGATCTGAATTCTTGAGCCGAATCAAATCAAAGATTTTAACAGCATAGCCAGCTTTCTCAAGCATCTTCCCAACTTCATGTACCAGGTTTCCTTTAGGATCCGTCACAACAAAGTTTGAGTTCATCTGCATTAAATTTGGCAATACAAAAGTAAAGGTTTTACCGTCTCCAGGAAGACCAATGACAATCACATTTTTATTGAGCTGGACATTGTAGGCTAAGCGAAAATTAAATAGACCCATTTTGACCTGTTTTGAAAAAATCATATTCTTCTCAAAATCAACGTCTTCAAACCGTCTCATTTCCTTCAAAGTCGCAAAACGAGCACTACCTTGTTCTTCTCCTTGGCGATATAAATTCTTATCCATAGAAGCATAGACAAGCATTGGGAGACCGAATCCGATCAACCCAGCATATAAGGCTCCTGAATCAAAGAAAACACCAAAAGAGAAGCGTTCCCAGTGTTCTAGCAACCAACGAAGCCGCAACATTCCCATAAAAGGTACTGCTGCAGTCGAAAGTTGGTAGTAATGGTAAAAGGACTGGAAAATAACAAATGAAAATAGCCCCACCACCAGGTAGGGCCATATAGGTTTTCTAATCATCGTGTCTTCTCCTTCCCAATCTCCTTCGTAACAACTGGCATCATTCCTTTATAGACCTTATTTGTCTTATAGTAATTGATTTTATCTTCAGGAGTCATTTCATGTGGTTTCTTCAGCACCTTTTTCGCAAACTCTTCCAATTTTTCTGGGCTTTTCGTGATGTCTGCCAACATCTCTTTGAGAGCCTTTTCTACCAAGGTGCGATTTTTTGTTTCAAAGAAGAGATAAGTTGCACCATCTTTTTGATGATAAGTAAAACCTATCTTATACTCCTCCAGGTAATGCTTCAACTTGGCCAAGTGAACTTCACTATTTAACAACTTCTCGACATCTTTTTTTGATTTGGTGGCCATAAAATCATTAAAACGTGTCTCCCCTTCAAAGGTTCGGTTCGCTGCCTTATGTTGTTTCTTTTCATAATGGGCTTTTGCGAGGGCATACAGAGCTTGTATCGTCATCTCCAGGGTAACTTTTCCTTTCAAAGCCAGAGAATGACTGACTTTTTCTTGATCCATGTAAGACCTCCTTTATTTTGGATAATTAGATAGTTCTGGCTTAGCAATAACCTGGAATCCGTAAGGTGCTGAAGGTTCTTCCTTTACAGTAACTACCAAGCGTTTCTGACTTCTGTTCTCACCGTCTTTCACGGCTACTACATAGGTTAGCTGATAAGTTGCTTCATCAACAATCAAGCTAGATTCCAAAATCACAGACTGCAGTTGACCTGCTTGTCTATCTATCGTTAATTGAGGAGCTACGAAATCAGCCATTTTCCCTTTATCAGAGTAAAGGGCTGGCAAAAAGTAACGTGAAAAGGCATCTAGTTCCCCTGTTTTTGACTGAATGGTTTTTAGATTTGAAAGTTCCTTGGATACGGCCGAGAGTTGCTTTTCTTGATGGTAAACTAGCGTAAGTGATAAGCCAGCAAGTGTCAGACTTCCTACTAGACTCAATAACACCAAAACTCTTCCTAAATACACCCAAAAAGAGCGTTTAGAAGAGGTTCGAGGTTTGGGAGTTTCATGTTCCAAGGAAGAGGCTTCAGCTTTTTCTTCAGGAGTCTTCTCTTGATGTTTTGTTTTTGGCTGGCGCTTAAAGAAAGAGGTTTTTGCTTCTTTTGGTGCAGCCTCCTGTTTATTCAATGTACCAGGCTTCAGGAAGAGGCTGTCTGCGATTCCCTCAAACGGTAAATAGACATCTTCTTGATAGATCACTACATTCTTTTTATCCAGCTCCTCTACCAATAAAACGGCCTCTGCCTCCTGATGCTTAGCCTTGGCATTTTCTCGCTCCAGGGCTTGATAAACAAGGTCTCGATTCTTATACGTTGTGGTCGTGTTTTGTGTCAGATTGGTTAAACGGTACATGTTTTTCAGCTCCTTTCAATTTCCCTTCAGCAAGAGCTGCTTTAATATCAGCCCAGGTTAAATTATGTTCAGCCAAGTAGTTTGATCGTTCCTCATGCTTGGCCAGAATGATTTGAGTTTCTAGCTGCTGCAGTTTCTCTTCTTCCTTCTTGGCCTTGGACGTATAGTCAGCTAAGCGGTTTTCCGCTTTCTGTTTTTGTTTTTCCAAAGTTTCTAATTTTGTCATTGTTCCTTTTTCCCTTCTGTGCTTTGTGTTTGGTTATTGATTGGTTTGTTTAACGATGGAATACTCGCCTTTTCGCTGGCGTTCAAGCTGTCCACAATCAAAATAGGATCAATATGATTTACCAGGTATTTCCCATCTTGCTTGCTGAAGCGAATCCGTATGGTTCTTGAAGATCCTACGTTTGTTTGGGCGTTAGTATAATCATACTTCTTCTGTAACTGTGTCTGAGTGTATCTCACTTGAGCTAGGACAACATTATTTTCTTGATCGATGTAGATGGTAGAAGACTTCATCTGTGTATCCACTACATAGCCCTTATAGGTTTGTACCGTTGGTTCTTCTTCAGAGTTCACTTCCTGATTGTAAGCAGCTTCTGTCATATAGGGCAAATAGCGATTTCTATTTTCTCCAAGATCCTGCTTATTGAAGTAAGCCGTCAAAAATTCCTTTACATATTCTTGCGTTAGTTCGCTTCCCTCTGCTTTGGTTTCTTGTTGCGTAGTTTCAGCTTCCTGTTTAGCTTTCTTTTGCGATGAGGTTGCTGCTCCAATCCAGAATACGAATCCTAGAACTAGCACAACTCCTATAAGGATTCCTCCTATTTTCAGGAGTTTCAATTTCTCCATATCTATCATTTTCATGATTTACCTTCTTTCTTTTTTAATTCGGTGTCGCAAACGTATAGTAGTAAGCTGGATAGATGACACGAAAATGGACCTTATCCTGTACTCCTTGGATATTACATTCTGAAACGAGGAATGAACCGTCTGGATTCACAGCTTCCACAATCGCAACATGGCCGTATTCATCTGGTGTCCCACCAAATCCACCTACTACTGATACAACAGCTCCTTTTGTTGGAGTTGTACTATACCGCCATCCTTTTGCGACCAGATTTGCTACCCAGTCCTGACCATTGCCAAGGTAACCATAAGCTCCTGATAAGTCTGTAATCGTTCCTAGTTCAACTAAACGATTATAGGCATACCAAGTACATTGTCCCACTTCATAACCGCTTCCTTGTTGTGTAGTCATAGAAGCCTGTGTTGGAGGGTGTTCCACTTTTGACTTATACTCTTCAGGGAAATTCCAGGAAGACGCTAACGCTCCACCTCCTCGAACTTGTTGAGTAAGAAAAGCGTGGATCTGCTTAGCGTTATTTTGGCGCTCTAGGACCTTGTCTCCAGAGTTCCCTTCCCAGTTAACCAGGAACCGCTCTGTAAGTGTCTCTACATCTTCTGTGCTGGTTAGAATTGAGGTCAGTTCAGTGATATAGTAAGGAGTATCCCCCTCCAACATAAAATCTAACTGCAGTTCTAAATCGTACCACTTTTTATCTTTTGATTTTGCATAATTCAATAATAGAGTATGCCTAGTAGAACCATCTGCTGTATCTGTCCACTGACCTAATCCTAAACCTCGACGAAGAATATTTGGATACCCACCATCATAGATAGCGGGCCCACTTATAGCTAACCAGGACTCATCATCCCAGGAAGAAGAATCAGCCCCTACTGGCGGACTAAGATAATCTCCTTCAGCACGTTTAGGATTGATATTACTTTCAGTTGCAAAGTTTCCAAGCATGGCTGCCAAACCATTATCTGTCAGCCCTGGTACCTTTTGCTTCAAGTAGTCTTTTATCGCTCGTGATTTTTGTCCTAAATCACCATCAAGTGTAGTAATGACTGAGGTTGTCTGATTGTACGTGACAGATTGAAAGTAAAAGCCTGGATTGACTGATGTCCACTTTTCTTTCTTATCCTTTGTCTCTTTTTCCTCCAATTTTTGATACTGAATGACCTGGTAACCATTTGCCGTTACCTTCCCAACCTCGTCTCCAGCTTTGACCTGATCACCGTCAGAAACACGGATATTTCCTACCTCTTCATAAGTAAAGATGGCTTTATCTGTTTTGATGGATACAGTAGTATCATCTGTCACACTGACTTGACCGTCAATAGGAGCTCTTAGAGCTTGTCCTGTTGAAGCTTTTAGTTGTGTTTTCTCATAGATTTCACTCTTAGAGGTATAACCAAACCGCTTCAGGATAACTAGAGGAGCATGATAAGAAGGGTCGTCTTCCTGGTAAAAGGGATTAGCTAGTTCTTGATAAGATGGGTATCGACCAACTTCTTTAGTCAAATCCTCTAGCTCTTTATACTCTTCTAACTCGCTATCACTCAACTTAGTCCACTTGAGATCTGACGAGGGGCCATATAAGTCAGCCATCTTTTTCAAGTTGTGAGGGTCATCATTCAAATGATTCCAAAGATCATTCAAGGCATCTGAATAGTGATTGAAACCTAATATTCCAGCCCATTCACCACCAGTCCCCTCATTCCAGTTACTTTCTGGTTTCCACTCACTACCGTAGCGAAAGTTCATGAAAAAGATCATGTCATCGATGTTGGTCCAATAGTCTACCTTATCATTTGACTTCTCTCGATCTCGTTTACTAATTTGAAGCCATGACTTGTTCAGGTCAAATTCATTTTGTTGGACAGGACCACTGCCTCCAAACATGGCCATAAATGCCCCAAATACTGCAAAGATGAGGAACATTAAGAAATAGGACTTGACAGCTAAAGGATTGGATAAGATGGAACGCAGGGGCTTTGTCGCAACCTTCAAAACCTTTCCTGTCCCTCTTGACACCTTCCCAAACTTTGAACCTGCAAGTCGCTTTCTGGCCTGTTTCATCTTTTTGCTGAGCTTTCCTTCCCAGGAGAACTCTTTTGGTGTTCGAGTATATCCTCGCCCTCTGATGAAATTATAGCTTCTATTGAGCTGTCCATAGCTGCGCTTGATTGAATACTTGGATAATTTTCCTACAGCATTTAACGCTCTTTTAGAGGCGTTTACCTGATACTTAAATTGACGAATGTTTTCCCTCGCCTGAACCCAGTCTCCAAGAATCTCATTATCTCTGACTGTCTTCTCAACGTCGTGTCTCGCTTTCATTCGAGCACTTTGTTTAGCACGTTTCTTTAGGCGGTTAGGGATATAACTGTCATCAGCTTTTTTAGCTCGTTTATAGAGCGTTGTTGCAATTTGTTTTTCCAACTTTGCTCGATCACGTTGTTGCTTAAAGAAAAGACCTCTAGCTGTTGCTTGAGGTCCTTTATGTAGTTTATAATCTTTGTTCGCTAAGCGATAATTCTTCTTAGCTTCTTTAAATGCAACTTTTGAGTCTAAACGTGCTTCTTTAGGCTTTTTTTCAGCATTGAGGGCTAATCCTTCTTTGATTCTTCGCTTGCGTTCCTGTTTTAATTGTTTGCGATTACTTTTAGACAAAAGAAATTACCTCTCTTTCTATTTTTTAACTATCTGTCGCAACCAATTGATACAGCTTGGTATCTTTAGGGATAGGATTTTCAAATGGTACAATCGTATCCCCAGCCACGATCAAACCAGTACCTTTCGCTTTTGGCCGCAAGACAAATCGCTCCAGTGAAGGCGTAAGAGGGATAACCTGCTCCAGGGCATCTAGGTCTGTCCGCTTCAGCTTCAGGAGGGCTAGAAACTCACAGTTTGCGACTAGCTTTCTACCTTCCTCTGTAGATAAAACAGTCTCTGGGTTCTGGGTAATCCCTGTTGGAATAGCCCCGTACTTACGAATACGTGAGTATAGCTCTGTAAAGAAGGTTGCTTGCAGTTTATTCTTGAAGTATAGTTGCAACTCATCGAAGTACAACCATGTAATAGCTTTTCCTTGATTATTGACTACCTGGTTCCAGATGAAGTCCTGAATCACCAGGAGGGCAAATGGCTTCAATTTACCACTCAACTGCTTCAGATTGAAGATAATAAAGCGACTATTCATATTGACGTTTGTAGGATGTGCGAAAATATCATTTGATCCAACCGTATAAGGTTCAGCCTTCAGCGCCAACTCCTTGGCCACATCTTCAGGTTGTCGTTCTAAAACTGATTGCCAATCCTTAAATGTTGGTTTTTCAAATTCCTCATAGGTCTTTCTCGTTACACGGTCAATCATCGCAAATTCATCGTCTGATACCTCAGAGAATATATTTTCAAACAAGGTTGATAAGAGGTTTGATTTTTGGCCAATCGGGTCACTATCTTCTGCTTGCAGTTTATCCTTATCAGGAAGATCCAACAAGTTAAAGTGATGTTGCGATCCAGGAGCGATTGTGATAATTTCTGCACCTAATTCTCGGCCAATACCAGTGTACTCATCTTCAGGATCGACGATAATAATATTATCTTCAGGGTAACGTAGAGTTGTAGGAATAATCTCTCCTCCTTTAGCAAGAACAGACTTTCCTGATCCTGAAGTCCCAAAGATACAACCTGAACCTGTGTTCAAATCTTTCTTGCGGTCAACTGTGATAGCGTTCTTAGATAGCTGATTCTGGCCATAATAAATTGCACGTGGACTGTTAGATCGTAGATCTACGTTGGTAAATGGGACTTGTGTGGCCAAGTTACTGGTAGTCATATCTCTCATAAAACGGCGTTTTACGTTGATAAATGGAATCCCAATCGGTAGAATCGTATTCAAGGATTCTTCCTGGTACAAGTAACACTTATCCAGTTCTACCGTATTCTTACGGACAGATCGTTGAACCTGCTCAGTGTAGATATTCAACTCCTCCAGACTGTCAGCCATGAAGAAAATCGTCATCACACCTGAAAACATTTTTTGGTCATTGTCCTGGAGTTCTTCAGTCCATTTCTCTGTTTCACGAGATGTCTCCACAGCCTTCCCACCAACAGCCAGGTCACTTCCATAACCTTCTTTTGCTGCAGCCTTCTGACTTTTGATCATTTCCCTACGTACACTTGACTTAACTGTCTTGATTTTCTTCAGGGCATCTGCAGTATCATATGGCTTCGCATGCAGACTGATAGCCAGTTCAATTCCTGTATCCAGGATATTCTTAATCAGTTTGTCATTCAAGAAGGTAGGATATTGTCTAACATACATCACCCTTGCGAAACAATCATCAATTTTCATATGATCTTTTTCAAATTTCAGATAGTTTGGAGCTACAAAGTCCCTGGTTGATAATCCAGAAATAGCGATGTCTTCATAGTTAAAATCAATAAAACCTTCTCGCCTCAAGAGTTTTCGGAAGATAAGAAGACGATCTAATCCTTCTAACTCCTTAAAGGAGATTCCTAAGCCACTGTATTGACTTTCAATAACGCTGGCTGTATCATCAAGGATTCTTCTAGCTTGATGATCCTGGTCTGTTTGGGTGGTAATCGTCAGATATTTTTCTACCTTGAAGGTATTTTGTTCCTGAGAAAAACGATCATTGATCATCGCATTGTATTCTTTACGATAATCGTCATATCCATCTCCAACCAAATCATAGCGGATAGAAGATAAGCTATTGCTTTCTACCCTACGATTCAGGATCAATAGCTGCATATCATTATCAATGTCCAGCGAATTAAAAATATCAGCGTTTGTTTCAATGATATCAATTCGCTCATCATCTGTTGCCGTGATATAGCTTGTATCACCTAGGCGATAGGTCTTTGAAAATTGATCATTTGTAATTTTCATAAGTCCATCAGGTGTCAGCCATTGATAGTTAAGGCTATTCTGTGTAGATGCCGTCATGGTACGTCTTAGACGTTTGGCCCGTTCCCGTTCTTCCTTAGAGAGTTTCGGGGTTTTCTTTCGGCCGAATAAATTCATTTCTTGTATATTCCTTTCTGTCATAATCTGTCTGATAAGAGCGTTCCTGCTTGGTTAACATGAAACGAACCTCATCTTTAATTTTTTCATCAATATAACACCCGAAAATAACAAAAGGCGCTAATAATAAAATATCAACGCCATAAAGGATTATATCAGGTGCCTTCAGCCAATAGAGGATAGTAGTGACAACTACTGTCAATGCTATACCAAATAGTAGCACTAACTGTCTCAGTGTCATATAGCCTATAACTGGCCTTTCGTAGCTATCTAAAGCCTTTAAAAATTCACTGCCTAAACGTGTCATTCTGTTCCTTTCTTCTAACTATTGTGACATTTTTTCTATCTTTCTCATACTATAAATAGAAAAGAAAACTACAATCAACGCTAAAGCCATAACTACAAAAACCATCCTCATAAACTCCTCATCGTTTAGGTAAAGGATTTTAATCACTGACATAAAAGAAGCATTTCCTACTCCTAATATTCTAGAAGAGAGTAAATTAAATATCTCTGTAGCTACATATGCAATAAAAGCAAGAAAGAGATTTATAGGTACTAAAACCGATAAAACAGAAGCACTGATTCCACCTAAAATAGAAAATATTCTATACTTTTTATTTGTATCAAATAAACTATCTTTTTTTGTATAATATTTTCTGGTTGCCAACAACACATACTCTTTGTTCCCTCTTGAATGCTTAGATGTGCGTTTCTGCTTTAAAGCGAGGGATTTATTTTTTCTAATCATAAAAATAATTCCTTCCTAATTCACCTGCATGATATTCTTAGCCATGCGTTGGCTACCAAATAGCATAATGATGTAAATGATTCCTTTTGCAATGGCTACGAGTGCAGTTATAAAAGCTCCAGTATTGCTAAGTGTCAATAAATCATTCGTGACAATAGCTGGATAAAGCATGGTCACAACCACTAAAATCAATCCCTGAAGGACAGCAGCAGCATAGAGCTTAAAGAAACCGAGGCAGATCGGGCGTAAGCTATCCACCATGTAACAAGCGACAATAATTTTAGCGATTCCCTTATACGTGTAAAGCGTAAAGGAGCGTAACAGGATCAACAACTTAGTCGATATCTGACCGACAAAATCAACAACCGCATAAACAATTTTAAAGAATGATTTCTCAATCATACCCAAACCTTTAAAATCTGGTGGCTCAGAACTGAAAGGATCTGTAGCATTCTTGGCTACTAACTTAATGATAACATTGAACAACCATGACAAGGCATCAAAAATCGCATCCACATAGAGGATAAAAAAGAGTGCGATAGCATACTTGAGGATTTCTTCAATCCAAAGCTGAAATGACAGCTCTCCTCCATTGCTTTTAAGTTGTTGGTGCCAATTCATGAGGTTGATCCCCATAAAAAGGAGAAGGAGCAAAATTGCCACCTTCTCCATCGAACCTGAAACTGTCTCCATCAGCTGATAAGCTGTCTCATTATAGTCTTTCAGACTCATGGTTAGTTGATCAAGTGTGGATTGGTTCATAAAACCACCTCCTCTTTCTTCTTCATCCTAACCAAGAGATTGAAGACCTGTTGCTAAAGCTGTAAAGAGGGCTTTTAGAACGGCACCTAGAAGTGCACCTAGTATCAAACTTTGGATTCCTTTATCCTTCTTATCATCCAATTCACGTTTGATTCCTACTGCTAAGTCCCAGGCACCCCAAGCGGCCCAACCAATACCGATAATCCCACCGATATTTCCAATTTTGTTAATAAAATCTACAACTGCATCCATTATTTTTTTCTCACTTTCTTTTTATAAAAAGGTACTAAGAAAATTCCTTAGCACCTACATTGTTTATTCAATACTATGTTTCATCCGTTGGACGAAAGGTTAGAGAGAGGGCTGTAATCACAGCTAAGACAACGATAATAGTCGTTTCCCACCAATAGTAGATGGGGACCTTTTGAGGAAAGAAAAAGTTAGTCATAAGCCAATCTAACTGCTTCTCTACATCTGCAGAGGGACCTGATTTTGTTATCCAAAAATATATTTCCCAAAAAGCAGCATAGCCTAGGACAACTACAATCTTAAATACTACCCATCCAATTGCTGTCGCAATCAAGCTCTTAATCAGATTAAAGATAAAGAGGAGAAACATGAGTGGAGTCGCAACCATCAAAACGGCAGCTCTCGCAATTACACTCGGTAGATTCTTTATTCCTAACCAGATGGCTTTTCCTAGCCAACGGAGGCCTTTTTTCCACTTCTTCTCTTCTTCAGGCTTAGTGACTTCTGATTTTTTTTGAGTTGGAGTGTAGTATCTATATCCACTTCTAGTCACATGTGCATCCATTTTCGTGTCCTTTCTCATCTCTCTTCCCCCTCTTTTTTATGGCTTCATTATACCATAGATGAGGGGGAATTTCTAGATGTTCTATTTTTTATGTTTACGAAGCCCTGCTCCTGCAAGACTCAACAATCCCAAAAACATTCCCCAAGTTGGAAGCATGCTTGCTGCAGTTCCAGTGTTTGGCAGCGATGCTTGTGGTTGTGGCTTGCCTGGTTCTTTAGGCTCTGGTTTTGGAGGTTCTGGCGTTGTGGTTGTCACTTTAGCCGTCATCTCTTGTAAATTGACTGTATTGATGAAGGTATTTTCAACCTTCCCAGCTGTAATGCGTTCGACTTCTAGATAGAAGTCTGCATCAAAGCTACCCTTGACTCCTAAAGAATTTAGGAAGTCCTGGTTGATAACGTAAGACCATTTGCCTGCTTTTTCGTCCCATTTGACGGTCACGATTTTCTTAAGGAAGTTAGGATCCGTATCCTGGTTCACTTCAAACAAGAAGGCATAAGCTGTACCTTTAGCGAGAAGGTCACCAGCTTTGACTACTTTACCATTCTTCAGGATGACATCATATGGCAAGATAAGGTCTTTAGTAGCTGTGTACTCTGTCCCCTTGAAAATCCCTGACCACTTACCTGTATATCGATCATGGACTACATCCAACTGGTCACTACCGTCATATTGGAAGAGGCTATCGTGCTTAGCAGGCACGGTTACGCCATCTAGTAGATAGCGAATATATTGGCCAATCTGTACTTCTTGGCCGTCCAAGACTTTTTTATTATCCTTTTGATCCAGGGCATGTTTCTCTGGATTAACGTTTGGAACTTCAACTGTTACAAGATTCGACTGATAGCTATTCCCAAAATCGATCTGTTTAAATTCATTCTCGACTTTTTCCCCTGCCTTAACCAAGAGTTTGGCTGGAAGATCAACAGTAATCTTCTTATTTGGTTTCACGTAGTTTTGGTAGAAACTCTTGGAATCTTTTGCTACCCAGAGATAGAATTCACCCTTCGGATTCAGTTTCAATTCCTTCAGGATTTTATTGATTGCATCTGTACGTGCTTTGTCTGAAAGCACATGATGCATCTCGAAGAGTTTTTTCACATCTTGTCCTGCAGCAGTCATCTTGATCTTGCTGTGGTCAACTGTGAAGGCATTGTCTTGAACATCATCAAGAATAGCAAACTTCTTACCAAGTGCTTGACTCGAAGCGAGAGTTTTGGTGTATGGACTATAATCAGTCACCAATCGGAAGGTCACGTTACGATCAAATGTTGTCGCACTATTGATATCCTTACCAGAGCGATCCAGAACCGATTTGACTGGTTTCGGAGGTGCTGGCGTTGTTGTTGTAACAGGGTTTGAGAAAACTTCATAGTCGTTTACTACAACCTTGTAGGTATTATCGAAAAATCCTTTATCATAGACTGGCTTCCAGGTAATCACTGGGGCATCTAGACGTTTTCCTTGATATGTAGCAGTAAAGGTATAAGTGTTCTTTCCTGCATCATAGACAACACCCCATCCAGCTTTCTCTGCAGCTACTTTCGTCACAGTTACATCAGGAACAGCCCCAGCTTCAAGAGGATCGATGATGGTAATCTTGTCACCCTTTTTCACATTGGAATAGATATTGTCATGGGTCAATGTATAGGTCTGAGTAGCGTTTTTAGCTACTTCTTGACCATTTGTGTTGACCTTATCTGTATCTGCTACAGATTTGCTGACAACTGGCTTATACTGCAATTTATAACCGTGATAGCTTGCAGATAATTTCTGATTTTTGGTTTCAGAGAGAGTTTTAAGAGTCAAGGCTGGTTTGACTGGATTCTTTGTATTAACCAATTCGGCTGATACAGGTTCAGTTTTGACAGGTTTCACAGTTGTTTTTGTGATAGTTGCAGTAGCTGGAACTTCAACGACTGGCGCTACAACCTTTGTATTCAAAGCAAACCAATAGGTTTGGCCATTTGGACTTTCTGGTCCATCCCATTGAATAAATTCAGTTTTGAAGGTTGTCCCTTCCTTAAAGACACCAAGAGCAGCACCCTTGTACTGATATGCTGAAGAGGAAGTATCCCAAAGATGACCTACCTCTTCCTCACGATTATAGTCTTCTGCATAAACATAGCCATAATCCTTGTTTTGAGTAACAGTTGAGCCATTGATTTCAACATGTGTCCCATTGATGGCTTTTGCACCTTCCCACCCGATAGGGTTGTGGTTTAGAGACGAGTAGGTTAAGGCTGCAGGTGTCTTTTCAGAAGCCTTGAAAGCTACTTCTTGGCCTTCCTCATTGTTGTAGTAGTAGGTATCTGTAACCAGGAAGTTCATGTAGTCCGCAGCTCCACCTGTTCCATCGTTTCGAGCTACTACAAAGCCCTCAGTAGGATCATTTAAGACATAGACATCATTTAGGCCCGTTTTACCTTGGTTTACAATTTGAAATTTTCGATGGATACGAGAAATATTGTGTTGTTTCCCATCCTCGGTTGTGACTGTTAAGCCGTTTAACCCAGTATAATCAATTTCTGTTGTCCAACCATTGCCCACATCTTTGTATTTCAAGACTTTGGTTGAGTCTAGAACACGAGTATAGCCTGATGTTCCATTTGATGAAGCGATGTAATCTTTGGTAGTTACCTGCGCTCCTGAAGCAGAGGACTCTACTGTTGCTTCAGGATTAGCTGTTGCAAGACTTAGAGCCTGTAAGACAACCTCTTTTGTGAATCCTTCCGTACTTGTTTTAGATTGAAGTTCATTGTATTTCTTCTGCCATTCAGCCTGGTTCTGCTTAGCTTTATCAAAGGCCGTTTGGTTTTGTTTGGCAATTTTGTTGGCTTCATCTACTGAAGAAACTTCCTGTGTTTTAGAAGTTAAAAGTACACCAGATTTTTTCAAATCTGCTGACTTACGATCAGCATCTTGATTGACTTGATCACTAGCATTCTTCTTCTCTGTGTAGGCAGCCATCAGGGCTTTGTTAAGCTCCACTTTGCCTTTTGCAGTCGCAATAGCCTGGTCATTTTGTTTCTTCAATGCTTCTACTTCTGCGACTGAAGAGACCGTACGTGTAACGACTTTAACGTCAACCTTTTCTTTCTTCAACTGTTCAGATGCGCTTTCTACCGCTTTGTTTAGAGCAGTAGCTTGTTCAACAGTAGCATCATACTTAGCTTTTTCACCCAGGTAGGTTGAGACAGCTTGCTGATTTTCTGATAAGACTTTCTTAGCCGTTTCAGTAGCCTGCTTATTTTTATCTGCAGTTCCATCTGTGGCAGTCGAACCGTCATTCGTTACTGTGACAGTTGTTGATTGTTCGTGCTTGGCTTTTTCAGCAGCTACAAATTGATTGTTAGCTTGAATAGCTTCTTGCGCCTCCTGGAAGACTTCGTTGTTTTGAACTTGTTTTGTAGTTGTGGCTTCAAGTTCCTTGACTTGTTTATCCTGATCTTGTTTGATTTCAGACTTAGATTGTTCAAGACTAGATGAAGTAGTGTCTGTACCTTTGTCAACACTTGGAGTTTCAGATACAACTACTCCAGCTTTTTTAGCCTTGTCAGCAACCTTTGTGACGGCTCCATTATCAATTGCTACAGACTGGCTTCCTGTTGTTTTGCCAGCTTGTTTAGCGTATGCGTTGTTGTCGTTTTTGCTTTCAGGCTGCACTGATTCATCCGCCAATACAGAACCTGCAGAGAAGGCTACAATACCTGCAACTGCAATTCCTGATACTAGGCCTTTAGCCCATTTTTTCTTACGGAAATATCCGTGTCCTTTTGTTTTTTCTGCCATTTAATGTTTTCCCTTTCCATTTCACCTTAAAACATTTCTTTCTTGTAGAAGTAGCCAACTGCTGTCAACAACATAGCTCCAATAGCACCCAAAATGCTTTCTGCAGTCCCAGTGTTTGGAAGTGTTTTGAGTTTGCCTTCTGAATCAGTAACAGAGATAGTTTTATCTTCGTTAACTGTTCCACCAACTTCTTCTGGAGCCACTACAGAACCATCTGAAAGGACTACATTTCCGTTTTGGGTGCTAACAATAGACGCACCTGTATTTGTTTCAACGGGCTCTTTGGTTACATCATGGACAACCTGTCCAGTTGATGTAGATGTTGTTCCAATTTGTGATTTCCCTTGCTGATTCGCTTGATCAGTAGTTTTTGGCTTTTCATCTGGAACACCATCTAAGCTACCTGCGTTATCTTTATCTTGCGCCTTATCTGAAGGCGCTGGTTTATCAGCTGGCACTCCGTCAAGACTTCCTGCGTTGTCTTTGTCTTGTGGTTTATCTGATGGTGTTGGAACACCATCGAGGCTACCTGCATTATCCTTATCCTGTGGCTTATCAGAAGGTGCTGGTTTATCAGTTGTCACTCCATCAAGACTTCCTGCGTTGTCTTTGTCTTGTACACTTGGCGTTGTTGGGTCAACTGGAGTAACTGAAGGCTCTGTTGGCTGAACTGCTGGAGCCTCTGTTGCTGTTGAAGCGCTAGGTACTGTTGGAGTAACTACTTCTGTTGTTGGAGCTGAAGAATCAATTGGTGAAAGTTCGTCTGCTGATACATAACCAGCTTGTGCAAGTGCAATAGTTGAAAGTGCTAGTGTAGCTAATACTTTTTTCTTGTTCATTTTAATTTTTCCTTTTCTTTATTTATTTTTCGGGTTATAGCCTTTTCCAGTTAAACGAAGCTCCATTCCTGATGGTGTCTTAACTTTTCGAGCTATAACTTGAGCATCTCTCTTAATAGTGCGAATTTGATCATAAACCTTTTTATAAGGCAAATGAAATTCAACATCCCTTAAAAGACCGTCTACGTATCCTCTAGCCTGTTTGACTGCATAGTCTGGCTTCAGAATAAGGTCTGTGCCGTCCTCCAAGCGAGCTGTCGCACCTCCTTGTTTTCCTAAATTTTTTAAGTCCTTTAGGCGGACGGTTATTTCATCTGTCATAGATTTCTCCTTGAAGTTGAAAGGCGAAATAACGCCGTGCTGTGTAAAAACGTATTTTTACATCGGTATTTCATGCGCTGGGTTTATAGTCTAGGAACCCTTACTCCTTCAGCTTATGATCATTATCATGCTTTTTCGTTCAGTGGCTGGACTAGATATCCTTTTCTAGTTTGCTACTCGCCCCCGTTTCTTTTTTATCCATAGCCACGCTGCATCAGGGCAAGCCTTGTATTCAGTTTTCAAAGGTCTGTAGTTTAATGACTTCTCGGTCAATATAGATTTAACTTTACTAGGTTTAGTCCGATTCTGATCCTAACAGGTAGTCAATGGTTACACCAAAGTATTCTGCTACTTTTTTAGCATTTTCAAGACTTATCTGACTATATCCTGTTTCCCAGTTCGATATGGTGTTACGAAATACTCCTATCTGATCAGCCAAGGCTTGCTGAGACAGTCTAGACTGCTTTCGTAATTCTCTGATACGATTTTGTGTTTGTTTACTCACATCTACTTGTCTCCTTCATCATTTGGACTTGATAGTATTTCATCATCAAGCAAAGAAGCATTATCCACTTCCTTTATAACTTTTCCAATAGTACAACCAAAGAGCAATAATAAACCGATGACGAATATAATCATTAACCCTAGCTTAAACAATCCCATAAAATCAACTCTCTTTCTGTTGCCATGATGAGAAAATTTGGCTGAGTTTCTCAGCTCTTTCTTTTTTCGGTAAATCAAAAACAGCTTTAGGAATCATGTAGATTTTCTCCTTCGGGCTACGACCAATCGATAGCACTTTGCCATCAATTGGTCTAAATTCATCTTTTAACATGTTTCAACTCCCTTAGACAATTCTGATAAATAGCTATTGAGTTTCGTCTCCGAAAGTTTATCTGGATAATAACGTGCAATCAGACTTGGACACTCATCAGGGAATTTTTTGGCATACTCGCTTTGTCCTGATACCTCCAGGAAACCATGTTCTTTTTCAATGAGTAGAGCCATCTTCCAAAAACGAATCATCATTTTGTAGAAGTAGGCTGGGACATTCTGGATTGATTTTCCTTCAGCCTCTCCAGTTTTAATTTTGAAAATCAATTTATCAAGCTCACGTTCAAGATCTTGCAGCCAAACCTCTCCATAAATTTCCTGATCAGCTAAGAGGTTGTTGTAATTCTTCTCAACTTGACGTTTCGATTGATAGATTTTATTTTCAAGAATTTTTGCATCTTTTCCAAACAAACTGAGTTTCTGAACTAGTTGAGGAGAAAGAAAACCATGTTGCCCCATTTTAAATGCTTCAGAGATTGATAAATCAGATAAAGATGACTCGCCCTCGTATCGATTAGTATCGTAAAGAGTATCAATCTTACTCTTCTCTGTATTTATTCCGTCCGATTCGTGGACGTTTTGAAGTCCATTTTGCGGACGTCCGTTTTTGATACTTTCGCTATTACCAATGCTTTGGGGTACTTTTTCATATAGAACTTTACCAAAGGCATTAACCCTCTTCAGTAACTCACCATCTGCTGAATAGTGCTCCACTATTTCTAAATTAGCATCCACTAGCTGAAGATAAAGTCTATTCGGCTTATTGAGTCCCTGCCTGACTTCTCGTAAGAGACCGTGTTCTTGCAGTTCTTTCTTGATCTTAGTAACCTTCATCTTTCCCTTATCCAATAGCAGCATCAGGTCAGAAACTGTAAAAATTAGAAAGACCGCTCCATTTTCATCAACGTAATCTCTATTTCCCTTCTGGAATGAACTGATACTTAATTTACAGCGATTATAAAGAGCGCCATAAGCTAACTTAGCATCAGATGAAAGACCCGTGTAAGAACTAGTCAATTTGACATAGCCGTTCTCATTGTGTTGAATACGGGTGAAAAAGATTTCTGGAATTTGATAAAAAGTTAGAGTGGCTAGTTGGTCAATCGTGATATCTGCCATTAGTATCCCCCTACAACTTGTAACCTCAAGCCACCAGCTTCAGGAAAATAAACAAGATGAGTTTGCTCTAACTCTTCAATAGCTGCAATAGCACGGCTTCTAGTCCATCCCATTGTATTCATCAAATCTAAAATCATTACGTCTCTAGTCAACCTTGAGACCTTTGTTTTGTGTTGTTTCATAGGTAATCCTTTCTTTATGAGTCGAACTACTTTATATTCATTCTTGAAGTATTTAATTTCCTCTTTTACTTATATGTGAGTTAATAAATTAATTCATGAATGAAATAATTTCTTGAATGATATTACTAAATTTTCTAAAATTCTCTGAATTTAGTTCTATGAAATTTAAAAATCTTTGATATCCATCGGGTTGAAAAGCTACCAAGGCGACAATTATCACCCCTACTATTCCCAGACCCAAAAAAGCAGCATTAAACAGTTTAACATCTTCCTCATCCATATCAATTTCAATATTATCTGACATTTTTCTCCTTTCTTTAATTTTTGCAACGAAAAAAGAGAGCGATTTTCTCGCCCTCTCAGGTTATATGATATTTAATTTTTCACTTTCCCAAAACTCTAGACACTTAGTGAGTCTGAAAACAAAGTTTCAGACTCATTTATCAGTAAAGCTTCAGAAACTCCTGTTTAAGGATGTCTTCTTGCTTTTGGTTTTTTGCCATGCAGATTTCTCTTGGCTTGTTTCAAGACTGTAATGGCATCTTTGACATCTTCTTGGCTCGCTCCTGGATCATTAAGGAGTTCCTGAGCTTCTTTAAAGGCTAAAAGGTAAGCTGCTTTTTCTTTCTTGTCTGCATAGATAAATCTCGCATTCTTTTCTTGGAAAAGACGTTCATCCTTGACCAGTTTCTTCAGACTAGAGAAGTCAGTAGCTTTGCCATTCAGTTTACTTTTAGCTGTTGCAAGGGCAATGAGAGATTGGTCAATTTGATCCTGTTTGACTTTAGGATCCACAGCAAGTAAGGCGATTTCTTGGAAGGCACGATCATAAGCTCGACGTACTTTTTCCTTGGAATTAGCATATCGTCCAGTTTTAGTCGTTGCATAGTAAGCTTTCATGGCTTCTTTCAAGGCTGCCACGTTCGAATCTTTTCCATCCAAAGCCTTACCAGCAGCTTCAAGACTAGCGAGAACTCCATCAATCAATTCTTGCTTCAACTTACTTGACAAGGCTGACCGCGCCACTTGGAAAGCTTGGTCATAAGCTTTTCTCTTATCTGCACTACTATTAAAGTAACGAGACGTTTCTACCAGTTCTTTTTGTTGATTTACCGCAGCAATCAAGGCCAACTTAGACACAACAGATAGGCGCAAAGCATTATTTCGACCTGGATGAACGAGCAAGGAAACGAGATTTTCAAGGAGTTCATATCCAGTCGGTAAGCCAATCTCTACAGTATAACGACCTATAGCAACTTTCTTACCGAAGGCGTATTGACCGTATTTTTCAGCAGGAAGAGTGATACTTGTCCCATCTTCTCCTTTCAGAACTACTGTAGTTGTCTTTGGAACTGCTTGATTGAAGGAAACAGATACTGGTGCATACTCTAAGAGATTTGCTAGGAAGGTAATGGTTTGGAAACTATTTTCTTCCGTCAAGTCAAACTCTTGGGATAAGGCACTGATAAATTTCAATTCTGTTCGGTCATAACTGAAAATTTCTGCCGTATAATGACCAAACTGTAAGAAATGAATCGCTTTTGACTTGTCGACATCAACATATTGCCCCTCGCTATTTTTAATTCGATAGACGTAGAGGGTATCAATATCTTGGTTTGTTTTCGCATCCTTCAAGGCGATTTTCACTCGACCACTATTTTGATCGCGCACAAGTTCAGCAAGCGAGATATAGTCTACATTCCCTGCATAGTCCTCTACAAGATAGTAAATATTAGCCTTATCAACATCCTTTGGAAGTGTATAACTACCGTCGGAATTGGCCTTGATTAGATGAGTGTTCTCAAGCGCACGAGTTCCAGACTGGTCTTTCCCAGTTAGAACCATAGTCCCTTTCTGGTCAAATGGTGTAATATAGAAGACTTTTTCTGAAAGGATACCGCCTTGACCAACATCTTTTGGTTTGCGAGCTACGAATTCTTGGTTTCCATCTTTAAAGCGAATATAACCACTTGTGATGACTGGTTTTTGAGTATCAATTTGAATTTTAAAGGTCGTGTATTGTTCTTTTGCTCCTGGAACGTCTGGTGTATAACTGATAACATAGTCATATAAACCATCCGCTACGGTATTACCATTAAAATCCTGACCTCTCCAAGCGGTATTATCTAGAATATAACTCTTCAGATTTCTACTGTCACCATCAAAATAATTCTTACGAAGATCCTTTGCATCGCCCTCCCAAATAGGATGTTCATGCTTGGTATCTGTAGCCGCATAAACTGTAGCCCGAAGATTTACAAGATTTCTCAAAGCAACCGTTTTGTATTCAACTAGGTCTTTGTTTCCATCATCGTTTGGAGAAATAGCAATACGGACATTCCCTTTTTCGTCCAACTGAAGAACATGCTTACCTTCAGCATTTTGTTCGATCCCAAGAACAGTAATTCGGCGTCCTTGGCGTTGACCTTGAGAAACTAGAAGGTCATTTTGCAAGGTTGCGAGATAGGTGGCATCATTAGAGTAGTTAACGACAGGATTTTCCTTGTCTACTTCCGTGTAAAATCCATTTTTCCCTTCTCGAATAAGGTTGTAAATTGGTTTTTCGACAGCGGGGAGATTTTGGAATTCACCTCGGAAGCCCATAAATGCAAGACTCACAATATCCCCATCATCTGCCGGATCTACAAAGCGAACAAAACCTTCAAGGAAATAGCCATTTGGCATTTGTTTGCTGAGTTCAGCAGCAAATTTTCGAGCATCCACTTTAACAGTGACTGTTTGACTGCTGTGGGCTTTGACCGTCACTTCAGGCCAGACTGTCTCCGTTAGTTTTCGAGGTCGAAGGGTGAATTTTCCATCTTGGACTTCGTCTGTATTGGTATTCACCACCATCTTGAGAGTGCGGTCAGTATCTGAAATATTGTGTACAGTAACCTTAAAAGTAAATTGATCTCCAACATTTCCTAAAGTCACACTTGGATAACCATTTTCACCCGTTACATAGAGATCTGTTGACACTGCAGCAGCTGTGTCCACAATACCAGAACCTTGCTGACGAGGAGAGGTATAAGTGCCTGTATCCTTATTAACATGTGGTTTTGCAGTTGACATGATCAAGGCCTTGACAGTCTCTGATACTTGCTCAGGAGTCAATTCTGGATGGTGTTTTTGAAGGTATTCCTTAACCAGAACGGCAACACCCGTAACGTGAGGAGCCGCCATACTGGTTCCGCTGATACTACCATAGGTATTGTCATTAAAGGATGAATAGATATTGCCGCCAGGAGCTGTCACGTCCGGTTTCAATTGTCCATCGGTAGTCACTCCCCAACTTGAAAAGTCAGATAGCTGATTGGCTACATCAGAAGGGCGATTATCCATCTTGTCATTAAAAACAATCTTATATTTTCCTGATTTTAAGGCTTCACCATACTGTTTAGAAATAAATACAGAAGGAATTTTCTTTGCTTCATCATCAATAGCCATATTGATGTTTGCGCCCTCTACATTATTGTAGATCAATGCACCAACTGCACCGTGTTTTCGTGCATTTTTGATCTTCTCTGAAAAGTTCATGGCTCCACGCTGAATGAGGGCAAGTTTCCCAGTTAAATCCAACTTCGCAAAGTCTTCTTCACGACCTAACCCTGCTTCGACGTATTCGTACTCTTTTCCCTTTTCAAAATCCTTATCTGACTCAGGTTGATTATAATCAAATTTTCCGTTATGAAGGCCGGCATTTCCCTCTAGACCTTTGACTTCAAAAACCGCTGTTGTCAATGTTTTGTTGTTGACAGAAGCAACTGAAATTGAGTCTTCAACAGTGGATGGATTTCCAACCAAGCCATAGTCTGGGTTTTCGGCTAGCGGTTTTGAATAACCATTTCCGAATGTATTGCTATTTCCTGCTGAGATAAGAACAGAAACTCCCTTGGCACGAGCCCGTTTGATGGCATCCACAATATCAGAACCAGCATCCACCATAGAACCTGTGCTAGATCCCAAACTCATATTAATGGCATCTGCTCCCAAGGCAACTGCGTCATCAATCGCCTTTACATAAAGGGCAGAACTGGTCGTTTTTTGGCGGTCTGAAAAGACACGCATAAACATAACTTGAGCTTCTGGCGCCACACCATAGACCTTTTCACCATTTGGTGCTTCTTTATCAGGGTTTCCAGCAGCAATCCCTGTTACGTGCATCCCATGAGAAGTTCTTTCTGATTCTTTGATCTTATCTGTTCCGTCAAAGTAGTCATAGGCATAGACAACCTTATCGCTATACCATTTACCGTAGTCGATCCCAGCAACCTTTTTAGCTGCTTCGATGGCTTCCTTGTTTTTAAATTTTGCTTTTGACGGATCCGAAATTCGAAGAACCTCATGATTCAAATCAAGCCCAGAGTCAATTATGGCAACAACGGTCCCTGTCCCCTTGTAACCAGCCTTCCAAGTTTTTGGTACTGTGATGATATCATTGCTTGAAAGACTATTGGGGTTTGCAGACTCAGTTTTTTCTTGTTCTTTTTCAGTAGTTGCTGTTTCTCCAGTAGTTTTAGGAGCTGTCGTTGCTTGAGCCTCTTTTTTCCCCAAGTCAGAAGCCTTCTCAGTGGCAGGCGCGGTAGTCGTATCGACCGTTGTTTCTTTTTGGACGACACCTTGATTTCCTTCATTTGCAACTGCGCTATCTTTTCCTGATTCTTGGGCTTCAGCAGTTTTATCAACTGGAGCTTCTACCTTAGCATCTTGTTTACTAGCATCCTCTTTAGAAGTTTCAGCTTCCTGTTTCTCTCCAACTACTGGAGCTATCACATTAGTATTGGTTTGCTCAGTTGAAGAGCTTGAGTGTTTATCATCTTTTAACTCTGTCTTGATTGCCTGAGTTTGAGCTTGATTTTCTCCTGTACTCTGCTCATTGGCATTAACTTGACTTGCTCCAAAAACCAAAGCAGTCCCCAGCAAAACTGAAGCAAGACCAAATTTGTATTTCCGTAATGAAAAACGTTGTCGTCTATTCATAAATAATCTCCTTTTTTTAAATTACACCTATTATAGCGCAAATAATCATAAATTTTCATAAAAATCTGAATTGTCACAAAAATGTAATATTTTCGTATATTTTTATCTTGTTTAATTTTATTATTCGTGTTATTTGCTCTATAAAACCAATATTTTCTAAATTCGTTCATATATTTTAACCCATAAAATTATTTCATTATACAAACAATTTAGATTTTTTATACACAAAAAGACTAGGATTAAAAATTCCTAGTCTTCATCATTTCGATATAAATAGATTTCACAAACTAAAAATCCATCTCATCCACACGTGGTGCGCCCGAAGTCACTGAAATTGTCTTTAAGACTTCTCGCTCGTCTTTGCTGAGTTTAATTCCAAAACAGTCAAGATTGCTCTGGATGCGAGAGGCTGTCACTGACTTAGGTAGAGGTAAAAATCCTTCTGCCAAACTCCAAGCCAAGGCAATTTGAGCCACTGATTTCCCATGCTTAGTAGCAATTTCTTGGACTTCTTTCTGTTCAAACAACTCCCCTTGCCCAAAAGGCCCCCAAGCCTCTAAGAGAATTTCTTTCTCTTTACAGTAGTCAACCACTTCCTCTTGATAAACTCCTGGTGCCAAGCGTACCTGATTGACTGCAGGAACAATTCTTGCTGTCTCAAGCAAGGCATCCAAATGATGGGGAAGAAAATTACTAACGCCGATAGCACGGATCTTGCCTTCTTTATAAAGGTCCTCCATCGCTCTCCAGACTTCAGCATTGCGAGTTTTCCATTCGTCATTTTCTCTTAGTGGTTTTGGATTTGGCCAATGAACAAGGTACAAATCTAGATAATCCAATCCCAGTTTTTCCATTGATTCTTCAAATGCATGGCGAGTTTCATCATAGCTGTGAATGGTATTCCAAAGTTTAGTCGTTACAAAGATTTCTTGTCGTGGAATACCGCTATCTCGTATAGCACGACCAACACTTTCCTCATTTTTATAGATAGCTGCAGTATCGATATGACGATAACCAGCCTTTAAAGCTTCTAAAACAGCTTGGTAGGCCACCTCTCCATTTTCAGCTTTCCATGTTCCAAATCCTAGAACAGGAATTGAAACTCCATTATTAAGGGTGTAAGATTTCATCGTTTTTCCTTTCTATGTGAAGAAAATCTAAAGAAACAAAATCCTGATTACCAGTACGCTTGCTCCTTTAGATTTTAACAATTATTGATCACGATCGTAATAGATCTCGTGAGCTTTCAAACGAGAATTGAGCAATTCAGGAACGGTCACAAATGTATACCCTTCACCCTTTAGATACTCAATGACACTTGGTAGAGAATTGACAGAAGGACCATGGATATCATGCATGAGAATGATAGAACCATTACGAACTTGGTGTTGAATTTCTGTCAAAATAGCAGCTTCATTCTTACTCTTCCAGTCTAAACTATCCACATCCCACATGATAAAACTCAAGTCAAGACTATTTCGAATATCATCAGTGATGGCACCATAAGGTGGGCGCATCAGTTTAGAGCTTGATCCTAAAACTTGAGTTAACAAATCTTCTGTATCAGTGATTTGCTTTTTAGCATCTTCGAGAGATAATTTAGAAAGGACAGGATGATCCCAGCTATGATTTCCCACAACATGACCTTCCGATTTCATTCGTTTCAGAAGATCTTCATTTCCTGCTATGTTTTTTCCAAGTACAAAGAAGGTTGCCTTTACACCGTACTTAGCCAAGGTATCCAAAGCTTGTGGAGTTGTAGTCGGATTTGGACCATCATCAAAGGTCAAGGCTACAACCTTTTTATTTTTCTTAGCAAAGTAAGATTGGTAGAGTTCCGCATCCTTTTCTAACAGATAAGAGGACTCAATGACATCAAAGAAACTGGATATTGGTAAAGCAATTTCTTCAACAGCCTCTCCAGAATTAGCAGGATAAAGGATGATTTGACTATCTTTATAATCAAAACTCCAAGATGCCAAATCCTGATCTGTGAAGCTCTTTATAACTTGATCAATTTTTGCCTGGTCAAGTTTCTTATCTTCTAGAGTTGATTTGATTTGACTCAGTAAGAGTTCCTTAGCCTTGCTTGCATCTTTGAAGAGTTTACTGAGGTCAAAAGCTTTCCCATCTTCAGTCAAGAAAATTTTCCCTAAGGAAGTCTTTTCTTTTTCTTCAACCTTTGCTGCAGACAAATCATAGACTTGCCTACTGATATTACGAGCAACAACTCCCTTAAGGACAGGATCCAGCTGCTCTGTATAATAAAAGACCAGATCCTCTTTATCTTCTAGATTTTCTTTGATATCTTGGTTGATTTTTTCTCTAATAGACGCAATGACCTCCTCTCCTTGCAGAGGGTAGTAGGCAATCACCTCAGCTTGCCCTTTTCGGAAATGGTCCTTCTGACTACCTGAGTTGAATTGCTGGTCCTTTTCGCTTTTTAACGCTTCAATTTTTTGTTCATAAGATTGCTTTTGTAGAACCTTGTAGCCAATGGCACTTCCCAAAAGAATCATAGCGATTCCTAAGATTCCAACAAAGGAAAGCAATATACTTCTCTTTTTATCGTGAGAAACACGGTTCATATTTTTCTTCATATTTCCATCATATCAAATCAAAGCTATTATTTCAATGATAAACAGATAATCTAGCTCCATTTCAAAAAATAAAGAAAAAGCTTAGAATTCTCTAAGCTTCTATTTTAAAAGCGAATTGCTTCACGTGTTTTTTCATATGAAGTCACAAAACGATTTGTAACTCCTGGTTCTGCAACTTCCAAGGCTTGAGAAATCTTATCAAATGATGCCCGATAGTCAAACTCTTTCTCAAAAATTTCAAGTGCTTCGTTGAAAGCCTCTTGGATACGTTCATCAAATGAACGGTAGCGATTTGAGTATTGGAGAAGTTGCTCTGTCAAAGTTGCATACTGAACAATGTCATATGTTTCTGTCTCAAGTACTGCCATATCATTCGTTGCAATTTCAAGAATTCGCTTAACAGATTCAATATTAACCTGCGGTTGTTCTAGCTCCGCCATCAAATCTTCAGTGTTATGACTTGCAGTAAAGAAAAGTTTCAAGAAACTTTGAGGGATTCCTGGTAAGTTTCGCTTCTCCATGTAACGTTTGATAGTGTGCAAACGATTCACATAGACATTTGCTTTTTGGCGAGCATTGAGGTCATCTTTTTCAATTTGCGCAAGTCGTTCGCTCACAGAAATTTGCTCATCTTCAATATCTTTGAGATTGCTTTGAAGCATTTCCAACTGTTCTTCAAGAACAGAATAGGCTTGAGCAGATTCTCTTTGGTCCTCTGTTACTTCTAAAATAGCGGTATCAAGTGCAGCTAATTCTTCTTGAAGTCGGCGGACATGATTCCCATCACTTTCTGGAAGAAGATAAGTTTTATTTAGTCGTTCAAGATCCTGAACAAGCACCTGGTTATTTTCCTTCAAGTGGTTGAGATAGGTTGGAAGTGTTGAGAGGAGATTCTCAACGACTTTTTGAGCCTCAATTTCATGAGTGAAAATATCATAAAGTGCATTGATTTCTTCTTGAATGCGATTATTTTCATACTCTGCATTGTCCAACTCCAACTGACGAATGTTTTCTTGATTATTCTTCAAAGATTCATGCAAGAGTTGGAAACGTGACTCAATATCTGTTTCAATAAAGTGGTATTTGGCATCCAACAGCTTACGATAGCCCTCTTCCAAATCTGCTAATTGGTCTGGTAATTCCTTTGTCAAGGTTTCAACAAGAGCTGGAATACGATCAACAATATGCGTTAGAGCAAGAATATGATTTTCAGTATCATCTAAGATTGCTGCAGCTTCAACTGGGTCACCTGATGAGTTAAGGGTAACGAATTGAGAGAATTCCGATTGGATATTTTCCAATTGTTTCTCAATCTCAGGAAGAGCTTTCCCATATTTCTCTGAGTCCTCTGCAACCGTATGTTGAAGGGTTTCAAACAAGTCCAAAGCATGTAGGACGCGACCACTGTTCTTAGACTCTTGCTTTTCGAGTTCAGAAAGGGCATTGCGAATAGCTGCAATATCCTCTTCAATCAAACTAATCTGGCTTTCAATTTGATCAATCTTGTGAGCTGCTTTAAAGAAACGGAAAGAATTATTGTAGCTTTCAGCTTCAAAAAGATGATTCTCAATATCAGCAAACGAATTCAGAGATAAATCAACCCATTTTTGGTTCCATTCACGGAAGGTCACCTGACTTTGACCAATCAAGTGCATGTTTTTAACGGCTTCAACCTCATCATTTACAGGAAGATTGTAGAGTTCTTCTTTTCTTTCTTCAAGGGCCGTTAATCTGCTTACATTACGCTTACGTAAAAAAATGGCTGTTACATAAGCTAAGATCAGAATGACTGCAATCGCAACCATTAGATAAATTAGTTGTCCATTAGACATATCAAACTCCTTTTATACTAGAAACAATCGTAATGATTATATCATATTTTTTAAACCAAGGGAACTATTTCCCACATTTTTTAGACGTCAAGTGTACTGTAAACAGCGTTTTCTTCGATAAATTCGCGACGAGGTTCTACTCGATCTCCCATCAACATATCAAAGATTTTATCTGCTTCGGCAGCATCATCTACCGAAACACGCGCCATCAAGCGATGTTCAGGATCCATGGTTGTTTCCCACAATTGGTGGTCATCCATTTCTCCCAAACCTTTATAACGTTGGATCGTTGGTTTTGAACGCCCTTCACTGTGACGTGCTAAGGCTTCTTGGAGTTTAATTTCTTGATTTGCACCAGGTTGAATGTATTCTTTGATCTCACTTCCAACTTTAACCCCATAAATCGGTGGTTGGGCAATGTAGACATAACCAGCCTCTAAGATTGGTTTCATGTAGCGGTAAATCAAGGTTAGCAAGAGGGTTCGAATGTGAGCTCCATCAACATCGGCATCGGTCATCAAAACGAGTTTTTGGTAGCGAGCCTTAGTGACATCAAATTCTGCACCAAATCCTGTCCCCATGGCTGTAAAGAGACTTCGAATTTCTTCGTTGGCAAGGATTTTATCCATACTAGCTTTTTCAACGTTCAAGATCTTACCACGAATTGGCAAAATAGCTTGGAATTCACGGTTACGACCAGATTTAGCTGATCCACCAGCTGAGTCTCCTTCGACGATGAAAAGTTCGGTTTCAGCAGGGTTATTAGAAGAACAGTCTGCTAATTTCCCTGGAAGATTGGAAATTTCCAATCCAGATTTCTTTCGAGTGACTTCTCGCGCACGCTTGGCAGCCACACGAGCCTTGGCAGCCAAGATCCCTTTTTCCACGATACGCTTGGCGATCTGTGGATTTTCCATGAGGAAATCAGAGAAGGCATCGCTGAAGAGGCGATTGGTAATTTTGACCACTTCACTGTTCCCCAGTTTGGTCTTGGTTTGTCCTTCAAACTGCGGATTTGGATGCTTAACTGAGATAACTGCAGTCAAGCCTTCACGGACATCTTCCCCTGTTAGGTTGTCTTCATTGTCTTTTAGCAATTTATTTTTGCGAGCATAATCATTGATAACACGTGTCAGCGCTGTACGGAAACCTTGCTCATGCGTACCACCTTCATGGGTGTGAATGTTATTGGCGAAACTCATGACGTTTTCGTGGTAACCGGTTGTGTACTGCATGGCTACTTCAACTGTGATATCATCCATCTCACCGTCTGTGTAGATTGGTGTATCAAAGATCACATCCTTGTTCTCGTTGATATATTCAACGTAGCTAGCAATCCCGCCCTCATAGTGGTAATGTTTAGTCTGTTCGAGACCTTCACGCTTATCTGTGATGGAGATTCGAAGACCTCGGTTCAAAAAAGCTAGTTCTTGAATACGTTTATTCAATTTGTCAAAATCAAAGGTCGTTGTTTCTGTAAAAATCTCTGGATCCGGTGTGAAGTGAACTGTTGTTCCGGTTCTATCCGTATCTCCAATCACCTCAAGATCAGCAACGACATTCCCACGGTGGTATTCTTGATAATAAATCTTTCCGTTTTTATGAACCCGAACATCTAGTTGAGTTGAGAGGGCATTTACTACTGATGAACCCACACCGTGCAATCCACCTGATACCTTGTATCCGCCACCGCCGAACTTTCCTCCAGCGTGAAGAACAGTAAAGACGGTCTCAACAGCAGGACGTCCTGTCTTTTCCTGAATGTCAACAGGGATACCACGTCCATCATCCACAACGGTGATGGAATTATCTGGCTCAATAAGGACTTGGATATGACTGGCAAATCCAGCTAGGGCTTCGTCAATTGAGTTATCAACGATTTCCCATACTAGATGGTGAAGACCTTCTTTTGAAGTCGATCCAATATACATACCTGGACGCATACGAACAGCTTCCAGCCCCTCCAAAACTTGAATTTGACTGGCATCATAATCCTGTGCCTGTTGATTTTTGATTTCTTCTGTCATTTTTTCCCTTTTCTTACATGTCTATTGCTTGTCTCAATGTCGCAACGTTTTTAAAAAGATAGGCATCTAAGCCGGCAGCTTTACCTGCTTCTACATCAATATTTCTGTCTCCAATGACCAAACCGGATGAGATATGATATTTATCACGTAAATAAATCATAGACTCTGGATCTGGTTTCCGTTTGAAACCAGAACTGGCAGTCACGACTTCTGTGAAATAGTCAGCTATCTGAGTCTTTGCAAGAAGTTCTAGCACTTGGTCATTTCGATGAGAGACTAAGAAATGACGGCCACCCTTGTCAGAGATGTCTTTTAGTAACTCTGGAATTCCCTCAAACAAAACTGGGTACTCTAGCTCACGCGCTTCATTCTCTTTGTAGTTTTCTAAAAAATTCTCGATGGCTGGGGCAAACTTCTCAATGGCAAAAGCTGTCGAAACCTTCAAGGCTTCGTAAACACGGTCGTGTTCTTGCTCTATTCCGTATTGGGCTAAGGTCTCTACAAAGGCCGCTGTAGAAGTCTCATAATTATCCAATAGGGTACCACCTAAATCCCATATATAGTCACGATATTTCATACCTTTCATTATACCATTTTTTTACGAAAAAAGTGATGATTTCCTAGATTTTTCCAAGCAAAAACGAGAGCCGAACTCTCGTCTTACTGTTAATTTCCAAAGACATCTCGATAGAGCATGCCGACTCGTAAACTTTCTGCATCTCCTCCCAACTGCTCTACCAGCTCATAGGCAAAGGCAAGGGCAGTTGACGGTCCTCGGCTGGTTGTTAGATTGCCATCCACAACTACTGTTTCCTTTTGGTAAATACCGTCACTGATGTTTTCCTGAACACCGTCATAACAGGTAAAGTGCTTGTCTTTCAGGACACCTGCTTGATGGAGGGCGATTGGAGCTGCACAGATAGCTGCAACTTTCTTTCCAGCTTGGTCAAAGGCTTTAATTTCAGAAATGAGGGCTTGATTATCCCGTAGGTGAGCTGAGCCTGGCATACCACCTGGAAGAACTACCAAGTCATAGTCGGACAAATCGCCATCAAAGATACGGTCGGCTTTTACCTGAATGCCATGTGATCCTGTCACCTGCTCTTCAAATCCTACCATATCGCATGAAATGTTTGCTCGACGCAAGACATCAACTACTGTCAAGGCTTCAATTTCTTCAAAACCCTGGGCTAAGATAACTGCTACTTTTGCCATAGTGGCCTCCTTATTTGATTTGTTTTAGGACGACTTTCTTTCGTTTGAATGGAACTTTTCCACTTTTCTCCTCCGCTAGGTTGGTCTGGTAACTCATAGATAAGAGGAGACCGACACCGATGAGGTTACTAATAATTGCGGAGCCCCCTTGAGAAATGAAAGGCAGAGGAATCCCTGTCAAAGGAAGTAAGCCTGTCACGGCACCGATATTTTCAAAGATATGGAAGAGCAACATCATGATAAATCCAGTCGAAATGTAGGTGTAGAACTGGTTATTTGACCTGAGCGTAATCTTCAACATCCGATAAATAAGAAGCAAGTACAGGGCAATGACAAAGACTGAACCAATGAAGCCAAAGTCTTCAGCAATTACGGTGAAAATCATATCACTTTCACGTACTGGAATGAGGAGATTGGACACATTGAAACCCTGTCCAAACAAGCCACCACTTCCAATCGCAATTTGCCCCTGCGCCTGTTGGTAAGTCGTTGTTTGCGCAAAGTCAAAGGGATTGAGCCAGGCCAAAATACGGTTAATCTGGTAGGTTGGCATTCCAATCTGATGCAAGAAGGCACGTCCATCCTTGCTTATAAAGATGGCCATGAATCCTACAACCGCAGTCACTCCTGTCGCAAAAACCGGAATGATAATCTTCCACGAAACACCTGAAAGGAGAACCATACCTGCAAAAATAGCTACAAAGACCAAGGCAGTCCCCAAGTCACTTTGTAGGGCTAAGAGGATCAAGACTGGGATGGTAAAGGCAATCATCCAACCAATCAATAGGAAATCCAAGGGAATAGTCCGTTGCCATTCCTTGTGTTTTTGAGTGAATTGTACGATGACTCGAGCCAACATCAAGATATAGGAAATCTTCATGAACTCAGATGGCTGAAAGAGTGTCGTTCCACCAATCGATACCCAGTTCTTGGCACCTGTTGATGCTACAAGATTTGGATTGTAGAAAACAAGAGGGAGGACCATCAAGGCTAGGCCTAAACCATAGAGATAAGGAGTCACCTTCCATAAAAACTCCGTATTGAAGAACATGACCACAAAACCAATGACAAGGCCCAAGGAAATCCAAGCGATTTGCTGGCTTAGTATTGGTAACACATTATTTGGATAGTCATGACTAACTGCTATATAAATGGCCACTACTCCAATCACCAGTAAACAAAACACTGGTAGAAGGAGGCTATAATCGACTCGAGAGTCGAAGGAACGTTTCATATTTTTTACCTTTTCTCTTTCTTGGATTTTTCTTTCATTCTATTGCGACGAGATTGGAGAAAATCAGCTACAGCAGGCTCTAGCTGTTCTCTAGAAAGAACTTGAACAGCCCTTTCTTTTGACAAGGTCTGGGCGATTTGTTTACCATAACGCTTGCTGACAACACGACTGTCTAAGATTACAGCAACCGAACCTTGGTTGGGCCGTCTAACAGTACGACCAAGGGCTTGTTTTAGCCGAATGATCGCCATCGGTAACTGATAATCATAGAAAGGATTTTTCCCTTCTTGACGCAGTTCTTGGTTTAACTTTTTGGTTAACGGCTCTTGGGGATTTTGGAAAGGCAATCTCGGAATCACTTGAATCACGCAAGGATGGGTTGAAAAATCAACTCCTTCCCAGAAACTGCCTGTTCCAAGCAAGATCTGGCGTTCACCCTTTTCAAAACGTTTTTTCAGTTGACTTGGTTCCCCATTTTTATACTGAGCTAGATGCGGTTGGTCGAGCAGGTCCGAAACTGCCAGCAACATTTCTTTTGAGGTAAACAAAACCAATAAAGGTTCTTGGAAGGCTTGTAAACCTCGGATAACAGAAGCCACTTCACTAGCATAGTCAAAAGGTGAAACTTCCGTCACAAGAGGAAAGTCATCAATTAGAAAGACTTCTTGTTGCTCCTGTTTTGCTACATCAAGCCTAACAAGCGGAGCATCTGGAAAGCCCAATAGATCTGCTAGGGAAACTCGATTGCTGATTTCAAGAGTAGCTGATACTCCTAGGAGCCTACAATCTTCTGGCAATAAGTCTGCTAGTATAAAGCGACCTTTTTTGCTTGAACAAATCAAGACATCCTTGCTAGATTTCTCTGCTGTAGCAAGCCAAAATTCACGGTCCGAGGTGAAAAAGTTTGCAAGCTCTCTATACTCTGGGAGAGCTAGCTCCGAAAAATGCTGGCGCAACTGTTCAAGAGAATCCAACCACTTTCCATTCCTAAGGCCCGACTGATAGTGCTCCATCAAGTAACGACATTCAAAGCCGATACTCTCAAGCAAGCGTTTCTGAACCAAATCTTCATCTGTCTCCAAGGACTTATCAAGCTGGGTTACAAGTTCCTCAAGGCGATAAGCCTGCTGGGCTAAATTTTCGAGAGCTAGTAGCATTTTTTGAGCTTCATCCAAGATCAGCAAACGGTTGTCGACAAACTCTGGATTGTCTTCCAAACGAGTGATCAGATAGGCATGATTGGTCAAGAGAACACGACTGGTCTTGGCCTTTTCCTGCCCTCGTTTCCAAAAATCCTCTGTAGCAAATAGGCTTTTCTTTGAAAGCTTACCATCGTGGACTAGTTCAGGCAGAAAGTGCTGATAGCGATAAAGTTGCCCGATTTCGTCCAAGTCGCCAGTCTCTGTCTCTGTTAGCCAGATGAGCAGTTGCATTTTAAAGCGTGTGAAAAGGCGATTGGACTCCGGTCGATGGAGAACTCGGTGAAAGGCATCCAGTTTTAAATAATTTTGAGGCCCCTTGAGACTATGAATTTCCAGATGGAAGACCTCTTTTAAGCGCTGACCTTCTTCTTGCATGATTTGATTTTGAAGAATTTTGGTCGGAACACTCACTAGAATCCCTGCTTGACTCTCCGAGTTCAAAGCTGGGAGGATATAGCCGTATGTCTTGCCGAGTCCCGTTTGAGCTTGGATAAAGGAAGTCTGGTGTTCTTCCAATAATTGCTCAACCTTCTCCGCAAATTCCAACTGTTGCGGACGCTCCTCCAGCCCCAATAAAGAAATATTTTTAGCAAAATCTTTGGATAACTTTCGTGGGACTAAGGCTTTGCTTTCCTTTCTGAGAAAAAGCCCATGAAGCTCCATCAAGTCTGGCGAAGATAAGAGCGATTGTTGCTGATAGACCTCCTCAATCACCAAATAACTTTCATAGAGAAGGTTGTCTGCAAGGTTTAACAAGCTTTCTAAGAGCCCTTTTGGTAACTCAAATAGTTTTTGACGCATGTAAAGCAAGAGTTCAGCTGTTGCCTGAGCATCTGACAGGGCAGTATGGGCATGTTCCAGCTCAATGCCCAACTCTTGACAAAGGATACCTAAGTTATACTTTTCAAACTGAGGATACAGAACTTGAGCAAGCTCAACTGTATCCACCCGCGGTGTGCGCAATTCATATCCTTCAAAAAAGAGGAATTCCGCAAGAAGGTTGGCATCAAACTGTACATTGTGCGCAACAAAAATACCGTCCTTAACCAATTCAAAAATTTTTCCGGCCACCTGAGAAAACTCTGGTGCCGCAGCCAAACGCCGATCGGTCAGACCCGTTAATTCTTTGATATGAGAATCCAAGGGTTCGTGGGGATTGACATCAGTCGCATACTGATTGATGATTTCACCATTCTCAATCACCACAATGCCTACTTGAATAATTTTTGCCTTGCTTCCGGTGCTGGTCGCCTCTAAATCAACGACCACATACCGATCATTTCTTGCATTCATCATTAAAAATTATATCAAAAAAAGCATGATTTGACACCCCTCAACTTTGATAACAACCTCGCTTTTCTTTTGAGTTTGAGTAAAAATCAAGACCTTAAAAGTGAGAATTCCTCGTAAGTTCAGCAGTTGATTGCTGGTTCTGAGGTATTTGAAAACCTTATCAACAAACCTACATCAACATAAAAAGACAACCAAGGTATTAACTACCTTTTTGAGATATTTTTTTCATTGTTTTCGGAAGAGCTTTACTAATTTCGGTAGGCAAGACAAGGTAATTTTCTTGAGCTAGTTCTTGCGCGATAGCTGAATGAAGGTGAGCCGCTACCACCACTCTCTCATAGAGACTGACTTGGTCAAACTGACCTGCAAAACCTGCAATCATCCCAGCCAGAGTATCTCCCATCCCACCAGTTGCTTGATAGGGTCCTCCAACCTGTAACTGATAATATTCAGACTGACCAGCTTGCCAGATACGAGTCGCTGGACCTTTCTCGACAAGAATCGTTCCTTGAGGAAAAGCAGAAAGAGCTCTGGCAGTCGCCTCTGTATTTTGATGGTCAAGAACTATACCAGACAGTCTTTCCCATTCCTTTTGGTGGGGAGTTAGGATGAGCTGACTGGAAGGAAGTGGTAACTGGCCTTTTGCTAAGATGCCCAAAGCACCACCATCTACAATCAAAATCTGGTCACTTCTGAGGTTGTTAAAAACCCATTTTACGAGTTCTTCTCCGAATGCATCCTCTCGCAAACCCGGACCTAACAAGACAACCTCTGCCTTTTCTAACTGTTCTTTTAACAATTGCTGGTCTTGAAGAGAAAATGCCATGGCCTCAGGTAAATGACTGTGCAGAGCCGGAATGTTCTCCTTATCCGTGCCAACAGTCACCAACCCTGCCCCACTTTTGACAGCTGCAATGGCTGACATGATGATAGCTCCTCCATAAGGATAGGTCCCTCCCAGCAAGAGCAGACGACCGTAATCTCCCTTATGACTGTGACGAGAACGTTCAATAATGACTTTTTCTAATAAAGCTTGATCAATCACTTTCATCGTTTTTTCCCTCTCACTTCATTATACTACAAAAGGAGGGGCAAACCTCCTTCAATCTATTTTCCCTTAAATTCCGCAAAAGTCTGTAAGATTTTAGCTGCCACTGCTGGAGAAGGTTCTCCTTTTATCTCTAACGTGTCATCTGCATATGGAGTAAGACCAGCAAAATCTCCTATCTGAACTGAATAGAGAGACGTTTTAAACAGTTCAATATCGTTTTGGTCATTTCCAAAAGCGATGAAGTTCTCCCCACATAACTTTTCAACAGTTGTCGCCTTATGAGTATCCAAGGGGTTGACATAGAGACACTTTTCATGCGCATGATAGGATAGATGAGCCTGTCCCAGTCTTTCTAACTGACCAAGCAGGTCATCAAGCAAATTCTCATGGTCACCCATATAAACGACTACCTTAATCGGAGTACCCAAGTCCTCGAGTTTCTGATGACGAGCGACCTTTAGGGGATCCACACTGAAAATAAATGGAATCTTCTCTACAATCTGACCACTATAGTCAAAGCAATCATCTGCAAAGAAAGGGAGATTATAAGTCTGGCAATAATCCACTAGCGCCTGATAAACTCTAGCATCGAGATTCCTTTCAAAGATAGTCTGCCCCAGATGATAGGCTACGCCACCATTCAAACTTATGACCAAACGCTGACTGAGTTCAGGGCCTAATAAACCCAAGCAATCCCGATAAGAGCGGGCTGAGGCAAACACAAGCTCATGCCCATAATCTTCAGCCTTTAAAAGAACCTGCTGAATCTCCTCATCTATGGTCATATAGTCGAAAGACAGCGTCCCATCTAGGTCAAATACGAATTTCATTTTCCTAGTCCCTGTTCAGTGTACGAAGCGCTGCCTGATAGGTTTGCTCCATCAGCATGGTAATAGTCATAGGACCAACTCCACCAGGTACAGGTGTGATGTGACTAGCAAGTGGTGCAACAGCATCATAATCAACATCTCCACAAAGCTTGCCATTTTCATCTCGGTTCATCCCAACGTCAATGACAACTGCCCCTGGTTTGACAAAGTCAGCAGTCACAAACTTAGCACGACCGATTGCAACCACCAGAATATCTGCCTTAGCAGCCACCTTGGCAAGATGATGGGTGCGTGAGTGGGTCAAGGTCACAGTTGCATTTTTAGCCAAAAGAAGCTGAGCCATCGGTTTTCCAACAATATTTGAGCGACCGATAACAACCGCATTTTTACCTTCTAGATCAATCCCATACTCATGAAACATTTCCATAATTCCTGCAGGTGTCGAAGGAATCATAACTGGATGACCAGACCAGAGGCGACCCATGTTTAGCGGGTGGAAACCATCCACGTCTTTTTCAGGGTCAATGGCTAATAAAACTGCCTCTTCATCGATATGTTTGGGTAAAGGTAACTGAACCAAAATCCCATGCCAAGCTGGATCTTGATTGTATTTAGCAATCAAGTCTAACAATTCTTCTTGTGTAATGGTTTCAGGAACTCGCACTACTTCACTATGTAATCCTGCAGCAAGAGCCGACCGTTCCTTGTTGCGAACGTAGACTTGGCTGGCAGGATTGTCCCCCACCAAAATCACTACCAATCCTGGAACTAGACCAGTTTCTTCTTTTAGTTTGGCCGTCTTTTCAGCCAACTGTCCTTGTAACTTAGCTGCAAGAGCCTTCCCATCAATAATCTGTGTCATATCACTTCTCTTTTCTGTCAAATATCCTCTATTATATCAAAAAATACCTTGCCATTCTAACACTTCTTGACTAATAGACCTTATAGTTTGAAACTATAAGAAAAAGCTCTTGTCGAGCTTTTAGTGCCTATTGATATTAGGTAAATCTGTCATGCTTTCTTTTTAACTTTTGGAACTGGTAAGACTTCATACATATCCTTGATTAATCTCGTTAGAAATGACTTATCTTCAATGTCTTCTATCAAAATCATCTCCTTAGCTCCTTCATAAGGACGTTCAAGCCTAGTCTGTCCCAGTTGATCCATGACCACCTTCACAGGCTTCAGTAACAAACGATTATCATAGATTCCCCCAATAATCTTCTCACGATAATAAAGGATATACTCTCCCATCATTGGACGATAACTCATCTCCTCTAGCTCTGATAGCTGTTCGAGAATAAAATCTAAATATTCTTTACTGGAAGCCATGATTCCTACTCCATTTCTTCCAAAAATGAGGTATTACAAAACCTTACTCAAAAATTCCTTGGTCCGTTGCTCTTTTGTTTGATCGAAAATCTCCTCTGGCGTTCCATCTTCGACAACAACTCCATCTGCCATAAAGATAACACGGTCTGCTACCTCACGCGCAAAGCCCATTTCATGAGTCACAATCACCATGGTCATCCCCGACTTGGCAAGGTCTTGCATAACAGCCAGAACTTCTCCAACCATCTCAGGGTCTAGGGCTGAAGTCGGCTCATCAAAAAGCAAAACATCTGGTTCCATAGCAAGTCCACGTGCAATGGCAATCCGTTGTTGCTGACCACCTGACAAACTCTGTGGATAGGCCGTCGCCTTATCTGGCAAACCAACTTTTTCTAACAGTTCCTGTGCTCTTTTCTCCGCAACTTCCTTGCTTTCTCCTTTGGTTTTAATTGGTGACAAAGTGATATTTTCCATCACTGTCATATTGGGAAAGAGGTTGAATTGTTGAAATACCATGCCCATCTTTTCACGCATAGCAAAAAGGTCATTTTTCTTATCAGTGATATCAACTCCTTCAAAGATAACCTTACCTTTACTTGCTTCTTCAAGGAGATTCATCGAACGAAGGAGAGTTGATTTCCCGCTCCCTGACGGACCGATAATGACCACAACTTCTCCTCGTTTAATCTCAAGATTGATGCCTTTTAAAACTTCATTTTTCCCAAAAGACTTATGTAATTCTTCAATTTTAATCAAGGTTTCTGTCATTATTTTTTGTCTCCTTGTCCAATATGTTTTTCAAATGCTTTCAACGCTACTGTCAAAACAGAGGTCATAATCAAATAGTAAAAGGCTGCAAATAAAAGGGGAGTCAACGGTAAATAAGTTGTTGTTGCTACTGTCGTTGCACCATTCCACAACTCCATCACTCCAATTGCCGACAAGAGGGAACTATCCTTGATAATGGTAATGAACTCATTTCCCAGCGCTGGAAGAATATTCTTGATAGCTTGTGGCAAAATGACATAACGCATGGCATTTTTCGGACGAATACCAAGAGAGTAAGCGGCCTCTAACTGCCCTTTAGGAACCGCATTGATCCCCGCACGAACAGTTTCTGAAACGTAAGCTCCACTATTCATAGAAATAATCAGAATACCAGGAATCAGACGAGAAAGATCAACTCCTAAAATTCCCACTTGAATAGTCGGAGCATTGATATGCATAAGAGCAAAGGCAATCATAATCTGAACCATCATCGGAGTTCCACGGAAGATCCAAACATACACATTTGCAAACCAAACGAGCGGTTTAAAGCGTGATCGCTGAGCAAAGGCCAGTAACACACCTATAATAGTTCCTAAGCAGACAACAAAGATGGAAATTAACACGGTAATCAGAGCACCATAGTTAAAATACGGTAAATACTTTGGTAAAAAAGAAAAATTCATATTCAATCAACTTTCTATATATTAGATTGTATGATTATAACATAAACTGAATTAAAATGCAATCCTTTTTCTCTAATTTTAACAATTAACCTGATAGAATGGAGAAATAGAGAGAAATTACAGTTTTTTTCTAGTCAACTACCTCTTGTTTATGGTAAAATAGAAACGATAAGAAATGGAGGAGAATCAAAATGGAATCACATTTGGTTAGAATCATTAACCGCCTAGAAGCAATGACAAAAGATGGTGGAAATCTAAAACGTAATTTTGAACGTGAAGGTGTTGTTGTCGCAGAAGTTGCCTACAGCCACGACGAAGAAAACGGATCACTCTTCACCCTTCGCGATGTAGAGGCTCGTGAAACTTATACCTTTGATAGCATTGATTTGATTGCAATGGAGATCTACGAACTCCTTTACTAATATACAAACAGCAGAGAGACCCCTGCTTGATGAATGAGAATCCTTTTTGTCACCACAAATGGGATTTTTTCTTACCTTCAAGTCGCTTAATCCTCCATAAATCCTTCTTTTAAAAATGACCACTTCCCAATCTTTTTACTTGCTTTACACCTTAATCATGCTATAATGAAAGTATAAAACTTTGACTATTCTTGACCTTTTTCTTAGACCAAGAATGAGAATGAAATGAGGTAGATGTATGCTCTGTCAAAACTGTAAAATTAACGACTCAACAATTCATCTGTATACCAATATCAATGGACAGCAAAAGCAAATTGATCTCTGTCAAAATTGCTATAAAATTATCAAAACAGATCCAAATAATACCCTCTTTAAAGGAATGACTGATTTAAACAATCATGACTTTGATCCTTTTGGAGACTTTTTCAATGATTTGAACAATTTCAGGGCTTCTTCAAATAACGTCCCTCCAACTCAATCCGGTGGGGGATACGGAGGCAATGGGGGATACGGACCTCAAAACCGCGGACCTATTCAAACACCTCCTCCTAGCCAAGAAAGAGGGCTCCTAGAGGAATATGGTATCAACGTGACTGAAATAGCTCGTCGAGGAGATATTGACCCTGTTATCGGCCGAGACGAGGAGATTATCCGCGTTATAGAAATTCTCAACCGTCGAACCAAAAACAATCCTGTCCTTATCGGAGAACCAGGTGTTGGTAAAACAGCTGTTGTTGAAGGTCTAGCTCAGAAGATTGTCGATGGTGATGTTCCCCATAAACTCCAAGGCAAGCAGGTCATCCGTCTGGATGTGGTTAGTCTAGTTCAAGGAACAGGGATTCGAGGCCAATTTGAAGAACGCATGCAAAAGCTCATGGAAGAAATTCGCAAACGCGAGGACATCATCCTCTTTATCGACGAAATCCATGAAATTGTTGGTGCAGGGTCAGCAGGCGATGGCAATATGGATGCAGGAAATATCCTCAAACCAGCCCTTGCCCGTGGTGAATTGCAACTGGTCGGCGCCACTACTCTCAATGAATACCGTATCATTGAAAAAGATGCTGCCCTCGAACGCCGTATGCAACCTGTCAAGGTAGATGAACCAACTGTCGAAGAAACCATTACCATCCTCAAAGGGGTTCAAAAGAAATACGAAGACTACCATCACGTCAAGTATACTGATGCGGCTATAGAAGCTGCTGCAAATCTGTCCAATCGTTACATTCAAGACCGCTTCTTACCTGACAAGGCTATTGACCTTTTGGACGAAGCCGGTTCAAAAATGAATCTGACGCTGAACTTTGTTGATCCCAAAGTGATTGACCAGCGTTTAATTGAAGCTGAGAATCTCAAGGCTCAGGCTACTCGAGAGGAAGACTTTGAAAAGGCTGCCTATTTCCGCGATCAGATTGCCAAATACAAGGAAATGCAGAAAAACAAGGTGACTGACCAGGATACTCCTATCATTAGCGAGAAAACCATTGAGCATATCATTGAGCAGAAAACCAATATTCCTGTCGGAGAACTCAAAGAAAAAGAACAGTCTCAGCTTATCCATCTAGCAGACGACCTCAAAGCTCATGTCATTGGTCAAGATGAAGCTGTCGATAAGATTGCCAAAGCCATCCGTCGTAATCGTGTTGGTCTTGGAACTCCTAACCGCCCAATCGGAAGTTTCCTCTTTGTCGGACCAACTGGTGTCGGTAAGACAGAACTGTCCAAACAACTAGCCATTGAACTCTTTGGTTCTGCTGACAGCATGATTCGCTTTGATATGAGTGAATACATGGAAAAACACAGTGTGGCTAAATTGGTCGGAGCCCCTCCAGGTTATGTTGGCTACGATGAAGCGGGTCAGTTAACGGAAAAAGTTCGTCGTAATCCTTACTCACTCATCCTTCTCGATGAAGTCGAAAAAGCCCATCCAGATGTGATGCACATGTTCCTTCAAGTCTTAGACGATGGCCGTTTGACAGACGGACAAGGACGAACAGTTAGCTTTAAGGATGCTATCATTATCATGACCTCAAATGCCGGTACCGGTAAGGCCGAAGCCAGTGTTGGTTTTGGAGCTGCTCGTGAAGGTCGAACCAACTCTGTTCTCGGTGAACTCGGCAACTTCTTTAGTCCTGAGTTTATGAACCGTTTTGACGGCATCATCGAATTTAAACCTCTCAGCAAGGACAACCTTCTCCAAATCGTCGAACTCATGCTAGCGGATGTCAACAAACGCCTCTCTAGCAACAACATCCACCTCGATGTGACAGACAAGGTCAAGGAAAAGTTGGTTGACCTAGGTTATGATCCCAAAATGGGAGCACGCCCACTCCGTCGTACCATTCAAGACCATATCGAGGATGCTATTACAGACTACTACCTTGAAAATCCAAGCGAAAAAGACCTCAAGGCAGTCATGACAAGCAATGGTAAGATTCAAATCAAATCTGCCAAAAAAACTGAAAAAACAGAAGAGGTTACTTCTGAAAAAGAAGAATAAAACGACCTAACAGGTGCAGGAAGTCTATCATTTTCTGCACCTTTTTTTACTAAAATAACTGTAAATTCTTGACAGCTAGCCCCTCGTCCATTATGATAATAATAAAGACACTAGAGAATGAGGAAAAAGCAATGGAAAACCCCACTTTTGGTGAAAAAAAAGAGAATGTAACCTACCAGCCCCGCTATGGTGTGTACGCAGTTATTCCGGATGCAGAAAAAAAACAAATTGTCCTAGTTCAAGCTCCCAATGGTGCTTGGTTCTTGCCAGGTGGAGAAATTGAAGCAGGCGAAGATCATCAAGAAGCACTGAAGAGAGAACTAATCGAAGAACTAGGCTTTACAGCTGAGATTGGAACCTATTATGGGCAAGCTGATGAGTATTTCTACTCTCGCCACCGTGATACCTACTACTACAACCCAGCTTATCTCTATGAAGCTACTTCTTTCCAAGAAGTACAAAAACCATTGGAAGATTTTAATCATATTGCTTGGTTTCCTATTGATGAAGCAATTGAAAAACTCAAACGTGGTAGCCATAAATGGGGAATTGAAGCTTGGAAAATCCAACATGGAATTGACTAAATTGCACGATTTTATCCAAAAAGTGCTATAATAGAGTTAGAAAATCGGAGGAACTGTTATGAAGCTTATCAACACGACTAATTCACACTCGCAACTTGTTAAAAGCCAATTAGAAAGTACTGACGCAACTCTTGTTGAGGTCTATTCGGCCGGAAATACAGATGTGGTTTTCACACAAGCCCCGCTTCACTATGAAATCCTCATTTCGAACAAACACCGTGCTATTCGTGAACCCGAAATTGAAACCATCCAAGACTTCTTCTTGAAACGTAAAATCGACAAAGAAAGTATCGATGAAGCAAATATCAAAACCCTCTATTCGGATAAATTGATTGAGATCTCAATCCCTATAAAATAAGAAGACCAGCTTTTAAGCTGGTTTTCACTTGCAAAAAAGATTGGTAGTTGTGTACTACCAATCTTTTTTATTTTATTTCACAGCTTCTTTCAAAGCCTCTACCTTGTCCAAACGTTCCCATGGAAGGTCAATATCTGTACGTCCCATGTGTCCATAAGCCGCTGTTTGACGGTAAATTGGACGTTTAAGATCCAGCATTTGGATAATTCCTGCAGGGCGAAGATCAAAGGTTTGACGCGCTGCTTTTTCAAGTTTGCTTTCAGCTACTGTTCCTGTACCGAAAGTATCGATACGAACAGAAACAGGCTGTGCCACACCGATGGCATAGGCCAATTGCACTTCTACTTTCTTAGCAAGACCTGCTGCCACGATATTCTTGGCAATGTAGCGAGCTGCATATGACGCAGAACGATCCACCTTAGTCGCATCCTTACCAGAGAAGGCACCGCCACCATGACGAGAATAGCCACCATAGGTATCCACGATGATCTTACGACCAGTCAAACCTGAGTCTCCTTGAGGTCCACCGATTACAAAGCGGCCAGTCGGATTGATGAAGAATTTTGTTTGCTCATCCAAGTAAGAAGCTGGAATAACTTCTTTGATAACCTTGTTAATCACATCTTGATGGATTTGTTCATTAGTAGCTTCTGGATCGTGCTGAGTTGAAATAACGACTGTGTCCACACGTACTGGACGATCATTTTCATCGTACTCAACTGTAACTTGTGATTTGGCATCTGGACGAAGATAACTGATTTCACCAGACTTACGAAGTTCTGCCAAACGACGAACCAACTTGTGGCTGAGTGAGATTGGCAATGGCATGAGTTCTTCTGTCTCATCCACTGCAAATCCAAACATGAGACCTTGGTCACCAGCACCAATCAAGTCAAGCGGATCTTGATCTGCACTTCCACGGACTTCCAAGGCTTCGTTAACACCTTGGGCGATATCCGGCGACTGCTCAACAAGCGATGGATGAACTCCAACTGTTTCCGCAGAAAAACCATATTCTGCATTCGTATAACCAATCTCTGCAATGGTATCACGAACCACACGGTTGATATCCACATAAGCATTTGTAGAAATTTCACCAAAAACATGGACAGAACCAGTGTATACAGCTGTCTCAGCAGCAACGTGCGCCTCTGGATCCTTTGCTAAAATAGCATCCAAAATCGCATCTGAAATTTGGTCTGCAATCTTATCCGGATGCCCCTCAGATACAGATTCAGACGTGAATAATTTACGTTCTGACATAAAAATGTCCCCCCTTAAAAAATATTGTTATAGAGTTACAAAGTACTGATAGAAATTTTCTATTGTCTAAGAGTTACGACGCGAAAGAAATAAAAACGATACTTTTTTATTTCTGAAGCTAGTAAGGCGCATAGGGTGACCGCATGATAGCGGCAACCGTAGAATGACGAGCGACTTTGGAGCCATCATTCTTTGCGAGTTACAAAGTACTGATAGATATTTCTACCATCTTATCGGGACTATATAACCTTATCATTATACCACTTTTTACTTTTTTTTGCAGTGTTTTTGAAAATTCATTAAAAGAAGTTAAAAAAAGGAGCTATGCAGCTCCAATTTTGTCCTTAAAATGTTTGGCGTTTGGCTTTACGCTCGGCACGGCCACGAGCACGATTTTCAGCACGCTTGGTTTTGCGACGTTTTTCATCCACCGCCCATTGAATCTTCTTCTTGTAGCCTGGTTTGACTTTTTTCTTTTTCTTCTTGACCAAGCCAATCATTTCGATATCAAGCTTATCCTGCTTCTTTTCACGATTGGCACGACGATCACGGTCATAGGTATCTTGAAACTCTCCGTCTTTGACCATCTTAGGAGTAAACTTGATACCTAATTTTTCCAACTCACGGATATCCGAGTCATCACTAGGCTGGTAAAGGGTAATAGCCGTACCAGACAGTCCGTTGCGCCCAGTTCGTCCAACACGGTGAACAAAGAAGGACAAGTCTTGCGGAATGGCGTCATTGATAACATGGCTGACACCTTCAATGTCAATTCCACGCGCTGCCAAGTCCGTTGCGACAATATACTCAAAATCAAGATTTTTCACCTGATTCATGATCCGCTTGCGTTCACGAGGGGCAATATCTCCATGAATCTTTGCTACCTTCAATCCTTGAGCAGTCAAGTAGGCATATAACTCATCAGCACGCGTTTTTGTGTTAACAAAGATCATTGCCAAATAAGGCTGCATCAACTGAGTCAATTCATAAATCTGAGCATTCTTATCGCGGCCCTTGGTCGAAATCAACCAGTTATCAATGGTATCAGAAATGACTGTTTTAGTCTTGATTTTCTCCATGACAGGATTTGACAAGTATTTTTTCAAGAACGGTTGCAATTTTTGTGGAATTGTCGCTGAAAAGACCATGAATTGCAAGTCTTTTGGAAGGCTCCCTGCAATCTTATCAACGGTTTCCAAGAATCCCATATCCAAGGTCATATCGGCTTCATCAACTACAAATATCTTAGCCTTGTGAATAGCTAAATCACCAGATTTGACCAAGTCATAGATACGACCTGGCGTTCCGATAACGATATGTGGTTGGTTGCTGGCAAGTTTTTCAATCTGACGCGCCTTATCCGTACCACCCACATAATTAACCACACGAACTTCGACATCTGAGTGAGCTGCAATCTGACGAGCTGCTTGGTAAATTTGAGTAGCCAACTCACGACTTGGTGCAGTAATGACCGCCTGCACACTATCGCTAGTTTCATCTAATTGCTGAAAAATGGGCAGTAAGAAAGTGTGGGTCTTTCCTGAACCTGTTTTTGACTCGCCCACCAAGTCACGACCTGCCAAGACAATAGGAATCAACTTTTCCTGAACTTCGGTAGGAGTCGTAAACTTCAACTCCTCCAAGGCTTCTGCTATATAATTTTTAAATTGAAATTTCTTAAATGACATACTATCCTCGATTCTATCCTTTCAATTATACCATATTTTGTCCTATTTCAGTAGCTTCATTTGAATCTCAGTCCTGTATTAAAGATTCAAGTAGCTTAAAAGGTTGGAACCTCTGATTCCAACCTCTTTCATTATTTCCAGGTCAATACAGCATTCAAACCATAGTGGTCACTGACTTGTGGACCATTTTGGCCATCAAAAACTACATGCAAACTTTCCACTTCTAAGTCTTTTGTCGTAAAGACATAGTCGATTCGTAGTGGTTCGGTATTGCCTTTCCAGCCATCAATTTCTGGTGGAACGGTATAGCTACCACTTCTTTCTTTCGCAACTTCCAACGCGTCTTGTAATCCTAATGGGCTAGCTAAAATCGCTTGATAGCCTTCCTGACCAGCTGGATTATTAAAATCACCTGCTAAAATCAGAGGTTTGTTCAACTCTTTTAATACAGCCTCAAATCGTGCCCATTCTTCTTGGAAACCTTTATCCCACCAAGAGAGATGGACACTTGCAACTGCAAGTTCTTTGCCTTCAACCTCTGTCTCAGTTAAGACAACACGGCGAGTATGGTAGTCCGTTGGATCATCTACATCTGATACTAAAATCTCACGCGCCTTAATAGGTGTTTTGGATAAGATAGCTACACCTTCATGGTAGCGGTCATAGCCAATATGATTATAAGCCCAAGTCCAGTAGTAGTTTTTCCCTTTCTCAGCCAATTTTTCAACCAGAAGTCGTACATAGTGATCCTGATGAATAGGTTCTGCTGATGGCAAAGCTTGATAGTGATTGTTAACCTCTACCTCCGGCGAAGTCATTTCTTGATTAATTTCTTGAAAACAGATCAAATCATAATCTTTGTCAAGAATATCTTGGAGCAAGAGCTGGAATTTTTCCTCTGCTTCTTTTTCCATCCAACTATGAGTATTGAGTGTTAAAAATTTCATGCTTTTCTCCTAAAACAAGAGGTTGGAAAACAGCTTCCAACCTCGAGTATATTACAATTCTACTTTAGCAACTGCTGTTTTAGCTGCAAGAGAACCTGTTTGTTCTAATTTAACTGATTTGATAGCATCACCATTTGTAAAGACAACCACTGTTGATGTTTCACGACCTGCTGCACGGATAGCATCCAAGTCAGCTGTAACAAGAAGATCACCTGCTGCAACCTTTTGTCCTTCAGAAACGTGAACAGTAAATGGTTTTCCTTCAAGGCTTACAGTATCCAAACCAATATGAACAAGTACTTCAAGACCTGATTCAGTAACAAGTCCAAGTGCATGTTTTGTTGGGAAGATACTTGATACAGTACCTGTAACTGGAGATACAATGTTTCCATTTGCTGGTTCTACTGCAAAACCATCACCCATCATTTTTTGAGCAAAGACTGGATCTTTCACTTGTTCCAAGGCAATAACTTGACCGTCAGCTACTGAGTAAACTTCCTCAGTTACACCTTTAAAATGTACAGTATTTTTTTGAGCTTCTGTCATTTGGCTTGGAAGAGTTTCAGGAATTACTTCACCTGAGTCAAGGATGTCTTGGATATCAGATTTCAATACGTCAGCTTTTGGTCCGTAGATAGCTTGGACACCTTGTCCTTTCATGACAAGACCCATAGCGCCTTCTGCTTTCCATTGTTCCTCAGTACCAACACGATCTGCATCCTTAACAGTTACACGAAGACGAGTCATACATGCATCTACATCTACGATGTTTGCACGACCACCAAGAAGGTTAATGATATTTACAGCTTGAGAAGCTGCTGCAACTTTTGTTTCTCCTGGAGTTGCATCTTCTGATGCTCCTTCAGCAGTTTCATAGTTTCCGTTACGTCCTGGAGTTGCATAGTTGAATTTCTTAATCATGAAGTTGGCAATGAAGTACATGATGACTGCAAAGAGGACAGTTACCCAGATAAAGTTAATGATATCCATACCAAGACCAGCGTTGATAGCTAGCGGAGTACGAGTCAAGAATTCAATTGAACCGAATGAGTGCACACGAAGGTGAACAATATCAGCCATAGCGAAGGCAGCACCTTGAACAACAGAATATACAAGATAAAGAGGTGTTGCAACAAACATGAACATGTATTCGATTGGTTCAGTAACCCCTGTCAAGAAAGTTGCAAGAGCTGTTGCAATCATCATTCCTTTGTATTGGTGTTTCTTGTCTGCTTCAACATTGCGGTAGATAGCAACGATGACACCCATCAAGATACCGAATGAACCGATCATTTGACCAACTTTGAAACGAGCTGGGTGAACAGTATCTAACAAGTGTTGGTATTGACTAGCATCAGTACCTTTAAGGTTTACAAGGTCTGTTACCCATGCAAGCCATAGTGGGTCTTGACCGAATACTTGAGTACCTTTAGCTGCACCAGTTAAAATGTCATAAGTACCACCAAGAGCTGTATAGTTCATTGGGATAGTCAACATGTGGTGAAGACCAAATGGCAAGAGCAAACGTTCCAAAGTACCATACAAGAATGGTGCAAGAACAGGTGCTGTTTCTTGTGAATTGGCAATCCAGATACCAAAGTTGTTGATACCTGTTTGAACAACTGGCCAGAAAGCTGCAAGTACAATTGCTGCAATAGCTGAACGAAGGATGACAACGAATGGTACGAAGCGTTTCCCATTGAAGAATGAAAGCGCATCAGGAAGTTTACGGTAGTTGTAGTATTTGTTAAAGGCAGTTGCCCCTACAAAACCAGAGATAATCCCTACAAAAACACCCATGTTCAATGCTGGTGCTTCAAGAACACTGATGAAGTAATCAGAAACTTTGATTGAGCCTCCAAAGAGGGTAGTGACCATAGCCTCAGGGTTTTTCAGCATATCACTTGTAACTCCAAAGATAGTACCAGTGATACGGTTGATTAAGATAAAGGCAAGTCCTGCTGCAAATGCACCGCCTGCACGTTCTTTAGCCCAGCTACCACCGATAGCAAGAGCAAACAAAATATGAAGGTTACCGATAACTCCCCAACCGATTTGCTCAAGAATTCCACCTGTAATAACAAGTGGGGCAAGATTTGGGTCAATCAATGCAAGCGACTTACCGATTGAAATCATCAATCCAGCCGCTGGCATAACAGCGATAACCACCATCAATGCCTTACCGAATTTTTGCCAAAATTCGAAAGACAAGACATTTTTGAATGTATCTTTCATCATTCAAATCTCCTTTATATTTTTTAGGCAAACGTTTTACGAAAACGTTTGCACTTATTTATAATTCAATTATACCACTTTATTTTTTTTGTAAAGGCTTTTATAAAAAAATTGTCTACTTTTTTTAATTTTTAGAAGAAAAAAGAGAAGTTTACGAAAACTTCTCTTTTAAAAATGTATCATTTTTCTGATTTGTTCTGCAATTTGCATTTATATCCAATTAGATTTTCAAGAATCGACGCATCGAAATTCCTGAACCAATTGAACCAATGAAAATTCCGATTACAAATAGTAGAACTGTCATCAAAGGGACAAACACATCTGGCGTAATCATTGATAAGTTTTGACCTACCAAGGATTTATTGACCGATTGATAAACGATATTGTAAACAAAGAATACAAGAACTGAGGGAATCGCTGCGCCAAGCAAGCCAATAAAAGCACCTTCTAGCAAGAATGGGCCACGGATATAACCATTTCTCGCTCCAACAAGACGCATGATCTGAATCTCACGACTACGTGAAATAATGGTAATACGGATGGTATTGGAAATGAGGAAGACTGCGATAAAAATCAAGAGTCCTGCAATAACCAATCCCCAAACACGGATAAAGGAAGCCAGTTCGAAAAGTCGTTGAGTGTTGGCTCCACCATCTTGAACTTCTGATACTCCCTCAATTTTCTTCGCTTCTTCAGCTACTGTTTTAACATCACTTGGAGAATTTGTATCGACGATATAGGCATCATAGAGAGGATTTGCATCCCCTTCAAAGACCTTCCAATCGTCACCCATGGTTTCCGTCAGTTTCTCGTATTGTTCTTCTTTACTTGAGAAGGTAACACTTTTTACAGCAGGCATCGCCTTCAAAGCATCATAGACCTTGTGGTAGTCATTATTGGTAACTGTCTGACCTTCTTTTTCAATCGTTTCACTGTTATCTGCTACATCCTTACGAATGTAGACCATAACACGAACGTTGTTTTCAATATCGGTAGCCAGTTTTGCTGTATTAAAAATTACAGATGCAAACAAGGCAACGAGTGTTAAGGTAATCATAACCGAACTCACTGCTGCTACTGTCATCCAGCCATTTCGTTTTAAACTTTTTAATGATTCAAATAAATGGCGAAAAAATCTACTAATCATCGTATCCATATTCTCCTTTAGCTTCGTCACGAACGACACGGCCATTTTCAATGGCAATGACACGGTGGCGCAAGGTATTTACGATTTGGCTGTTGTGGGTCGCCATCAAAACAGTTGTACCTTGAAGATTGATGCGTTCCAACAGATTCATAATTTCCCACGAATTATCTGGGTCCAAGTTTCCTGTTGGTTCATCAGCAATCAATACTTTAGGATTGTTGACAATCGCACGGGCAATCGCAATCCGTTGCTGTTCTCCACCTGAGAGTTCATTCGGGAAAGAACGAACCTTGTGTTTTAAACCTACTAGGTCCAATACTTCCATAACACGTTTTTTGATGTTACGGCGATTCTCTCCGATAACTTCCATTGCGTAGGCAATATTCTCATAAACCGTTTTCTTAGGCAAGAGTTTGTAATCTTGAAAGACAACCCCGACACTACGACGTAGAAGCGGGATATCTTTCTTCTTGATTTTAACTAGATTAAAGCCTGCAACTGATAGGCTTCCTTTTTCGATCTTTACTTCTCGGTATAAAGCTCGAATAAAGGTTGACTTACCTGCCCCAGAAGGTCCTACGATATAGGCAAACTCTCCTGGTTCAATGGTAACAGAGACACCACGCAGGGCAGTCGTTCCATTGTCATACTTTTTGACAACATCTCTCATTTCAATGATTGACATATGAGTTCCTTTCTTTCTTAGCTAATTCGCCACTTGAGATAGGCATCGATGAAACCATCAAGGTCTCCATCCATAACCTTATCTACTTGGGAAACTTCAAAGCTTGTACGGTGATCTTTTACCATAGTATAAGGTGTGAAGACATAAGAACGAATCTGACTTCCCCATGTAATTTCTTTTTTCTCACCTTTGAGGGAATCAACTTCCGCAGCTTTCTTTTCTTGCTCCATCTGATAGAGTTTAGCCTGCAACATCTTCATGGCACGATCTCTATTTCCATACTGGGTACGATCGACCGTTGATTGGACGACAGTTCCTGTAGGAATGTGTGTCAAACGCACACCTGTTGAAACTTTATTGACGTTTTGTCCACCAGCACCACCTGAACGGAAGGTATCCATTTTGATATCATCTTCACGAATCTCCACTTCGATAGTATCATCCAGTTCAGGCATAACCTCTACGGATGTAAATGAAGTATGGCGACGTTTGGCAGAGTCAAATGGTGAAATACGAACCAAACGGTGAACACCCATTTCTGATTTAAGTAGGCCATAAGCATTCGGTCCTTCAAAAAACAAGGTCACAGACTTGATACCTGCTTCATCACCTGCCTGATAATCCAAAACTTCTACTTTAAAGCCTTTGGCATTTCCATAACGAGTGTACATGCGAAGCAACATATCACCCCAGTCCTGAGCCTCAGTACCACCAGATCCTGGATGAATTTCCAAGATGGCATTATTATGGTCATAAGGTTCTGACAAGAGAAGGGTCATCTCGTAGTTGGCCATCATCTTATCCAACTCGGTTAGCTGCTCGACCAGTTCATCATGGACTGACTCGTCTTCTGCTAAGAAGTCCAATAAAATCTCAACTTCATCCTGCAACTCTTCCATTTTACGGAAGGTATTGTAGGTATTTTTTAATTCATTTAATTCTTGCGACGTTTTTTGGGCCGCGATATTATCGTTCCAAAAATCAGGTTCTGTCATCTTGTTTTCCAAGATGGCAATCTCTTCCTCTAAGCCTTCGAGGTCAAAGAGACCCCCTGAAAGAAGCTAATTTTTCACGATTTGCGTCAATTTTTTGACGAATTTCTGAAATGTCCATAGATACTCCTTTTCATATCGTTTTATTATACCATAATCTCTCATTTCTTTCCATATTTTGCTTTTCACCGCTTTTTGTGGCAGAAAAAAGAGGCCCTAAAGCCTCTGGTTTAAAGGACTTTGGCAGAGGTATGAGTGATCTCCTCCACTTGAATTCCTTCTTTTTCAAACTTATCCTTTAATGAAGTCAAATCGATTTTTCCATCAATTTGAACTTCAATGACGACCTTCCCATCCTTACGCGGAATATTAACTGTGTGCGAGATATTTAGATTTTCTTCTACGATTAGAGCTACAATTTTTCCCAGTACTCCTACTTCATTTTCTGTAATGAAACGAACACGAATACCCTCTTCTCCGTATCCGGCGATTTCCAAGAAAGCCTGAAAAACATCGCGGTCTGTAATTACGCCGTAGACCTGATGATTGTCTACGACTGGTAATATCCCAATTTTATTTTTCAGCATCAGGTAGGTCGCATCTTCTAGACTTGCATAGCCAGAAACAGTCACGACATCTCGAATCATTACATCTTTTACTTTGGTTTTATTCAGAAGATAATTCATCTCATAGATAGAGAGACTGGTTGCTTTAGATGGGCTGGCTTCCGCAATGGTTCCTTCTGTTACCAATCCGACTAATTGATCGTTTTCGATAACAGGTAAACGGTGCAAACCTTGCTCGCGCATCAAATCTGCTGCGTGTGCTACAGTCGTATCTGGACTGATATAAACTACCTTACGGGTCATGAAATCTTTAACTGCCATGGGACTTCTCCTTCTATATTGCTACTTTTATTATACACTTTCTTAGAAAATCTATCAAACGCTTTCATCTCTTTTTCAAGATTTTGAACAATCTGATAAGTTTGCATAAAATGCCAGTATAAAATAGTATAAAATAAGAGGGAACCTTAGTCCCCTCTCTTCTTAAATCGTAATTGTATCTCGATCTTTCATCATATAATGTCTCAATGGGGTAAGACTAGCTAGCCAGTATAATAGGCCACCGAATATCGCCGTAAAACCACTACCCGTTGTGATTAAAAAGATTGGACTTTGAATTTGTGCAGTTACAGGGTTGTAGACAAAAAGTACCGCTACCAATAAGGAGATAAATACGCAAGACAAGCCAACTAAGTTAAATCCTTTAGTAAATTCGTAGGCGTCATGCTCTTCAAGGAAATAGGCTGAACGCAAGTCGAGTTTTCGTTTTCTTAAGATAAAATAATCGACAACTATCATACCAATAATTGGTCCCTGGATATAGGCGGCTAGGGAGATGAAGGATCCGAAATACTCTTCTACTCCTCCCCAGATAGTGAGTAGACTCACGTAAACCATGGCAATCCAAACCATTAGTTTATAGCTTACTTTGGGCATCCCACTTTTTACAATCATACAGTTCACATACGATCCTGTCCCCTGGGTTCCAATATTGGCAAAGGCTACTAGTAGGAGACTTAAGAGAGCAAAGGCTGGGGTGCTTAGAGTTGATAGCATGGTTGTTGGATCACTTTCATAAACACCTGTTTTGACAAACATGGCTAGAGCCATGACTCCACCTGTCGCAACGAAGAATGGAGCCACAACTCCGTATGATAAGGCTGTAGCCCAATAACCACTGCGTTCTGATTTTGCCAAACGCGGTAAAACCAACGCCTGTGTAGACCAAGAAAAAGCGAAGGCAACATTTCCTTCTCCAGAGAGCATGAAGCGTTCTAATGGCGTCAAATCTCCTTGAGTGGCTGGTTGGATATTCATAATATCAGTTATAGGAACAGCGACAAAGCAGATTCCAACGATGATCAGACCGACAATCAACAAGGCGATAACCAAGAAGCGATTGGTCCATTTAATCACTTCCGGGCCTCCAAGAGCGATGAGAGTCCCAAGCAGAACACAGAGGGTACCAAGAATAGGTGCCCATACTCCCTTGCCCAAACCAAGACCAAAATTATTTGCCAAATGGATCATGGAACTGGCAAAAAGATTGGCCGCAACAGCATACCAGCCAAAGTTAGCCAAGCTAATAATGGTTGATAACAGGGCTACACCTCTTTTTCCTAGAACAGCTCTCAACCAAATCCACAAATCAATTCCATACTTAACCGCAAACAAAATAGGAAGACATTCAATAAAGACCCAGATAATGTTAAAGCTAAAAATATTTATCAACATTTGATTAAAGGTCAAATATTGAGCTACATAAGCCCCTTGGGTGTAACACCAAGTAGCAATGGCAAAACCACTTGTCGATAGAAATAGATCCCAAAAAGAATACTGACGATCCTTATTGGTCATGGGGACAATTCCTGTTATGGTTTCTTGTTGGATATAGTCATTCATTTTAGACATGTTATTGAATTCCTCCCGTCATTGCTAAGATAATCAAAACAAGGTTGATTAGGACTATGGAGATGATTAAAATGAAATCACTTTTTAGGAAGGGTTGAACAAACTCGTAGTTTGGTGACTCCATTTCTTCCAATCTTCTCTTTGTTTCAGCTGCTACTAATTCTTCAATTTCGGATGTCGTTTTCATCTTAGTTTTCCTCCAAATACAAGTCAAGGGCCAGTTGTCCATATTGTTTGGTATAGCGATACCAGATGTAGAGAAACTCACCGACTGGTTTTCCGACACTCTCCTGGAACAAAGCCCACAAGAACCAATAATATGAGGTCACTGCTACATAAGCCAAGTAGTGACGTTTGGTTTTCCTATCTGGTACTTCTTGTAGATACAATTCCAGTACTTTTTCAGCATCCTCTACGGAATAATTGGAACAAGCGATAAAGGTTCCTAAATCTCCTGCTGGCTCTCCCATTCCAGAATATTCCCAATCAATCAAGCTCATTTCACCTGCTTCATTTAACAAAAAATTAGGACTATAGGAATCTCCATGACAAAGGACAACCTGTTTCGGATCATTCTGTAAATAGTTTTTGAGAATTGAAACAGTTTCATCCAATTCCTCGAGACCATCAAACTCAAATCGATTTCTAGCCTTCAATTTTTCTCTAAAATCATCAATTCCCTCAAATTGGTCAAAGGAATGTCCCGTTTTTTCTCCAGATTGGTGCAACCGTCTCAAGAGGTCCATTGCTTTTGTCACATCATCCCAATTTTCATAGTCAAGTTGCTTAGCATTGGGAATAAATTCTGAAATTTTCCAGCCCTCATCCTTGTTCATAGCTACAAAGGTACGGTCAATCTTTAATTTTGCGGCAATTTCCATAGAAGCTGCTTCACTAGCTCGATCGATATAATTTTCAGTTCCCCTGCCCGGATGTCGGTAAACATATTTTTTCCCTAGACAGTCAAATGAAAACGAAGTGTTGGTCAAACCGTCTTTTAGGGGTTTAATATTGACAATATCTGAAGCCACACACTTTAATGTCTTGCAGATATTATCAATAATGGCCGAATCTGCATTTACCAAATAACGTTCATCAAATTGACGAAGTTCATCTAGTGAATCAAATTCTTTAACAATATCCGCTGAATAGTGACGAGCTTCTAAAAGGAGTTCCTTGACATGCCGACTATAATAATCCTCCCAAAGCTGTTCCCGATAAGGTTCGTGCTTAAACTCGGTTTCTAAAACTTCCTTGAATTTCTCGCTAAATGCACGGTCGAAATAAACGTGCCCCACCATGGCCCAAGTATTTTCTCCACCAATCTGGATATCAATGATCGTGTGATTCGAATCCTCTATAGCACAATATTCGTCCGTTTGACCTTCTGCAAATATGGTCGAGTAATAACCTCTATAAATATATTGCTCAAACGGATTTTCCACAAAATAATTATCCGATGAACAAATATAAGTGTTGGAAAGTTGATTTTTAACCAACATGAGAGATGAACAGTTATTGTATTTGTAGTAGTCATTATTCACTACAATTTTTACACCAAATTTCTCAGCAAGATAGAACATTTTTTCTTGAAGATAGCCTACGATAACGGTTATATCTTCTATTCCTGCTTCTTGCAGTTGTCTGATTTCCCTCTCTATCAAGCGTTCCCCCTTAACTTGAAGCAATCCTTTAGGAATCTCATAAGACAAAGGAGCAAAACGACTACTCATTCCAGCAGCCATTATAATAGCATTTTCTACTCGATAGGGCTCTAAAACTTTCTGGCCTAGTTCTGTTAAGTGAAGCTCCTCATCAACCCACTTCTCTTCTTTCAGTTTTTTCAACAATGTGTTAACTGTCCCTAAAGATAAATCTAGCTCTTCAGCTAACTGTCTCTGAGTAAAGGTCTTTTCTTTATGTGTCAACATAAAACGCAAAAGTTTAAATTGTTTTTCTGTTACCATTTCTCAGTTCTCCTGTTCAATTTCCACTTACCCATATTATAATATGAACAAAAAGGACTGTCAATTCAAACACGAAATCATCTAGTTAAAATTAAGACACCATTTCATTTATTTCCAAAATCCAAATATAAACGAAAAAGCTCCTAAGTTGGAGCTCCAGAACATTTTATCATCTGATGATTAGGAAAGTAAGTCCCTGTTATATGATGATTGTTTGACCATCTTCATCTAACGATTGAAACGCCCCCGGACTATAGGGAAATTGCTTATGCAATCTCCATCCGCAACCTAAACTAGTCTCCCAGACTAGAGGAGAATTGCTTACGCAATCCTTATCTGCCGACTAAAACAATCCACTGGATTGTTTTAGCCACCTAGATATGCTTTTCTGACTTCTTCTGATGAGGCGAGTTCTTTTCCCGTTCCTGATAGGACAATCTTTCCTGTTTCAAGGACATAACCACGGTCAGAGATAGCGAGGGCCTTGTTAGCGTTCTGTTCAATTAGAAGAACTGTTGTTCCTTGCTTCTGAATATCTTGAATGATATCAAAAATTTCTTGTATAAAGATAGGGGCAAGTCCCATTGACGGCTCATCCAAGAGGAGGAGCTTAGGTGTAGACATGAGAGCGCGTCCCATAGCCAGCATCTGCTGTTCACCGCCTGAAAGAGTTGCTGCATCTTGGTTTTTACGTTCTTCCAGACGAGGGAAGCGTGAGAAAACTTTTTTCAAGTTAGCTTGATTTTCTTCACGATTTTTCTTTAGAAAGGCTCCCATTTCTAGATTTTCCATAACAGTCAAGCCTGGGAAAACATGGCGTCCCTCAGGAACTTGTGAAAGGCCACCTGCCACGATTTTTTGAGCTGGCAACTTTTGAATTTCTTTTCCTAAAAACTGAATTTTACCAGCACTTGGACGAACCAAACCTGAAAGGGTACGAAGAATGGTTGTTTTACCAGCACCATTGGCACCTATCAAGGAAACAACTTCACCTTCATTAACCTCGAAACTTACATCACGAACTGCTTGGATCATACCGTAATGCACAGAGAGGTTTTCAACTTTTAACATAGACATTAGGCTTCACCTCCTAGATAAGCTTCGATAACACGTTTATTCGTCTTAATTTCGTCAGGAGTTCCCTGAGCAATCAAGCGACCATATTCAAGAACATAGATACGCTCAGTGACTTCCATAACCAAATTCATGTCGTGTTCGATGAGCATGATGGTAATTTTAAATTCATCTTTGATACGACGGATCAATTCTGTCAATTCAGCTGTTTCTTGTGGATTCATACCAGCTGCAGGTTCATCCAAAAAGAGGATCTTAGGTTCAGTTGCCAGAGCACGAACGATTTCTAATCGACGTTGTTGACCATAGGCCAGATTCTTAGCAAGAGTATCTGCGTCACTATCCAAATCAAAAATCTTCAGCAAGTCCAAAGCTTTGCTTTTTAATTTTTCCTCATTCTTATAAAAAGCTGGTAGACGTAGAAAGCTCGCAAGGACATGTTGTTTATGATGATTACTAAATGCAATCAAAACATTTTCCAAAACTGTCAAGTCCTTGAACAAACGAATATTTTGGAAAGTACGGCTGAGTCCAAGTGAAGCAATCTTATAGGGAGTTTTCCCATTGAGGAGGTGACCATCTAATGTCACAGTACCTTCGCTTGGTTCATAAACACCAGTCAAGAGATTGAAAAGGGTTGTTTTACCAGCCCCGTTCGGTCCAATCAGACCAACCAATTCTCCCTCGTTCAATTCAAGAGTGACATCTCCAACAGCTGTTAGACCGCCAAAATGTTTGGTTAACTGTTTAACTTCAAGTAGTGCCATTAGTTTTGTCCCTCCTTCTTAGATTTTTTAAAGAAACGTGATAGACTTAATTCCCATGTCCCAAGAAGTCCACCTGGTCTGAAAATCATCACCAATACAAGAGCCAAGGCGTAGATGATCATACGTACGCTAGCAACATCCTGAAGGAGCATATTTAAAATTCCTAAAACAATCGCTGAAACGATGGTACCAGTAATAGATCCAAGTCCACCAAATACAACGATAATCAACACGTTGATGGAATTAATAAAGGTGTAATCTTTTGGCACAACAGATCCGATAAAACCAGCCTGAAGTGAACCAGCAATACTTGCTGTAATGGCACCAAAGACAAAAGCGATAATCTTGATCTTTGTAGTGTTTACCCCAACGGATTCTGCAGCAATCTCATCCTCACGAACAGATAGAGTAGAGCGTCCGATTGGACTACGTAGGAAGTTGAGAGTTGCAATAGTTGTGACCACCACAAAAAGATAAACCATTTGCCAATTGGTAAAGTTTGGAATACCCAAGATACCAGCAGCACCGTTGGTCAAACTTCCACCATTAATAATAAAGATACGAATGATTTCTGAGACACCTAGTGTTGCAACAGCCAGGTAGTCACCCTTCAAGCGTAGTGTTGGGATCCCAACGAGCAAAGCGACTGCACCAGAAATCAAGGCACCCAAGATCATTGCTCCAAAGAAGGCACCATAGGTTGGTGATTTTGAACCAATAATCGCTGCTGCATAAGCCCCAATCGCCATAAAGCCTGCATGGCCGAGTGAGAATTGTCCTGAAAAACCAACGATTAAGTTCAGACCTACTGCAAGGATGATATTAATCCCAATTTGTTCTAAAATTTGAACATGGAATAGATTGAGAATACCAGCAGAAACCAGTACGCTAATTAATCCATAACCCGCTAACAGAAGGAATAACCAGAGAATATTTACTTTAAGATTTGTCTTCATTGTTTACACCTTCTCTTTCACATTCTTACCAAGGATACCCGCAGGTCGAACAATCAGAATCAGAAGCAAGATTCCATAAACGATGGCATCACGGAAATCAGACATACCAAAGGCAGTTGCAAAAGTTTCCAACAAGCCAATCACAAATCCCCCTAGAGCTGCACCAGGAATAATCCCGATACCACCGAGTACGGCCGCAACGAATGATTTCAGACCTGGAGTCACACCCATCAAAGGTTCAAGAGAGTTGTAGTAAAGGGCAATGAGGACACCTGCTGCACCAGCAAGGGCTGAACCCAAAGCAAAGGTAAAGCTGATTGTACGATTTACATTAATTCCCATCAATTGAGCAGCATCACTATCAACTGATACCGCACGCATGGCTTTCCCCATTTTTGTTTTTTGGACTATCAATTGCAATAAAACCATCAAGAGTACAGAAACTGCTAAAATCATCAATTGAACATTTGTCAAGCTAATTGGCCCGAAATCAAAACGGACGGTTTCAATTGCTTGAGGGAAGGCACGAGTATTGGCGCCCACGAGATAAACCATTCCGTATTCCAGTAGGAAAGACACCCCGATGGCAGTAATCAATACAGCAATGCGTGTAGAGTGTCGCAAAGGACGGTAGGCAAGAAATTCAATCACAACACCAAGTAGTGCGGTTCCTGCCATTGAAATAATCAAAGCTAAAAAGAAATCCATTTGGAAGGAATTAATCAAAAAGTAACCAATAAAGGCACCTATCATATAAATATCACCGTGGGCGAAGTTGATGAGTTTGATAATTCCATAAACCATGGTATAACCCAAGGCCAAAAGTGCATAAACACTACCCAGAATTAAACCATTCACAAGTTGTTGGAGCATAGCATTCACTCTTTTCTATCGTTATTTTTTAGAAAATTTTCATCATTTTCACAAGTTCATAAACACCGAAACAGGGAGTGAGTCAAAGGCTCATTCCCTATTTCAACTACTATTCTAATGTTATGGTTTTACAACTTCTGCTGCTTCTACTTTACCATTGTTCATAGTCATCATGTAAGCAGTTTTCACTGTATTGTGATCAGCATCAAAGCTTGTTTGACCAGTTACACCATCAAAATCTTTGGTTTTAGCAAGGTTGTCCTTGATTTCACCTGAGTTTTTAGCACCTTTTGCAGCATTTGCTACTAGGTAAACTGAGTCATAGGCCAAGGCTGAGAAGGTTGAAGGCTCTTCATTGTATTTAGTACGGTATGCTTCAAGGAAGGCTTTAGCTTTTTCAGAAACATCAACTGTAGTTGAGAATCCTGAGATGAAGTAAATGTTTGATGCTTTTTCAGCTGTTGCTTGTTGAACAAATTCTTCACCGTTAAATCCATCACCACCAACGATTGGTTTATCAATTCCCATACCACGGGCTTGGTTTACGATTTTACCTGCTTCTGTGTAGTAGCCTGGGACAACGATAGCGTCAAACTCTTTCCCTTTCATTTTAGTAAGGGCTGCTTGGAAGTCTGTATCACCTGCTACAAACGTTTCATCTGCTACAATCTCACCCTTGTAGGTTTCACGGAAAGATTTAGCAATACCTTTAGCATAGTCACTAGCATTGTCAGTATAAAGAACAACCTTCTTAGCATTCAATTTGTTTGTCACATAGTTTGAAATAATCTTCCCTTGGAAGCTATCTTGGAATGTTCCGATAAATAGGTAATCTTGACCTTTAGTCAATCCATCTTGAGTAGCACTTGGTGAGATCAATGGCACTCCTGCTTTGGTAGCGTTAGCTACAGCTGCAGCAGTTGCACCAGATGTCGCAGGTCCTACAATAGCTGCCACCTTTGATTGGGTTACAAGGTTCGTTGTAACAGAAGCTGCTTCGGCAGTTTCTGACTTGTTGTCTTTGTCTACAACTTCGATTTGTTTTCCATCGATACCACCTGCTGCATTGATTTCATCAACGGCAAGTTGGGCCCCTTTTTGTTCAGATGTTCCGTAGGCTGCTACGGCACCTGTTTCTTCAAAATTAAATCCAATCTTAATTGTCTTTTCATCGACTGAGTTACCAGCAGCGTTTGAGGCTCCTGATTTGACCTCTCCACAAGCAACGAGAAGGGCTACGCTAGCAAGGGCCACAAAAGATAGGGCAAATTTTTTCTTCATTTTTAATCTCCTTATAATGTTGTTCCAAAATAGTATGTTAAGAATATACCGAATTATCAGAAAATTGTCAACCTTTTTATTCACTTTTTTAAATGATAACGTTTTCTTCATTTCGATAGAGATTCCCAACAAAAGGAGTTTCTAACTCTTGAATGTGACACCGTCTAATTTTCTTGATATATCTTTCCTTACCTAATCTCTCAACTAAGTCATCTAGCTCCTCAGTTGGAACATAGAGCTGCAAGTAACGATGTTTTTTGGAATGGTAACAGATATCACCGTATTCCTGAAGTTTTTTTGCATCCCGATTATAGTAGAGATAGATGATTAATCCTGATCGATTTGTTTTTTCAAACATGAGGAATCCTCTTTCTAAGAAATCTTCCCCTATTATACCAAAAAAAGCAAACCCCGTCGAGTTTGCTTTTTAGGTTGGTTAGCTCAAAGAGTTGTTGGCCATGATTTCATCAATAAAACCATACTCAAGTGTTTCTTGGGCACTCATCCAGTAATCACGTTCTGCGTCTACATGAATTTGCTCAACTGTTTTACCAGAGTTATCTGCAAGAATTTGCTCCAAAGTCTTACGAGTTTTAAGTAAGTGCTCTGCAGCGATTGCCATATCTGTCTGTTGGGTACCACCACCTGTACCACCCATTGGTTGGTGAATCATGTACTCTGCATTTGGAAGCATGAAACGTTTGCCTTTTGCGCCACTTGATGCAATGACAGTTCCCATGGATGCAGCCATCCCCATAACGATTGTTTGGACATCTGCCTTGATAAAGTTCATGGTATCAACGATTGCCAAACCAGCTGAAACAGAACCACCCGGAGTATTTACATAAAGGTAAATATCTTTTGTGCTGTCTTGGGCATCCAAGAAAAGTAATTGGGCGATAACAGAGTTGGCCATGTTGTCTTCAACGGGACCTGTTAGCATGATGATGCGGTCTTTCAGAAGGCGAGAGTAAATATCATAGGAACGTTCTCCACGACTTGTTTGTTCAATAACTACAGGAATCATTCATTTCTCCTTTTAATGTTAAATTTTCTTAGTCATACGACTCAATACAGAACTATTATATCTTTTTGGTCAAAAAAGGTCAAATTTTTGCTCTATCCTCTAAACAGAAACAAAAACTCAACCTCCTTTCAAGTCAAAAACGAACTTCTAGTTTCAATATTTACTTTGGAATTTTATTTAGTACCAAACAAGCGGTCTCCAGCATCTCCAAGACCTGGAACGATATAACCGTGTTCGTTCAAGTGTTCATCCAAGGCTGCAGTAAAAATTTCTACATCTGGGTGTGCTTCTTGGAGGGCTTTCACTCCTTCTGGAGCAGATACTAGGCAGACAAACTTGATATTTGAAGCGCCACGTTTTTTAAGGGAATCTACTGCCAAGATTGCTGAGCCACCTGTTGCCAACATTGGATCAACGACAAAAATTTGACGTTGGTCAATATCCTCAGGTAATTTCACTAAGTATTCAACTGGTTGAAGGGTTTCTTCATCACGGTACATACCGATGTGTCCAACTTTTGCTGCTGGAACCAGATTCAAGAGACCATCTACCATCCCGATACCTGCACGCAAGATTGGGACAATCGCCAATTTTTTACCAGCCAATTGTTTTTGAACGGTCTTTGTGATAGGTGTTTCGATTTCCACGTCTTCAAGTGGAAGATTACGAAGTACTTCATATCCCATCAACATTGCAATCTCGTCTACTAGTTCACGAAAAGCCTTTGTGGAAGTGTCTGTACGACGCAAGATTGACAATTTGTGTTGAATAAGTGGATGATTAATGACTTCAATTTTTCCCATTTTCTGAGTTCCTTCTTTCAATTTATTCTTCTTATTATATCAAAAAACGGTTTAAAAAGCTTTCTAAACCATTTATTTTAATTAATTTTTAAATCAAATCTGCCTCTTGAAGAGCTGTCTGAACAGTCTCTAATGGTAAATGGGTTAACTCGGTGCCTTTTTCATGATAAAGGTACTGGGCATAGTCATCCATTCGGTACTGGTTGATATAAACCACGCGCTTGCAACCAACTTGAAGCAGTTGTTTGGTGCAGTTCAGACAAGGGAAATGGGTCACATAGGCTGTAAATCCTCTAGGAACCCCTCGTTCAGCCCCCTGGAGAATAGCATTGACCTCAGCGTGAAGGGTACGGACACAGTGGCCTTCAATGACTAAACATTCGTGATCGATACAGTGCTCTGTTCCTGATACGGAACCATTGTAGCCTGTTGAAATCACCTTATTATCCTTGACTAGGACAGCTCCCACCTTGGCACGTTTACATGTCGAACGATTGGCAATCAGTAAGGCCTGGGCAGCAAAGTACTCATCCCAAGCCAGTCTTTTTTCTGTCATAAGTCTTCTCCTTATCCCCTATTTTTTGAAAAATGGCAAGCGTAAATCCGCAATCTTTTCTGCTGGAACCTTCATGCCATCCTTGATCCATTTGAGCAAAACCGATACGATGGCAGAACTCCAAAAGGAATGAAGGTAGCTGCTGACACCTTTTGACTTTCCGTGGTATTTTTCCAGAAATTCCTGCATGGCTTGGACGAAAATCTTTTCCAAGTGGTAGTCCAGAGCAAGTTGGATAACCCTGGCTTCTTTCTTGGCTGCGCGGAAAAGGTGTACCCAGACCAGATAAAGATCGGTTTTGACATCGTAGTGGCTCAACTGTTCCATAATGTTATGGACACTGCGTTTAAAAACGCTTTCCAAAATCTCTTCTTTGGAGTCATAGTTGCGATAGAAGGCGGCACGAGAGACTCCCGCCCTTTTGACCAGCTCCGAAATGCTGATCTTAGCCAAATCTTTTTTTTCTAGAAGTTGCAAAAGAGCCGTCTCGATTGCTTCTCTGGTTAAAAAATTGGATTCTTGATTTGATTTTCTGAGATTTTCAAGAGATTTTTCAGATATTTTACGTTCAGACATAACAATTTCTTTCTACTTGTGACAACAGAGAGGTGGTACTTTTGTTTCAAGGGCTTTCATGATATAATTGTAAAAAAAGACAGAACCTTTGTCAATGTATAAGTGACAAAGATGGAGAATTTCTATGACTTGGAAGATTGTAGCTGACTCTGGTTGTGATTATCGTCAACTGCCTACTCTTGCTATCGATACTGAATTTGTGAGTGTTCCTTTAACCATTCAAGTTGCTGATGAGGTCTTTATTGATGATGCCAATCTCGACATTGACCACATGATGGAAACCATGTATGCGACTTCTGAGGCTTCAAAATCAGCCTGTCCTAGCCCTGATGATTACTTGCGTGCATTCGAAGGTGCCAAGCATATCTTTGTCGTTACCATCACTGGTGCTCTTTCTGGCAGTCATAATAGTGCGCAGCTTGCTAAGAATATCTACCTTGAAGAACATCCTGACACTCAGATTCATGTTATTGATAGTTTATCTGCGGGTGGGGAAGTTGACTTGATTGTCGAAAAAATCAATGAATTGATTGATCAAGGACTTTCTTATGAGGAGATTGTTGAAGCTATCACAGCCTACCAAGAAAAAACCAAGTTGCTCTTTGTCCTCGCTAAAGTCGATAACTTGGTAAAAAATGGCCGTTTGAGTAAGCTTATCGGTACAGTCGTTGGCCTTCTCAACATCCGTATGGTTGGGGAAGCAAGTGAAACTGGAACCTTAGAACTGCTCCAGAAAGCGCGTGGACCAAAAAAATCCCTTCAAGCAGCCTATGAAGAACTCATCAAGGCTGGCTATACTGGTGGCCGTATCGTCATGGCTCATCGCAGCAATGAAAAATTCTGTCAGCAATTGTCGGAACGCTTGCTGGAAACCTTCCCTCAAGCCAATATCAAAATCATTCCAACATCTGGTCTCTGCAGTTTCTATGCAGAAGATGGCGGTTTGTTGATGGGATATGAAATTAACTAAGATCATGAGCAACAAGAGATGCCAAGCATCTCTTGTTTTTTGTGGTACAATAGAGCTATGAAACATTTTGATACTATTGTCATCGGTGGTGGACCTGCTGGTATGATGGCTGCGATTTCCAGTAGCTTTTATGGTCAGAAAACCCTTCTCATCGAGAAAAATCGCAAACTTGGGAAAAAATTAGCTGGAACGGGCGGTGGTCGCTGCAATGTGACCAATAACGGAAGCTTAGATGACCTACTAGCTGGTATCCCTGGAAATGGACGCTTTCTATACAGTGTCTTTTCCCAGTTTGATAACCATGATATCATCAACTTTTTCACGGAAAACGGTGTTAAACTCAAGGTTGAAGACCACGGCCGCGTCTTTCCTGCCAGCGACAAGTCTCGGACCATTATCGAAGCCTTGGAAAAGAAAATCACTGAACTCGGCGGACAAGTTGCTACTCAAACGGAGATTGTTTCGGTTAAAAAGATAGACGACCAGTTTGTCCTCAAGTCCGCAGACCAAATCTTCACTTGCGATAAACTCATTGTCACAACTGGTGGAAAATCCTACCCTTCCACTGGTTCGACTGGTTTTGGTCACGAGATTGCCCGCCATTTTAAGCACACCATTACCGATCTTGAAGCTGCTGAGAGTCCTTTGTTGACTGATTTTCCGCATAAGGCCTTGCAGGGAATTTCACTAGACGATGTGACCTTAAGCTACGGCAAGCATGTCATCACTCATGATTTGCTCTTTACCCACTTTGGTTTATCTGGTCCAGCTGCTCTGCGTATGTCTAGTCTTGTCAAGGGTGGGGAAGTTCTCTCACTGGATGTTTTGCCTCAACTTTCTGAGAAAGACTTGGCTGCATTTCTAGAAAAAAATCGGGAAAAATCCTTGAAAAATGCTTTAAAAACCTTGTTGCCAGAACGCTTGGCAGAATTTTTTGTTCAAGAATATCCTGACAAAGTTAAACAGCTAACTGAAAAAGAACGCGAGCAACTTCTCCAGTCCATCAAGGCTCTCAAAATTCCTGTTACTGGTAAAATGTCATTGGCTAAGTCCTTTGTCACCAAAGGAGGCGTCAGTCTTAAGGAAATCAATCCTAAAACCCTTGAAAGTAAGCTAGTACCTGGTCTCCACTTTGCTGGCGAGGTACTGGATATCAATGCCCACACGGGTGGCTTTAACATCACTTCTGCCCTCTGTACTGGCTGGGTGGCAGGAAGTCTGCATTATGATTAAAGATCAAAGGTTGTGAAAAATGAACAGAAGAGAAACCGTCGAATTTGTCAACATGTGTATGATTCAAAACGGAGACAAGGTTCTGGTTCAAGATCGAGTTAGTCCCGACTGGCCCGGCATTACTTTTCCTGGTGGTCATGTTGAACGTGGCGAATCCTTTGTCGATGCTGTCATTCGTGAAGTGAAAGAAGAAACGGGTCTAACCATTTCCAAACCCCAACTCTGTGGCATCAAGGACTGGTACGACGATGAGGATTACCGTTATGTCGTCCTATTTTACAAGACCGAACACTTTACTGGCGAGCTCCAATCTTCAGACGAAGGGAAAGTTTGGTGGGAGGACTTTGAAAATCTATCTCGTCTAAAACTTGCAACCAATGATATGTCTGATATGCTTCGTATATTTGTAGAGGAGGATCTCAGTGAGTTCTTCTACTATAAAGACGGCGAAAACTGGCTTTATGATTTGAAGTAAAAAATAGGCTAGGAAATTCCTAGCCTATTTATTCTGCATTTGTCTGAACGTAAGCTGCAATGGCATCTGATGTGTACTGGGCTGTTCCAGAACCAAACTTGTCAATGTTTCCCTTAAACTCTGGGTTATAGACGTATCCTTTACCGATATGTCCGAAGACTTCAATAGAGCAGTCAAATCCATAAGTACGAAGGGCTTGCAAGAGATTGGCTACTTGCTCTTGGTTTTCAGTTGCTGTTGCAGGTAAACCAGCTTGAAGATTTTGCGCCAAAGTTTGAAAGACTTGGTTGAAGGCAGCCGTAGCCTCGTCTTCGTGACCTTTTTGGCGTTCAAGCGCTTGTCCCATGACTTCTTGACCATATTTCTCTACCGCCTCTTGGTGGTATTTTTGATGGTCTTGGTAGTTAAATCCAGCAAATTTCTCTTGAATGCTCATTTCTCTTTCTCCTTTTTGTTCTTGAATGGTTTTTTGTAAGGTTGAAATCAAGGTATCCAGATGTTCCCTTTCTCGAGTCAAATAGTCCAACTGCCTGGTCAAATGAGGCAATAAATCTGTCCTTTCTTCCTTTAATAGCTCCGCTATTTTCTCTAAAGAAAAGCCTAGATATTTGTAGTAAAGAATGACCTGAAGGCGTTCCAAATCCTCTTGACTGTAGGTTCGATAGCCGTTTTCCGACTTTAACGGAACCAAGAGTCCTATCTTGTCATAGTGGTGCAGGGTCTTGACAGAGACACCCGAAAGCTGCGCAGCTTCTTTGATATGATACATGATTTCCTCCTTATACTCAATGAAAATCAAAGAGCAAACTAGGAAGCTAGCCGCAAGCTGTACTTGAGTACGGTAAGGCGACGCTGACGTGGTTTGAATTTGATTTTCGAAGAGTATTACATTGATAGTATATTCCCTCCCCCTAGGTCAGAGTCAAGTATTTTTGCGAAAATTTTTTAACTTTTTGAGAAAGGTGTGAAAACTTGAAAATGGTTTTCTTGACAGGCCTTAGAAAACATGATAGGATAGTCAAGTCTATCAATCAAACAGAAGGCTCATAAAGAGCCATTGAGAGAGGGCTATTTGACAACTCAAGTAGCCTTTTCTTATTTTGAAAAAGGAGATCAGAGTTTAACTATGTCAGAAAAATCACAATGGGGTTCAAAACTTGGCTTTATTCTAGCATCTGCTGGCTCGGCCATCGGGCTTGGTGCCGTTTGGAAGTTTCCCTACATGACTGCTGCCAACGGCGGGGGAGGCTTTTTACTAGTCTTTCTCATTTCCACTATTTTAATCGGTTTCCCTCTCCTGCTGGCTGAGTTTGCCCTTGGCCGTAGTGCTGGCGTTTCCGCTATCAAAACCTTTGGAAAACTTGGCAAGAATAACAAGTACAACTTTATCGGTTGGATTGGTGCCTTTGCCCTCTTTATCCTTCTCTCCTTTTACAGTGTTATTGGAGGATGGATTCTAGTCTATCTGAGTATTGAGTTTGGGAAATTGTTCCAACTTGGTGGAACGGGTGATTATGCTCAGTTATTTACTTCAATCATTTCAAATCCAGCCATTGCCCTAGGAGCTCAAGCTGCCTTTATCTTACTGAATATCTTTATTGTATCACGTGGGGTTCAAAAAGGGATCGAAAGAGCTTCGAAAGTCATGATGCCCCTGCTCTTTATCATCTTTGTCGTGATCATCGGGCGCTCTCTCAGCTTGCCAAATGCTATGGAAGGGGTTCTTTACTTCCTAAAACCAGACTTTTTCAAAACTGACCAGTGCTGGTCTCCTCTATGCTCTGGGACAATCTTTCTTTGCTCTCTCACTAGGGGTTACAGCCATGCTGACCTATGCTTCTTACTTAGACAAGAAAACCAATCTGGTCCAGTCAGGGATTTCCATCGTATCCATGAACATCTCGGTATCCATCATGGCAGGTCTAGCCATTTTCCCAGCCATGTCAGCCTTCAATATCCAGTCTGAAGGGGGACCAAGCCTGCTCTTTATCGTCTTGCCTCAACTCTTTGACAAGATGCCCTTTGGAACCATTTTCTACATCCTCTTCCTCTTGCTCTTCCCTTTTGCGACAGTCACTTCATCTGTCGTGATGCTGGAAATCAATGTGGGAAATATCACCAATCAGGACAACAGCAAGCGGGCTAAGTGGAGTGTCATTTTAGGAATCTTGACCTTCGTCTTTGGAATTCCTTCAGCCCTATCCTACGGTGTTATGGCAGATGTTCACATCTTTGGGAAAACCTTCTTTGATGCCATGGACTTCTTGGTTTCCAATCTCCTCATGCCATTTGGAGCTCTCTGCCTTTCACTTTTTACAGGCTATATCTTTAAAAAGGCTCTTGCTATGGAGGAACTCCATCTCGATGAAAGAGCCTGGAAACAAGGACTTTCCCAAGTCTGGCTCTTCCTCCTTCGTTTCGTCATTCCAATTATCATCATTGTGGTCTTTATCGCCCAATTTATGTAATCAAAAAAGGACTTGAGTAATGAACTCAGGCCCTTTCTTTTTTATGGATGGCTGACAATCAATTCTAAATCTTGTCCTTCCAGAGTCCAAGCTTCAACATCACTAGGTAAGATAAAGTGGCTGCCTTTTTGGATTGGATAGTTTTTTCCGTCAACAGTAAGCTGACCTTGACCAGCCAAGACGCTAAACAAGCTATAGTCAGCTGTCTTTTCAAAGTCAACTTTCCCAGTGATTTCCCACTTGTAAACGGCGAAGAAGTCATTGGATACAAGGAGAGTTGAGCGTAAATCATCAGCTTTGATAGTTACAGGACGGCTATTTGCGGGTTCACCAATGTTCAAGACATCGATGGATTTTTCAAGGTGAAGTTCACGCAAGTTGCCCTTGTCATCCTTGCGGTCAAAGTCATAGACACGATAGGTGGTATCACTAGACTGCTGGGTTTCAAGAATCAAGATACCTGCGCCAATAGCGTGCATAGTTCCACTTGGTACATAGAAGAAATCTCCAGCCTTAACAGGGACTTTTGTTAATAGACCATCCCAGTCTTTAGCTTCAATTTGCTGACGGAGTTCTTCTTTTGACTTGGCATTGTGGCCATAGATAATCTCTGATCCCTCATCCGCTGCAATGATATACCAGCACTCTGTTTTTCCAAGTTCTCCTTCATGCTCGAGTCCATAGGCATCGTCTGGATGAACTTGGACACTGAGCCAGTCGTTGGCATCGAGAATTTTAGTCAGGAGTGGAAATACAGGCTCTGGACGGTTGCCAAACAATTCACGGTGCTCCGCATACAATGTAGCAAGGTCTGTTCCCTCGTAGCGTCCATTTGCAACCTTAGAAACTCCATTTGGGTGAGCTGAGATAGCCCAGTATTCCCCGATTTTTTCGCTTGGAATGTCGTAACCAAACTCATCACGTAGCTTGGTACCACCCCAGATTTTTTCTTGCATAACTGATTGTAAAAATAATGGTTCTGACATGTCGATCTCCTGTCTGATTTTTCTCCCCTCATTATAGCAAAAAAAGAGTTCGAATTGAACTCTTTTTCACATCTTATAAAGTAGGGAGAAGATTTTATAAAAATAGTAACGAAATAATCTTTTACTTTATGGAGGAACCTCTAAAGCAGCACTCAGAAAGCTCGCTGTCAACGGCTTTTTTCCTCAACTCTCATTAGACTTCCTTTACTTGAGAATCTATTTTTATGTACAAAAAAAGACTGAAACCAGTCTTATTTTTAAATCAATGCCGTGATAGCCGTTACTAGGCCAAAAACGATACCCGGTGCATTAGCAGCCGCAAGGGGAATATCTCTTTCTTTCTTGAAAAGACCGTAGTAAACCCATAGGCTACAGTTGATGGCTGCGACCAAGGGTTGGATGAAGTTTCCTTTTTGACCAGCCAGGTTGTTCATGATTTGTGGGAAGTAAGACACATACATCATAACGGACATGAAGGTCGCTACCCAGCCCAAAATTTTCATTTGTTTTTCAGACATTTTCAAAACCTCTTTCATTTTTATGAATCATATTTTATAATCTTTCTTCAAAACAATCAAGACTTTGAAGCTTTTGTTATGAAGATGTAAACTATCACAATCTTGTGATAAGAAAGAGGAAACAGAAAAAGACCGGATTGCTCCGATCTTTCAATAGTTCCTATTCTCACATTCTGTATTAAGAATCATTATGGTTAACGTCAAATGACTACGCGCCCTATTTCATACGATAAAAATCAATCACTAGGCCAGCAGGGCCTTTTACAAGCAAGGATTCTGTCCCCCAATCGGTTACAGCTGGGCCGTTTAAAACTGTGATACCAAGATCTTTCAACCGTTGATAGTTCTGGTCTACATCCTCAACCTCGATGTGAAGAATGATTCCTGACTGAAAATTGTCCAAAGGAATCAGGTGATTTTGGGACAACATGAGACAATGACTGCCAATCGTAAACTGAGCAAAAGCATCATCAGCATAATCAGCCTTTTTATCCAAAAGACGCTCCAAGTCAGCACAGACTTGGGGAACATTTGAAACGATAATATCTAATTGATTTAAATTCATTGATTATCCTCCAGAAAAAGACCGGATTGCTCCGATCTTTTCAAGTTCCACTCTATGAAAATCAAAGAATAAAGTCTACAAATTTAAAATTTGATTTTCGACGAGAGGAATTATTTGATTGCGCGTGATTGCAATCCTTCTTCTTCCAAGAAGAGGCGGAATGGTACGAGTTCTTCTGCTTCGTATTTTTCCTTGAAGGCTTTGATTGCTTCTTCTGAGTGAAGTTTTGGATCGAGTTCAAGTACTTCTACTGGAAGTGGACGATGTTGCGTGATGCGAGCATCGATCACAACAGTTTTACCTTCTTTGTTCAATTTAACAGCTTCTGCAACAACTGCATCAATATCTTCGATACGGTCAACTGTAAATCCTACAGCACCTTGCGCTTCAGCGATTTTCGCATAGTCAGCATTAGGGAAGTCACAACCAAACAAGTGTTTGTTTGTGTCTTCGTATTTGTCCTTGATGAAGGCATATTTACCATTTGAGAAGACAACGTTGATAACTGGAAGGTCGTATTGAACGTTTGTGATAACGTCTGGGTAGCACATGTTGAATGCACCGTCACCCATGATGTTCCATACTTGGCGATCTGGATTGTCTTTCTTAGCAGCGATACCACCAGGAAGGGCAATACCCATTGTCGCAAAGAGTGGAGATGTACGCCACATGTTCTTAGGTGTCATGTGAAGGTGACGAGTAGATGTTTGAGTAGTGTCACCTACGTCGATTGAGTAGATAGCGTCTTGATCAGCATGTTTGTTGATTGCATTGTAAACTTGATACAATTGCAATTCACCCTCAGTTTTACCTTCGAGTTTGTTCATGTAATCACGCCAGTTTTGGTTGTTCTTCACGTTTGCACGCCACCATGGAGTTGATTCAACTGGATTCACTTTGTCAAGGATTGCTTTCGCTGCTTGACCTGCATCACCAAGGATTGAAGCGTCAAGGGCATGACGTTTACCAAGTTTGTAAGGGTCGATATCGACTTGGATGAATTTTTCAGTATTCTTGAATGCTTCGTAAACTTCAGCAAATGGGAAGTTTGAACCAAGGAAAAGAACTGTGTCTGCTTCAAAGACCACTTCGTTGGCTGGTTTCCAACCAACACGGTAAGCAGAACCTGTCAAACCTTCATAGTTCCATTCGAAAGCTTCAAAGTTTTTACCAGTTGTGATGATTGGTGCTTTGATTTTACGTGACAATTCAGTAATCACTTCACCAGCTTTAACACCACCGAAACCAGCATAGATAACTGGACGTTCAGCATTGTTCAAGATTTCAACAGCTTTGTTGATTTCAACTTCGTTCAAAGCAGGAGCGATGAATGAACGCTCGTATGAACCTGAACCGTAGTATGAATTTTCGTCGATTTCTTGGAAACCGAAGTTTACTGGGATTTCAACAACAGCTGGACCTTTTTTAGAAACTGCAGCACGGCAAGCTTCGTCAATAACTTTTGGCAATTGTTCAGCGTAAGCTACACGTTTGTTGTAAACAGCGATACCGTTGTACATTGGGTTTTGGTTCAATTCTTGGAAGGCATCCATGTTCAATTCGTTAACTGGACGTGATCCAAGGATAGCAAGGAATGGAGTGTTATCCATAGCTGCATCGTAAACACCGTTGATCAAGTGAGTTGCACCAGGTCCACCTGAACCAACTGCAACACCGATAGATCCGCCGAATTTAGCTTGCATCACCGCTGCAAGAGCACCCGTTTCTTCGTGGCGAACTTGCAAGAAGCGGATATCTTTGTCTTCAGCTAAAGCGTCCATCAATGAGCTGAGTGTTCCTGATGGGATACCGTAGATTGTGTCTACGCCCCATGTTTTCAATACGTTAAGCATTGCTGCAGATGCAGTAATTTTCCCTTGAGTCATAATGATAACTCTCCTTCAAATATTTTTAAAACTTGATAAATCCGTTTTCATATACTAATTGGAAACGTTTCAGCAAATTTTTACTCTACTACTTTACCACATTTGTTTTGGGTATCCTAAGAATGTGCTCAGAAGTTTTTATTCTCTATTACAGTACAGTTTGAAAACGTTTTTAATATCTGTTTTATAATAATACTCAATGAAAATCAAAGAGCAAACTAGGAAGCTAACCGCAGGTTGCTCAAAACACTGTTTTGAGGTTGCAGATAGAGCTGACGTGGTTTGAAGAGATTTTCGAAGAGTATAAAAAGCGAGCAAGCTCGCTTTTAGTCTATTTTACTAAAGTTTAGCATGAGTGAACTGGTTAAAACAGATACAGAACTAAAGGCCATAGCTAGACCAGCCAGTTCTGGATTGAGAACGAGACCAATTCCTGAAAAGACTCCTGCTGCAATCGGAATTCCGATGACATTGTAGATAAAGGCCCAGAAGAGGTTAAGAAGAATTCGATTGAAGGTTTTCTTGCTCATATCAAAGGCACGAACAACTCCTGTCAAATCATTGTGAGTAAGAACAATCCCTGCCGACTCAATAGCAATATCGGTTCCTGCGCCCATGGCAATCCCCACATCCGCCACACTGAGAGCTGGCGCATCATTGATACCATCTCCGATAAAGGCCACTTTACCAGCCTCTTGCAGTTGATGGATTTCATGGGCTTTTTCTTCTGGCAAGACACCCGCAATAACCTCTTCAATGCCGATCTGATCTGCAATGGCACGCGCCACGCCAGCATTATCTCCTGTCAGCATAACTGTTCGGAGACCACGTTTTTTCAGCTGACTGATGGCGAGCTTGGCATTTTCCTTGGGAATATCTTGCAAGGCAAGCAAGCCTTTGATTTCATTGTCAACAGCCAAGTACACAACTGTTTTAGCTTCTTTTTCAAGTTCTTCAAGTTTTTCCTGATAAGCACTAGAAATATCCATTCCATCTAGCATTTTGGCATTTCCAAGCAAGACTTGTTTCCCATTGATTTGCCCTGAAACACCTTTTCCGTGCATAGCTTGGAAATTTTCTACAGTATGAAGCTCAAGTTCTGCTTCACTCGCTCGCTTGACAATAGCTTGAGCCAATGGGTGTTGAGAGGCTTCTTCTAAAGAGGCAGCTAAGCCAAGTACTTCTGCCTCGTCGCCAATGATATCAGTGACTACTGGTTTTCCTTCCGTCAAAGTTCCTGTCTTATCAAAGACGAGAGTTTTGACTTTCTGGATTTCCTGTAAGACGGTTCCATTCTTGAGGAGAACCCCCATCTTGGCACTGCGACCTGTCCCCACCATGAGGGCTGTTGGTGTTGCAAGTCCCAAGGCACAAGGGCAGGCGATAATCAAAACTGCCACCCCATAAAGAAGAGAGGCCACAAAGCTAGCCTCAAGCCAGACAAACCAAATCCCAAAAGTTAAAATCGCTAAAATGACAACTGCTGGGATAAAAATTCCTGAAATCTTATCCGTCAAGTCCTGAATCGGTGCGCGGCTGGTTTGGGCTTTCTTCACAAAGTCCACAATCTGTGCCAAAACAGTCTCTGAACCAACTTTTTCTGCCCTAAAAACAAGCGTTCCACTATTATTGATGGTGGAGCCAATGACGGTATCTCCAACTGTTTTGTCTACCGGCAGACTCTCACCTGTTACCATGGATTCGTCAATACTGGACATACCTTCCACTACAACACCATCAACCGCAATCTTTTCACCAGGACGCACTCGAATCAGATCACCTACCTTGACTTGGTCCATAGGAACTTGGACATAGCTATCATCATGCAAGACTTCTGCTGTTTTAGCTTGCAAGTCCAGTAGTTTCTCCACAGCTTGGGAAGTATTTTTCCGCATTTTTTCCTCAAAAACGGCTCCCAAAAGAACAAAGAAGAGGATAAATCCAGCACTTTCAAAGTAAACAGGAAGCCCAGTAAAGAGGGCAACTAGGCTATAGAGATAGGCCACTAGGGTTCCCAGAGCAACCAAGGTATCCATGTTGGCATTGTGCTTTTTAAAGCTGGCCCAAGCACTCTGGATATAAGGACCACCTGCTACTAACATGATAGGCGTTGTGGCTAAAAAGGTGCCCCAATGCATAACTGGATGACTGATAGTCCCTGTCAACATCCCAATCATGAGGAAAACAAGAGGCACAGTAAAGATACTAGTAATCCAAAAACGTTGCAAGAGGGATAGAGATTTTCGAGTCTTCTCAACTACGGTATAGCTTCCCTTTTGCATCTTCATACCACATGAGAATTCATGCTCACCCAACTCTTGAGGTGTAAAATGAATTGTCTTCTCTTCATCTACGCCGATTGGTTCCAAGATGCCTTCTTCTTCAAACAGAATTTCCTTATAACAGTTTGAAGGAGTAGCACGATGAAAGGTAATCTCAGCTGGAATTCCCTTTTGAAGCTGGATATGGGCAGGATGATAACCTTTTTCAGCTCGAATACGGATTTTTTGAATGCCATTTTCTAAGTTTGCTTTCATAATTTCAGTCATCATTTCCTCCTACTCTACAATCATCTTACCGTGCATCATGTTCATGCCACATGCAAAGCCAAACTCCCCAGCCTGTTCAGGTGTGATTTCCACTACATACTCTTCCCCCATAGGCAGGTCCGCATGTACACCAAAGTCTGGAAAAACAATCTGATCCAGACAGGGTGAAGGGTCCTTACGGTCAAAGACAATACGTGCTGGCACTGATTTTTTAAGAATAATCAACTCAGGCGTATAGCCCCCCATGACTTCCACTCGAATCTCTTGGTAGCCGTTTTTTTGCTGGGCCTTTTGTCCAGATTTTTCAGGCTTTTTGAAAAACCAAAACAAGATAAACGCGATAAGGGCAATACAAATAATGGTTACAATACTATTTAACATGGCGTCTCCTTTACATACAATTACATTTTACTTCCGCAACTGCGCTAGCTTTTTTCTCAGAAATCACAACTTCCAAGTCTTTCAAGTCAGCCTGAGTGAAATCACATTCCACAATCAAATCAGCCAGCAAGCTCTTAATCCTACGAGAACAAACCTTGTCTTTGATATCTTGGACAAGCAAGTCTCGACTTTGGTCTAGAGTTAAAAGGGCTGAATAAATAAAGGACTTGCCCTCTTTTTTCCTGGTCAAGCACTCTTTCTCAACCAGACGAGCCAAAAGGGTCTGAACCGTGGACTTGGACCAGTCAAACCGCTCTGCCAGAACCCTGATCAAATCCCTACTGGTCTGTTCCCCCTGCATCCAAACAATCTTCATAACTTGCCATTCTGCATCTGAAATCTGCATTAGCACACCTCCAAAATCTACATTCGTCGATTACAGTTATTAGTATACTCCGAAAATCTACATTTGTCAATTATAAAATTAATCTTTTCTTTGAAAAATAGAATTTTAAGCATTTGATGAGAGATTTGCAGTCAAATTTCACTATATAAACTATAAAAATATGCTATACTGTAGAAAAAAGAAAACAACCACTAGGGGTGCGTAAAGCTGAGATTAACAACTGTTAGATCCCTTTGACTCAATCTAGGTAATGCTAGCTGATGGAAGTGGAAATGATGATGAGGACTAGCTGGTCTTCTATTACTTTCCTCAAACAGACTAGCTTGTTCTTAAGAATACAAACTTCAGTTGGTTGGGAGGTTTTAGATGACTTATTTACCCGTTGCTCTAACCATTGCAGGGACTGACCCTAGTGGCGGTGCTGGCATTATGGCTGATTTAAAGTCATTCCAAGCTAGAGATGTCTATGGAATGGCCGTTGTGACCAGCCTTGTCGCTCAAAATACCAGAGGCGTTCAATTAATCGAACACGTCTCCAACCAAATGCTGGAAGCTCAATTGGATAGTGTCTTTTCGGATATCAAGCCTCAGGCTGTAAAAACAGGGATGTTGGCAACTACTGAGATCATGGAGATCATCCAACCCTATCTTAAAAAGCTGGACTGTCCCTATGTGCTGGACCCTGTTATGGTCGCAACAAGCGGGGACACCCTGATTGATTCTAGTGCCAGAGACTACCTAAAAACAAATCTGCTTCCCCTTGCAACCATTATCACTCCGAATCTTCCTGAGGCAGAAGAGATTGTTGGTTTTTCGATTCATGATCCAGAAGACATGCAGCGTGCTGGTCGCCTGATTTTAAAAGAATTTGGTCCTCAGTCTGTTGTTATCAAAGGTGGCCATCTTGAAGGTGGTGCAAAGGATTTCCTCTTTACCAAGGAGGAGCAATTTGTCTGGGAAAGCCCAAGAATTCAAACCTGTCACACCCATGGTACTGGATGTACCTTTGCTGCAGTGATTACAGCTGAACTAGCCAAGGGCAGAAGTCTTTACCAGGCAGTTGATAAGGCCAAGGCCTTTATCACAAAAGCCATCCAAGACGCTCCTCAACTCGGACATGGTTCTGGACCAGTCAATCATACAACTTTTAAAGATTAAGAAAAAAACTCTCTAGCTCCTACTTTAAGGGAATTAGAGAGTTTTTGATTAGGAAACAATGTCATCTAGCTTTGTTAAAAAGGCTTGTGTTTTCGCCTCAATATCTTCTGCCTGCATCAAATCACGTACGACAGCTACTCCAGCTATACCCGTGCCGATAAGTTGGTCAATATTCTCTGACGTCAGGCCTCCGATAGCAACTACTGGAATGGCGACCGTTTGGCAAATTGTTTTCAAGGTTGAAATCAGGGTGATAGGCGCATTTTCCTTGGTCGTAGTCGGGAAAATAGCTCCTGTCCCCAAGTAATCCGCACCCGATGTTTCTGCTTCGAGAGCTCTTTTAACCGTTTTAGCAGTGACACCGAGGATTTTTTCAGGACCCAAGACTTTGCGGGCAACCGAAACGGGTAGTTCATCGTCGCCAATATGCAAACCTGCAGCATCGACTGCTAGACAGATATCCAATCGATCATCGATTATCAAGGGTACCTGATAGGCATCTGTTATTTCCTTGACTTGTTTTGCCAGTTGATAGTATTGATTGGTGGTGAGATTTTTTTCTCGTAATTGGATGATGGTAACACCTGAACGGCAGGCCGTCTCGACTTTTTCAAGAAAGTTTTCCAAGGAATCTTGGTAGCGATTGGTTACTAGATACAGTTTAAGTACTTCTCTATTCATAAAAGTCTCCTTTGATGGCTTCTAGCCAATTTTCGGCTCTTTTTAGGAGAGAGAGTTGATTGAGAACTTGGCAACGAAAATCTTCCAATCCCATTCCTTGGACAACTATTCTCTCAGCAGCGATATTGAGATAAGAGACCGCTAGGCAAGAAGCTTCAAAGGCAGTCTTTCCTTGGCTAAGAAAAACGGCTGTCAAGGCTCCAACTAAGTCTCCTGTCCCTGTTATCCAGTCTAATTCTGCACAGCCATTTCCCAATACAGCAACTTGATTTTCTGAAACGATGAGGTCCTTGGGTCCAGTGACTAAAAATGACATACCAGGATAAAGCTGACACCAGTCTTTCAAGACTTGAAGCAAATCCTCCGTTTCTTGGTCTTTATGGCTAGCATCAACTCCAACTCCATGGTGCTTTAAGCCAACAAGACTTCGGATTTCTGACATATTTCCTTTAAGGACCGTGGGCTTGTATTCTAAAAGATCTCTGACTAGTCCCTTACGAATGGGTGATGCTGCTACGCCAACCGCATCTACTACCATTGGGAGACAAGCTTGAGCTGCATAAGTAGCTGCCAGACGGATTGCTTTTTCCTTCTCAGCTGACAAATGCCCCAAATTGATGAAGAGAGCCTGACTTTGCTTAGTAAAATCAAGGACCTCACGGGAATCATCTGCCATAACAGGTTTGCATCCCAGAGCCAAAATGCCATTGGCCAGCATCTCACAAGAAATCTCATTGGTAATACAGTGAATCAAGGAACTGGTTGCCAGAGGGAAAGGATTTGTCAATTTCTGCATCATTCTATCCTTTCTCCAAAGAAATATCCCTGCACTTTTTTAAAGAATTCCTGCTTGATCAAAAATCGAAAGGCGAGGAAAGCTATGGCTGTACCGATCAAGGTTGCTCCGAAAAATCGAGGGGTGTAGATAAACCAGCTGAGCTTGGCCGCAGATCCGGTAAAGAGAACCATGACAGGATAGGAAACAATGGAACCGATTATCCCCGTTCCCAAGATTTCTCCTAGGGCAGAAAAGTAAAATTTTCTACCGTACTTATAAAAGAGACCTGCAAGGAGGGCTCCAAAGGTAGCTCCTGTTAGGGCCAAAGGCGGAATGCCTTGAGTAGACATACGGATAAAGGCTGTGACTGTAGCCATGACCAAGGCATAAACAGGTCCCATCAAAATTCCTGCAAGAATGTTGACTACACTGGACATCGGTGCCATCCCTTCAATTCGAAAGATGGGTGTAAGAACTACGTCAAGAGCAATCATCATGGATAAAATGGTTAATTTGTGAACTTGTAGTTGGTGGTTTCTCATTTTCTATTTCTTCTCTTTTTCTAAGGACTGCAAATCACTTGTCCAGGTTTGATGTTGGTAAGCCATCTCCCAAAACTTGGCTTCCATATGGACACTTCGATGGAAGGCCTCTAGCATTTTTTGTTTGTCCGTCTCATTGCTTTCTCGATAGAGTTGATTAACCAGCTCTTCTTCCTCTTTAATCTGTTGTTCTAACTCATCGGTGATATAGGTTTCAATCCACTGTTGATAAAGAGGATTTGGGGATGGTTTGCGATTAAGTGCCTTGCCCAAATCATGGTATAACCAAGGACATGGAAGCAAACTAGCAAAAGCAATGCCCAAGTTTGACTCTGCAAACTGTCGATAAATATGCGAAATGTAATGATAACAGGTTGGAGCGATCGGTTGCTCGTCCATTTCCTGGTCGCTGATTCCTAATTCCTTGAAAAATTGTTGGCGGATAAACAACTCACCATCCACTAGACTCTGGGCATTTTGTTTCAAGAGTTTTTTCATTTCCTCGTTTGAAGTCTTATCAGCCAAGAGGTGATAGGCTTCTGAAAAAGACTTCAGATAGTAGGCATCCTGAATCAGGTAATAGCGGAAAATAGAAGGTTCTAACGTTCCCTCTTGTAACTGTAATACAAATGGGTGATGAAAGGAAGCCTGCCAAACTTCCCTGGATAATTCCATCGCAATATCTGTAAATTCCATAATAACTCCTTTATAAAAATAAACCGGTTTGAATCAATAAAAAGAAAAGTAGGTAGATTAATTTTGTTTTTTTAGAAATATAAAAAGTCCGATAACTATTCTCCACCTGTGCATGTTCGTCATATCCATGTGCAGACAGGGCTCTCAAATAGAGATGGCGCCATCTAAAAACTGTCATCAGAACCTTACTGTAAATCAAGGGCGACCAAACATGCAGTTTTTGGCCACGCAGTAAGCAAGCTTCCTTGAGGGACTTGATTTCCCGCTGAATGAGGGGAAAGGAATTGAATACCACAATCAAGGCATAGGCCCAAGAACGCGATAACCCCTTTTGAGCCAAGTACAAGAGAAGCTCTTTTAGGGAAACACTGGAAACAAAAACAAGACCAATACAAACCGTCACAAAAGCCCTCGTTCCAAGTATCACTGCCTGCGAAGCATCCCCATGTAACTGTACTGCCCAATAGTTAGCAAAGGAGGGCAAAATGGCGAGCAAGAGCATCCAAGCCAACATTTTAAATCGACGGTAATAGAGCATGAAGAGTATGCAAAATGCAGCTACTGAAAGATTCAGAGCAATCGAAGGAGTGAAGGATGTTTCCAAGGATAAAATTAAAAAGAAGAGGCTGATAACTGGTGTCTTGGTTGCTACTTTGATCATACTACCACACCTCCCCTAGAGTATCATTATTCAGAGATGGGAGAGGTTTGCTGATGGTCACGTCTTTGAGATGACTGAGCCCCTCACTAGTCATCTCAATCCAATAATCGACCACAGAAATCAAGGGATCTAAACGATGGCTAATGATCAAAAAACTTCTTCCTTGATTTCTGTCCTCCAACATCCACTGACAAAAATAATGGCAAGCTCTATCATCCAAACCAGCAAATGGTTCATCTAGCAAAATCACAGACGCCTTGCTGGTCAAGATGGTCAATAGCTGAAGAATCTTTTGCTGGCCACCACTTAATTGATAGGGACTCTTATCAAGCGCCTGCTCCAGATTAAAATATCGTAAAGCTTGGAGAATCCGTTGATTTCTTTCAGAGTCTGGACTATCTAATTGCAGTTCCTCTCTCAGACTAACTCGGATAAATTGCTTCTCAGCTTCCTGAACAACACCTGTCAGATCACGATACAGACTCTTTTTCTTTTTCAGGACTTTCCCCTTCCAAGTAATGTACCCTTTATACTTTTGAAATTGAAGAATAGAGCGAAAGAGGGTTGATTTCCCGACACCATTGTCACCCAAGATACAGGAAATTCCTTGGTAGAATGTAAAATCCGCAATTGAAAAGAGGGAGCGCTTATCCAGCTCACAAGTCGTTCTATCCATATGGAATAGTTCTGGGCTAGAAGCAACTTCCTTTGAAGAAACCTGTATCATCTCAGAGGAAGGGATTTGAAACACTTCCCTTAGCTGTCCGTATCTTATTAGCTCAACCATATGGTCGATATAGGCTTCATAGTCTGATAAATCATGGTCGCACAGGATGACTGTCTTCCCATTAGAGGCCAACTCTTTTAGAATCTCCAATATCTCTATCCTACTTTTGCGGTCAATAGAAGCAAAGGGCTCATCCAAGAGATAGACTCTAGGATTCATGGCAAAGAGAACAGCTAGCGCAGCCTTTTGCTTTTCCCCACCTGATAAGTGATGGATGGGACGGTGCAAGATCGCCTTGCAGCGACATTGCCGGACCACCTCAGCTATTTTAGCATCAATCTCTTGAAGGGGATGCCCAATATTCTCCAGGGTAAAAATCAGCTCCTCAAACAAGTTCTCCATGGTAAATTGATGATTGGGATTTTGAAAGAGAATACCAACCGTCTGGACACGTTCAACGATAGAAAGCTGACTGACCTGGCTCCCATCTATCAGGACTTGACTACTATAGGGTAAGGAAGTGACCTGGGCAATGATTTGAAAGAGACTGGATTTTCCTGAACCACTGCTCCCAACTAACAAGGTAAAAGCTTGCGCATGAAAAGTAAAATCAATCGGTTCCGAAAAGATTGGTGACTGAATCCCCCGTAGTTCCAGCCCCATCTATGCCTTACCTCCAGATGCAAACTGATGATAGAGCTTGACAATGGCACGAACCAAGATGGCACAGAAGAAAAAGACAGAAATAAAACGCACCACAAGCAAGGAAAGGACAAAAGGAAGGGAAAAGGCGTAGTAACCTAACTTAATGTATTCATAGACAAAGCTAAAAAGGGTAATCCCAATACTATTAGCAGTTAGAGAGAGCCAACTTTCATAGCGATTCTTGGTCACAAGAAAGCCAAATTCACTTCCCAAACCTTGAACCAAGCCAGACAAAAGAGCACCTAGACCGAATTGGCTACCATAAAGAACTTCAGCAAGTGCAGCTAACACTTCTCCAATCGTCGCACTTCCCACTCTTGGAACAAAGATAGCAGCAATAGGCGCAGCCATACACCAGAGACCAAAGAGGATTTCATTGGCAAAGGCCTGCAAACCAAGAGGGGCTAAAATCAGAGTGAGGATATCAAACAGATAGCCTGAACCCACAAAAACGCCACCAAAAAAGATAGACAAGAAAGCAAGCAAGATAACATCTTTTAACTGCCATTTTTTCAACATAAAAAACTCCTTTTTTAAAGAAAAGTGGGGCATTCAAGGAGAGCTACCGAAAGGCTTGCCGTCAAGCCTATCCTCTTTTGATAAACAAAAAAACTCCAATTACAAACGAGAATTAGAGTTTACCTTACAAGATTAGACAGTTTCCTTCAACATACGAAAAAAACCTTTTCACATTTCCCTTCGCCAGTCTTAACTGTATCAGGTTCAATGGGTATCATCTCAGCCTAAGGCACCCCAAATGTCTTTATTATTTTATTACTGGACCAGTATAACAGAATTTGAAAGCCCTAGCAAGATATTTGACTGGAAAATATATTTATATAGTTTCTGATAACGATTTAATCTTTCTATACACGAAGAAAAACCTCCACATCAAATGGAGACTTTCTACTTTATCAATACAACTTCAAATCGCGTGAATCAACTGGGAAGGATGGATTGTATGGATTGTGACGCAGTTTGAAGCGTTTAACATCTTCAATAGTCTGAGTTCCAGATAACTGCATGACTGTCTTTAATTCTGCATTCAAGTGTTCAAAGACTTGACGTACACCCACACTACCACCAAGAGCCAAACCATAGATCACAGGGCGGCCAATAGCTACCAAATCTGCTCCTGAAGCCAAGGCTTTAAAGACATGCTGACCCCGACGAACACCAGAGTCAAAGACGATTGGCACACGTTTATCAACTGCTTCAGCAACTTCTTGAAGTGAGTCAAATGCGGCTGGCCCCCCGTCGATTTGACGGCCACCGTGGTTGGTTACCCAGATACCAGAAGCACCAGCGGCAAGCGAACGTTCAACGTCCTCACGGCATTGTGGCCCCTTGACATAGACAGGAAGACCTGAGTAAGCAGCGATAAATTCTACATCACGTGGAGACAAGCGTTGTTTGGCTGATTTGTAAACAAAGTCCATTGATTTACCAGCACCTTCTGGCAGGTATTCCTCAACAATTGGCATACCAACGGGGAAGACAAAACCATTGCGCTTGTCGACCTCACGATTGCCCCCTACAGTAGCATCTGCTGTCAAAACAATCGCTTTATAACCTTCAGCCTTCACACGGTCCATGATATGGCGGTTGATACCGTCATCCTTACTAAAGTAAAATTGGAACCAGTGAGGTGTCCCTTGAAGGGCTTCTGTAATTTCTGGAAGATCTACAGTAGAGTAAGAGCTAGTTGTGTAAAGAGAACCAAACTCATGCACACCACGCGCAGTCGCCACTTCACCCTGTTCATTTGCTAATTTATGAGCCGCAACAGGCGCCATAATGATTGGTGAAGACAATTTTTCACCTGCAAATTCAATCTCTGTACTTGGATTTTCAACATCACAAAGCGTATGTGGAACGATGAGTTTGTGGTTAAAGGCACGGATGTTCTCGCGTAAAGTGAAAGTATCCTCTGCTCCACTAGCGATATAACCAAAGGCAGCTTTAGGAATAACTTGTTGCGCCATTGGCTCCAAATCATAAGTGTTAATAAAATCTACAGGTCCTTCTGCATTGCTTGTTTTATATGACATAAAGTGTCCTCCTTGTTAAGTAAGCGTTTACTTTTTCTTACATTAACTATCTTACCTCTTTTTCAGAATCCTTTCAAAAATTTTGTCTGGAAATTTCAAACTGATTATCTGAATATGCCCCCAAAAAAGAGAGGACTCTCATTCTACCATTATCCTATATTCTTCTTTACCTTTAGGGAGCTTTGTTTTATTGCCCATATATAAAAAATCAGATAATCCTAGTGACTACCTGATTTTCTACTTTTAAGCGTTTTGCCAATTTTCTTGGTCTTCTTTAAAGCGTTTTAGGAGAGCGAGTCCTTCTGGCGTGATATAACCTTCTTCTTGGGCTAGGTGGATTAGTTCACTGTAGTTAGAAAGCGTCACAAGTTTGACACCAGCATCCGCAAAATTCTTATCTGCTTTTGGCAATTGATAGCTGAAAATCGCTACGACACCAAGAACATCGGCTTCTTCACGTTTAGCGGCTGCTACGGCTTCAAGAACTGAACCGCCCGTTGAAATGAGGTCTTCAACAACAACCATCTTTTGCCCCTGAGCTACACGGCCTTCGATTTGATTACCAGCTCCGTGGTCTTTTGGTTTGCTGCGGATGTAGGCAAAAGGCAAGTTCATCTTGTCAGCGATGATAGCTCCGTGAGGAATCCCTGCTGTCGCAGTTCCTGCAATCACTTCTACTTCTGGAAATTCTGCTTTAATAGCTTCCACAAAACCATTTTCAATTAGGGTACGAGTTTCTGGATAGGCAAGCGTCACACGGTTGTCAGTATAAATCGGCGATTTGATACCAGATGCCCAAGTGAAAGGCTCCTCTGGTTTGAGGTAAACGGCTTGGATTTTCAAGAGGTGGCTAGCGATATCTTTAGCAAGTGTCATGGTATTCTCCTTTTATTTTGTAATCTATTTCTTTAATTCCAGTCCTGTATCCATTCATCCTTGATGGCATGATAAGCTGCAACAGGATCCTCAGCTTGGGTAATGGGACGTCCCACCACGATATAGTCACTACCAATTTGATAAGCATCCGCTGGTGTCATAACGCGTTTTTGGTCTCCAACCGCAGCTCCTGCTGGACGAATTCCCGGTGTCAGACAGATAAAATCTGGATTGGTGGCCTGCTTGATGAGTTGCACTTCCTGAGCTGAGCAAACGACACCATCCAAGCCTGCTTCAGCAGTCTTCTTGGCATAATGAATGACAGACTCTTGCAGGCTGGTTTGGATGTTTTGAAAATCCTGCATCTGACTTTCCGACGTTGATGTGAGCTGAGTTACAGCGATCAATTTGGCTTGTGTCCCAAGACCTTCACGCGCAGCCTTCATCATCTCCACACCACCAGCAGCATGAACATTGGTCATGTCTACACCAAGCTGAGATAAGACCTTCATGGCAGATTTGACTGTATTTGGAATGTCATGTAGCTTGAGATCCAGAAAGACACTATGCCCCAATGACTTCAAATAACGGACAACTTCCGGGCCCTCCGCATAATAAAGCTCCATTCCTACTTTTAGGTAAAGACTTTCTTCTGCTGGGAAAAGAGATAAAAATTCCTTGACCGCCTCAAAACTAGGAAAATCAAGAGCAATAACTGGACGATGTTCACGCATACCTTTCTCCTTTTACCTTAGCTAGCAAGAGAGGATGGTCAAAAATAAACCACGAAAAAAGGAACCTGCCAACAGCAAGGTTCCACGAAAAATGGGTAGTCTCCACCCTTTCACCGTCTAACCTTAGCTGCCTCTCTGGACTGCTTTAAAGGTTTTTTTCTATTCTATTATTTATAGTAGGACTTGTCAAGCAAAAACTTGAAACTGGACTTCTATACCATTCAAAAATCAAGAGAAAAAGTTAATCTAACGACTCTGTGACTGCTGGCTCGTTTGACTTGGACTTCCCTGTTCTTCTTGTTTTTTCTTTTCTTCTTCCTGTTTTTTCTTCTCAGCTTCCTTAGCCTCTTGCTTGGCTTTTTCTTCTGCTTCTTCTATCAGCTTATCCGCTATAGTATAGCTGTATGCTCCAGCCTCCATATCGACTACACTCGGTTCTGTCAATTGTGGCTTGATTTTGCTGTAATAAGGCAATTTCTTGCTCAATTCTGACAAGGGAACCAATATTTCATCTGTATCCAGCATGGTAATTTTTAAAAGATCTGCTGTTGCCTTGCTTGGCGCTAATTCGATTTTCTGGATTTGACTCTTAATATCCTCACTGACGCTAGAAAGACCCGCGATCAAATCCTTCACCTGCTGCTCATCGTTAAAGGTAACTGTCAGATAAGTCTCAGGCAAGTTTAAGCGATTTACAGGAGTTGACTCAACCGCACCACTAGAAAGAATTGGATAATACTCTTCACCAGACACATAATAACCGACAATATCAAACTCCTTAACCTCAATCGTAAAGTTAGTCGGAAATTGATAGTTAATCTTCGCTGATTCTATCCAATGGTTGGACTTGATTCGCTCAGCGTATGTTTCCTTATCCAACAATAGAGCTAAAGTATAGTCACTATCTTGAATTCCAGAAGCCTGTTTGATGTCATCCGCCTGCGTGTTACTATTTCCCTTAACCTCGATATTTTTGATGGTCGAAAGTGGAGTCAACAGATAGACTGAAAAAAGGAGGACTAGGACACTGGGTACCAAGATACTCACAGCTCGCCAAATATGAACAGGCGCAATTTTAGGTTTGGCTGGTTTCTCTGGTTTTTCTTTTTTCTTCTTTTCTTTTTCTTCTTTGACTTTAGGATCATCTTTTTTAGATTTTTCTTCTTTTTCGGATGATTCTTCGTCTGGAACAGTTTCGTTCTGGTCGGAATCACTTGATGACTTCTTACTTTCCTCTAACGACTTAGAGTTTTTCCCCATTCGAGCTTGTTTTTCCTTTTCCTTCTCCTCAGCTAGGGCAGCTTCTTCCTCAGCCTTTTTTTTCAGGTATTCCTGGTTTCGTTTCTGCCATTCAGACAATTCTTGCTTCTGGTTTGATTCTTTGTTCTTATCCTTTGACATTGATATTCCTTATGCTAGGTCTTTTCTTAGTAGATCGTAAAAATCTGCAAGAGATTTCAATTCAGTCGAAGCTTTCATGCTAGCTTGGTACTGATCCTTGTGACTAAGCAAGTGACTGAGTTTTTCCTCCAAGCTTTCCAAGGTCAAGTCACTTTCTTGAAGTTCTGCTGCATAGCCTTTCTTAACAAAGTAGGCTGCATTTTCAATCTGGTCTCCTCGACTTGCTTCACGACCCAATGGTACGATGAGATGGAGTTTCGCCATGGCCAAGAGCTCAAAAATCGTATTGGCACCGCCACGCGTTACCACCACATCTGCCATCTCCATCAAGGGTTGATAGAGATCTGTCACATAATCAACACGAAAGAGATTTTGACTCAACTCGTTCAGGCTAGAATCTCCAGTGAGATTGATAATATTGTAGCGCTCTGTCAGTTCTTGCTTATGATCTGTCACTAATTGGTTAAATACACGAGCTCCTGCAGAACCACCCACAAACAATACAGTTGGCAATTTAGGATCAAAGTGGGTTTGGATATCCACCAATTCATCTGGTTCTGAAGTTTTTTGCTCTGAAACCTTTGTTACTGCTCCCACATGCTCGACTTTTGCGAGACCAGCAGCCTGCTCAAATGTTGAATACATCTTGGTTGCGAATTTATAGGCAATTTTATTGGCCAAGCCCATAGATAGGTCCGATTCGTGAATAAAGACAGGTACTCCTGACACACGCGCTGCGATAACCGGCGGTACTGAGACAAATCCTCCTTTAGAAAAAAGAGCCTGTGGACGCAGTCGTAACATGATAAAGAGGGATTGGACAATTCCCCAACCAACTTTGAAGACATCCAGCATATTTTGCCAAGAAAAATAGCGACGCAACTTCCCAGTCGCAATAGAATGGAAAGTAACATCCAAACCTGACTTGAGGATTTCTTGGTGTTCGATTCCGTGTTTATCACCAATGTAGTGAACTTCCCAGCCGTCTTCGATGAACTTAGGCATTAACAAAAGGTTGAGGGTGACATGTCCAACCGTCCCCCCACCTGTAAAGACAATTTTTTTCATATTATTCCTTTAACTCCGCTACTGTGTCGATAAAGAGGTCTCCACGTACTTCAAAGTTAGCATACATATCCCAGCTAGCATTTGCAGGACTGAGAAGGACTACATCTCCTTGAGTCGCAAGCTCATAGGCCTTGCGGGTCGCATCAGCAATATCTGTCGCATCTACATAAGTCACACCAGCCTTCTCTGCCGCCCGTTTGACACGTTCTGCAGACTGACCGAGGATGACCATCTTCTTGAGCCCAGTAATATCTGGAACCAATTCGTCAAACTCATTGCCACGGTCCAAACCACCTGCAATCAAAATGACCTTACTATTGTCAAATCCTGACAAGGCTTTTTGAGTAGCCAAGATATTGGTTGACTTGCTATCGTTATAGAATTTGACCCCCTTGATTTCATCCACAAACTGGAGACGGTGCTTGACACCACCAAAGGCTGAAAGAGTTTCCTTGATGATTTGGTTATCTACACCACGTAGCTTGGCTACTGCAATGGTCGCAAGGGCATTTTCTACATTGTGGCTACCTGGAACACCGATTTCACTAGCTGCCATGACCACTTCCCCACGGAAGTAGAGTTGACCATTTTCAAGATAAGCTCCATCAACCTTTTCCTTTGTTGAAAATGGTACAACAGTAGCCTGTGTTTTGGTAGCCAATTCTTTTGCCAAGTCTTGGTTAAAGTTCAAGACAAGGAAATCAGCTGCTGCCATATTATTTTGGATATTCCACTTAGCCGCCACATAGGCCTCAAAAGAACCATGATAGTCGATATGAGTGGGCATGAGGTTGGTAATAACCGCAATTTCAGGATGGAATTCTTGAACGCCCATCAGTTGGAAAGAAGAAAGTTCCATGACAAGTGTGTCCTTGGCTGTTGCAGTTTGAGCCACTTGGCTAGCAGGATAACCGATGTTCCCTGACAAGAGACCATGTTGTCCAGCAGCAGTCAAAACTTCTCCAATCATAGTCGTTGTGGTCGTTTTCCCATTTGAACCTGTAATACCGATAATTGGCGCTTCTGAAATTAAGTAAGCTAATTCCACCTCAGTCAAGACTGGAATTCCCTTTGCCAATGCCTTTTCAATCATGGGATTGCTATACGGAATACCTGGATTTTTCACCATCAGAGCGAAATCTTCATCCAACAATTCCAAAGGATGCCCACCAGTGACAACCTTGATTCCCTCTTCTAGCAAACTTTGCGCAGCAGGATTTTCCTCAAAAGGTTTGCCGTCATTTACTGTCACAATGGCACCTAGCTTGTCCAACAAACGGGCTGCAGACTCACCAGACTTAGCCAAACCTAAAACAAGTACTTTCTTATTTTTAAATTGATCGATTACTTTCATGTCTCAAACTCCATTTCTACTCCTACTATTTTACCATTTTTATGGAAATAATACTAAGCGAAAATGCTCTAGTCCTCATTCTGACATTAAAAAAGAGAGCCGAAGCTCTCTTTCTATTTATCTTCTTTTACCCTTTTTTACAGGCATGAGCGTAATGTCTCTCAAGCTAAAGTAGGCGAGGGCAAGCATGGCTATTGTGACAAAGAATTCTGTCGGTAATTGGAAGATTTGCAAGATGGACAACATCAGCAAAATCAAGAGTGCAACAACTACAAAGACCAAGATAACGATGTTGACTGTTCCTTTGATACTTTGGGGTGTCGCAAATACATAGAGTAGTAATAAGAGTATCCCTATGATTAAATAGACCATCTTTATCTCTTTCTAGCTCTTATTCAGCTGATTTTTTCTTTTTGTTGGCTTTCTCACGCTCTGCCTTGTTAAGGATTTGCTTACGCAAACGGATAGACTCAGGCGTTACTTCCATGTACTCATCGTCATTCAAGAATTCAAGAGACTCTTCAAGGGTCAAGATACGAGGTGTCTTGATAACAGCTGTTTGGTCCTTGGTAGCTGAACGAACGTTGGTCATTTGTTTGGCCTTAGTGATGTTAACTGTCAAGTCGTTTTCACGAGAATTTTCACCGATGATCATTCCTTCGTAAACCTCAGTACCTGGGTTGACAAAGATCGTACCACGCTCTTCAATCGACATGATAGAGTAAGTTGTTGCCTTACCAGCATCGATAGAAACGAGAGCACCACGGTGACGTCCACCGATTTCACCTGGAATGAGTGGCAAGTATTGGTCGAAGGTATGGTTCATGATACCGTAACCACGAGTCATTGACAAGAACTCAGTTGAGTATCCGATCAAACCACGCGCTGGAACAAGGAAGACCAAACGAGTTTGACCATTACCAGTTGAAATCATATCCAACATTTCACCCTTACGTTCAGAAAGGCTTTGGATAACAGATCCTTGGTATTCTTCTGGAGTATCGATTTGAACACGTTCAAATGGTTCACATTTAACACCGTCAATTTCTTTTACGATAACTTCTGGACGAGATACTTGAAGTTCATAACCCTCACGGCGCATGGTTTCAATCAGGATTGACAAGTGCAATTCTCCACGTCCTGAAACAGTCCATTTATCTGGTGAGTCCGTTGGGTCAACACGAAGGGAAACGTCTGTTTGCAATTCTGCTTGCAAGCGTTCTTCTACCTTACGAGAAGTCACCCATTTCCCTTCACGACCTGCAAATGGTGAATTATTTACCAAGAAGGTCATTTGAAGGGTTGGTTCATCGATATGTAGGATTGGAAGAGGTTCAATGGCATCCGTCGGAGTAATAGTTTCACCAACAAAGATATCTTCCATACCGGATACGGCAATCAAGTCACCTGCTTTAGCTTCTTGGATTTCACGACGTTCCAAACCAAAGAAACCGAAGAGTTTTGTTACACGGAAGTTCTTCGTTGTACCATCTAGCTTAGAAAGGGTAACTTGGTCCCCAACTTTCACACTACCACGGAAGACACGACCGATACCGATACGACCTACGAAGTCGTTGTAGTCCAAAAGTGACACTTGGAACTGCAAAGGCTCATCTGAGTTATCCACTGGAGCCGGGATATGGTCGATGATGGTGTCAAAGATTGGCGCCATTGTTTTTTCTTGATCAGCTGGATCATCTGACAAGGAAGATGTTCCGTTGATAGCTGAAGCATAAACAACTGGGAAATCAAGCTGGTCATCATCTGCGCCAAGCTCGATGAAGAGTTCCAAGACTTCGTCCACTACTTCTGCTGGGCGAGCTGATGGTTTATCTATTTTGTTGACAACCACGATTGGAACAAGGTCTTGTTCCAAGGCTTTTTTCAATACGAAACGAGTCTGTGGCATGGTTCCTTCGTAGGCATCTACGACCAAGACAACACCGTCAACCATTTTCATGATACGCTCAACTTCTCCACCGAAGTCCGCGTGTCCTGGTGTGTCCATGATATTAATACGAGTTCCGTTGTAGGCAACGGCTGTATTTTTAGCAAGGATGGTAATTCCACGCTCTTTCTCGATATCATTTGAGTCCATAGCGCGCTCTGCCAATTCAGTACGTGCATCAAGAGTTTCAGATTGTTTCAATAATTCGTCAACGAGGGTTGTTTTCCCGTGGTCAACGTGGGCGATAATCGCAATGTTACGGATATCTTCTCTTAATTTTGTCATGATTTCCTCTATAATATTCAAAATTTATTTTCTAACTGAGCAATTATACCATATTTTCAAGTAAATAACATAATTCAAGCAAGTGTAAATGTTTTCACTCCGCTTTTATAGTCAAGGCAACTCTTTTCAAAGTCAGAGACTTATGATAAGATAAGCTGGTATGCGTTTAGATAGATTATTAGCCCAAGAAAAGATCAGTCGCAAGGCTATGAAACAGGCACTTCTGAAAAAAGAAATCCTAGTGGATGAGTGTCCAGCTCGCTTCCTCTCTCAAAATGTTGACACTGGATTACAGAAATTAGTCTTTCAAGGACGGCAGATTCAAGGATACGAGCACAACTACCTCATGCTTCATAAGCCAAACGGAGTCGTTACAGCTAGCAGGGATAAGAACCTACCAACCGTCATGGACCTCCTTTCACCTGACATTCAGTCTGACCAGATCTATGCTATCGGCAGATTAGACCGCGATACGACGGGACTGCTGCTTTTGACAGACAATGGACCTTTAGGATTCCAACTCCTCCATCCCCAGTACCATGTCGATAAATCCTATCAAGTGGTGGTAAACGGACCGCTCACCCCAGACCATATCCAGCGGTTTAAGGAAGGAATCGTCTTTTTAGACGGAACCACTTGTAAACCTGCAACGCTAGAAATTCTGTCCTCAAGTCCTTCCTCTAGTCAAGCCACCATCACCATTTCAGAAGGAAAATTTCATCAGGTGAAAAAAATGTTTTTCTCGGTTGGTGTCAAAGTTGTCTCTCTCAAACGAGTTCAGTTCGGTGATTTTACGTTAGATTCAGAGCTTGCAGAAGGGCAATACCGATTCTTAAACCAAGAAGAATTAGAAATTATTAAAATCTATTTAGAGATGAGTCGATAAAACAAAAAAAGCTTTATGTTTAAAGCTTTTTGTTTATTGCTTATCTTAAAATTAAAAATACTGCGACGGTTACAATCCAGTTAAGTACAGAAACCACAAGTCCTACAATATTCAGAATTTTTTCTGTTTTATAGGCTAATTGAGATTCTTTTTGATATGAAAAAGCCAAGACCAATCCTATGATCCCCAAAATCAGACCTACTATTGGAAATAGCAAACCAAGGACGATAGATAAGATACCTAAAATAAGTGAAGGTTTTTTCTTTTGTTGTGAATTCATATTATAAAATCTCCTTAAATTTATTATAAATGATGATACCTTAAGATACTAGCTTTATCTATCATTCGACAGTTTTTTAAAGAATCTTAGCTAGTCTTCACTTTCCCTTTCCAAGAATCCAACCCATAAGAAAGGATATAAATCTCAGAAAAACCTTGTTTTTTCAGATAAAGTGCTGCATTGGTCACTCGTTGTCCGCGTTGGTTTTCGTAGAGAAGGATAGGTTTATCCTTACGAAGGGCTGCAAGGCTTGACTTCAATTGACTTGAAGGAATATTGCGCGCACCAAGAATGTGTTTTCTGTGAAATTCTGCTGCATCACGGACATCAATCAACTGTCCTTTCCGAATCAAGGCTTCAAACTCTGCATTGTCCACAATCTTAGCCGCACGACGAATACGAAGGTAGTTATAACCCATCCATGCCACCATTGCCAATACGATTCCCCAAACAATCCAAATTGTCATAAGTTCTTATCTCCATTTTTCTCTATGTAGTCTAATTCTATCTTGTGCTCCCTGCGGAGAACAGCTTCCGCTTCTAGGTAATCTAGCTTGTCCATCAGACCGGCATCATAGATCCGAGAGAGTTCAAGCTTCATCAGTTCAATATCATACAAGCGCTTCCCCACATAGACAATAATGCCAAACTGTTTGAGAAATTGCTGCACATCATAGAATGTTTTCATAGCTTTCATTCTAACAGATTTTAGACTTTTTTTCAATACCAGTTTGGTGCTTTCCTCTCTTCCCTTCATCTTCTTTGCTCATTCTTCACCAAGTGTGGTACAATAAAAGCATGAGAATTCAACAATTACACTATATTATCAAAATCGTCGAAACTGGCTCTATGAATGAAGCAGCCAAGCAACTCTTTATCACCCAACCCAGTCTCTCTAATGCCGTTCGAGACTTGGAAAATGAAATGGGTATTGAAATTTTTATTCGTAATCCCAAGGGCATTACCTTGACCCGGGATGGGATGGAGTTTCTTTCCTATGCCCGTCAAGTTGTCGAGCAAACTCAGCTTCTGGAAGAACGCTATAAAAATCCTGTCGCCCACCGCGAACTTTTCAGCGTTTCCTCTCAGCACTATGCTTTTGTAGTTAATGCCTTTGTCTCCTTGCTCAAGAAAAGTGATATGGAAAAATACGAGCTCTTCCTTCGTGAAACTCGGACTTGGGAGATTATCGACGATGTCAAGAACTTTCGTAGTGAAGTCGGTGTCCTCTTTTTGAACAGTTATAACCGTGATGTTTTAACGAAAATGCTGGATGACAACCACCTCTTGGCCCACCATCTCTTTACAGCACAACCGCATATCTTTGTCAGCAAGACCAATCCTCTGGCAAAGAAAGATAAGGTTAAACTAGAAGATTTGGAGAACTTCCCTTACCTGAGCTATGACCAAGGGACTCACAACTCCTTCTACTTTTCAGAGGAGATTCTTTCACAAGAGCACCACAAGAAATCCATCGTAGTCAGTGACCGTGCTACCCTCTTTAATCTCTTGATTGGTTTGGACGGATACACGATTGCAACAGGGATTTTGAACAGCAACCTCAACGGAGACAATATCGTTTCCATTCCGCTGGACATAGATGATCCCATTGAGCTGGTCTATATCCAGCATGAAAAAACCAGCCTGTCTAAGATGGGCGAACGCTTTATCGAGTATCTACTAGAAGAAGTTCAGTTTGATAATTGATAAAAAATAAAGAGAAAAAGAAAAAGTTAGGAATAGAAAGTGAAAAAGATACTACTGACCAGTGCTTTAATCCTTTCAATCGCAGGATTAGCACCCGCATCCGTCTTAGGAGAAGAAAATACAACTCAATCCACATCTGCTGTCAAGGAATCAATTGCCAAAGAAGAAAAGAAAGAATCGAGTGTTGAGGAAAACTCTAAATCAGAAACTCTTCCGAAAGTAGATGTGCAAGAAGACAAGCCCCAAAAAGAAGGGTGGTACCAAGAAAATCAAAACTGGCGCTTTTACCAAGATGATCAACCAGCAGTGAACTGGAAACAAATCCAAGGCAAATGGTACTACTTCGATCAAGATGGTAATCGTCTTCATTCTACTATCTACAAAGGTTATGCCTTTGGCCAAGATGGGGTTATGATAGAAAATAGCTGGACCAAACTGGACAATCAATGGTACTATGCTGATTCCTCTGGACGACTAGCTCAGAACAGTTGGAAAAAAATTAACGGCTCTTGGTACTATTTTGACCAAACTGGAAGCATGCTCAGCAACACCTCCGTTGACGGCTATCTTCTCACAAAAAGCGGAGCTATGGCAGAAAAGGGTTGGATTAAATTAGACCAAAATTGGTATTATGTCACACCATCTGGCAGAATCTCGCAAGACAAGTGGGAGAAAATCAACGGTTCTTGGTACTACTTTGATAAAAACGGCGTGATGCTCAGCCAGACAACCATTGGTGCCTACCTGCTTGACAGTAGCGGGGCCATGGCAGAAAACTCTTGGGTGAAAATCAATGAAAATTGGTATTATGCTAATGAATATGGGAAATATAGCCAAGACAAATGGGAGAAAATCAATGGTTCTTGGTATGCTTTTAAACAAAATGGAGTCATGCTTTCCAATAAATGGAAAGGAAGCTACTACCTCAAAGCCAGTGGAACCATGGCGGAAAAAGAGTGGATTTTTGATAAATCCTACAATAGCTGGTTCTATCTAAAAGCGGATGGCCGTTATGCAAATCAGGAGTGGATTGGGGCATACTACCTCAAGTCTGGTGGCTATATGGCCAAGAATGAGTGGATTTACGACGACTATTACAAGGCTCGTTACTATTTGGACGATAGCGGACATTATGTTTCAGGAACCTACAAGATAGATGGAAAGGAACATTTGTTCCAAAAATACGGCCAATGGATTTCTGAAGTTTCAACTGAGGGTGGATTTGTAAAAGGTCAATACAGTAAAACTATCTTCCTAGATCCTGGACACGGTGGTCGAGATTCTGGCGCCTTCTACTACAATGTAGCCGAAAAAGATCTCAATATGCAAATCTATTGCAAACTGCGTAAGAAACTAGAAGAATTAGGTTATACTGTCCTCACATCACGTGATAGTGATATTGACGTTGATTTTGTTACCGAACGTTCTCGTATGGTTAATAAAACCAACTCTGACATCTTTATCAGTATTCACTTCAATGCAACTGGTAGCGCATACTCAAAAGCGAGCGGTATTCAAACCTACTCCTATAAAGATGAACCTGATTATCCAAGTAAGATTAATCCATACTGGCACAACCATCCTGATCGTGTGAGTGAAAGCAAACGCCTCGCTGCTGCTATCCACTCCTCTCTCCTAGCAGAAACAGGAGCCAAGGATGCTGGCTTATTGGAAAGTAGCTTTGCCGTACTACGCGAAACAGCTAAACCAGCCGTCCTACTGGAGCTTGGCTATATGGATAATTTCACTGAGAATCAACGTATTCGTGATGATCGATACCAAGATAGACTAGTCGCAGGTATTGTGAAAGGAATCCAAAAATATTACGCTGGTACATAAAAACAAAGTCTCGAGGTTTCTCGAGACTTTTTATTTATCTTCTTGTTTATCTTTATCAGGAAAGAGGTAGCCAAGCCCTACACATGTTAGAACACCGGCACCAATTACCAAACCACTTGAGATTGGTAAAATATCAAAAATAGCATTTGCAATAATAAAAGCAATGATTAGACACATAAGACTAGCCTTGTAGTCTTTTTTCAAAAGATTTTCTAGAGTGAAATAGAGGAACAATCCCACTGGAATGAGTGACCAGAGGTTGACATCCAAACTTGGCCAGCCAACAGATCCGAAATACAATACTAGCGCTGCTGCTACTAAAAATACAAGCCCCAATAATTTTTTCATTTTTTGTCTCCATTTTCTTTTTTTAGGAATTTGAGTTGTCTGGCACCAACCCTTCACGCCCCTTACAAAAATCATTATAGCAGAGGTTTTCCCCCAGAACAACCTCTTTTGCCTATCTGGTCTCTATCTCAGTCTAAGTGGTTGAATATTACCGACAACAAAAAAAGAAGCCTAATTAAGGCTTCTTGATTCTGCCGATTGTAACAGTATTTTTGAACGAATACCATCTAGTTTTTCTTTTCCTTTGACTCTAGAGAAGATTTGATTGATTCACGGTCTGCTTGTAGTTGAGCTAAGTTCTTTTCTGCTTCCTCAAGTTTGCTGGTATCTGGTTTCACACGATAATAAACCTTTTCTGGTTTCATTAACATCGATCCATACTCTTGCCCAGAAAGTAGTCTTTCCTCAGCATGATTGCTTTTATCCGTAATCTTTCCGTCATCAGCAGGTTGCATAACTACTCCACTTGGCACAGCTACTACTACAAATCCTCCAGCAACAGAATCTTTTACCCATGCACTGATAGAAGCTGTCTCAGGATTACGAATATCTTGTCCTTTTGATACCTTTAATCCAACTACAGATTCGTACTTTTGATCATTTGTAAACCAAGTCGCACGTACTTCTCCAGAATCATTGATAATGTATTCATTACCAGATTGACTACGCCAAGTACCTTCTAAACTAGACAGATCATTGTTCTTGATTGCTTCAATATCTAGTTTTGGAACGGTAGTTTCTTTCTTCAACTTGCTAACAAGTGCTTCTGCTTCCGTAATTTTGGTATCTAAAGCAGTCAGTTGATTCTTGAGTTTCTGAATTTCCTCTTGTTTATCCTTATCAGTCTCATCTGTTTTTCCTTGGCTTGTAGACGATTGACTTGTTGACTCTGTAGTTGAAACAGCAGACGATGCTTGATTTGACTCTTTCTTTCCAATCAGAGAATGCGAGAAAACACTTACTAGGATTATAGCAACCAAAATACCGAGGACTAACCCAATATAGATTTTAATGTTTATAGTTCCTCTCGCAAACTTTTTAGTTGACTGCGCCTCTGCTAATTCTGATGCAGTCGGCTTGCGGCCATTCGCCTCCTCAAATTGTTTTACCCATTCTTTCTTATTCATAATTTTCTCCTTTTTGATTTATATTCAGCCAAGCTTGCGAGACTTCATTCGTTATTATCCATGGATTTTTATAATTTTTAGAAAACCTATGCAAAAAATTCTAGAATGATTAACAGCCTATAGTCCTCTAAAACGGAACGAAAACAAGTGCTTATTAATATATATTATACCACAAAATATAAATTTTAGTTTTTATTTATAAGCAGGAGTTTCAGACGTTAAATAGAACCTATCTCAAACGTTCCACCTTTCCTATAGTTACAAAAAAAGAAGCCCGTTTGGACTTCTTGATTCTGCCGATTGCAGGGCTTGAACCTGTGACCTACGCGTTACGAGTGCGTTGCTCTACCAACTGAGCTAAATCGGCGATTACCCTTTTAGTATAGCACTCTGAGAACGATTGTCAAGAGAAAATTTCACAATTTCTTAACCCAAATCAAGCAAGGATTGCTTTTATCCCAAAGTTCAGGAAAGATTTCTAACTTACGAACCCGCACTTTCATAGGCGTCCAAACCCCTGTCCCATAGTTTCAAGGAAATGATAAAGAAGACAAGGGAAATCAGAATCAAACCACCGATATTAAAAAAGACATCCTTATCCTGCAAGAAATAGCTGGCAGGATAGTAGGCTGTAAAGGCAAAGGGGATGATAAAGCTTATCAACCAGCGAAGAAGCGAATTGTAAATAGAAATCGGATACTTAGCAAAATCATTAAACATATAGAAAATGTAAATCATGGCGCCTGACTGCTTGGTCCAAAAAGCGATACTGGCAGTCGCGATTTTCAAGGAAGTATAAATCAATGTCGCAAAAGGAATACAAACTAGGAAAAGCAGGAATTTGGGAAGAGTCCAAGCAATGCTAGATACCGTAGTCGCTAGCAAGATTCCACCGACCAATAGTTCGCCCAAGGCATCAATCTGAAAGGTCTCGACGAGGATGTGAAAGAGAGGATTGATAGGACGCGTCAGATACTTGTCAAACTCTCCCTTTCGGACTAAGCGCTGCCCCAATGCCCAGAGATTGTCAAAAAAGAGATGGTCCAGTCCCTTGGGAATCAAAGAAAATCCATAAATAAAAGCTATCTCTTGAAAGGTCCAGCCTTCTAGGGATGGAATGTGTTGAAAGATGACATTGAGAAACAAGAGGTTCAGGCCTTGGGTCAGAAAAACTCCCAGGACACCAACCACAAAATCAACCTTGTACTCCATGATTTGCTTGATGTATTGTCTGATAAAAATCAGATGCATGCGTTGATATTTTTTCATACTAACCTCCCTGAATAGTGATGAATGACTGGACTCGTTTCCAGATCAACTGAGATAAGCCAAGCATCACCAAGAGCCAGAAGAACTGTAGCAAAAGCGCCTGAAGAATCTGACTGGCATCGTATTTTCCAACAATGATCATGACCGGAGTGTAGATCAAGGATGAGAAAGGCAAGAAGGACAGAATATCTGAAACAATCTTTGGAAAGAAAGCCAAGGGAATCAAGCTTCCAGACATAAAGGCCACTATGGAAGTCTTGAGTAGATTGGAACCCCATAGATTTTTAAACACAAAGGCTGAAAATCCAAAGCAGATATTAAAGAAAAAGTTAATCAGATAAGCCAGAGTTAAGCTAAAAAGATAAAGGACAGGTAATCCCAGCACTTCTACCATCCCTTGCCCAGATAAGATTTTCATCAAGACAATCACACTCAAGAAAGGAAGTCCGACACTGACAAAAATCAACCACTTGGACCCAAGCTCGGTAAAGAGGTAAGAAGCCGCAAAATGCACTGGTCTCAACAAGCGCATGATAATGGAACCATCCTTGACCTCCTCCCCAATCATAAAGGACGAATCTGACCTAGTCAGAAGATTGGTCACAAAACTCATAATGATGTAGAGGGTGATATCTGCCATACTAAAGCCCTGAATCAAAGACTCTTGCGAAGAATCAAAGACAGCCTTCCAGAGATAAAAAGCCACAAAAGCCCCCATGACATCGCCAATCCGATAGAGAATAAAGTTGACTCGATAGGTGATCAACTCCTGAATCCCTGCATTGATAAAGGGTTTATAACGTCTCCACAATTTGACCATCTTAGAGCTCCTTTCGATAGAAGCGACGGATAATATCCTCGATATCTGTATCCATCATCTTCAAATCACGGACTTCAAAATCAGACAGGGTTTGCTTGATAATATCAGCCGACTGGTAGCGGGAACTATCGAATTCAATATTGAGGCTGTTTCCTTGTCTATCAATGGTCATATCCGAAAAACCTTCATAGTGAGAAAGGAGATGACTTTGACCTGGTACCAGTTCAAAAGAAAGAGTCTTTATCTTGCCAAAGGTCTCCTTGAGCTGGCTAACCGTTCCATCAAAAATCTCTTGCCCCTTGTCAATCATGAAAATCCGATCACAAAGTTGCTCAATGTCGCTCAGGTCGTGAGTGGTCAAGAGAATGGTTGTTTCTTCCTCTTGATTGATCTGAGTAATTGCCCGACGAATATTGTCCTTGACCGACACATCCAAACCAATGGTCGGTTCATCTAAAAAGAGAACCTTGGGATTATGAAGTAAGGAAGCCGCAATATCCGCCCGCATCCGTTGACCCAGTGAAAGAGTGCGCACGGGGTCCTTGATAAATTCCTTCAAATCCAAGACTTCATTTAAAAAGTCCATGCGCTTATGAAAGAGCGAGTCTGGCACATCGTATATCTCTTTCAAAACCGTGTAGGTCTCTTGCAGTGCCAAATCCCACCATAGCTGGGTGCGTTGTCCAAAGACAACCCCAATATCCTTGACATAGTCTTGGCGATTGTCCTGTGGAATCTTGCCATTAATCCGACAAAAACCAGATGTCGGCTTTAAAATCCCTGTCAGCATTTTGATGGTGGTTGACTTCCCAGCACCATTTGCCCCGATAAATCCTAAAATCTGCCCCTTTGGAACTTCAAAGGTCAAATCCTTGACCGCTTCAAAGATCTGCTTTTCAGGATGAATAAAGGAGCGCAAAGCCCCCTTCAACCCCGGTTCCTTAACTGTCTTCACAAAATTTTTCTGAAGATGTTCCACTTCTATCATTGCCATAAATCTCTCCCTATAGCAAGGAATAGCAACATTGTATTTATAACTACAGATATTCTAAATCCTTACTTTCTACATCTTCTCAATATTATTACAGAAGGCTTTATACCAACCTATTATAGTCCAATAAAAAATAGAATGCAAGCGTTTGCCTACAGATTATGAAATTAGAGATTTTTCTCTTAAAGTGGTATTTTTATACTCAATGAAAATCAAAGAGCAAACTAGGAAGCTAGCCGTAGGCAGTACTTGAGTACGGCAAGGCGAAGCTGACCTGCTTAGAAGAGATTTTCGAATAGTATTAGTCCAAAATTCTGGCTTAATAGTCTCCTTAAAACATAAAAAACCTGCCTAATTGGCAGGCTAGTATTAAAAATGATTTTACCTCAAATATTCAATTTAATCAACACATTCCCCATTTTCATTGACTCTATACCCGTCTATGGTAGTATTAACTGCGAGTTCTCCTGAAGAATATGAATAATACCATGTTTCGCCAACTTGGTACCAACCTGTTACCATTGATCCGTCTTCATTTAAATAATACCATTTCCCTAAATCTTGAATCCAACCTGTCGCCATAGCTCCATTATCTTTCAAGTAATACCAGACATCATTATATTGAAACCAACCTGTTACTAGGGCTCCATCTTCACTTAGATAGTACCAATGTTCATTATCTTGAATCCAACCCTTTGCTAAAGAACCGCTATTATTTAGATAGTACCAAGCACCATCATTTTGTGTCCATCCTGATTCCGATGAGTTTTGAACATCATTTATTACTTGAACTGCCTCAATAATTTCCTTCAATTCAACTCGTTTTCTATCTTTTATGACAGATTTAACTTTTTCCTCAACAAATTCTTTAGCAAAATTTCGACTGTTCTCTTTTTTCTGGAACATATTTTTTAATAAACCTTCTAAATGTTCATTAAAGACAGCTTCTTGTATTTTATTAAATTCTTCCTGAGATAAAGAAATTACCATCACAAGATCAATAAATTCTTCTTTTAATTGAGCAAACATTTCCACACGATCGTCTTCTATAAATTGATCCGCAATGAGTTTAACACCAAATTCTCCTGCAATACCACCAATAATTGCTCCTGCAGCTGCTCCAAAAGGTCCAGCAATTGCACCACCAACTGCACCTGCACCTGCAACTGCAAGCATTCCACCTCCAGCGACTGCTACATTTTTTAAGAGTTGTTGTGAGGAAATTTTTCCTACTAGGGCATTAAAGATATCTGGTGTGATAATAACAGCAAACGATATAACCGGTGCAGCTCTTCTTGCAACTACTTCAGCTGTAATTTTTTTTCCAAAATAATCATTAATTTGTTTTGTAAATATTTTTGCAAATTGCTGTGACGCAACATAGATACTCGTTCCCATAGCTAGGGTTCGTAATCCTGCTTTACCAGCCATCAATGCAGCATCCTTGGTTTCTGCTCCTGACCATTTAGCATGAGCAAAAACAATTACAAAACTAATACTTACACCAGGTAATGAATTAATAGCTCCATTAATTGCATCATATTTAAGTGATGTTAATTTTTCTGATTGTGCTATATTCTTTGCCTCATCATAGGTAATACGTCCTTTTCTGACGATATTTTTAGCCTCAGCTGGGTTAGTTACTCCTTCAACTTTTCCTTGTCTAATTTTTTCTCCAAATATTTCTAGCACTCTATCATATTGATCCTTAGGGACCTCAAGTTGCATATCTTTATATTTGTACATTCCATTATTACTAGAATCAAATGCCGCATTTACACTCTCCCTTGCATCTTTATAATATTTGGTTTGGATTAATTGATTCCCAACTCTTCTATCCGCTCCATTTAACTCATTTCCTTGCCCCACCAGTTCCACTTTTTTAAAAGGATATCTTAGTTTATCAATTGTATTGTTGGCATACTCAGCCGCAAAGCCATGTCCTCCCTTATCATTGTTAACAATACGATTTAATTGAATATCTTTAAATACTGTACGAGTTTTTAAAAGAATCCAAGAAACAACTCCTATTTCAGTTCCTCTTCTAAAGGTAGTTGAATTAACATTCTTTTTACCAATTTTCAATAACTGTGAGTTTAAATTTTCAACTTGTACATCATTTGTATAACCAGAGGCAATTAATTCATTCAATTCTCTAACAACATAGTTCAAACTATTCGAGACATTCAAACGTTTAATAATCCCATATGGATAGTAAAATGCTAACTGTTCATTATCATCTACCTCTACTTTCCATAAATTAGAAAATGGAAAAAATTGTACATTACACCTTTCTTGATCCATGATTTGCATTTTTTCGAAAATTCCATACTGGGTCAAGAGTAAACCATATTCTTTGAAATCTTCTTCCTTTAAACTTCTAACCGGAGAATAACCAAAATATTCAAATTCAGTATTAGAGAATTCATTATAAAATTCTTTTTCTGACTCAATAAACCACTTAGCCCGTCCATAAGGTACTGACTCACCATAATAATCAAATCCATTCTGTGCAATAGACCTAAACACTCGTCTAACACTATCCTCACTGTGAGTATGAATCTCTTTAATTTTTCTTTTCCAAAAAAAATACTGAAAAAAACTTACGATATTATCTTTCATCTCTAACCTAAACTCCAATAATTTTAATATACTAAAACTAGCTAGTAACTTTATCAAATTTTAAAACTATATAGTACCACACATTAAAAGTCGAAATTTATAAAAAAACTTGATATTTACCTTTAAGCTAAATTAATTATATCAAAGGCATAATACAAAGTCTATATCATTTATTTTTACCACACAAAAAACCCACCCAATGGGCAGGTTCTGTATGTATTGTTCAGCTAGATTAAGCTTTACCTTCTGAACCGAATACGTCGATACGTTCTTCAACAGCTTCTGTAATTGCTTCGAAACCTGGTTTCAAGAATTTACGTGGGTCAAAGAGTTTCTTCTTATCGTATTCTGCTTCGTTTGCTTCGTATTCAGCAACAAATTTACGAGTTGCGTTAGCAAATGCGATTTGGCATTCAGTATTAACGTTAACTTTCGCAACACCAAGTTTGATAGCTGCTTGGATTTGGTCATCAGGAATACCTGAACCACCATGCAATACGATTGGGAAGCCTGGAACTGCTTCTGTCAATTTTTGCAAGTGATCAAGGTGAAGACCTTTCCAGTTTGCTGGGTAAGGACCGTGGATGTTACCGATACCAGCTGCCAAGAAGTCAATACCAGTTGCAACCATTGCTTTAGCATCTTCAATTGGAGCCAATTCGCCATCACCAATGATTCCGTCTTCTTCACCACCGATAGTACCAACTTCAGCTTCTACTGATACGCCGTTTGCATGGGCAAATTCTACAACTTTACGAGCTTTTTCAAGGTTTTCTTCAACTGGAAGGTGTGAACCGTCAAACATAACTGAAGTATAACCAACTCGGATACATTCAAGTGCATCTTCATAATGACCATGGTCAAGGTGAATAGCAACTGGTACAGTAATTCCCATTGATTCTACAAGGTTTTCGATGAGAAGTTTACATACTTTGTAACCGCCCATGTATTTCGCAGCACCCATAGAAGTTTGGATCAAAACTGGAGCTTTTTTAGCTTCTGCTGCACGCAAGATAGCTTGAGTCCACTCAAGATTGTTTGTGTTAAATCCACCAACTGCATAACCGTTGTCACGAGCTGCTTGGACAAATTTTTCTGCTGAAACGATTGCCATTTGTCAGGCCTCCTATATATTTTTTGGGACATCCCATTTACATTGTTCATTTTATCACTTTTTGACAAAAAAAGCTAGTTTTTCCCATGCTTTAGATTGAATTTCTTATAGCTCAATATATGCAAACCCTTTCTTCTCTTAATCTTGGGCTATTTTAGGATAAGACATGAAGAAGGTCAAACGATCATCTTGCATCTCAAAATGATAAGATAATTTCTCGTGTTCTAATAAACTTTTGACCACAAAGAGTCCCATTCCTGAACCCTTGGCCTTGCGACTAGCATTGCCAGAAAAAGACTGGGCCAATTTTTCTTGTTCTTCTGGACTACAGCTATTCTCGATATAGATGTCCCCTTCTCTCTCTCCGATACGAACCAAGCCCCCTGGAATGGAGTGCTTGATAGCATTGCTGATGATATTAGATAGGATCAGTTTCATCACAGATGGGTTTATGTAAGCCTGCTGATGGGTCAGGCTAATCTCTATCTGAACTTTTCTTTCCTTAGCTAACAAAGCATAATCCTTAACCAGAGTTTGCGTCATCTGGAGTAGGTCAATGTTCTCCTTCTCCTCTCGTAATTCTTGAACAGAAGAAAGAGAAAGTATCTGAAGAACGTGGTGACTGAGGTCATCCACAATCCCCAAAGCTACTCCCAGATAGTGGTCCCTATCCTTGTAACGACCGATATTCTCTTTCATATTTTCGATTAGGATTTTCAAACTAGCCAGAGGTGTTTTCAATTCATGAGAGGCCCCTCGTAAGAACTCGACCTTCATCTTTTCCAGCTGGAGAATGGCTTCATTTTTCTCATGCAAATCGGCAATAACTGTTAAGAGATGCTGGTAAAGGCTATTGATTTGTTCCTTGAGATCACCAATCTCATCCTTGGAATCCACGCGCAATCGCACTTGAGCATCCAGATCCATCATCCGACGGGTTACCCGCTTGATTTCCAAAATCGGGGCAACAATGGTTCGAGCGTAGATGTAGGCTACCAAGAGGGAAATCAAAAACGATGCCAGCAAGGTATAGGGAAGAAACTGGAGGCTAATTTGCTCTGCTTCCTTTTGCAAATCCATCGAAGCTAGAAATTGCAGAGTCATGGTGCTACCATCTTGCGTTTTCACCTCACGCTCCTCGATAAAGAGAGAGGTAGTCTGGCGGTCTGTATCCAGAGGAAGACTGTCCTTGACTTCTAACTTGTCCTCGGTCATCTCTCCCTTGACGGCCCCCTTGATATCACTAGTCTGGGAATACAATTCTAACACTTGCTCGATACTTTGCCTATCCTTTCCTTCTAGGGACTGGGAAATGGCTGTCGCTTTCTGACCAATGGTTTCCTGACGATGGCTCAGATAAGTCGAAGGAAAAAGAAAATAAATAGCTAAATGAAGGCAAATAACCAGAACACTAAAAATTGAGAAGGTATAGATAAATATCTTTGTAAATAAACCTGTTCGTTTCATTTTCGCTCCAATTTATAACCAACATTGCGCACAGTGAGGATACAATCCAAGTCTAGCTTTTTCCGTAGTTCCTTGATATAAACATCAATAACACGGTCAAAGGGAACCTCATCTGTCACCTTCCAAACGGCATCGATTATCTGAGATCGAGTCAAAGCCCGTCCTTCATTTTTTACCAGATAGTCCAAAATTTCCAACTCTTTGGCATTGATGGCTATTTCTTGACCTGCTATGCTTGCACTATAGCTCTCAAAATCCACCTTGGTATCCTTATAGGAGAAGATTCGTCCCGTATCGTAGTAGCGCTTGAAAATCGCGTCTACCCTCACTTTTAAGAGGGAGAGGGAGAAGGGTTTTTCCAGATAGCCATCTGCTAGCGAAGCAAAAGCACTCATCTTATATTCCTCATCCTGAAAGGCAGTCAGCATCAAGACAGGAACCTGACTGGTCTTACGAATCTCAGCTAGGACTTCTAAACCATTGAGCTTGGGCATCTGGATATCCAGTAAAACCAAGGCTACTTCATAGCTGGAAAATTGTTCTAGGGCTTCCTCGCCGTCCGCTGCCTGAATGGTTTCATAGCCACAATCCGCCAAATAGTCACTGATCCCCTCACGGATCATCTCCTCATCTTCTACAATTAAAATTTTCATAGAAAAAAACGTTTCACATTCCTTTAAATTTCTTGTTAATCTTTCTATTTTGCCTTGATAAGACCTCTTCCTATCAAGGCAAAATAGATAAAAATGCTACCTATATTATACCCCATTTAGGGGAGAATAGGTAGCAAGTTTTTTATTCACTATCGAGCAAGAGCTCTTTTGGTTGTTTTCTAAGGAGATTGCTTGAAGCAAGCGCCATAACAAGAACGACTAGAACCAAGGCAAGGACAAAGACGATGATAAAGTCTGATGTCTGAATGGAAATGTCTAGATTCGACAAGGTCTTGCTAAAGCCATCTACTTCTGCACCACCACCAAGATTAGAGGCTTGAGCAGCCTTGCTGGCTTGCTTGGCAACACCTGAAGTGACATTGGCAAGAACAGTATTTCCGATTGCACGGGCTGTATAGTTGGCTAGGAAGTAAGCAGAAACAAGAGCAGGGATGGCAATCAGGATAGATTCGGTGATGAATTGTCCCAAGATACTTGCCTGCTTGAGACCGATAGAGAGGAGAATTCCCACTTCCTTGCGACGGGCGTTGATCCAAAGACTAAGCAAGAGTGCAAGGAGAAGGACTGAGAAGCTCAAGCTACCCCAGAAGAGGAGATTGGCCATCTTGTACATACCAGAGATGGATTGCTCTAGAGCTGGGTAGTTAGAGGAGCTCTTCACAAGTGTGTAGCTCTTCCAGTTGATACCACTTATACCATTCAACTCTTTCATGACGTCATCCAAGTTCTTGTCTGCTGTTACAAAGAAGGTTGCGTCCCCATAAATAGCTGTGTCTTCTGTGTATCCATAAAGTTTTGCAGCAGTGTGAATGTCTGTGATAGCTGTGTTTTCGTAGAGCTCTTGTGAGTAGGTTACTGCCGACTTATTGTGACCATCAAAGAGTCCCTTGATTGTCACTTCGACTGTTTCCTTGGCACCTTTTTCATTGTCTGCATCGTAGATATTGGAGTCTAGTTTGACCTTATCTCCGACTTTCCAGCCGTGTTTAGCAGCCAAGTCCTTGTGCATGAGGATCTTGTCTTTGTCGTCGTTGGTTAGGTGCTCACCTTCAACCAGCTTATATGAGCCAGAGACAAACTTATCTTCTTTTGAGGAGTCATTAACACCTGTAATCATCAAACTGCTTCCAAACCGTTTGGCACGGTCTGCAGTGAGATTTTTCTTGGTTTCTGGCGTTTCAATCAGGTCATATCCAGTCAAATCTCCGATAGCATTGATGCGTTTAACATAAGACTCGATGGCCTTGTTTTCGGTGATTTTTTTGATATCCTCACCCTTGATATTCCCAGAACCACGTGGCGTTCCTTGATTAACGCGACGATTGATTTGCATGGAGAAGCTATTGGTGATATTTTTAAAGGTCTCCTGAGAAGCCTTGGCTGTAGCTCCCTTGATCGACAAGCCGACCAAACTCAAGCTCGCCATGAGGAGAATAATCAGGAAGATAACAATCGATTTGAAAAACTTCCTTGTAACATAGGCAAATGCGTTGTGTAACATAGGTTCCCTTTCTAGATTTGATTTAATAATTCTATCAAAACAAGCTCATCTTATTTAGTAGTGTTGCGAGTTTCAGTCAGTTTCTTATTCTTCAATTCAAGTGTAATATCTGACGCTTGTGCCACTTCCTTACTGTGGGTGACGACAATCACACATTTACCTGTTTTCTCAGCAAGTGACTTGAGCAGTTCGATAATATCTCCAGCAGTTTTAGGGTCCAGATTTCCTGTTGGCTCATCAGCTAGAATAACTGGAGCTTCTGAGACCAAACTGCGAGCAATAGCAACACGTTGCTGTTGACCACCTGATAACTGGAGAACGTTCCGCTTGATCTGACTTTCATCCAAACCAAGTTCAAGAAGTGTATCCTTGCTTGCTTTTTTGTTGACCAAGCGGATATTTTCCAGCGGAGAAAGATAATCTATCAAGTTATAATTTTGAAAGACCAGGGAAATATGGTGCATGCGATGATAGGAATATCCCTTATTCCGAATGTCCTCTCCTTGGAAAAGGATAGAACCTTCAACAGGACTATCTAGACCAGCCAGTAGGGACAAGAGAGTGGATTTTCCTGCTCCTGACTCACCAATGATACTATAAAACTTTCCGGGTTCAAAATTATACTTGATCTGATATAAAACTGCCTCAGCAGTGTTCTTATAACGGTAGGTAACATCTTGCAATTGTAATAAAGTCATGATTTCTCCTTCTTAACTAATAGATGATAAAATTTCTTTCGGCGATTTTCTAAATAAGAATAGGAAACAAAGGGCTACAGACAAGCAACCAATCAGTAGCAGAAAGACATAGGATTCTGCAAAGGATAGGAGACTGGTTGATAGACTGCTTGCTTTAGCTAGCGTATCTTGTAAGGTTGCCTGATCTCCACTCGCTAGTACAGTTTGTAGCAGATAGGATGTAATGGCTTTCCCAGCAATAAAGGATGGAAGCAAAGCTCCAAGAGATACCAACACCACCTCTAAACAGAACTGTAGGAAGATTGAGCTCTTGCCTTTTCCAAGTGCCAGTAAAATCCCTACTTCGTAGACCCTTTCTCTCAACCAGAGAGACAAGACCAAAATTAAGGATCCAGCTCCAGCTATCAACATCCCATAAAGGAAGATAGTGAGGAAGGTTTGGAAGGTTGCAACTGAGTCTTTGATCTGTTCAAAGGCCTTGTTTTCCTTTTCGACTTGATAGCCTTGATTTTCCAAGGCCAAGTTTTCCACCTGCTTCATGAGTCCGTCCATTTCCTTAGGATTTTCTACATAGAAGCGCGCTGCACTAACTTGAGGTTCACTATTTCCCAAAAGGGTTTGGCTACTTTCATAGTCTGTAAAGACTTGGTTTTCACTGAAGTCAGAAGACAAGCCTGTGAATTTCTCTTGTTTTTTACCAGAAAAGATGCCGACAATTTCAAACTCAACTGTTTGCCCTTTCCCAGCTTCGGATTGACCAGCATCCAAGCGAATCTTGTCATGAAGCGAAAGACCGTTCTTCTTAGCCAACTCTTCGTGGATAAGGATTTTCTTGGAATCCCCTTTTTGAAGGTGTCGGCCTTCCTTTAGATTGAAAGCCGAACTGGTAAAGGTGACATCCTTGGATGAATCCTCAAGAGCCGTTAAGCTAACCAAGTTCTTGTCCGCAGCTGACAAGTCATCACGTTCGACGCTCTGCTCACCACTCACTGCTTCCTTGTCTTTTAGTTTTGCGACCGTCTCGAGTTCAGGAGAGACATTCTCCAGCCCCTTAATCTTGCTAACGGATGCGAGGTCCGATAACTTGAAGGTCTGACCATTCTCTATCTTCTTAATAGAAAAAGAGGTATTGAGAGATTTGTAAAGATTCGTTTCTACTGTTTTGTTGGACTTCATCAGAGTCAAACAGGCTGAAATTCCTGCTAAAAGGACAAATAAAATCAGAAATAAAATAAAACTTCTCAGTCGTTTTCTGCTGACATAAGCCCAAGCTCTTTGAATTGGATTCATTTGTCACCTCCATATTTGTAAGACTATTATAAAATCCAAATATGAAATGTTTATGAAATCGAAAACAATTTTTGATTTATCTTTTTTTAAAAAAACAAAAAGCTAGCATCCGCTAACTTTCCTTCTTATATAGATAAACTATAGATAAATAATTTACTAATCTAAAATCCACACCATTCTATAAATGTCGGGCATCATCTTTCAACTAAGTATTTTTTAATTTCTTCGGCTTTTAATTTCCTGGCTTGTGTTTGAGGAAATTCTTGATAAGGAAAATGGAGAAAATCGATTCAACTATTCTGATGATAGTTCTTGATGCCAATATTTTTCGATATACGAAACGTGGCCTCTAGTCTTCTTTGTAAAAACAAAAAGAGCTAGCCAAAGCTAACTCTTACCCTATGCGGAGAGAGGGACTTGAACCCTCACGACCTAAAGCGGTCACAGGATCCTTAGTCCTGCGCGTCTGCCAATTCCGCCATCCCCGCGTCGATTACTTTACTAGTATATCAACTTTCAAAATCTTTGTCAACACTTTTTTCAGATTTTTTTCATTTTTCCAAGGGAATTATTCTTGGATTTCAGCCAAATTTTCATCCAGCAACTTGGCTCCCAGAGTGTTCTTAAAATGACCAAGAGCAAACTGATGATTTTCTGGCCAAATAGAGGCAACTGCAGGCTTGACAATCTCGATTTGATAACCTAAATTATAGGCATCAATAGCCGTATGAAGAACACAAATGTCAGTCAGGACTCCAGTTAGGATGACTGTATCTACACGACGTTCCCGCAAACGGATATCTAGGTCCGTTCCTGAAAATGCTGAATAGTGACGCTTGTCCATCCAAAAGACACGGCTATCCCCCTCATGTTCAGCATAAAAGTCAGCTAGGGGACCATAGAGGTTACGACCACTAGTTCCGATGATGTTGTGCGGTGGAAAGAGCTTACTTTCTGGGTGGAATGTATCCTTCTCTTCATGAGCATCAATGGTGAAAAAGACATAGTCTCCACGATCAAAAGCTAATCTGGTTACTCGATTAATTGCCTCTGATATGGCTTGAGCAGGTGCTCCTGCAGTCAGCTTTCCATGGTCTGCTACGAAATCCTCTGTATAGTCAATCGAGATTAAAGCCTTTGCCATTAGTAGTCCCTCTTTTTCACTTCCTCAAAAATATCACCAATTAAAACTTTGAGATAAGTCCCCTTCATTCCGAGTGAACGGCTCTCAATAATTCCTGCTGACTCCAGTTTACGAAGCGCATTGACAATCACAGAACGCGTGATTCCAATACGATCTGCAATAACTGATGCAGTCAGCTGCCCTTCATTTCCATCCAACTCAGCTAAAATAGCTGATACGGCACGAAGTTCTGAATAGGAAAGGGTATTAACCGCCATGGTAACAGCAGTACGACGGCGAATATTTTTCTCATCCTCTTCACGTTGGAAGTTCAGCAGTTGAATCCCTACCACCGTGCTCGCAATCTCAACAAGAATCAAATCTTCATCTTCAAATTTCTTATCATTGCGCCAAATGATCAACGAACCTAGGCGAATCCCTGATACATGAATCGGAGCAATGGTCGTCAAACCATCTGGAAAATCTGCACGGCTCTCTACAGGGAAAATGGTCAAATCATGTTCAACAGGAAGGTTGGCTTCCGTATCATAGATCATGTTTGCACCTTGAATATAATCATCTGGAAAAATCTTAGTTTGAAAAAACTGCTCTACACGATCTGTATTCGTTTTATAACGCATGAAGTAGCCTAAAAGGCGTCCCTTGCTATTCACAATACAAGCGTTACAATCAATAATATCTGCCAACTGGCGTGTAATCGCATTGTAAGGAAGTTCATCTTGAAGTTGCTCCTCTGAGCGTTTCAAAATAGAAGTAATTTTTCTTGTTTTTTCTAATAAGTGTGCCATTTTTTACCTCGCATTTAATCGCTACCATTATAACATAAAGAGCGTGAATTTTCAATTATTATCTGAAAATTGCTTATTTAATTGCAATTTTGAACAGCAAAAATATTTTAGAAAAAAGCGATTTTTTTATTGATATCCTATTTTATTTTTGATATTATAATATTATAAGAAGATGACATGATAAATCCCTTTCCGTTTCACCTATCCTTTACTATCACCATCTTCTTTTACTATCGGTCTCCTTATATATAAAAGCGATTCACACTGTGAATCGCTTTTTTCTATTTGTCTCCTTTGTTACGAATAACAAAGCCGGTTTTCTTTTCGCTTGAAGTGTTGTGAGGTTTTTTATTGTCTTTATTACGATAACGTCTGTCTTTATCAAAACGATCGTTCCCGCGGTTGCCTTTCTTGAAGTCATCACGGCGACCACCACGACGGTTATCTCCTCGACGATTGTCGCGTCCACGATTACCTCCAGAACGTCCATTTCCTGACGATTTGAACGGCAGTGGTTTTTCACGCGCAATCTCCACTTCAGGAAGGCTGTCTGGATCTTGGACTGTCAGACTCAAGATATACATAGCCAATTCTTCTGGACTAAATTCAGCAGCTAACTTACGAGCATCTTTAGCAAATTTCTCAAAATTCCCACGAATAGTTTCATCCGCAAAATCGCGTTCGATTTTCTTGAGAGCTACGTGTTTTTTTGCTTGGAAGGCTTCTTCTGCACTTGCAGGTTTGAGACCTTTCATGCGTTTCTTAGTCAAGTTTTCGATGATTTGAAGGTAGCCCATTTCGTTTGGAGCTACGAAAGTAATAGACTGACCTGACTTACCAGCACGACCTGTACGACCGATACGGTGAACATAACTTTCAGGATCTTGTGGAATATCGTAGTTGTAGACATGGGTCACACCTGAGATATCCAAACCACGTGCTGCCACGTCTGTCGCAACTAGAACATCAAGATTCCCATTTTTAAAATCACGAAGAACACGAAGGCGTTTATTTTGGTCCAAATCACCATGAATTCCTTCTGCACGGAAGCCACGAATTTTCAGTCCACGAGTCAATTCATCTACACGGCGTTTGGTACGACCAAATACGATAGCAAGTTCTGGTTGTTCCACATCCATAAGACGTGTCATGGTATCAAATTTCTCTTGTTCCTTGACACGGATATAGTACTGATCAACCAGATCTGTTGTCAATTCCTTGGCAGCAATCTTGACATGTTCAGGTTCTTTCATAAACTGAACGCCAATACGTTTGATAGCGTCTGGCATGGTTGCTGAGAAGAGCAAGGTTTGACGACTGTCAGGGACACGAGAGATAATAGCTTCGATGTCTTCAAGGAAGCCCATGTTGAGCATTTCATCCGCTTCATCAAGGATCAGGGTTTCAATGTCTTGTAATTTCAAGGCCTTGCGTTTAATCAAGTCCAAGAGACGGCCTGGTGTTCCTACCACGATGTGGGCACCAGATTTAAGTGCCTTGATTTGTTTTTCAATGCTTGAACCACCGTAAACTGAGCGAACTTTCACCCCCTTACTACGGCCAAAGCGGAACAATTCCTCTTGGCTTTGAACAGCAAGTTCACGAGTTGGAGCGATAACCAAGGCTTGGATGGTCGCTTCTTCTGTACGGATTTTTTCAAGAGTTGGCAAGCCAAAGGCTGCAGTTTTTCCTGTACCAGTCTGAGCTTGACCGATAACGTCTTTTCCTTCGAGAGCCAAGGGAATGGTCTGTTCTTGGATGGGACTGGCTTCTACAAATCCAGCTTTTTCAATCTCTGCTAGCAATTCAGCAGACAAGTCAAATTCATTAAATTTCACGTTATTCTTCTTTCTAAAGGTGGTGCGAAGCCACCCTATAGGGCTTTAGTTTATACTTTTCTTTTCATGATGTATCTTCTTAAAAAACGAGATACCGTGTTGCTTCTTTTCCACGAAAGAAAAGTACGAGTTTCTTTGCAACCTATCTAGTATAACACAAGAGCGGGGCAAAAGATAGTCTAACCACTTGATTAAAACATGTAAACGATTTTCTAGCTGTAAAGTAGCCTGAAACTTGTTTATCAAAGGATTTGAAGGGACCATTTCAAACGTACTTCATTTCCCGTAGCAGATTTGTGCAAAAGTTTTTTTCTTGTGCTAGAATTAAATCAAATAGGAGGATTTAAAAATGTTAACATACGATTTAATTGTCATTGGATTTGGTAAAGCCGGTAAGACTTTGGCTGCTAAGATGAATGCGGCTGGAAAAAAAGTTGCTGTCATCGAGCGCAGTAAAGCGATGTATGGTGGTACTTGCATTAATATTGCTTGTATCCCAACCAAGACTATGATTGTAGCGGCTGAAAAGGGCTGGTCATTTGACGATACCATGAAAGAGCGTGGTGCGGTGACTGGTCGTCTTAACGCTAAAAATTATAAAATGTTGGCCGATAATGGCGTTGATGTCATTGATGCAGAGGCACATTTCGTGTCAAATAAGGTGATCGAGATCCAGGCTGGTGACGAAAAACAAGAAATGACTGCTGAAACAATCGTCATCAACACTGGCGCTGTTTCAAACGTCTTGCCAATTCCTGGACTTGCTACAAGTAAAAATGTCTTTGACTCAACAGGTATCCAAAACTTGGACAAATTGCCTGAAAAACTTGGAGTCCTTGGTGGTGGAAACATCGGTCTTGAATTTGCTGGACTCTACAACAAACTTGGTAGCAAAGTCACAGTCCTAGATGCCTTGGATACATTCCTTCCTCGTGCAGAACCTTCCATCGCAGCTCTTGCTAAACAATACATGGAAGAAGACGGTATTGAATTGCTTCAAAACATCCATACTACTGAAATCAAAAACGACGGTGATCAAGTCCTCGTCGTAACTGAAAAGGAAACTTACCGTTTCGATGCCCTTCTCTACGCAACTGGACGTAAACCGAATGTAGAACCACTTCAACTTGAAAATACAGATATTGAACTAACGGAGCGTGGTGCTATCAAGGTCGACAAACACTGCCAAACAAACGTTCCTGGTGTCTTTGCAGTTGGAGACGTCAATGGTGGACTTCAATTCACCTACATTTCACTTGATGACTTCCGTGTTGTCTACAGCTACCTTGCTGGAGATGGCAGCTACACACTTGAAGACCGTCTCAATGTACCAAACACCATGTTCATCACACCAGCTCTTTCTCAAGTTGGCTTGACGGAAAGCCAAGCAGCTGATTTGAAACTCCCTTACGCTGTTAAGGAAATCCCTGTTGCTACTATGCCTCGTGGTCACGTAAATGGAGACCTTCGCGGAGCCTTCAAAGCTGTTGTCAATACTGAAACAAAAGAGATTCTCGGTGCAACTATCTTCTCAGAAGGTTCTCAAGAAATCATCAACATCATCACTGTTGCTATGGACAACAAGATCCCTTACACTTACTTCACAAAACAAATCTTCACTCACCCAACCTTGGCTGAGAACTTGAATGACTTGTTTGCGATTTAAGTTGAAGTCTTATCTTATCTCACAGCCCTCTTTGGGCTGTTTTTGTTTCTGCGAAATCTCAAATCTATCTTTTCTCTCTTTTATGATATAATAGAAACATGAAATTAAAAACTACTTTGGGCCTCCTAGCTGGGCGTTCTTCTCACTTCATCTTGAGCCGTCTTGGCCGAGGAAGTACGCTCCCAGGAAAACTCGCCCTTCAATTCGATAAAGATATTTTACAAAACCTAGCTAAGAACTACGAGATTGTCGTGGTCACTGGAACCAACGGGAAAACCCTGACAACTGCCCTCACTGTCGGCATTTTAAAAGAGGTTTATGGTCGGGTTCTGACTAATCAAAGCGGTGCCAATATGATTACAGGGATTACGACAACCTTCTTGACGGCCAAATCCTCTAAAACTGGAAAAAATATTGCAGTCCTTGAAATTGACGAAGCCAGTCTTTCTCGTATCTGTGACTATATCCATCCTAGCCTTTTTGTCATCACTAATATCTTCCGTGACCAGATGGACCGCTATGGTGAGATTTACACGACTTATAAGATGATTTTGGATGCCATTCGTAAGGTGCCTACGGCTACTGTTCTCCTCAATGGTGACAGTCCACTTTTCTACAAGCCAGCTATTCCAAACCCAGTACAGTATTTTGGTTTTGACTTGGAAAAAGGGCCAGCCCAACTGGCTCACTACAATACCGAAGGGATTCTCTGTCCTGACTGCCAAGGCATCCTCAAATACGAGCACAATACCTACGCCAACTTGGGTGCCTATATCTGTGAAAATTGTGGCTGCAAACGTCCTGACTTGGACTACCGTCTGACAGACTTGGTTGAGTTGACCAACAATCGCTCCCGCTTTGTCATTGACGGACAAGAATACGGAATCCAAGTCGGTGGACTTTACAACATCTACAATGCCCTTGCTGCGGTTGCTATTGCCCGTTTCCTTGGCGCAGATTCGCAACGGATCAAGCAAGGATTTGACAAGAGCCGTGCTGTCTTTGGACGCCAGGAAACCTTCCATATCGGTGATAAGGAATGCACCCTTGTCTTGATTAAAAATCCAGTTGGTGCGACTCAAGCTATCGAAATGATCAAACTGGCTCCTTACCCATTTAGCCTATCTGTCCTCCTAAATGCCAACTATGCAGACGGAATTGACACTAGCTGGATCTGGGATGCTGACTTTGAACAAATCACTGACATGGACATTCCTGAAATCAACGCTGGCGGTGTTCGTCATTCTGAAATCGCACGTCGTTTACGAGTGACTGGTTACTCAGCTGATAAAATCACTGAGACAAGTAATCTGGAGCAAGTTCTCAAAACCATTGAGAAGCAAGACTGCAAGCATGCTTATATCCTGGCTACCTATACTGCCATGCTGGAATTCCGCGAACTGCTGGCTAGTCGTCAGATTGTTAGAAAGGAGATGAACTAATGGTTTATACTTCACTTTCCTCAAAAGCTGGCAACTACCCTTATCAGCTCAACATCGCCCACCTCTATGGGAACCTCATGAATACCTATGGAGACAATGGAAACATCCTTATGCTCAAGTATGTGGCTGAAAAGCTGGGGGCTCATGTAACAGTTGACATCGTTTCTCTCCATGATGACTTTGACGAAAATCACTACGATATCGCCTTTTTCGGTGGCGGTCAAGACTTTGAACAAAGTATTATCGCAGGAGACCTACCTGCTAAAAAAGAGAGCATTGACAACTACATTCAAAACGACGGTGTAGTTCTGGCTATCTGCGGTGGTTTTCAACTATTGGGGCAATATTATGTTGAAGCTTCAGGTAAACGCATCGAAGGGCTCGGTGTCATGGGCCACTATACGCTCAACCAGACCAATAACCGCTTTATCGGTGACATCAAGATTCATAATGACGAATTCGATGAAACCTACTATGGCTTTGAAAATCACCAGGGACGTACCTTCCTCTCAGATGACCAAAAACCACTGGGTCAGGTTATCTATGGAAATGGAAATAACGAAGAAAAGATCGGCGAAGGGGTTCATTATAAGAATGTCTTTGGTTCCTACTTCCACGGACCTATCCTCTCACGCAATGCCAATCTGGCTTATCGCCTAGTCACTACTGCCCTCCGAAAAAAATACGGTCAGGACATCCAACTTCCTGCCTATGAGGATATTCTCAGTCAAGAAATCGCTGAAGAATACAGCGACGTGAAAAGCAAGGCTGACTTTTCTTAAACTAAGGAAAATTAGATAAAAGAACTCCGCTATCATATCGGAGTTCTTTTTGCCTGTTCTTTTACCCTTCTCTCTTGCATTTTCTCTCTTTTTTTGCCAAAATAGAGGGGTAGAAAGAAGGTAGCATATGTCTAAATTACAACAAATCCTAACATATCTTGAATCAGAAAAACTAGACGTCGCTGTCGTATCTGACCCCGTCACTATTAATTATCTCACTGATTTTTACAGTGACCCTCATGAACGCCAAATGTTCCTTTTTGTCCTAGCGGACCAGGAACCTCTCCTTTTTGTCCCAGCCCTTGAAGTGGAGCGTGCAACCAGCACTGTTTCCTTCCCAGTAGTGGGTTATGTGGATTCTGAAAATCCATGGCAAAAAATCAAAAATGCCTTGCCACAGCACGACTTCAAACGTGTCGCTGTTGAGTTTGACAATCTCATCTTGACCAAATACCATGGCTTGAAAACAGTTTTTGAAACTGCTGAGTTTGAAAATCTCACTCCTCTCATCCAACGCATGCGCCTCATCAAATCAGCTGACGAAGTGCAAAAAATGATGGTTGCAGGTCTCTATGCTGATAAAGCTGTAAAAGTTGGTTTTGACAATATCTCTCTTGATAAAACAGAGACAGATATCATCGCCCAAATCGACTTTGCCTTAAAACGTGAAGGCTATGAAATGAGTTTTGATACCATGGTCTTGACTGGTGACAATGCTGCAAATCCACACGGAATTCCTGGTGCAAACAAGGTTGAAAAAGACGCCCTTCTCCTCTTTGACCTGGGTGTTATGGTCAATGGCTACGCATCAGATATGACTCGTACAGTCGCTGTCGGCAAACCAGACCAATTCAAGAAAGATATTTACAACTTGACCCTTGAAGCCCAACAAGCTGCTCTTGACCTTATCAAACCTGGTGTGACTGCTCATGAAGTAGACCGCGCTGCCCGTGAAGTCATCGAAAAAGCTGGTTACGGTGAGTACTTCAACCACCGTCTCGGTCACGGTATCGGTATGGATGTCCACGAATTCCCATCTATCATGGAAGGAAATGATATGGTCATCGAAGAAGGCATGTGCTTCTCTGTTGAACCAGGTATCTATATCCCTGGTAAAGTCGGCGTTCGTATCGAAGACTGTGGTGTTGTTACCAAGGATGGCTTTGACCTCTTTACAAGCACCAGCAAAGACTTGCTTTATTTTGATTAATATTCATCTAATACTCAATGAAAATCAAAGAACAAACTAGGAAACTAGCCGCAGGCTGTACTTGAGTACGGCAAGGCGACGTTGACGCGGTTTGAATTTGATTTTCGAAGAGTATAAAATCTTCCCACAATAAAACGCATAGTATCAAGGTTTTTCAACACTTGATATTATGCGTTTTTCTGATTTTTAGAACTTTTCTCCAGCCGCTTTACTTAATTTTCTTAATACTTTGACTAAGCACAAACCCTACAACCATTCCCACGATATTTTGCAGGAAGTTTGGTAGGATTTCTGGTAGGGCTGCTGCCCATCCATTCATCAAAGTTGAACCCAAGGCGTAGCCCCCTACCATCGCAATAGTAGCTAAGATAAGTCCTAGCCATTGCCATTTTCCTTTAAATCCTGCGAAAAATCCCTGCAAGCCATGGTTGATCAAGCTAAAGAACATCCACTGGGGGTAGCCTGATAAGAGGTCAATCAAGAAACCTGCTAGACCTCCGACTACAGCCCCTTCACGACTACCAAAGTAGAAGGCCGCAAAGAAGATACCTACATCTAAAAGAGTTAGAATACCTGTTGGCGTTGGAATTTTTAAGAAATAACCTAGAACTACAGAAAGGGCGGTTAATAGAGATACAAGGGCGATTTTAGTTGTTTTGGTTTGCTTCATATTGTCTTACTCCATATTGATCTGCTTGTGCAATAGCACGGTGAACGAAAGCTTTAGAACTTTCTACTGCTGGTAAAAGTTCATCACCTTTAACTAAGTGACTGGCGATGCTTGAGGCAAAGGTACAACCTGCACCAGCATTTTGGCCTTGAATGACTGGATTTTCTAGAACTGTAAAATTTTGCCCATCATAAAAGACATCTACAGCCTTGTCCTGACTAAGGCGATTGCCTCCCTTGATAATGACTGCTGGTGCTCCTAAATCATGCAATTTCTGTGCCGCAGCTTTCATATCTTCCAAGGTTTTGATCTCTTGACCCGCCAACAATTCTGCTTCTGGGAGATTAGGCGTAATCACACTGACATGAGGGAAAAAGCGAATCAACTCTTGACAGAGTTGGCTGACTGCCACATCATGCGTTTCCTTGCAGACCAAGACGGGGTCCAATACCACCGGCACTCCAGGACGTTGCTTGATAAAGTCCAGTGCCTTCTCAGCCACACTGACAGTAGGGAGAAGACCAATCTTAATCCCTGCAAACTCGACATCACGCAAGCTATTCAACTCATGTTGAAAAATAACGTCGTCTGTTGGGAAGACCTCAAAACCCTTTTCTGTCAAGGCTGTCAAACAAGTCACTGCTACAAAGCCATGCAAACCGTTCAAGGTATAGGTAGCAAGATCGGCTGACAAACCACCACCACTAAAAATATCATTTCCAGAAAGTGCCAAAATACGATTATTCTTCATAACGAATCTCCTTTAAATACAAGCCATTTGGTGCCGCCGTGGGACCTGCAAGTTGCCTGTCCTTCTTCTCCAAAATTAGGTCAATCTGCTCAACTGGCATTCGATTATTTCCAATTTTGAGCAGCGTCCCCACCATATTGCGAATCTGTTTATACAAGAAACCATTTCCTGAAAAGGTAAAGGTCAAAAACTGCCCTGTCTCATCAACTGTAAGGTTAGCTTCTGTAATGGTCCGAACCTTGTCCTCTACACTGGTTCCAGATGCTGTAAAACCAGTGAAATCATGGGTTCCCTCTAGCTTTTTGATTGCCATCTGCATCCGCTCCACATCAAGCGGATAGGGAAAGTGAGTAGCATAGTGACGGCGCATAGGATTTTTGGGGCGCCCTCTATCCACGATAAACTCATAGGTCTTGCTATGTTTTGCATAACGGCAATGAAAATCATCCGCCACAAGCTCCATTGAAATCACATCGATATCTTCAGGAGACTGGGTATCCAGAGCAAAACGGAGTTTTTCCTCATCCATCTGATAGAGCAGGTCAAAATGAATAACCTGTCCCAGAGCATGAACCCCACTATCCGTCCGACCAGCACCGTGAACAGTGATGGCATGCCCCTTATTGAGTCTCGTTAAGGTTTTTTCGATTTCCTCTTGAACGCTCCGCGCATGAGGCTGGCGCTGAAAACCAGCAAATGCATACCCGTCATAGGAAATGATTGCTTTATATCTTGTCATAACTTCTATTTTATCAAGAAATAATCCTGCAAACAAGTTTAAAGAATATAAATTGTCTGGGTACAAAATTCCCGAAAAGAAAAACTTAGGAAACCAATCCTAAGCTCTCTTTTGAAGTGCGTACATAACAAAGATAGAAGTGACAATCAACCAGCATCCTAGAATGGTGAAGACCAACATACCGTTTTGAGTCACCAAGCCAATCGCCCCAAGAATGAAAGGTGTCGTAAAGGCTCCAAAGCTGCATCCTAGCACTGCAAAAGACGTTGCCTGGTTAAGGAGTTTCGCTGGGATTCTTTCGGAAAGAAGCTGAAAGACAGTGGTCAAGGTCACACTGTAGGAAAAACCTGCCACAATACTTCCAACTACCATCACACCCAATGACGGAGACAAGGCAATCACAATCTGCCCCAATCCAAAGGTGATACCTGACCAAAGGAGCAACCTTTCTTTAAACAGAGAGATAAAGAAAGAAAAACTAACACCTGCCAAGATACCAATCAACTGCATGATACTTAAAACCAAACTCGATAACTGGGCGTCCCCTAGACCTCTTTCCACCATCAGACTAGGAATACGAATGGTGATAGCTGTATTAGTGCAGACAACAACTGCTGCTTCGACAGCCAATAGAAAAATTAAGCTTTTCATCTGTCCTGTCAAACGAGTCGTTTCGGCCTCTTTTTTCCTTGTTTCCCTCTTTTCCTTCCCATAAGGGACAAAGAGCAAATAAAGGAGCAATACTAAAAATCCAGCGCTATAAGCCAAGAAAGTCACTGTCCATCCCAAGGATAAGAGTTGACCAACCACTAGAGTCAAAATCGACGCCCCGACAACTTCTGCTGATCCGCGGAGACCCAGCATCTGAATCCGTGTCTTCCCATGATAGCGTTCGCTGATGATGGAAATGGCCTTGGCATTTATCATCCCCACACCCAAGCCAAATAAAATCCGCATCGCAAAGACAAAGTTATAATCCTGATACCAGAAGGGAGCTGTTCCACCGATAGAGAGGATGAGAAGCCCTAGACTAATCTGAAGACGTTCAGGCAGCAAACGCTCCAAAACCCCATTTAAGACCAGCATAATCATAATCCCAAAAGAAGGAAGGCTAACGAGAAGCTCAATTTGTTCTTTGGGGTAGCCTTGATAGTAGTCAAACATGGCTGGCAGAGCACTTGAGATGGAAAAGGAGGTAATCAAAACGAGGGAGAGGGCCAAAATACTAGCCCGTTCTAGATATTGTTTCATGGATTTTCTTTCTATATATTTCTATATTTCTCACTGTTGATCCTTTTAAAAGGAAGATGGCAAGAAAAGAAGGAGCCCAATTGAACTAGAGACTCCGTCCTAACTTTCCTCATAGGAAGACTATTTTCGCTTGATTTGCTTGATCATATAGAAGATGAAGCCTGCAACCATATACGCCGCAAAAATGATCAAACACCATTTGATAACCACGTCCCAACCCTTGTTCACATTTAAAAAGAAATATGGGAAGGGATTGTCCTTGGAATTCGGAATATTGAGTTTTAAGACCAGTCCGTTAAACAAGGCAAAAATCATATAAACCAAGGGCAAGATGGTCCACAAAACTGGATCCCAGATTTTGTATTGGCCCCGTTTATCAAAGAAGAGGGTGTCGGCTAAAAACCAGAGTGGAACGATATAGTGGCAAAGGAAATTTTCCACACGGTAAAAGTCTGTCGCAATCGGAGCAAGCATAAAATGGTAAATCACACAGGTAATCATGATACTCATGGTAACACCACCCTTGAGACGAAGCAAGGTCGGACTTTGCCAATTTTCACCTGAACGGCTCATCACACGGAGCAGATAGCCGGTGAAAATCATTACCAAGAGATTAGACAGCACCGTGTAGTAAAGGAGCATACCAAAACCACCGTGCTTGGTAATTTCTAAATAAACTCCTGTAAATGCCGCTAAGAACAAAAGTACACGGCTATAAAAGATAAATTTGTAGTTCAGTTTCATGGCTAGATTTTCTTAACAAACTCTGACTTAAGTTTCATAGCTCCAAAACCATCAATCTTACAGTCGATGTTGTGGTCACCTTCTACGATACGGATATTTTTAACGCGAGTTCCTTGTTTCAAATCCTTTGGCGCACCTTTTACTTTCAAGTCCTTGATAAGGGTTACAGTATCGCCGTCAGCCAATTTATTTCCATTGGCATCGATAGCAACAACACCTTCTTCTACTTCTGCAACTTCTGCAGGATTCCACTCATAGGCACACTCTGGGCAGACCAAGAGGCTTCCGTCTTCGTAGACATATTCTGAATTACATTTTGGGCAATTTGGTAAGTTGTTCATAAGTCCTCCTTAAACTAACAATTATTCTTTAAAATTCATATGTTATTGAACAGCAACTATTATACCGTAAAATCCTACTTTTGACAATGTGTCCTAAGTCCAGCAGACAAAAAATCATGCAACTTTTTACAGTTACATGACTTTTAAAAGATGATTGATCATAGGCACTTATCAAGCACCTCACGATAAAAGGGGTAGCAACTATATCTTACAAACCAGGAGCTTGTCCAAGTTCTGCTGCAATCATCCAAACTGTTTTTTCAAGTTCAGCCTTAGCACCAACAAAGATATCGTTTGTAACATCATCGCCTTCTTCATCAGTCACATCCAAAGCATTTTGGAAAAGAGCGATGAGGTAGCGATAAATCGCTAGAACACGTTCCAAGCTTTCTTCAACGTTACGGAATTCTCCTTCTTCTTCTTCGATTTCACTGTGTTGAAGGAATTCTGTCAAAGTTGAATAAGGTTTTCCACCAAGGGTGATCAAACGTTCACTGATTTCGTCAAGATAGCCATCAAGGCTATCCATGTATTCATCCATTTTTGGATGCCATACGAGGAAACCACGACCACGCATATACCAGTGAACTTGGTGAAGGGCAATGTGAGCCACATACAAGTCCGCTACTGCTTGGTTCAATACTTCCTTTGTTTTTGCCAATGCTACTGGCGCTGTTTTAGATAATGTTGTAACGTCTTTTACTGCTTCTTTTTTCAATTCAACCATATTTCTTACCTCTTTTCATTTTTTTATAACCACTTCACAGTAGCTATAATACAAGTATACTACTACCAGAAAATGATATCAAGGAAAATGTACTATCTGAGAAAAGTTGCAATAGACTGATAATTTAAGAATAGTCTGGGCAGTTTTAATTAGCCGACTTGCTCGGATTTACTTGAAAATTGGCTTTGATACAGGTCATAATAAAAACCTTTTGCTTGGAGCAAGCTTTCATGATTTCCCTGCTCAATAATCTGTCCATCCTTAAGAACGAGAATCTTGTCTGCTTCTTGAATGGTAGAGAGACGGTGAGCGATAACAAAGCTGGTTCTTCCCTTCATCAAGCGTTTCATGGCTTTTTGAATCAAGAGTTCCAAACGGGTGTCAACAGAGGAAGTTGCTTCATCCAGAATGAGAATTTTAGGATTGGCTAGGAGGGCACGCGCGATGGTCAAAAGTTGTTTTTGCCCTAGGGAAATATTGCTCGACTCTTGGTTCATCTCCATGTTATAACCACCAGGAAGAGTTCGGATAAAGTGGTCTACATTTGCTGCTTTGGCAGCTTCTATTATTTCCTCGTCACTGGCGTCAAGATTTCCAAAACGTAGGTTTTCTTTGATCGTACCTTCATATAGCCAAGCATCCTGCAAGACCATCCCAAACTGACTGCGATAGTCTTGACGTGACAACTGGCGAATATCCTGCCCGTCAACCAAGATTGCGCCTGCTGTGACATCGTAAAAGCGCATAAGCAGATTGATTAAGGTCGTCTTACCAGCTCCAGTAGGACCAACAATCGCCACCATCTCTCCCGGTTGAACTTCCAGATTAAAGTCTCGAATCAATGGTTTGTTTTCAACATACTGGAAGTCAACATGTTGGAAGCTCACCTGACCTGTTAAGGGTTCAAGGATTTCGAGTTCTTCTCCTTCGACTTCCTCTGTCTCATCCAAGATCTCGAAGATACGATCGAGCGAAGACTTGGCACTTTGCATTTGACCCGCAAGTTGTGTGATGTTTTGGATAGGCTGGCTAACCTGCCAAACATACTGAACAAAAGCCTGCATATTCCCCACTGTCAAACGGCCTGCAATAACCTGCAAACCACCAAGAACTGCAACGATCAAATAGGTCAAGTCTGATACGGCATGAAGAGCTGGCATCATGAGTCCAGAGATAAAGCTGGCTTTAAAGCCAACACGTTGGAGGTCGTCCGTAATCTCAGAAAATTCTTTATGCGAAGTTTCCTCACGACCATAGAGTTTCAAAACATTAAAACCTGTGAGATTTTCCTGCACATAACCATTCATCCTTCCTAAAATAGCCGCCTGCTCTTTAAAATAAGGCTGAGAACGTTTCAGGATGCTTCTAGCACCAAAATAGGTCACTGGAATGGATAGAATCACCACTATAGCCAGCTGAAAGTTCAAGTATAATACCATTCCCATGACGAGGACAATCGTCAAAAAGGCATTAACAATTTGAAGAAAAGACTGCTGAAGGGCATTGGAAACCGTCTCAACATCACTGGTAAAGCGTCCCAATAAATCACCAAACTGGTGTTTGTCAAAGAAAGATACAGGGATACGATTGATCTTTTCAGTCATTTCATTTCGCAGATCCTGTGTCATGGACTGGACCGCATTAGTCATGAAATAGTTGGAATAATAAGAACCAAGTTCATACAAGAGACCTCTAAAGAGGTAAATGATTAAAACAGTTCCGATGTAGCCAGTATTGATACCAGCACCCGCCAGTCCATTAGCCATATCTAAGAGATTCTTTGTCAACTCCGTAATGGCTAGCCCCAAGACAAAAGGTTCTAAGACACTCATGACCACACTCAAAACTTTTAGAAAGACTGCAAAGAAGACAGAAAAACGGTAGGCTTTTAAATAGCTCCACAAACGAGCCAAACTAGATTGTGTTTTCATATTTCCTCCTATTCTTCTGTTAGAGATGCATTTTTCAACTGCGACTCAGCAATTTCACGATAGATGTCATTGGTCTCCATCAATTCCTCATGTCGACCACGACCCACGATTTCTCCCTTATCAAGAACGATAATTTGGTTCGCATCCATAATAGTCCCAACACGTTGGGCAACGATTAAGACTGTAGCATTTTGAGTGACTTCCTTGAGACGACGGCGTAGAATGGCATCTGTGCGATAATCCAAGGCTGAAAAGGAATCGTCAAAAATATAGATATCAGGATTCTTTATAACAGCTCTGGCAATTGAAAGACGCTGTTTCTGTCCACCAGAAAGATTGCTTCCGCCTTCAGCTAGATGGGTCGCAAATCCTTCGTCTCGGCTTTCGATAAAATCTTTGGCTTGCGCCACATCCGCTGCCTGATGTAGGTCTTTGTGACTAGCATCTTCCTTCCCATAGCGGATATTTTCAGCGATAGTTCCTGTAAAGAGCAAGGCCTTCTGCGGGATAAAACCAATCTTTTGACGGAGAGACTTGAGGCGGTAATCCCTCACATCAACACCATCAACCTTGATTTTCCCGAGTGTAACATCGTAAAAACGAGGAATCAATTGCACAAGAGAAGACTTACCCGATCCGGTCGAACCGATAAAAGCAATGGTTTCGCCTGGTTTGGCACAGAACGAAATATTGTGCAAAACAGGATTTTCCGTCTCACCTGGATAAGCAAAGGTGACATTTTCAAATTCCAAATAGCCGTGAGTTTCAGTTTCTCTGATACCTCCTTCATTTGGATCAATAGAAATCGGCATCTCCATGACTTCTTTCAAGCGTTCACTCGAAACAGCTGTACGGGGGTACATGGTGAATAGATTGGATAGGAAAAGGAAGGACAAGAGAGCGTGAAAACTATATTCGATAAAGGCTACTAGATCCCCAATTTGCAAGCTTCCTTGTTTGATAGGGTCCAGAGCAAACCAGACAATAGCTACAATCATGGCAATGATAATCTGAACAAACAAAGGTTCCGTCAAACCGGTTAGTTTAAACAGACGATTGGAATTGGCTGCATAGACTGCATTTTGTCCTGCAAAACGTTCCTCTTGAAACTCCTCACGAGCAAAGGCACGAATAACACGGAGTCCCATCAGATTTTCTCTAGCGTATTGATTGATTTTGTCTAAGGTGGCCTGCTGTTTCTCTGATAATGGTCGAGTCTTGACCGCTACATAAATGACCACCACGGCTAAGAAAGGTACTGCAAAGGCCACTATCCAGGCTAATGACGGACTGGTCAGGAAAATCATTAAGATACTAGACAGCATCATCATAGGAGTGATGACACCCAGTTTTAAGATCTGTTCTGCAAACTGCATGAGAACAAAGGCATCACTGGTAATACGAGTAACCAGTGAAGACACTCCAATCTTTTCATATTCATGATGAGAATACTCTTGTAATTTGGCATAGAGATCATCCCTCATATCCTTGACCATATTGGTCGTCAGCTTACTAGCAGCATAGGCCAAGACTATACGCCCCAAGGTTCCACATAGGATAATCACCAGCATAATTGCAGCCCAAACATACAATTGCTGTTCATTCCCTTTATTCACACCTTCATCAATCATCCGAGCCAGAACAGTTGGCAGTCCAAGATTGACAATAACAAAGAAAACCGCTCCAAAGAAATCCAAGAATAACCACTTGGGATATTTTTTCAAATAATACCAAATATAGAGCATAACTCCCCCTTTCATAACTTTTTGATATAGAAAAGAGCGCGCATCTGCACGCCTTTCTTTCCCTAAGGAACTTTCCTAGTCTAGAAAAATCCCTCTTTCACAAGAATGCTCCAAGTAAAAATAAGACAGGCAGTCAAAGTCACTCAGTACTTTTAACTGTCTGTCTGGAATAAGCTAGATTATTTTACAAAATCAAGCAATGCCAAGAAGCTTTCAGCTTCAAGTGACGCACCACCAACAAGGGCACCGTCAACGTCTGGGCAAGCCATGTATGAAGCAACGTTTTCAGGTTTAACAGAACCACCGTATTGAACACGAACTTTGTCTGCAACTTCTTGACCAAAGTCGGCAGCTACAACGTCACGAACAACTTTACACATTTTTTGTGCATCGTCTTGTGAAGCTGATTTACCAGTACCGATAGCCCAGATTGGCTCGTAAGCGATAACTGTTGAAGCAACTTGTTCAGCTGTCAAGCCAGCCAATGCAGCAGATACTTGAGCACCTACGAATTCAGCCGCTTTACCAGCTTCGTAAGTTTCAAGTGACTCACCACAACAGATGATTGGAAGCATACCGTTTGAAAAGATTGCTTTTGCTTTTTTGTTGATATCTTCGTCAGTTTCATGGAAGTAGTCACGACGTTCTGAGTGACCGATCACAACGTAGTCTGTACCGATTTCTTTCAAAACTTGTGGGCTAGTTTCACCAGTGAACGCACCTGCATTTTCAAAGTAGCAGTTTTGAGCAGCAACTTTAAGGTTTGAACCTTTAGCAGCAGCAAGAACAGCTGTCAAATCAACTGCAGGAGCTGCGATACCTGCTTCAACAAGGTCTGATGAAGGAAGTTTTGATGCAACGGCTTCAACGAATGCTTTTGCTTCTTCTGGATTTTTGTTCATTTTCCAGTTACCAGCGATAAATGGTTTACGTGACATTTCACATACCTCTTTTTTCATTTTATTCACTATTATTCTATCATATTTATAAGGAGCTTGCAAACCTTACTCTAATTTTCATGATTTTCCAAGCGACTAATCGTGCCACAAATTCATGGCATCGAGGAAATCAGCTGAAGCCTGAACTTGTTTGGGATTGTTCGATTCTCGCTCTGCTCGTTTGGCCTCCACCTGAGCCACAGACTGGATACCTTCATGGCGCCAGTTACGAAGGATTGCCTGAATGTACTTCCAGTTTGGTTTGCCATTAAAAACCGCCTCTCGGAGAGCCTCCTTGATCAAATCCGCCTTGATTCCATCTTCTTTGACAGTCTTGGAAAGATCTTCGATTTCAAATGGTGTTAACAAGCGCCCCAATTCCTGCTGAAAGGTTTCAACCAGATCCTTCAATTGATTTTTGGAGTTTGGGGCAGTTGCAGCTGAAGTTTGGCTATCTAGCAAGCTATCCAAGCGTTCAAAAGCCAGACTAGCATCAAAAATCAGCTCAATTTCCCCATTTAGTTCAATAGTTCGATATTGTAGCAAACCATTTTCTGTCAAATTCGAAATGGATTGGTTGACATCTGCCACCTCTTTCCCAATGATTTCAGCTATTTGGCTAGGCGAAACATCTCCTAGGGCTGTGGTATTTTGTAAATAGAAAAATTGCCAGACCAGAAAATCTTCGCTGGAAGGAAAGAGTTCCTTAAAATGCAAGAGCAGGGCACTTGGCAAAACCAAGTTCCCTGATTTGAAAGCGTCAAAATATGTCATAATTCCTCTTATAAATATCCAAATGCAGCCGCATCATCCTCTACCTTTCTCCAGTCAAAAGGGGTTTCCTGATAAACTGCATAGTTCACCCAATTGCTGAAAAAGAGGGCAGCTGATGAAGACCAACAGAGACACGGTGTCTCATTCACATCATCATTTTTAAAGTAGTTCTCTGGGATATGAGGGTCGAGCCCCGCCTCATAATCACGAAAATACTCTCTTGCCAAAGTGTCACGATCATACTCCAAATGACCAAAACTATAAATCTCACGCAAATCTCGACTAGCTAAGATAGAAACCCCAACCTCAGGACCTTCTGACACAATCTCTAGATTGGTCTTATTTAAGATTTCTTCTTTCAAAATCTCAGTATGACGAGAATGAGGAGCTACATAGCGATCATCAAAACCACGAAAGAGAAGATGGCCTTCTTTCAAGGTATCCTGTGGGTAAATACCTGAAAGTTTCTGCTCCATCTGGTGCTTTTCAACGCCATAGCGAACATAAAGACCTGCTTGTGCACCCCAACAGATATGCAGGGTTGAAAAAACATGCGTCTTGGACCATTCGATAACCTGCTTGAATTCCTCCCAGTAATCCACCTCCTCAAAAGGCAAATGCTCCACTGGTGCTCCCGTGATAATCATTCCATCAAAGAAGTCATCCTTGACCTCTGGAAAGGTCTTATAGAAAGTTTCCATATGTTCGGCACGGGTTGTCTTTGAATGATGCGTTTCCATATATAAGAAATCAATATCTAATTGCAAAGGGGTATTAGCCAAATGCCGCAAAAGTTGCGTTTCTGTTACCATCTTTTGGGGCATGAGATTTAAAATCAAAATCCTCAAGGGGCGAATATCTTGATGAGCGGCCCGTTGGTCGTCCATAACAAAGATATTTTCTGTTCTTAAAATCTCAACAGCTGGTAATTTTTTATCAAGTCGAATCGGCATAATACCCTCCTAACAGTTCTCTATTTCGGGAATGATGTTGTCTGTTTGAAAGCAAAAACCTCCAAATACTTCTTCCCCTTATTATACTGTATGAAGATATAGTTTTCAATTATAGTTTTTCTCTAACTAGCTATAGTTAATTTATATAGCAAAAGAAGAGAAAACAGCCCCAAGGACTGTTTCTCATTAATAGTGCATAAGTACCTTGTAATCGTAATCTCCGATTTTTTCACGACCTTTAAGTTCATCCAGTTCAATCAAGAAAGCACAGCCTGCTACAATTCCACCAAGTCTTTCAATCATCTCAATTGTTGCCTTGACAGTTCCACCTGTTGCCAAGAGATCATCTATGATGAGAACGCGTTGACCTGGTTTGATGGCATCAGCATGCATGGTCAAAGTATCAATACCGTACTCTTTTTCATAGTCAGCAGAAATCACTTCACGTGGTAATTTCCCTGGTTTACGAACAGGTGCAAAGCCAATTCCCAACTCAAAGGCAACGGGGCATCCGACAATAAATCCACGAGCCTCTGGGCCCACGATCATGTCAATTTTTTTGTCTGTTGCGTACTGAACAATTTCACGAACAGCATAGCTATAGGCATTTCCATCTGCCATCAATGGGCTGATATCACGGAAGGTGATGCCTTCCTTAGGATAATTTTCAATCGTTGCGATATAATCTTTTAAATTCATCTTTTTCTTTCTTTCAAAGTTTTTTACTCTCTATTATACCATATTTTCTGTGAAAGAAGAAGAGGAAAAGCACTATTGCTACAAAGCTGATCAATGAACTGATTTTTCTAAAAGGTAATACTCATCAAAAAAACGAGCACTTTCGTACTCGTCTTCTCTTTTATAAACTACTGATTAAAGTGAGTTTACGTCAACTTTGATACCAACACCTTGAGTAGTTGTGATTGTCAAGTTTGTTACGTAAGTTCCTTTAGCTGTAGCTGGTTTTGATTTTTGGATTGTTTCGTTGAAAGCTTTGAAGTTTTCAACCAATTTTTCAGCTTCAAATGATACTTTACCGATGATTGCTTGAACGTTACCTGCACGGTCAGCACGGTAAGTGATTTTACCACCTTTAGACTCTTCAACTGCTTTAGCAACATCCATTGTTACAGTACCAGTTTTAGGGTTTGGCATCAAGTTACGTGGTCCAAGGACACGTCCAAGACGTCCAACAAGAGCCATCATATCAGGTGTAGCGATAACTACGTCGAAGTCCAACCAACCGTCGTTGATTTTCGCAACAAGGTCATCTTCACCAACAAAGTCTGCACCAGCAGCTTTTGCTTCTTCAGCTTTTGCACCACGTGCGAAAACAAGAACGCGTGAAGTTTTACCAGTACCGTTTGGCAATACCATTGCGCCACGGATTTGTTGGTCAGCTTTTTTAACGTCAATGTTCAAGTTGTAAGCAACTTCTACAGTTGCGTCAAATTTTGCAAAGTTAGTTTCTTTTGCAAGTGCTACAGCTTCTTCTACACTGTATGCTTTTGTGCTGTCGATTTTCTCAAGAGCAGCACGAAGTTGTTTGCTTTTTTTAGCCATTTTCTATTCTCCTTGTAAGTGGTTCAATCGATTTTCATCTCCCACGTCACTTCTCGAAATGATGAAGTCTTGCGGGTTTTCAGTCTATTATTTTCCTTTTCTACTTCGTTCAGTTCCTTTGCTGTACCCAAGTACAAGCGTCAGTCACTTGCCTAGTATGAAAAGCAACTAATAGACTGCTGTGAGATTTTCTACTGTGTTATTGATTAGTCAACAACAGTGAATCCCATAGAACGAGCAGTACCTTCGATCATACGCATTGCAGACTCAATGTTTGCTGCGTTCAAATCTGGCATCTTAGTTTCTGCAATTTCTTGTACTTGTGCACGAGTAACTGTAGCAACTTTAGTTTTGTTAGGTGTACCTGATCCTTTTTCAACACCTGCAGCTTTTTTCAAAAGAACAGCAGCTGGTGGTGTTTTTGTAACGAAAGTAAATGATTTGTCTTCGTATACTGAGATAACAACTGGAATGATCATACCAGCTTGGTCAGCTGTACGAGCGTTGAACTCTTTTGTGAATCCCATGATGTTGATACCAGCTTGACCAAGAGCAGGTCCAACCGGTGGAGCTGGTGTAGCTTTACCAGCAGGGATTTGCAATTTTACAAGTTTTTCGACTTTTTTAGCCATTTTTAAATCCTCCTTTGTGGTTTTGGCGGTAATTAAAGATTTTTACCTCCCACAAGTATGCTTTACACATACCCATCTATTATACACTATTTATCTAAAAATGCAAGAGAAAAATTTCTTTTTTAATCGACGTAATCTCCGCCTTCAAAGCCATAGTATTCTTCCAAACTAAGGCCACTTGCAGCAATTTCTTTGGCTTCTTTTCCAACGTAGCGAAGATGCCATTCTTCCGCCATGTAGCCAGTCTCTTTTTCCTTGCCTTTGAGATAGCGAACAACAAAGCCATAGTCAGCTGCATGATCCAATAGCCACTGGGCTGCCTTCTCCTCTGTCACTAATTCTCCATTAGTCCCAATCAAATCAAAAGCAAGACCTGTTTGGTGTTCACTGTATCCAGGGCGGGCTGAGTAGCGATCTGCCTCTTCCTTACCATCTTGATTCACATAGTCTTGATAAAGTTTGGTTTGAGTTTCATAACTTCTAAAACCACTGTAGTGATCGCTGATTGGGTAGCCAGCTGCTTGCATTGCTGCAATGAGTTTCAGCAACTCCGCCTTGGCTGTTGGATTTTCTCCTGGATTGTAGTCTTTTGACAAAGGATAGTGCTTATTAGCCACGACGATTTCATCGTATTTTCCTTGTATACTATAGTGATCTCCCTTATTGACAACTTCTGCCTTCTTCTGACTAGAAGCTTGAGATTTGCTCCCTACAGTACCCTCAGGTTGACTAGTTTGTTCCGTTTTTTGAGTATTTTCTTCATTTTTAGGTGTTTCTTGAGAACATGCTGCTAGGGTTACTGCTAGCAAACCGGATAAAACGATGTATCTTTTTTTCATTTTTTTCTTCCTCTCTTAAATTACATGCTTCTCTAATTCATCGGATAAGGCTTTAATCATTTGTTCCAACTCACGGGATTGCACTTGGCAATCTTCTGCCGCCATTTCTTCCCAGGGCACCCACCAGACTGGACCACGACCATTAAGACCATGACCATTCATATCACCTGATCGTCTTGGAAAGAGGTGCCAGTGAGCGTGGGCATCTCCATTTCCTAGAAGTTCGATGTTCATCTTTTCAGCTTTAAACGCTTTGGCAACAGCTTCTTGGACCAAACTCATTTCCTCTAGAAAGCGAAGTTTCACAGAAGTCTCCATCTGATAGAGTTCTGTGACATGCTCCTTTGCCAGAAATAAGGTATAGCCCTTAAAGTATTGGTGGTCTCCAATAACAACATAGCCTGTTTCTAGTTCTTTTACAAAGTAGGGATTTTTCCCTGCCTTGATCCATTCAATTCTTTGACAAATCAAGCACATATTAGTCTACCAATGCACTCTTAAGGTAAGCATCGACCATACGCTCAGTCGCCACTACTGAATCAATGTGTGTTCGTTCGTAAGAGTGACTGGATTCAATACCAGCTCCAAGGAGGGCATGTTTGACCTCGGCTCCTGCTGACATAGCTGCCGAAGCATCCGAACCGTAAAATGGATAAATGTCGAGCTTAAATGGAATATCTTGCTCCTTTGCCAAAGCCACTAAATGTTGACGGAAGTCGTAGTGATAGGGACCTGAAGCGTCCTTGACACAGATAGACACCGTATATTCGTCTGTCTGTTGGTCATCTCCCATTGCCCCCATATCGACAGCCAGATATTCTACTACCTGAGCTGGAATATTGGAGTTGGCACCGTGGCCCACCTCTTCAAAGACTGAAAAAGCAAAATGAGTTGTTACTGGCAATGCAATCCCCTCTTCCTTATAAACACGAAGAAGATTGAGCAAAATCGCTGCGCTGACTTTATCATCCAAGTGACGGGACTTGATAAAACCAGTCTCTGTCACGACTGTCCGTGGATCAAAGCTGATAAAATCACCGACCTCAATCCCAAGAGCACGCGTTTCTTTTTCATTGGTCACTTTTTCGTCCAAACGCACTTCCATATTGTCCTGAGTGCGTTCAGCAGTTCCTGCATCCTTGTAGACATGGCAAGATGTCTGGTGGATGAGGATGGTTCCAGATACCGTTTTACCTGTGCTAGCCACATGAACCGTACAGTTCTCCCCTTCAATCATGTTCCAAGGAAAACCACCGATACGGTCCAATTTGAGACGACCGTCTGGTTTGACTGCACGAACAATAGCACCTAGCGTATCCACATGGGCAGTCACATAACGTTGTTGCTTATCATTTTGACCTTTAATGGTCACATTGACACCGCCCTTGGCTGTACGAACCGGCTGGTAACCAAGCTCTTCTAAAGTATGGACTAGGTAGTCTGAAATCTCCCGAGTGAAACCCGTTGGCGATGCAATGGCGGTTAATTCTTTGATATAGTTTACAGTTTGATTCATTTCTTCACCTCTTTTGCTACCATTATAACATTTTTCTAGTCAGACTCCTTCTCAAAAGGGGAAAAATTATGTTTAGTTGCTTTCACTATAGATCCATGTTATAATACAAATACTTTGATTATGAAAGGAAAGTAAAAATATGAAATCCTACTTTAAAGTATCACTAGCCCTTGTGGCTTCACTTGTCCTCCTACTCGGATGTTCCAAACAAGCACCAACACCTGCTAGCAACAGTAGCAAAGAAGACACAACAACTCAGTCAAGCGAGACCAAACAAAGCAGTCAACAATCATCTGAAAAGAAAGATGAGACAGAAACTCACACATTTGTCCACAATAGCAAACCTGGGATTCATTCTACCTTGACTTATACTGTGAAGGGAGATGACGTTGTAAAACAAACTGTTCATAATGTACTTGACCCTGAAAAACTTAATAATACCGCGGAAGGTATTAAGGAAATTGTTGACGATACTTATAAAGGTTATGAAGGGGTCAAAGGGGTTACACAAAAAGTTGAAATTCAAGACGAAAAAGTTATTCAAAACATAGAGGTTGACATGACTGTCGCGAGTCTTGACGAATTGAAAAAAGCAATGCCGAACGAATATTCTGGTGTTGGAAACCGTGTAAGCTTTGCTGCCTCGAAAAAAATGCTTAAAGAAGCTGGTTATACTTAACAAACCAACTAATGAGTCGTGCTCATACAAAAAATTCTTGGTCGATGACCAAGAATTTTTTATTCCATCTCAAAAACGTCACTCTCTTGTTTGTTTGGTAGAACCAGTGAAAGCAAGATTCCGATAATAGCTGGCACTAGCCATGGTAGAGAGGCAGCTGCAAACGGAAGAGCATTGACGAGAGTTGCTAGAAACTCAATCTTAAAAGAACTTCCAAGGACGCTTGCAAGAGCAATCGCTGTAACAAGCCCAATAGTTAACTGCATACCTGGTTTTGATAGGGCGACAAACTTATTAACAATCACAATCATCACAATGGCGATGGTGATTGGGTACAAGATTACCAGTACTGGAACTGAATACTTAATGATTGCATCAAGACCAAGGTTTGCAATAGCAAATCCAATCAAGGTAAAGGCAGTTGCATAGACCTTGTAGCTGATTTGTGGGAAACGTCCATTAAAGAACTCAGCTGTAGACACAATCAAGCCAACTGTCGTTGTGAAGCAGGTTACAGTTACCATAACAGCAAGGAAGAGTTGAGCTGTTGAACCAAAGATTTCCTGAGTAGCTTGCGACAAGATATAAACACCTGGTGTTCCACCCTTCATTGCTTCTGCTGGTACCGGGAAGTGATTTCCAAGGAATCCTAAACCGATGTAAAGAGAGCTAAAGGCAAGAGCTACAACGATACCAACCACCCAAATAGTTGAAATGTACTCTTTCTTACTTGAGAATCCAAGTTGTTTCAAGGTTTGAACAGCAATGACACTGAAAGCCACTGAGGCAAGAGCATCCAAGGTATTATACCCTTCTAGGAAACCTGTCCCAAAAGCAGAGGATTGATAGGCTTCTGAGGCCGCTTGAGGACTTGTTCCACCATACTTGAAGGCACCTAGTACAACCAAGATAACGATCAACAAAGCAAAGACTGGTGTCAAGATACGTCCGATCCGATCCAAAATCTTTGATGGATTGAGTGAAATCAAATAAGCCGCTGCAAAATATAGTACGGTAAAGACAATCAATCCAAGTCCTTTATTCGCATCTGATAAAAGGGGGCTAATCCCGACTTCGTAAGCTGTTGTGGCTGTACGTGGAATGGCAAAGAAGGGACCAATCGATAAATAGAGGACTGCGAGATAAAGCGTCGCAAACCAAGGTGAGATTTTCTTAGAAATCTCATAAATGTATCCCTTAGGATTGAGAGTTCCAATAATGAGAGTCAAAACGGCGATACCGACGCCTGAAAAGACAAAACCTGCAATGGCAGGAAGAAAATGTTCTCCAGATAGGGCACCTAGAGAAGGCGGAAAAATCAAGTTCCCCGCACCAAAAAATATTCCAAACAGGAGCAAACCTGTTAGGGCACCTTTTTTAGCCATAAAGAATCTCCTTCATATTTCTAAAATACTGACCTAGTATATCACGAATAAGAGTATGAAAAAAGCATCACGAAGTAAATATTGAATGTTTTCAATATTTTTAAAAATAAGAATTATCTAAAAACAAAATCCTCCTACCTAGTACACACCAAGTAGGAGAAATGCAAAATTTTAAAGATTTTCAAAGGCCGTCATACCACCTTGAACATTGATGACCTTATATCCATGCTCCTCTAAAAACTGGCAAGCACGAGCTGATCTCATCCCAGATTTACAAATAACATAATGTAACTGCTCCTTGTCCAACTGCTCATAAGTATCAGCCAGTTGACTAAGCGGTAAGTTGTGTGCACCTTCTAAATGAAGCATCTTGAACTCTTCTATTTCTCTCACGTCCACTAGAGAAAGCTGACCATTTTGGTAAAGCTGATAAAATTCATCGAAGGAAATTTCTTTCATTCTTTTTCTCCTAAAATCGTTTTAATTCTTCTTTGCAACTCTGGCACCACTTCTGACTCAAACCAAGGATTCTTAGCCATCCAGATTTGATTACGAGGAGAAGGGTGAACTAGGGGGAAATACTCAGGCAAGTAGTTCTGGTAATGTTTTACCCGCTCTGTTACCTTGCCACTAACCTTCTCATGAAGATAATAGGCCTGAGCATATTGTCCAATCAAAAGGGTCAATTCAATATTTGGACATTCCTTTAGGAGTTGTGGGTGCCATTTTTCGGCAAAGCCTTTACGGGGTGGAAGGTCGCCTGATTTTCCATGTCCTGGGAAATAAAAGTCCATGGGAATAACTGCAAACAACCCTGAATTGTAAAAGGTGTCTTCATCAACACCTAGCCACTCACGCAGACGATCACCACTCTTATCCTTCCAATAAATTCCAGCTTCTTGCGTTTTAAAGCCCGGAGCTTGACCGACAATATTGATACGAGCAGTTGTTGGCGCCGCAAAGAGAGGTTCGATTCCGCGTTCTGTATAGCTGGTATTCTGTGGATCCGCCATAATGGCTTGCTTGATTCTTTCGATTTGAGACATCTGTTTTCCCTCCAAAAAGAAGTCTAAGCATAAAATCTCAGACTTCTATCGTTTTATTTGATTAATTCATAGATAGCTTCTGCATAGATTGCTGCTGCTCGGAAGAGATCGTCTAAGGCGATGAATTCATTGGCTTGGTGCATGGTATCAATAGAATCTGGGAACATAGCACCGTAGGCAACACCACGTTCTAGCAAACGGCCGAAGGTTCCACCACCAATGACTTGCTCGTGACCTTTAAGACCAGTTTGTTTTTCATAGACATTCAACAAGGTTTGAACGAGTGGATCTTCCATTGGCACATAGTGAGGGGTGTGACCGTGTTCAGAAAGACTAACAGAAGCAACTGGCAAGCTTTCAAGAACTGATTTGATTTGCTCTGGACTTGTTCCTTTTGGATAACGGAAGTTGAGGGCAATGGTATTATCAGCACTTGCTTCGTCAAAGCGGAAAACACCCGCATTCATAGAAAGGGCACCCATCTTTTCATCAACATGAGCAACCTTGAGATTTGTACCCTCATGGTCATTCAAGAGAATCTTACCAGCGATGTCGAGGTAGTCTTTGGCTGGCCCCGCAAAGTCAAACTGGCTGAGGAAGAGGGCAAGATATGTCGCACCATTGACACCTGAAGCAGGCATAGCACCATGAGCTGATTTACCAATCACAGTCACCTTGTATTGACCGTTTTCTTCGTGGAGTTCTCCTCTAAGTTTGTGCTCTGCAACAAAGGCATCTAGTTTCTCTTGCAAGTCAGTCAAATCACCTGAAACAACTGCTGTCGCTGATTCTGGTACCATGTTTTCACGCAAACCACCCGTGAAGCTGTGAAGGCGAGCCGCACCTGTATTTTCACCTGCAAAGTGGAGGTATTCCGTGATATTTCCTTTTTCACCGTTGATGATAGGGAATTCAGCATCTGGAGAGAAACCAAAGTCTGGTTTCGCAAGCCCTACATGTTCAAAGTAGTAGTCCATGTCTGCCCAGCCAGATTCTTCGTCTGTTCCGACGATGAAACGAACTTTTTTAGAAGTTGGAAGGCCCAATTCTTTGATGATTTTCAAACCATAATAGCAAGCTGTTGTAGGGCCCTTATCGTCAGATGCTCCACGCGCATAGAGGCGACCGTCTTTGATAGTTGGTGTATAAGGGTCTGTATCCCAACCGCTACCAGCTGGTACCACGTCCATATGGGCAAAGATTCCGAGAACTTCTTCTCCTTCACCAAACTCAAAATGTCCGGCATAGTTATCAACATTTTTAGTCGGATAGCCATCGCGGTCTGCGATTTCAAGGAATTTTTCCAAGGCTTTTACTGGACCAGGTCCAAATGGATGATCAGCATCCGCCTTGCTGTCATCACGTTCGGAGTTAATTTCCAAAAGGCTAAACAAGTCAGCCATGAGGTCTTCTTTGCGTTTTTCTACTTCTGCTGTAAAATTAATTGCTGTCATTTTTTCTTCTTTCTATCTTTTCTCAATGATTTCATCTACTGGCAAGCGGTAGCTTGGTTCCAATTTTTCGTCAGTGTAACCTACCGTAATCAAGAGTTCTGGGCGGAAACGGTCTTCGATGTTCAAAACCTCATTGGCTTTTGATTTATCAAAACCAAGGATAATGTTTGAACCAATTCCCTGGTCAGTCAAAGCCAGAACTAAGTTCATGGCTACTAGTCCCGCATTAAGGGCCAAGTAGTCACTAACTTGCTGTTCACTGTAACGCGCAAACTCGGCAGGCAAATTTTTCATAAAGTATTGAAGTTGCTCTTCTGAGAAATTCTTTGCACCACCAACACGGGCAATCTTGCGGGCACGTTTAGCAAGGTCCGTATCTGTAAACAAGGCAATGGTTACAGGTGCTGATGACACCTGCTCAAAGTTCGAACCGTATGCCAATTTTGCCAATTCAGCATTTTTCTCACGAACGACTACAAACTTCCATGGCTGGCTGTTATGGGCACTTGGGGCTAAGGTTGCGATTTCAATAGCCGTACGTACATCTTTGGGATCCACCGGCTTATCAGTAAAATGTTTGGTTGCATGACGTTTTTTATTTAATTCAAGAAATTTCATGATCGATTTCCTTTTCTAATTCTACTGCTTCCATTTTACCATATTTTGAAAGAGCTTGCAGAGATTTTTCATAGAGTTAGTACTTCTTTCAAACTCTCTACTATTCACTTGTAGCTCTTTAAGTAGGTATCGTTTTGGATTTAAACAAATCAAAAAGCAGGTGATAACTCACCTACTTTCTCATATTATTGACCAGATGTGTATGGAGCAACTGCTTTATAAGCCGCTTCCAGCGCTTTCTTCATTGTGTCACGTCCAGTTTTCAACTGTTGAACAAATAGAGTACGAGTTTGTTCTGGCACTACTGTATCATCAGAACCAATACTTGAAAGGCTTTCGTTAAATGACTCTCTTACAGTCTCCATAGACTTAAGCGCTGGTTCAACTTGGGCATTATATGCCTCTTTTCCACTCTCTGGAATTTTTTCCCCAATTTCAACTGCATGCTTTTTATAATTGTCGACTAGTTTACCAAAGACTTTCTTCACATCTCCAACAGTTTTAGCATTGTCAATTTCTTCATCGGTGATCAAAACAACCTCATTATTTTCTGTCTTTGAACTAGACGTTGTTGATGAAGTCTCTGAAGAAGAAGTTTGTTCTACAGAGCTTGAAGCCTTAGTCGAAGAATCAGACGTTGTTTTCCCTGAACATGCTGCTAAAACAACAACAGATAAAAGAGCCATACTGGCTGTAATAATTTTCTTCATAATGTTCTCCTTTTTATTAAGAATTGAGTTCATTGTATAACAAAATAATTTCAATGTCAAACTTTAGCTGAGCTATCTCTTTTTCCTTATCATCGTCTAACTCTTTTCTAAGCGATTCGACTACAAACCTCACTTCAAATTAAGGGCGTCCATTTTATTTCTCACTTTGCAAGAAATCAAAATAATTCTTTACCTCCTCTACATACCCATGCTTTTCGGTTAAACTAGTTAAGAGTTCCAGATTGTGCCCCCGATAGTTGCCATCTCGGCGTAGTTCCTCATACATTTCGATAAAGGGAAGGCCCTTGGACTTGGCCAATTCTAACTCCGCTTCATAATCATAAGAAACTTTTCGGAATAGAATGTTTACCAATTCCCCATCTTCTACTTCTATCACGGCATACTGGGCACGATGATTTTTCAGTGCTTGCCAATCAAAATAAGGCATACCAATCGTACCTGGGTTGATGATTTGTTGACCTTTACTGCCGTAACGAAGCAACTGCTTGTGGACATGACCATAGACTGCCAGGTCCGTTTCCTCATCTAGGAGTTGGTCAAATTTCTCTGTATCATTCCCAACAGACAGGTCCCCACCATAGTTTTTTTCAGGTAAATTATGAGAAAGAGAAAAGCGCAGTCCGTCAACTTCTTTCTTTTCCAGCAAAGGCAAGCTTCGTAGCCAGACAATCGTTTCAGGATCCATTCGCTCCATCAAAAACTGGGTTAATCGCATGAGCTGGACTTCCTGTGGGTCTTCTAAGCCATATCGCCCATCTAAAGCCTCAAGGACACAATCATCCCAATTGCCTCGAACACTTGCTGTGATAGGAAGGTCCTTTAGGAGGGCGACCAAGTCATTTGCGCCTGGACCGGGAAGAAAAACATCTCCCAAAAGCCAGTATTCACTGGCCCCTTGAGTTTTAGCATCTGCAATCACTGCTTCTAGTGCCGTCGCATTGCCATGAATATCTGATAAAATTGCGATTTTATGGTTCATGATGGTTTTCCTTTTTCTATTTCATCTAGCCAATTGTGAAACTCCCAACGAAGAGGATCTTCCTTGCCTATTCTTTGCCTCAAATGTTCTTGATATTGAAGATAGAAGGCGTAATCTCCCCAGCTACTCCACGCTTGAGAAGGTCTTGGGATACACAACTGTTTGTTCGCCCTCTCTAACACGATGTTATCTATCGGTACGTGTAAAAAAGGAAAAACGAAGTCTAGGGTTACAGCTTCAAGCATATACAGATACTTGAAAGTCATATTAATCCACTTTTGAGCATGACCGTAAGTGAATCGAATTCCATTTGAGCGATAGCAATCTATCAGAACATCACAAATCCTATGATGCCAACTATCAAAATCAGTTTGACACAGCTTGTCCCGATTCAAGAGATTTAAAATCGCTTCTTTGATACACTTAGAAGCTCGACTTCTCATCTCCAAGCGCTGTTCATCTGGCATGCCATGAAATCGCAAGGTTCGATTAAAATCAAGATAGGCTCGAGTAGTTGCAGCTAAAAATAAATCTTTTGAATTCCCAAAGTAAGCAAATCGTAAAAAAAGGAGTATATCTCTGTCAATCTCAATCCTATTCATTTCTTCTACTTTCTATCTAGATACTTATTCTAATTCTTTTAATGGTTCCGCTACTTGAGCCCATTCCACTTCTTCCTGAGGGTTCAACTTTCTCTGAACAGCTTCTGCGACTGCCCTTGGCACCCCAACTCCGACAATCTCATCCACACTGGCTTCCTTGATTTTAGTGAGAGATTTAAAATGCTTCATAAGATTCTGCTTGCGTTTAGGTCCCAAACCTTCAATCCCATCCAATTGTGATGAAAAGGAGTTTTTGGAGCGCAGTTGGCGGTGGAAAGTGATAGCAAAGCGGTGCACCTCATCCTGGATGCGTTGGAGGAGGAAAAATTCCTGAGAATTACGAGACAACTCCACCACCTCAAGCGGATCTCCAAAGAGCAGCTCATGGGTTTGGTGCTTATCATTCTTTTGCAGCCCAGCAATCGGAATGTCCAAGCCCAGCTCCTCTTGAATGACTTGCTTAGCGATATTGACCTGACCTTGTCCCCCATCGATGACAATCAAATCTGGCGGAGTTAAACCATCACGTTGAACTCGGCCATAACGTCTGCGGATAACTTCTCTCATACTGGCATAGTCGTCTGGTCCAACCACCGTCTTGATTTTGTACTTACGGTAATCTTTTTTACTTGGTTTACCATTGACAAAGACCACCATGGCAGACACCGGACTGGTCCCCATGATATTGGAGTTGTCGAAGGACTCAATGCGAACCGGAGTTGGTATTTGAAGCAAGCGTCCTAGATTTTCAATAGCTCCTTGTGTCTTTTCGACAGATTTTTCTAGCAGATTGAACTTCTGCTCCAGGCTAACACGGGCATTTTTGATGGCTAGATTGACCAGCTGTTTCTTCTCTCCACGCTGGGGTTTGACAATCTTGGTATCCACCAAAGCCTTGACCGCTTCTTGGTCAATATCCTGCGGAATCAATACTTCATTGGGAACTAGGTGAGATTTTTCTTGATAAAATTGTCCTACATAGGTCAAAAAGTCCTCGTCCGGATCATTGTAGTAGGGGAAGAGATTGACATCCCGCTCGATGAGCTTGCCTTGACGGACAAAGAAAACCTGAACACACATCCAGCCTTTATCCACATAGTAGCCAAAGACGTCCCGATTTTGCAAATCTTTGGCCATGACCCGTTGCTTGGTCCGAAGTGTTCCAATGGCCTGAATCAAATCACGGTATTCCGCCGCCCGTTCAAACTCCATACTTTGTGCTGCCTTTACCATCTTCCCCTTGAGATCATCGATGATTTTGTCATCCTGTCCTTTTAGAAAATCAGAAACCTCCTGAGCCATGGACTTGAAATAGGCCTCATCTTTTTTACAGATGGTATGGGCCATACACTGGCCGATATGGTAGTAAAAACAAACCTTAGACGGCGGATTGGTACACTTACGAAAAGGAAAAATCCGATCCAGTAGTCTCTTGATTTCATTGGCTGCCCCTACATCTGGATAGGGGCCAAAGTAGAGTCCTCCGTCCTTCTTGACCTGACGAGTAATGATGAGTCGTGGATAGCGTTCATTGGTGATTTTGATAAAGGGATAGGACTTATCATCCTTGAGCATGATATTGTACTTGGGCTTGTTTTCCTTGATGAGGTTGATTTCCAGCAGAAGGGCCTCGATATTAGACTCGGTAACGATAAATTCAAAATCTACAATCTCAGATACCAGAGCTTCCGTCTTGGTATCGTGACTCCCACGAAAATAGGACCGCACGCGATTGCGCAGATTTTTAGCCTTTCCTACATAGATAATAGTGCCATTTTTATCCTTGTGAATGTAGCATCCAGGACTAGTCGGCAAGAGCTCTAGTTTTGATTTAATCAAGTTATTCATAGTTCCATTATAGCAAAAAGGCTGTAACAGGACGAACAAAAAGCCCCACCTATCACTTGATGGAGGAGCTTTGATTTCATTTCAGATTGTATCGACTTCATCTAGTCGCTACTGGTATAGAGTTCTTGAACAGCTGTCACATCCCGAGGCTGAATCCCATAGTAGGAACCTGCTGGCTGCATGACAGAAATCTCGTTGGTATGATCCAATCCGATAGCATGCCCCAGCTCGTGCTCCGCCGTGTGCACAATCCGTTCATAAGAATAACCATAGTTTGAGTTGGATAGATAATAGTGATTTAGGCGAACTGTTACAGATATAAATTGATTGGTCAAGAGATTGGTTTGACTCTCGGCTTGACCAGCTACAGCTGTCGATCCATCATTCATTTCACTTGCCACAATATCTGCTTGGCTAGAGTCCGCTACCACCTCAAAGCTAAAAGCTCCCGTTTGATTCCAGTTTTTTATAGCTTCTGCATAGGCAGCTTGGAAGGTCTCATCCATTTGAGGCTCAATATAGATGCGAGCTGAGGCCTGAGCCCACTTGCCTTCTGCATGTTGGTGACTGTCTGTCTGAGACAAGACTTCCAGCGTTCCCGTCTCTTTCCATTGATTCCAGCCACCTTGACCAATCTTACTCATTTTTTCAACCTGATTGACCGCAGAATGAAAATTACCAGACAGATACCAAACCACTCCAAAAGCAATGAGAAGTAGAATAACCACAGTCCAAACCAGACGCCAGAAGAAACGCCAAATTCCCAAAAGAAAACGGAACAATAATCGAATAATCCAGAACATGACGCTCCACCTTTCATAAAAATAAGAACCTATCTTGAAATCACATTTTCCTTGATCAAGATAGATTCTCTATTTTACTGAAGAAAGCTGAAAGAAACCTAAAACTAAGATAAGCGTTCTTCCAAGACAAAGTCAATTGGTAGAGTAGCCAAAAAACGTTCCAATTGTTTTTCCCAGTAGTACCACTCGTGCTTACCTGAACTATGACTATAGTTCACCTCAAAACCAAGATTTTTGAGGTTTTTCACTGCGAGATTATTGGCAGAGTAAAGATAGTCTTGTTCCCCACACCAAGCCCATAGTTTGGTCTTTTTATCGGATTTTGCAGCCATACTTTCAAGCGAATGAGGGCTAGCTGTCCAGTCTTTAATCTCTCCAAAAACTCCTCGCCAGTAGGCAAGAGATCCCAGATCCTGACTTTCAGGAGAAAAATCCTGAAAACTGAGCGCACCAGAAAAACTAGCCGCATGAGAAAAACGATTCGTCGATAGAGCGAGTTTGAAGGAACCATAACCTCCCATGGAGAGGCCTGCTATAAAAGTCTTTTCTCGCTTGCTGGTCATATTGGGGAAGAAACGTTTCATGACTTGGGGGAGTTCTTCTGCTAGAGCAGTATAGTAGTTATAGCCATACTGAGTATCTGTGTACCAGCCATTATTTGTATTGGGCATGATAACAATGAGATTGGTTCCACGCAACAAGCGCTCGACATTGGTACGTTTGAGCCAGCTATTTTGATTTCCTGACATTCCGTGCAAAAGGTAAAGAACGGGAATATCTGCGCAATCCGGTTCAGTCACCCGACTAGCATCCGGATAGAGTACGGTAACACCCCACTCCATATCCAAAACTTCTGAGTAATACTCAATATTCATAACTGCCATGATTTTCTCCTTTTACTATTCTATAAGAAAAAGCCGAATATCGACTTTTTCCGTAGGTATTCTGCTTATTATTTAGCTTCCATCACGACTGGCAAAATTGCTGGGCGACGCTTGGTTTGATCAAAGAGGTACTTGGTCAAATTGTCACGAACTTTGCCTTTGAGATCTGCCCAGTCAAAGTCATCCCCTTGAAGATACTCTTCTACCGTTTGGTTAATCAATTCTGAACTTTCACGGAGAATGTCGCGACTTTTCTTAAGGTAGATAAATCCACGCGTATGAACACGAGCCTTAGCCACAATCTTCTTCTCACGACGGTTAACAGTGATAGCCACGATAAAGATTCCATCCTCTGACAAGACCTTACGGTCGCGAAGAACGACATTCCCAACATCACCAATGGCATTCCCATCAATCATGACATCGCCTGCAGAAACTGCTCCAGCTGGGACGAAGTCTCCATGTTCATAGGACATGATCGTTCCCTTTTTAGGGATGAAAATGCGCTCTGGCAACATTCCAACTGCCATGGCAGCCTTGGCATGCGCATCCAACTCACGGTACTCCCCTTGGACAGGGAAAAGATATTTCGGTTGCAAAAGATTGATCATCAACTGCAAATCACGCGCATTTCCGTGTCCTGATACTCGCAAACTCTGGGTAATGAGTTTTACCACACCACCAGCTTGGTAAATCATATTTTCAACGCGAGCCACAACTGCTTCTTTAGCGGTGGATGGAGTTGTTACAATATAAACCAAGTCTCCATCCTTGATTTCTACATAACGGTGGCGCCCAACGGACATCTTGCGAAGTCCATTGATGGGTTCACCCATACGACCAGTCTCTAAGATAATCAACTCATGGTCTTCGAAACGAGACATTTCTTTTGGTTTGATCAAGAGACTTTCATTAGCTAGAGACAATTTTTTGAGACGAATCGCTGTACGAACGATATTTTCAACATCAAATCCAGTCAAAACGACTCGGCGACCAGTCTCCGCAGCCGCATCAAAAACCTGCTGGATACGAGAAAGGTTGCTGGCAACTGCTGCAACGATGATACGACCGTCCCAGTCAGCGATGGTTTGGGTAATTTCATCCCCAACTTCACTCTCGCTCGCCACCTGAATATTGCTGTCTGCATTCGCAGAATCACTGAGAAGTGCCAAGACACCGTCACGGCCGATTTCGGCTAAACGTGCAAAATCCGTCGCATAGGATTCGCTAGCCGTCTGGTCAAATTTGAAGTCTCCTGTGTAAACAATGTTCCCTTTTGGTGTTTTTAACACAACTCCCAGGCTTTCCGGGATGGAGTGAGTCGTACGGAAGAAGGAAACCACCGTTCCCCCAAAGTCAATCTCCGTGTTTTCATCAATCACATGGAAGTCATTGAATTTCTTAACCGTATCATTTCCTTTGACAAAGAGTTTCGCCAACTCAATGGTCAACTCAGAACCAAACACAGGCACCTTCGCTTCTGCCAAAAGATAAGGCAGAGCTCCAATGGCATCTGCATGTCCGTGGGTCAAGAAGACTCCAGCGATACGATCACTATTTTCAAAAAGGTATTCCATATTTGGAATGACGACGTCGACCCCAAGCTGTTCATTTTCAGGGTATTTAAGCCCCGCATCCAAAACAAAAATTGAATTGTCAATCTCAGCAATGTACATATTTTTCCCGTTTTCACGCACACCACCAAGTGTTGTTAAACTGATATTACTCATTTTTCCTCCGAAACCTTAGTTTATCTTGATTATAGGGTAGGTTCACCCTCTTATTCTAAAAGTTCTCAAACTCTCAGCCGAATCTTTTCCTACCATTATACCATTTTTTTGATGATTTTCAAAATGAAGATTTGTTTTCAAAAAAGAGCTGGTTGCCCAACTCTCTCCTAACTTCTACTCTTTTCTCATCAAAAAGTTATACATTTCTTGCACTGTCCCCAGCGCCATCATTTCTTGGTCTTTGACGGTTTGTTTGAGATTTTGGTAAATCTGACTTTCAGCAATCTCCCTTTTCGTCGCTTCTTTATTGACTGTCATGACCCCATCTTTGATCGTCACAAAACCTAGCTCTTTAAAGACTTGAATCATCTTGACCAGCAAGATTTGTTGGATATTGAGATAAGCCGCCAAATCTTTCAACTTGTAGCGAATATCAAACTCTGGGAACTGGTAAATGGTCCTATACAATTTGGCAAACTGCTCTCTGGTCCCATAACCTGTCAGATAATAGGCTTTGTCAATGTCATTTTTGAAATAGACGGCAGAGAAATGTTGCTCCTGAAAAATGGTCTTCAGCAAGGTAATATCCTCGGGAATGGTTTTCACAACCACAGCATCACTAGTCGCTAAATCTGGCAAGTCTCCAGAAAAGTCCAAGACTGGAACTCCTTCTGGCAAGACTGCATTCTTCCCACGAATATTAAAGAGTTGAACACCCTCCACACGCGCATCTACCATCATCAACTGGAGGGCAGTTTGGCCATTCCATTGATTGACAGACAGGGTGACTGCCAATTCTAGATTCTTGGTTTGAGCAAACTCTGTCGCCCAACTACCTTGTCCGAAGGCTACCACTTCAAAACTCGCATCACCCTTGGAAATTTTTAGTTTGAGGTGGGCATTGCCTGCTCCCATTGTACGAGCACTTTCGACATTGAAATCCCTGATATAAAAAACAGGTTTCTGATTGTCCATCCCAAAAGGTGCCAAACGTTCAAAACTTTTAACCGTTTCTAAACTAAGAGTCTCCAAATCCAACTCTTCATCTAGATTTAACTTGTTCTTGCCACTAGCATCTGCACCTTTTTCACAGACATAGTCTTCCAAAACCTGAGATAAATCTGAAAGTTTCTCAACTTCCAGCGTCATTCCTGCTGCACCAGCATGGCCGCCAAAGGCGATAAAGAGATCTCGATGGGGATCCAGAGCCTCAAAAATATCGACCGCTTCCACACTACGAGCGCTACCCTTGGCACGATCATCTTCTATATTAAGAACGATGACTGTCTGCCCTAGTTCTTCCAACAAGCGCCCAGCCACGATACCCAGAACGCCAGGATTCCAGCCTTCATTGGCCAAAACCTGGACCTTCTTCTCAGGATCCACCATGGCCTTAGCTTCTTCATAAATTGACTGAACGATTTCCTTGCGCTCTTCGTTTTTCTGGTGAATCATGAGGGCAATCTCATGCGCTTCCTCATCGTCAAATCCAGTCAACAAATCAATGGCTGGATTCGGATCATCCAAGCGCCCCAAGGCATTTAAACGAGGGGCAATCTGAAAGCCAACCGTTTCTTCTGTCACTTCATTCGCAGCAATCCCAGCCATGTCTAGCATTTCTTGTAAACCGATGCGCTGAGTATGCCCCAACATTTCCAGACCATATTGAACCATGATACGGTTTTCATCCGTCAAACTCACCATATCTGCAATGGTTCCGATAGCAACCAAATCAAGCAATTCCACTTGCACTTCTTCTAAAAGGGCACAAGCCAGCTTGAAAGCCACTCCACAACCAGCTAAACATTTGAAAGGATAGTCCGCATCCGGATGCTCAGGGTGAACAATGGCATAGGCATCAGGAAGAGTTTCCGGCATAGAATGGTGGTCGGTCACAATGACATCCACTCCCATAGACTGGGCAAAATCAATGGCTTCGTGACCAGCAACCCCATTATCCACCGTCACAATCAAGGAAATCCACTCTTGCTCGATAAAGTATTTATAAACACTAGTATTAGGACCATAGCCATCTGTAAAGCGATTGGGCAGGTAAACACGACACTCTGCGCCCAGCTGTTCCAAACTTTCCTTAACAATAGAGGCCGAAGTCATACCATCAGCATCATAGTCACCGTAAATGAGGATATTCTCCCCTTCTTCAATGGCCTGACGAATCCGTTCCACTGCCTTATCCATATCATGGAGCAGATAGGGATCATGTAAGTCCTCTAAAGAAGGTTCTAAAAACTTCTTTAGACTTTCTTCATCCTGAATCCCTCTTTCAAATAATAACCGAGCCACCTCAGGACCCAGCCCAGCCTTCTTGGCTATCTTTGTAAAATCCGCATCTTCAACCTGCGGGGCAAACTGCCATTCATAAGTAGGAGTTATCAAAAAAACATCCACTCTTTCTAAGAATTCTATCGTTTCATTATAACACGATTTAGGCATTTTCTCTATCCAGATTGCTTTTTTATAAAATTTTAGTGAATTTTTTCAGATATGATTTGACAAGAACATTCTTTTGGTGTAGAATCATGTTATAAAATCTAACACAAAGGAGATCTCTCATGGCTTTAGTAGAATTTAAACACGTCGAAAAATATTACGGAGACTACCACGCACTCCGCGACATCAATCTCCGTTTTGAAAAAGGACAAGTTGTTGTCCTGCTTGGACCTTCTGGTTCTGGGAAGTCCACTCTTATCCGTACGATTAATGGTTTAGAGGCTATTGACAAAGGAAGTCTCCTAGTCAATGGACACCAAGTAGCAGGTGCCAGCCAGAAAGATTTAGTTCCTCTTCGTAAGGAAGTCGGCATGGTTTTCCAACATTTCAACCTCTATCCACATAAAACAGTGTTAGAAAACGTGACACTTGCACCCATAAAAGTTCTAGGAATTGATAAAAAAGAAGCTGAAAAAACAGCCCAAAAATATCTGGAATTTGTAAACATGTGGGACAAGAAAGATTCCTATCCGGTCATGCTATCTGGTGGACAAAAACAACGGATTGCCATCGCACGCGGACTCGCTATGCATCCCGAACTCCTCCTCTTTGATGAGCCAACATCTGCTCTTGATCCTGAGACTATCGGAGATGTCCTAGCAGTTATGCAAAAACTGGCACATGACGGGATGAACATGATCATCGTTACCCACGAAATGGGCTTTGCCCGTGAAGTTGCTGACCGTGTCATCTTTATGGCCGACGGAGAAGTTTTGGTGGATACGACAGATGTCGATGACTTTTTCGACAATCCAAGCGAACCCCGTGCCCAACAATTCCTCAGCAAAATTATCAACCACGAAAGTGACAAAGTCAAATAAGGAGGCGCCTATGAAAAAGAAATTCTTTTTATCCGCATTATTAATTAGCCTTTTCAGCCTTGTTGCTGCCAAACCAGTTCAGGCTGATACCAGTGTCGCAGACATTCAAAAAAGAGGCGAGCTAGTTGTTGGTGTCAAACAAGACGTTCCCAATTTCGGCTACAAGGACCCCAAGACAGGGACCTATTCTGGTATTGAAACTGACTTAGCCAAGATGGTAGCTGATGAGCTCAAGGTCAAGGTTCGCTATGTGCCTGTTACCGCTCAAACCCGTGGACCCCTTTTAGACAATGAACAGGTCGATATGGATATCGCAACCTTTACCATCACAGACGAACGCAAAAAACTCTACAACTTCACCAGCCCCTACTATACGGACGCTTCTGGCTTTTTGGTCAACAAATCTGCCAACATCAAAAGCATTGAAGACCTAAACGGTAAAACGATTGGGGTTGCCCAAGGATCCATTACCCAGCGCTTGATTACTGAACTGGGCAAAAAGAAAGATCTAACCTTTAAATTCGTCGAACTTGGTTCCTACCCAGAATTGATTACTTCCCTTCACGCTCACCGTATTGATGCCTTTTCCGTTGACCGCTCTATCCTGTCTGGCTACACTAGTAAACGAACAGAACTGCTAGATGATAGTTTTAAGCCATCTGACTACGGTATCGTCACCAAGAAGTCAAACACCGAGCTAAACGACTATCTTGATACCTTGGTCACTAAATGGATCAAGGATGGTAGTTTGCAGAAACTCTATGACCGTTACAAGCTCAAACCATCTAGCCATACCGCAGATTAAGGAGGACACCCCATGACAGATTTATCATCTTGGATAGCCTATTTTCAGGACTTCGGACAATTTTTCAACGGTTTCCTCTTCACCCTTGCCCTAGCGATTGGATCCTTTATCTTAGCTATGGTCTTAGGAATCATCTTTGGAGTCCTATCAACTAGCAAACATCAAATTTTAAGAATTTTAGCTCGTATCTTTGTCGAATTTTACCAAAATACTCCCCTCTTGGTGCAGTTTGTCATCGTCTTTTATGGTTTGCCTCTTATCAGTGATCACACCATCATGATTCCGATTTATTGGACAGCTGTACTCTGCGTGGGACTCTATCACGGAGCCTATATTGCTGAGGTGATTCGTTCAGGGATTCAGTCTATTCCTAGTGGTCAGATGGAGGCCGCCTTGTCACAAGGTTTTACCTATATCAGTGCCATGCGCTTAATTATCTTGCCTCAGGCCTTCCGTATCATTCTCCCTCCATTGACCAACCAAATCGTTAATCTCATCAAGAACACCTCTACAGTTGCCATCATCTCTGGAGTGGACTTGATGTTTGTGACTAAGTCTTGGTCGGCTCTATACGGAAACTACATTCCAGCCTTTTTAGGTGCTGCTCTTCTCTACTTTGCCCTTTGCTTCCCTGTCGCCCAATTTGGTCGCAAGATGGAGCAAGCCAACAAAAAAGCCTATTCACTTTAGGAGGTTACTATGGAATCTATTTTAGAAGTTTTGACCCCAGATAACCTAATCTTTATCTTTAAAGGATTTGGCTTAACCCTCTACATTTCTCTGATTGCTATCGTCCTATCAACCCTTATCGGAACAGTACTAGCTGTCATGAGAAATGGGAAAAATCCTGTCTTGCGGATCATCTCCAGCATTTATATCGAGTTTGTACGTAACGTTCCTAACCTTCTCTGGATTTTCACCATCTTTTTGGTTTTCAAGATGAAGTCGACACCAGCTGGCATTACAGCCTTTACTCTTTTTACCTCAGCAGCCCTAGCTGAGATTATCCGAGGCGGCCTCAATGCCGTAGACAAGGGACAATACGAAGCAGGAATGTCGCAAGGATTTACCTCTGCGCAAATCCTCTACCACATCATTCTCCCACAAGCTATTCGCAAAATGCTGCCAGCCATCATTTCTCAGTTTGTAACCGTGATTAAGGATACCAGTCTGCTCTACTCTGTTATCGCTCTACAAGAACTCTTTGGCGCCAGTCAAATTCTCATGGGACGTTATTTCGAACCAGAGCAGGTCTTCAGTCTTTATATCCTGATTGCCTTGATTTACTTTATCTTTAACTTTGCCATTTCTAGCCTGTCTCATATGCTAGCAAAACGTTGGCAACAAGCCGCAGAATAAAGAAAGAAATGTGAACTCAAAACAAGGGTTCACATTTTTTGCTATAAATGAAAAAGGGCAACTCAATGCTATGCAAACGTTTTACTTTTTGGTAAAATGACTTTAAAACCATAAAGCAAGGAGAAAAATCATGATCCACGAACTTTGCAAAGAATTCTCTCAACTGGAACAAGTAGAAGCTATCGCTCTTGGTGGTTCACGTGCAGGACAAGACTATGATCAAAATTCTGACTATGATGTCTATGTCTATCTTAACTCACCTATTGACGAGAAAACTCGTCAAATCATTCTTAGCAACTATTGCTCCTATATGGAAATTGGAAACCAGTTTTGGGAATTAGAGGATGACTGTGTACTAAACAACGGTATCCAAATCGAGTTGATTTATCGTTCTCTGGAGTCGTTTGAACAAGAATTGAACTCAACCGTTTTTCAACACAAAGCTCAAAATGCTTATACAACTTGCATGTGGCATAATCTACTCCACAGCAAGATTCTATACGATCCGAATGGAAACTATGCTTCGCTCCAAAAGACTTACCAGATTCCCTATCCACAGGAACTCAAAAAGCATATCATTGAAAGGCAACTCCTTTTGCTAGAACAAGCCATGCCTGCCTTCTCTCACCAAATAGAAAAAGCTATCAAACGCCAAGATTTTCTCAGTATGAATCATCGTACAAGTGAATTTTTTGCTTCCTACTTTGACTTGTTATTTGCGCTCAATGAGCAAACCCATCCTGGTGAAAAACGAATGTTGGAGTACGCAAAGACCAATTGTACCCTCCTCCCTAAACAATTTGAAGAAACTATTCGCAAGTATTTCCAACTACTCTATCAACCACAACAAGGAGAACAAGCGATCGTAACCTTGCAAACTATCCTGAAGGAACTAAAAGCCATTTTGCCATAGACCAAAAAGAAAATGTGAACCTCTGTTGTTGTTCACATTTTTATTTGTCGTTGACTGTAAAATTCTAGTCTACTCATATTCAGTTGCCTATTTTTGGCTCTCTCTGAAAATCTGTAACTAGGTTAGAAATTGTTCAATTGATTGACGAGCAATCATGAAGCTGTTCCAAAAACCGCACTCACAATCACTTACCCTGCTCTTTCATTACTAGTGACACTTTTTCCCTTAGGGTTACTACAGGATTTTTTAGAGATTCTAACAAGAATTACAATATGAATTTTACATATTACCATAGAATACCTCTATAAGAGAAAATCAGAGCTAAAATCAACAAAACATAGAAAGCGATAAAAAGCCATCTCATCTTCACACATAGAGCAATATATTCTCTAATAAAGGCCGATGGAATATAGTAGGCAGCTGTACGGCAACCAAGGCCATCTCCCTTCATCCCAATACGGCGAGCATAGGTACTGGTACGAAAAACATGGTAATCATTGGTCACAAAAAGAAAACGTGGACTAGCCACCAGCTTCTCACCCATTTCTTTTGAGAAGAGAAGATTCTCATAGGTCGTCGTTGAGTCTTCCTCTAGGAGAATCGCTTCTCTCGGAACATCCGTCTCTTCCAACAAATAATTACAAATTGCCTGAGCCTCGGAAATCTTCTCATCCCCTCCTCGACCACCACTAGCGATGATTTTAACATTGGGATTGAGAGACTGGTGATAAGCTTCTACTGCCTTGTCAATGCGACTCTTGAGTAAGGGAGTCACTTTTTCTCCATTCAATAAGCCTGCTCCGTGAATGATAATAAAATCATAATATTTTTTCTTAGGAATAAAAAGATACAAAATAGAATAAAGCAGAAATCCTGCAAAGGCAAAACCAAAAATTAAATACGAATAAATCAAAAAGAAAAAGATAATATTCACTAGATGATTGGTATAAAACAAGCCCTTGGTATCGCTCACTCGAACCGCCATGATCACAAAAAAGAATAGAATCACACAACCTAATCCTAGAGACAAATAATTTGCCTTGGATTTTCCTTCTTTTTTCAATAACACAAATCCATTATAAATAAGGAAAAAACCACTTAGAAAAACTAAAAGAGGCAGCAGGAGAAAAATCCCTGCAAAGAAAACCATGTGCACTTCTTTCTGTCCAGCTTCGTAAAAAAGATTGGCAATGGACATATAAGAAAAGAGCAGAGACAAAAGTAAGAGAGCTGGATTCCAGAGACTGCGATTGTCCCTTAAAAACGAAACGAGAAAAAGTAGGACAAAAAATCCTGTGATAAAGTACATAGTCTCCTCCTTTGATGACTACATTGTACCATAATTGTGGCAATAGAAAAAGAGGAGCCTAGCCCTCTTATTTTACAATTCTTGCTTCTGCATCTGCCACAACCTGAGCCAGACTCATCTGACGAAGTTGATTTTCCATAGCTACTTGGATATCCAGCAATTTCTGATCCAAGACCTTATGAATATTAGCCCCTACTGGACAGTTAGGATTGGGATTGTCATGGAAACTAAAGAGCTTACCAGATTTTCCTAAACATTCGACTGCCTGATAAACATCAAAAAGGCTAATATCTTGGAGGTCTTTGATAATTTCGGTACCACCCGTCCCACGAGCAACTGAAATCAATCCAGCTTTTTTGAGTTGCGACAAAGTCTTACGGATAATGACTGGATTAACTCCAACGCTAGCTGCGAGAAAATCACTGGTCACCTTGCTTTCCCGGCCCTTGATAGCAATGATAATTAGCATATGGGTCGCAATGGTAAATCGACTTGAAATTTGCATTTTGTTCCCCTTTCACCTGAGATTCTCATCATCTCTCTTCTCATACTCATTATACCCCTTTTTGATGTCATGTCAATCATTACTACTATCTAACCATGCATCCAACTCAATATCATGCCCCTGTTCTTGGGCAATCTCATACAGAAGTTCCTGGTTATGAGTGTGGTGAATCCCATTTACCAAACTTTCATAGTAGATCTGGAAATAGGGAAGCTTTAAATCTTTGGCCAACTGCAATTCGGCTTCTACATCATAATCCACTCGACGAAAATCAACATCAGACAAACCTCCTTCATCAAACTCTAAAATCATATACTGGGCCCGTAGGTCCTTACGTAATCCCGCATCTAAAAAGAAGGGTTGTCCAATGGACCCTGGATTAAGAATCAACTGTCCATCACTTCCATAACGAAGCAACTGTTGGTGGATATGACCATATACTGCGATGGAGGCATGCGGTTCCGTCACTAATCTATCAAAATCTTCTTGTTTTCCCGTATGAATCAACTCCCTACCCCAGTTTTTATCAGGGAGATGGTGAGTGATTCCCACCATCAAATCACCAAACTGACGATGAACTTGCATGGGTTGATTGTGGAGGTCTTCGATTTCTTCAGGGCTGATTTCTTCTAATATATACTGGCATTGACGTAGGAGGTAGCGATGACTAGCTTTTGTCAAATCTAGCCTACGATGCAAACCTCGCCAGAGACTATTCTCCCAATTACCAAGAACTCTTACAGTAATAGGCAAAGCCGCTAAAAGATTCAATATCCTTCTACGTCCCGTTCCCGGCATAAGAATATCCCCCAAAAGCCAGTACTCATCTACCTTTGCCTTTTTAGCATCAGCCAGTACAGCTTCCAAGGCTGTCGTATTCCCATGTATGTCTGAAAGAACTGCTATTTTCGTCATCCTTTCTCCTCATTTCCTCTTACTTCTTTTGTTAGTATTATAGCAGAAAACACTCAAAAAGAGCACTATCACTACTCACTGGATTGACTTGTAAAGGCTTCCAAGATGTGCTATAATATAGGTAGAGAGCTCCCCTTCATTTAGGATTATGTGGTATTCAACCTCTCTCAATTTTTCCAGATTGGAGGACTATTGCCATGCGGAATTATCTTAAGTATATCCCATACTACCTTGTCATTTTCTTTTTTTACTGGCCACTCTATGAACTCCTATCTCTATTCATCTCTGACCCATATACACTGAAGGGGCTTTACATTTACAACATCATCCTCTTTTCACCTTTGGCAACCTTTATCGTATCCCTTCTTTATAGCTACCGTTTCCAATTCTCACTGTGGTGGTTGCTTGGTATTGCTCTTCTCTATTGCTTTACCATCATTACTTTCAATGAATTCATTCTCGTTTATTTCCTAGCTTATGAACTCTTTGCCCTACTTGGTATGGCTTCTGGTTCAGGTATCAAATACATGCTCCAGCAAGGAAAAAACAAAAAACTTTCACAAAATCCTTGAAAATTCTCTCAATCATGCTATAATAATGCATAGAGACAAGTCACTTAGTCCCTTTCTACTAGAGAGTGCGTGGTTGCTGGAAACGCATAGAAAGCCTAAACTGATACTACTCTACTGACTTTTATGCAAACATAAAACGGTGGCTACGTTAAAGCCAATCTGAGGTGTCCCTCTTTTTTGAGGAACATAAATGAAGGTGGAACCACGTTGCGACGTCCTTTCGAGGATGTCGCTTTTTGTTTTGTCAGAAGGAGGAAGAACGATGCTTTATATGATTGGCGGATCACCTTGCAGTGGAAAGTCAACAATTGCCTCACTTCTTGCTAGACAGTATCAACTACTTCATATCAAACTGGATGATTTGATAGAAGAGATGATGAGTCAAGCAAGTGCAGACTCACAGCCGATTTGCCTTCTTAGGCAGGATAGAAATCCAGAACAAATCTGGATGAGAAATCCAGAAGAGATGGCAGATGAAGAATGGCGCTTTTATCAAGTAAGATTTTTCCTTATGTAAAATCTTACTTGATAAAAAATCAAAGCAGACCTCTCTTGGTGGAGGGAGCTGGACTTTTGCCTCACTTGGTAAAGGAGCTTGAATGTCCAACGTCTTCCTATCTATGCTTGACTCCAACAGCTGATTTTCAAAAAAAGCATTATATACAGAGAGAATGGGTTCCTTATGTCTTAGAGGGTACAACCAACCCTGAGCAAGCTTTTGAAAACTGGATGCAACGAGATATTCTTTTTGCTCAAATGGTTCGTAAGGAAGCGATGAAATTAGGCTATTCTAGTCTCGTAACAAATGGCAGTCAACCAGAAAATCAGACTGCAGAAGAAGTTGCTCGGCTCTTAAAATTGTCCAACAAAAATAGAATAAATATTTAAGGAGAAAACCATGATTAAGATTACTTTCCCAGATGGCGCTGTTCGTGAATTCGAATCTGGCGTTACTACTTTTGAAATTGCCCAATCTATCAGCAATTCCCTAGCAAAAAAAGCCTTGGCTGGTAAATTTAACGGCAAACTCATCGATACAACTCGTGCTATCACTGAAGATGGAAGCATCGAAATCGTGACGCCTGATCACGAAGATGCTCTGCCAATCTTGCGCCACTCAGCTGCTCACTTGTTTGCCCAAGCAGCTCGTCGCCTCTTCCCAGACATTCATTTGGGTGTCGGTCCAGCTATCGAAGATGGCTTCTACTACGATACCGACAATACTGCTGGTCAAATCTCTAACGAGGACCTGCCTCGTATCGAAGAAGAAATGAAAAAAATCGTTAAAGAAAACTTCCCATCAATCCGTGAAGAAGTTACCAAAGACGAGGCCCGTGAAATCTTCAAGAACGACCCTTACAAATTGGAATTGATTGAAGAACACTCAGAAGACGAAGGCGGTTTGACTATCTACCGTCAGGGCGAATACGTGGACCTCTGCCGTGGTCCTCACGTCCCATCAACAGGTCGTATCCAAATCTTCCACCTGCTCAACGTAGCTGGTGCTTACTGGCGTGGAAATAGCGACAACGCGATGATGCAACGAATCTACGGTACAGCTTGGTTTGACAAGAAAGACTTGAAGAACTACCTTCAAATGCGTGAAGAAGCCAAGGAACGTGACCACCGTAAACTCGGTAAAGAGCTTGATCTCTTCATGATTTCACAAGAAGTCGGACAAGGTTTACCATTCTGGTTACCAAACGGAGCAACTATCCGTCGTGAATTGGAACGCTACATTGTTGACAAGGAAATCGCTGCAGGCTACCAACATGTTTACACTCCACCAATTGCCTCAGTGGAACTCTATAAAACTTCTGGTCACTGGGATCACTACCGTGAAGATATGTTCCCAACTATGGACATGGGAGACGGTGAAGAGTTTGTCCTCCGCCCAATGAACTGTCCTCACCATATCGAAGTTTATAAACACCATGTACACTCATACCGTGAATTACCAATCCGTATCGCTGAGATTGGCATGATGCACCGATATGAAAAATCTGGCGCCCTTACAGGTCTTCAACGTGTACGTGAAATGTCCCTCAATGATGGTCATACTTTTGTAGCTCCAGAACAAATTGAGGAAGAATTCAAGAAAATTCTTCAATTGATTATCGACGTGTATGAAGACTTTAATTTGACAGATTACCGTTTCCGCTTGTCTTATCGTGACCCAGAAGATAAACACAAATACTTTGACAACGATGAGATGTGGGAAAATGCACAACGCATGTTGAAAGCAGCTATGGATGATATGGAACTGGACTACTTTGAAGCTGAAGGTGAAGCAGCCTTCTACGGACCAAAATTGGATATCCAGGTTAAAACTGCCCTCGGTAAAGAAGAAACCCTTTCTACTATCCAGCTTGACTTCTTGCTTCCAGAACGCTTCGACCTCAAATATGTTGGAGCAGATGGTGAGGAACACCGTCCAGTCATGATTCACCGTGGGGTTATCTCAACCATGGAACGCTTCACAGCTATCTTGATTGAGAACTACAAGGGTGCCTTCCCAACATGGCTGGCACCACACCAAGTAACCCTCATCCCAGTATCTAACGAAAAACACGTGGACTACGCTTGGGAAGTGGCTAAGAAACTCCGTGACCGTGGTGTCCGTGCAGACGTAGATGAGCGCAATGAAAAAATGCAGTTCAAAATCCGCGCTTCTCAAACCAGCAAGATCCCTTACCAATTGATCGTTGGAGACAAAGAAATGGAAGACGGAACTGTCAACGTTCGTCGCTACGGCCAAAAAGAAACACAAACTGTCCCAGTAGATGAGTTTGTAGCAGCAATCCTTGCTGATATCGCCAACAAATCTCGTGTTGAGAAATAAAACGATCACTGTCTGAGAAACATTTTTCAGTAAGAAAAAGCAACAACCGAAATAGTTGTTGCTTTTTTATATTTTATTTAACCTGAGCTAGTAGTGATTGGTTAAACCACCACAAATGGTATCCTCATAAACAATCCTTTCTATCCACTAGTTTTTGGATATAGGATATCCTCCCAAGATTTGCTTTCAAGAGTTAGAACAGTTCAATATCCTCAATCCTTATCTGCTTCATTTTCTTTTACGAGATCTTTTTGTGAATCCTTTTCAGAGAGTTTTTGATCAATATACTTGTTAATGGTTTCATAAAATTCCTTGGTCGTATCACTGTCTAATTTTGTCGAATTATGAACTTGATTGACTTTCAATTGAACAGATTGAATACCGTAAGAGGCTTGTTTTTGGTGGAGCGTTTCTAATTCTTCTTCTGAAATCGGATCTCCAACAACCGTCAAGACCAATTCATTGTTCCTTGACTTGTAGACTTGATTAATGACCGTGTGATTGGCGAACTCTTTTGCTATAAACTGTTTGATTCCTTCTTTTCGCGCTTGATCTATCGACAGAGTGACTGCTGAATAGCTAGCTGGAAGAACCAATAATACAATCAAGGATATCAACCCAATTCTCATTTTAATATTTAGCTCCTTAAATGAACTTAAGGGAGATTTCCTCATCAAAATTCTTGTTCCAACAATGTTGACTAGCATGATAAAGACACAGTTGATCAAGAAAAGATAGAGAGCCCCAAATAAAAATCGTACATTTCCATTAGCTAAACCATAGCCTGCAGTACAGATAGGTGGCATCAGAGCTGTTGCAATGGCTACTCCTGGCACGATATTGTTTGCTTCTTTTTTCCTTGAACCAATTACGCCTGCTATCCCACCAGCAATAGCAATGAGAACATCCCAAATGGTTGGAGAGGTTCGTGCAATCAATTCACTACTTTCATAAGATAAGGGAGAAATCCAGAAATACAGAGCCGAGACAAGCAAGCTAACCAATACTTGAGTAAATAAAACCTCTAGAGATTGCTTGATTAAACGCGTATCAAAAATAGCTAAACCAAACCCCAGCCCAACAATCGATGTCATAAGAGGGGAAATCAGCATGGCTCCAATAATGACAGCTGTTGAATTCATATTTAGGCCGATAGAGGCAATAAAAATCGCACACATCAAAATCACTGTATCTCTTAATCGAACATGAAGATCATCATATAATTTCTCACGGTATTCACGTGTTGAATAGTTTCCGGTCATTGGTTACTCCTTTTATTTCATATAATCTTGTTTCTGCATGGATGATGGTAGAGAAACTTCTGTCCAATCTTACATATTTTTAATTCTCACCTGTTATTCTTTTGAAAATTATCCTTTAAATATCCGTCAGTCCATCCTTAACATTATATCAAAAATTTTACAGTCTTTATCTGAAGAAATCTATCAATTGAACAGATAGAGAAAGTTATCGTCAACCTCATGGTATCATCGACTACTTCAATGACCTCGAGAACTAAACTAAGCATATGATAAGCAAAGGCCAATGGAGAAATGCAAAAATTACAGGAAGGAAGAAAACTGTCAAGATTTGCTTGTTAATGGTTTGCTTAATCTGCTTTTGATCTAGACCTACCTTTTCGTTCGTGGTCTTCATATCCCTCAGAGATTTGTTTATAGTAGATAAAATAATTTACTAGGATACACAGTTAAAAATAGAAAAGCCCAGTTGTCTTATCCTGGGCTCTTATCTACTCTTCTCACTCAAGGACTAAGTTCACTTGAGCAAACTGAATCCGCACTATCGTTCCTTTTCCGACCTCAGACTCGATACGAATCTGGTGACCCAGTTCTTCAGAAATTTTCTTAGATAGGTAAAGTCCAAGTCCAGATGACTGCTGGGTTAGGCGACCATTATATCCTGAAAAGCCACGTTCAAAGACTCGGAGCACATCACTGTTTTTAATCCCGATTCCCGTATCCTTGATACAGAGCTCCTGGCCTTCCATATAAATCTCTAGTCCACCTTTCTTGGTGTATTTGAGGCTGTTTGAGAGGATTTGTTCAATGACGACCAACAGCCACTTCTTATCGGTCACGATGATTTTGTCAAGGTCATGTAGATTGACCGTCAGTCCCTTTTGGATAAAGAAAAGAGCATACTTACGAACCACTTCCTTAACTAAGTCATCCACTTGAACCTTTTCAAATACCAAGTCATCGTGGAAGCTTTCCAAACGAAGATACTGCAACACCAGATTGGTATAGGAGTCAATCTTAAAGATTTCCTGTTCCAGTTGCTGCTTGACCTCCCGATCAGAAACTTCTGCCACTAAAAGTCGACTAGCCGCAATGGGGGTCTTGATCTGATGAACCCACAAGGTGTAGTAGTCAAGCAAATCCGTCAGTTTACTTTGGGCTTCTGACTTCTTTTGATACAATTCAGACTCACGCTCTTCGAGTTTTTCCGCTAGCACACATTCCAAAGGAGACTTTGGGTCTCTTTCAGCATAGAGCACTTCCTGTCGGTAAACCTGAGCTTCTGCAAAAATATCCCAAACCAAAAATAAAAGGGTCAAAAAGCTACTGAGGAGGAAAAAATAGAAGAAATAAAATCCTATACTAGCGAATAAAAACTGAAAGAGAAAAACAAGAAAACCCAATGAAAAAATATAGACAAAAAGACGACTGCGAGAACGCAGATAGGCCAGAAAAAATAATTTCCAATCAAGCATGTTTCAGTCCGTACCCTATTCCCTTCTTGGTTTCGATAAATCCTGCCAAGCCTTGCTCCTCCAACTTTTTGCGCAAGCGAGCAACGTTGACAGACAAGGTATTGTCATCGATGAAAAAGTCGCTATTCCAGAGTTCCCGCATCAGGTCATCACGCGCCACGATATTACCCGCATGTTCAAACAAAATCCGCAAAATCTGAAATTCATTCTTGGTCAAACTCAGGACTTCCCCCTGATAGTGCAGGTCCATAGACTTGGTATTGAGGATCACACCCGCATACTCCAGCAGACTTTCATCTCGGCCAAACTCATAAGAACGGCGCAACAATCCCTGAACCTTGGCAAGGAGCACCTGCTGGTCAAAAGGTTTGGTTATAAAATCATCCGCACCCATATTGATCGCCATCACGATATCCATCGCCTGATCTCTCGAAGACAGAAACATGATAGGTACCTGAGAAATCTTACGAATCTCCTGACACCAGTGGTAACCATTAAAGAGTGGCAGGCCAATATCCATAAGGACCAAATGAGGCTCTGACTGAACAAAGAGAGTCAAAACTTCCATAAAGTCCTCCACCAAAATAACCTCAAAGCCCCATTCTGAGAGCAGTTTTCCCACTTGTTGCCGAATGACTTGGTCATCCTCTACTAGCAAAATTTTGTGCATGCGCTCCTCCTTTGTTCTTATTATAACAGATTTTCCCCATGGATAAAATGTAAACCTGTATTTAAACCAGCTCGCTAGCAGTATAGCAAAATCTAGTAAGCCCACTAGCTAATTCTTGGTAAATGTGATAGGATAAACATAGAGAAAGGAGCTTTTATGGCCAATATTTTTGACTACCTCAATGATGTAGCATACGATTCCTTTTATGACCTCCCCGTGAATGAGTTAGATGTTCTTGCCCTTACTGAATTAACCTACCTTGCTTTTGATGATGTAGTTACCCAAGAACCAAAGCGCATCATAGATCTAGCACCTCAAATTCCTAGAGAAACGACGATGCTGACCAATAAAAACCGTCTCCAGTTGTTGGATCAACTCGCTCAGCACAAACGCTTTAAAAATTGCAAGCTCTCAGACTTTATCAACGATATCGATCCTGAATTGCAAAAACAGTTCGCAGCTATGACTTATCGTATCAGTCTCGATACCTATTTGCTTGTTTTTCGCGGGACGGATGACAGCATCATTGGCTGGAAAGAAGATTTCCATATGACCTATATGAAGGAAATCCCAGCTCAAAAACATGCTCTTCAGTATTTACAGGACTTTTTTGCCCAACATCCTAACCAAAAGGTTATCCTAGCAGGACACTCAAAAGGGGGCAATTTAGCTGTCTATGCTGCCAGTCAACTTAATCCAAACTTGCAGAAAAACATTATCGCTGTCTATACTTTTGATGCCCCTGGACTTCACAAGGAACTAACCGAAACACCAGGCTATCAAAATATGATGGAAAGAACGAAAGTATTTATCCCACAAGGTTCTATTATCGGGATGATGCTGGAAATTCCGGATAAAAAAATCGTCGTTCGAAGCACCGCCTTAGGTGGCCTTGCCCAGCACGACACCTTTAGTTGGCAGGTTGAAAACAAACACTTTGTCCAACTGGACGAGACCAATAGTGACAGCCAGCAAGTCGATACAACCTTCAAGGAATGGGTTGAAACAGTTCCTGACGAAGAACTGCAACTCTACTTTGACCTCTTTTTTGGAATCATTCTCGATGCGGGCATCTCCTCTATCAACGATCTTTCTTCCTTCAATGTCATTGAACACATTCATCAACTCTTTGTACAAGCTCAATCCCTTACTCCCGAAGAAAGAGAAACCATGGGGCGCTTAACCCAACTCTTGATTGACACCCGCTACCAAGCTTGGAAAAATCGTCAAGGTACGAAAAAGACTTTCTGATACCCTAAGTATCCTCTTCTATGCTATACTTAGTTTAATACATTCTTTGAGAGAGGAAGATTTATGAAAATCCATAAAACCGTGAATCCCGTTGCCTATGAAAACACTTATTATCTAGAAGGGGATCAACACCTAATTGTGGTTGACCCAGGTAGCCATTGGGAAGCTATCCGCAAGACTATTGAAAAAATCAACAAACCAGTCTGCGCGATTCTCCTGACCCACACCCACTACGACCATATTATGAGTCTGGACTTAGTTCGTGATACTTTTGGAAATCCCCCAGTTTATGTAGCAGAGAGTGAAGCTAGCTGGCTTTATACTCCAATCGATAATCTCTCTGGTCTCCCTCGTCATGATGATATGGCAGATGTGGTCGCAAAACCAGCAGAACACACCTTTGTCTTTCATGAGGAATACCAGCTTGAGGAATTTCGTTTTACAGTTCTACCAACCCCAGGGCACTCTATCGGCGGCGTTTCACTCGTCTTTCCTGATGCTCATCTAGTCTTGACGGGAGATGCTCTTTTCCGAGAAACCATCGGTCGGACAGACCTTCCTACAGGTAGCACGGAACAACTCCTCCATAGTATCCAAACTCAACTCTTCACCCTTCCTAACTACGATGTCTATCCTGGGCATGGTCCAGTTACGACTATCGCTCACGAAAAGACTTTTAATCCCTTTTTCTAGCAAGCAAAAAAACCAAGGAAATTATCCTTGGTTTTTGTTTTACCAAATAATCACACGGTCCTCTGGTGAACGCCACATACCATCGCCTTCTTGGACATCATAGGTTGTAAAGAAGTCATCAAAGTTTGGTACTTGGACATTGACACGGAGCTTAGCTGGCGCGTGTACATCGACACTGGCCATGAGTTTCATCAACTCCGGACGGCCTTTCATACGCCAGATACGAGCAAAGTTGTGGAAGAATTCTTCAGCAGAGAAGTCTGGTTCTCTCTTGGCAGCTTCAAGGGCTGCAGCGATCCCTCCTAAGTCGGCAACATTTTCTGATACGGTTAGTTTTCCGTTAATCCTTGCTCCGTAAGATTCTTGACCATCAAACTGGTCGATAACTTTTTGAGTCTTTTCCTTGAAGGCAGCATAGTCGTTTTTTGTCCACCAATCCTTGAGGCTACCATTTTCATCAAAGGAAGCACCATTTGTGTCGAAGGCATGAGAGATTTCATGGGCAATAACAGCACCAATACCACCGTAGTTAGCTGAAGACGACTGATGCAAGTCATAGAATGGAGCCTGTAAAATGGCAGCTGGGAAGACAATCAAGTTCTTCTGAGGATTGTAGTAGGCATTGACCATGTGAGCTGGCATACCCCACTCCTTGTAATCAACCGGTTGGTTCCACTCGCTCCAGCTGTGTTTGATTTCCACACGCGCAAAGGCTAGAGCATTCTCAAAGAGACTGGCAGTTTCGTCCACTACCTTATCCTTGTAGCGTTCTGGCAATTCCTCTGGATAACCGATATAAGGCTTGATGACATTGAGTTTGACAATGGCCTTGTCACGCGTTTCAGGTGTGAGCCAGTCGTTCTTAGCCAAGCGTTCCTTATAAACGTCAATCATAGTCGCTACTTTTTTCTCTACGTCTGCCTTAGCTTCTGGAGAGAATTTTTCATGCGCATACCAGAGACCCAGAGCCTGCTTGAAAGGTCCTTGGGCCAAGTGATAAGCTGCCTTGACCTTGTCCTGAGCTTCTGGAACACCTGAAAGAGCACGACCATAAGCACCTGACAAGACACGAATCTCGTCTGTTAGATAGCTTGTTGAGAGATTGACAACGCCCAAAATCAATGTTGCTTTAAGTAGAGGCCACGCTTCTTCACTATAGAATTGGTCTGCTGCTTGCCAGAAACGTTCCTCGTCTACGATAACCTTATCTGGAGTTTGTCCAATCACTGCTTGGAAGAAATCATCCAGAGGGAGGGCAGGGGCAAATTTCTTGAAATCTTCATAAGCGTGTGGATGGTAGAGTTTGGCATATTCTGAACTTTCTTCGTTAGAAAGCACCACAGCTGCAACTCGACGGTCCAATTCCAATCGTTTCTCTAGTAAGTCTGCGATTTCCTCATCTGAAAAATCATAGGCTTTGAGAAGATTCGCGGTACTTTCCTTCCAAAGAGTCAAGAGTTCCTCACGCTGAGGATGGTCTTCAGCGTAGTAGGTTGTATCTGGCAAGATTGTTCCTGGTGCACTTGCCCAGAGAACATTGGTTCTGGCATCCATAAAGTCTGGTGATACACCAAATGGAAGGAAGTTTGGTTTACCAGCTAGTTCGAACTCTGCCAGTTTGCTGGTGAAATCTGCAAAACTCTCCAGATCTTGGTATTCCTTGAGTAGAGGAAGGACAGGCTTAATCCCATCAGCTTCCCTCTTGTCAAAATCACGTACCATACGATGGTACTTAACAAAGTTTGCGAGGATAGCATCCTCTGGGACCTCTTCACCCGCCAACCACTTGTCCGTAGTCGCCAGCATCAACTCTTCAATTTCCTCATCAAGGTCAATAAAACCACCTGTTCGAGATTTGTCAGCTGGAATCACAGCTGTTTTTTCCCATTCGCCATTGATTGCATCATAAAAATCATCTTGATAACGTGTCATCTTGTTCTCGCTTTCATATTTTCACTTATTCCTAGCTTAGCAAAAAAATCTAGGGAATGCAATCAAAAATAAATTTCTTATATCTTTCATTTTATTGTTATTTTATTAAATTTTTTAAAAATTAACTTGACTTAATTTTTTTTTAATGTATATTAAATACGGGAGGGAGGAATTTGTTATGATACGTATTGAACACCTCAGCGTCTCCTACAAAGAAGCGCTGGCACTAAAGGATATTTCACTAGTGCTCCACGGACCAACTATTACCGGAATTATTGGTCCAAATGGTGCTGGAAAATCAACTTTATTAAAAGGTATGTTGGGAATTATCCCACATGAAGGTCAGGCCTTTCTCGACGACAAAGAAGTCAAGAAATCTTTAAATCGAGTTGCCTATGTCGAGCAAAAAATCCATATCGACTACAATTTCCCTATCAAGGTCAAGGAATGTGTCTCTCTAGGACTCTATCCATCCATACCGCTCTTTCACACCTTAAAAGCCAGCCACTGGAAAAAAGTGGCAGATGCACTTGAAATCGTTGGACTCTCAGACTATGCTAATCGCCAAATCAGCCAGCTCTCAGGAGGACAATTCCAACGTGTTTTGATTGCCCGTTGCTTAGTGCAGGAAGCTGACTACATCTTTTTAGATGAGCCATTTGTCGGGATTGATTCGGTTAGTGAAGAGATTATCATGAACACGCTGAGAGACCTTAAAAAAGCTGGTAAAACAGTTCTCATCGTCCATCATGACCTCAGTAAAGTCCCCCATTATTTCGACCAAGTTTTGCTTCTCAATCGAGAATTAATAGACCTTGGTCCGACCGAAGAAACCTTTACCGAGGCCAATCTCAAAAAGGCTTATGGTAGCAAACTCTTTTTCAATGGAGGTGACCTATGATAGCAGAATTTATCAATGGATTACAAAATTTCCATTTCCTACAAAACGCCTTGATAACAGCTATTGTCATCGGAGTCGTTGCTGGAGCCGTGGGATGTTTTATCATCCTACGTGGAATGTCTCTCATGGGAGATGCCATCTCTCACGCAGTTTTGCCTGGCGTAGCCCTTTCCTTTATTCTGGGAATTGATTTCTTTATTGGAGCCATCATCTTTGGTTTGATGGCTTCCATCATCATTACCTACATCAAGGGAAACTCTATCATCAAGAGTGACACTGCCATTGGTATTACCTTTTCATCTTTCTTAGCCTTAGGTGTCATCTTGATTAGTGTTGCCAAGAGTTCGACAGACCTCTTCCATATCCTTTTTGGGAATATCCTCGCTGTCCAAGATACAGACATGTGGATTACCATTGGTATGGGGGCATTGATTCTCTTGATTATCGGGATTTTCTTTAAACAACTATTGATTACATCCTTTGACGAGCTTCTGGCTAAAGCCATGGGAATGCCCGTCAATTTCTACCACTATCTGCTCATGGTGCTCTTGACTCTTGTGTCCGTCACCGCCATGCAAAGTGTTGGAACTATTCTTATCGTAGCCATGCTGATCACCCCAGCTGCGACGGCTTATCTCTATGCTAATAGCCTAAAGAGCATGATTTTCCTTTCATCAAGTCTCGGAGCCCTTGCTTCTGTTGTGGGACTCTTTATCGGCTATAGCTTAAATCTTGCAGCAGGATCGAGCATCGTGCTCACAGCTGCTAGTTTCTTTCTCATTAGCTTCTTTATCGCTCCAAAACAACGATATTTGAAACTAAAAAATAAACATTTGTTAAAATAAGGGGCAAAGTCCCAATAAATTGGAGGAATCTAATGAAAAAATTAGGTACATTGCTTGTTCTCTTTCTTTCTGTTATTGCTCTTGTCGCATGTACTAGCGGAAAAAAAGATGCAGCTTCTGGTCAAAAACTAAAAGTTGTTGCTACAAACTCAATCATCGCTGATATTACCAAGAATATCGCTGGTGACAAGATTGATCTTCACAGTATCGTTCCTGTTGGTCAAGACCCACACGAATACGAACCACTTCCTGAAGACGTTAAGAAAACTTCTCAAGCTGATTTGATTTTCTATAACGGTATCAACCTTGAAACAGGTGGCAATGCTTGGTTTACCAAATTAGTAGAAAATGCCAAGAAAACTGAAAACAAAGACTACTTTGCAGTTAGCGAAGGCGTTGATGTTATCTACCTTGAGGGCCAAAACGAAAAAGGCAAAGAAGACCCACACGCTTGGCTCAACCTTGAAAATGGGATGATTTATGCTAAAAATATCGCTAAACAGCTCATTGCAAAAGACCCTAGCAACAAGGAATTCTACGAAAAAAATCTCAAAGACTATACTGAAAAACTAGATAAACTGGATAAGGAAGCAAAAGAGAAGTTTAACAATATCCCTGCTGAGAAGAAACTCATCGTAACCAGCGAAGGATGCTTCAAATACTTCTCTAAAGCTTACGGAGTCCCAAGTGCCTACATCTGGGAAATCAACACTGAAGAAGAAGGAACACCTGAACAAATCAAGACCTTGGTTGAAAAACTTCGCCAAACAAAAGTTCCATCACTCTTTGTTGAATCAAGTGTCGATGACCGTCCAATGAAGACTGTTTCACAAGACACAAATATCCCAATTTATGCACAAATCTTTACTGACTCAATCGCTGAAGAAGGTAAAGAAGGTGACAGCTACTACAACATGATGAAATACAACCTTGACAAGATTGCTGAAGGTTTGTCTAAGTAATCCATTAAAAAACGTCGTTCTCACGGAATTGGCGTTTTTTTATCTTTCATTTTTCAGTCAAATCATTGGAAAAATCTGACAATTCTCGGTAAAATGAAAGAAAAAAGAATGGAGTAGTTTCATGACCACTTTTCTAGGAAATCCTGTAACCTTTACAGGTAAACAACTACAAGTCGGAGACAAGGCGCTCGACTTTTCCCTCACTACAACCGATCTCTCTAAAAAAAGTCTTGCCGACTTTGATGGAAAGAAAAAGGTCTTGAGTGTTGTCCCTTCTATCGATACTGGTATCTGCTCAACGCAAACACGTCGCTTCAACCAAGAACTAGCCAACCTTGACAATACCGTCGTTCTTACTGTTTCTATGGACCTACCATTTGCCCAAGGACGCTGGTGTGGGGCTGAAGGCCTTGACAATGCCATCATGCTTTCAGACTACTTTGACCATTCTTTCGGACGTGATTATGCCCTCTTGATCAACGAATGGCATCTCCTTGCTCGTGCCGTCTTTGTTCTCGATACTGACAATGTCATCCGTTACGTAGAATACGTTGATAACATCAACACGGAACCAGACTTTGAAGCTGCTATTGCTGCAGTGAAAGAACTGGACTAAAATCAAAGCCATTAGGGCAGAAGGCTAGAGAAATCTAGCTTTTTTTGATATACTAGATGGAGAGAAAAGACAAGAGGAAACGAATGACGCCAAATAAAGAAGATTATCTAAAATGTATTTATGAAATCGGTACGGAGATGCAGAAAATCACCAATAAAGAAATTGCTGCCCGTATGCAAGTCTCTCCACCTGCCGTAACAGAGATGATCAAACGCATGAAAAGTGAAAATCTCATCCTCAAGGACAAGGAGAATGGCTACCTATTGACAGATATTGGCCTCAAACTGGTCTCAGAACTCTATCGCAAACACCGGTTGATTGAAGTCTTTCTAGTTCACCATCTCGACTATACCAGTGACCAGATCCATGAAGAAGCTGAGGTTCTAGAACACACTGTATCCGATCTCTTCGTAGAGAGATTGGATAAACTACTGGGCTTCCCTCAAACCTGTCCCCACGGTGGAACTATTCCTGTTAAAGGAGAACTCTTGGTTGAGATCAACAACCTACCTCTAGCAGATACCAAAGAGGCTGGAACCTATCTCCTGACTCGGGTTCATGATAGCTTTGAACTACTCAAATACTTAGAAAAGCACGCAATTCATATAGGTGACCAACTCCAAGTCAAGCAGTTTGATAGTTTTTCCAATAGCTTTACACTGGTCAACAAAGGCGAAGATCTCCAAGTTAGCATCGATATCGCCAAACAACTCTATGTCGAAAAAATCAACTAACCCTTGTTCCTGAAAGAAGTTCCTTTCAGGGATTTTTTATCATTTTAGTTGTAAGTCCCATTCATTTGGTGTAGAATGAAGCAAGATAAAAGAGGGAGGTCATCTTATGAAAAAGCTCTTTAGACTACACTTCGCAGCCATTGCAGTCTCTGATTTGCTACTATTTACATTTTTTTACACCAGATCCGAGACATCTTTGGACTGGCTCCTACTCTCTGGCTTCATTTTAATCCTTGCTCAGGGATTACTGCTATTTCGCTTGGTCTTCCGACTCAAACATCATTTCCCTGAGATTTATCCTCAAATCAATAAAAAGATTCGCTTCTACTATTTAGGGGTTCTCACCATTGACTTTCTATTATTTGTCCTTTTAGCCTTCACTAGTTCTCAGCGATTTTCCTCTCTTATGCCAATCGTCACTTCTTGCCATTCTACTTTTTATTATCTGACGGCTAGCCACCTAAGAGAAAACTATCCAGACTTTTACGACAAACACATTTCTTTATGCGATTGTTTCTAAACAAAAACCAAGCCAGCTAGGCTTGGTTTTCTTATCTATTTTTTGTATCAAGGATAATGGTGACCGGTCCGTCATTGACCAGCTCCACCTGCATATCCGCTCCAAAGATACCTGTCTGAACAGGTACTTCTTGTACTAGCTTTTGATTGAGAGCGTCATAGAAGGCAGCTGCCATATCCGGCTTGGCTGCACCTGTAAAGGCTGGACGATTGCCTTTCTTGGTATCCGCAAAGAGGGTAAACTGAGAAATAGAAAGGATTTCCCCCTCAATATCCTTGACAGACAGATTCATCTTGCCTTCTGCATCTGAAAAAATCCGCATATTGACAAGCTTTCTTACAGCATAGTCCAGATCTTCCTCTTGGTCCTCTGGGCCAACACCGACCAGTAATAAGAGCCCCTGATTTATTTTTCCATGAACCTGACCTTCGATACTCACTTGGGCTTTTTTAACCCGTTGGATAATGATTTTCATAATAGCCTTTCTAGTAACTGAGGGGAGAATTAGCCGTTGGTCCGTTTGACAGAGTAGACCTCTGGCACACTCTTAATCTTATCCACGACTGTAGTGAGTGTAGAGAGGTTGGAAATACCAAAGGAGACATGGATGTTAGCAAATTTCATATCCTTAGTTGGTTGAGCATTAACGGTCGAGATATTCTTAGTTGTGTTAGAAAGAACTTGCAGAACATCATTTAAGAGCCCTGTACGGTTGAGACCATAAATATCAATGTGGGCGGTGTATTCCTTGCTTGAGAATTGATCTTCCCATTCCACATCAAGGAGACGTTGCTCGTAGTTTTCTTGGGCACGGAGATTCATACAGTCCACACGGTGAATAGCTACACCACGACCCTTGGTAATGTAGCCAACAATGTCGTCACCCGGAACTGGATTGCAACACTTAGCAATCCGCACTAAGAGACCTGAGGCCCCTTCAATGACCACACCACCCTCATGCTTGACCTTGAGGGTTTCTTTATTTTCAACCTTAACTTCGCCACCCTTGACAAGCTCTTCTGCTTCCGCCTTGGCCTTGGCACGTTCTTCCTCACGGCGTTCCTTTTCGGTCAAACGGTTAAAGACGGTAATAGCGCCAATTTCTCCAAAACCAATAGCTGCATAGAGGGCCTCCTCTGTCTTGTAGCTGGTCTTTTGAAGGACCTCGTCCATGTGACGCTTGTCCATGAATTTATTGGCCACATAACCGTTTTCTTGGAACTGGGCCATCAGCATCTCACGGCCCTTGTTAACAGATAATTCCTTGTCTTGATTTTTAAAGAACTGGCGAATCTTGTTGCGCGCCTTGCTGGTCTTGACCATGTTGAGCCAGTCACGACTCGGTCCAAAGGAGTTGGGGTTGGTTATAATTTCAACCTGATCCCCTGTCTTGAGCTTGGTTGTTAGTGGAACCATACGGCCATTGACCTTAGCACCGGTCGCTTTTTCACCGACTTTGGTATGAATTTCATAGGCAAAGTCAATCGGTCCTGAATCTTTTGGAAGGGACCGCACCGCACCATCTGGGGTAAAAACGTAAATCTCCTCCGCCAGATAGTTTTCTTTAACAGAGTCCACAAATTCCTTGGCATCATCAGCCTGGTCTTGGAGCTCCATCATCTCCTTGATCCAGTTCATCCCAATAGCAGATTCCTTGCTGTTGACCTGCCCTTTAATGCCTTTCTTATAGGCCCAGTGAGCTGCTACCCCGTACTCAGCCACTTCGTGCATTTCCTTGGTCCGAATCTGGAATTCAATCGGCCCTTTTGGTCCATAAACGGTCGTATGGATAGACTGGTATCCATTGGCCTTACGATTAGCGATATAGTCTTTGAAGCGGCCTGGCATGGGTTTCCAAAGTTCATGCACATAACCCAGCATGGCATAGACATCACTCTGGGTATCTAAGATACAGCGAATGGCAATCAGGTCATAAATCTCCTCAAAGCGTTTCTTCTTATCCTGCATCTTGCGATAGATAGAATAGATATGCTTAGGACGACCATAGATTTTCCCTTTGAGATTGCGTTCGGTAGCATAGTCCTCCAACTTGGTTACGACTTCATCGACCAAAGCCTCACGTTCTCTGCGTTTCTCCTTCATCATGTGAGTAATCTTGTAAAACTCAGTTGGATTGAGGTAACGGAAAGATAAATCTTCCAACTCCCACTTGACACTGGAAATCCCTAGACGATGAGCTAGTGGTGCGTAAATTTCCATGGTTTCTCTGGAGATACGTTCTTGCTTGTCCTTTCGCAGGTGTTTGAGAGTCCGCATATTGTGCAAACGGTCCGATAGTTTGACCAAAATAACACGGATATCTTCAGACATGGCCATGAGCATCTTGCGGTGATTTTCAGCCAATTGTTCCTCGAGTGATTTGTACTCAACCTTACCAAGCTTGGTCACTCCATCAACGATAATCCGAACATCATGACCAAACTCACGCTCCAAATCATCCAGTGTCGCATCTGTGTCCTCAACTACATCATGCAAAAAACCACAGGCAACAGTTACGGCATCCAGTTTGAGCTTAGCCAGAATTCCTGCCACTTGGATAGGATGGATAATATAGGGCTCACCTGATTTTCGGTATTGACCACTATGACAATCAACTGCGTAAATCAATGCTTTTTGTACAAAAGCAACGTCTTCCTTTGTTAAATATTCTCTCGTTAAAGCGACTACCTGATCGCCCGTCAAATTCACTTCTTTCGGCATCTATACTCTCCAATTCTTCCTACCATTTTATCACTTTTTTAAGAATATTAAAACTAGAAAAGCCTGTTTTCATGCCGAGCCTATGCATTTAAAAGAAAAAACACTGCAAGAGAAACTCTGCAGTGCTTTGCTATTCTATTTATCTTAGTAGACTGTTTTTTCAGTTTCTACATCAAAGAAGTGTGCTTTGTTCAAGTCAAATCCAAGTTCAACTGTTGCACCTGTTTGCAAGTAGTCACGAGCATCCACTTTGGCAACAAACTCATCTTTACCAACTTGGCAGTAAAGGTGAGATTCTGAACCAAGCAATTCTGATACAGAGATGGTTGCTTTAACCACTGATTCTGGGAATGTTTCAAGGAAAGCAGGTTCTGCATTCACATCTTCTGGACGAATACCGAAGATCAAGTCTTTTCCTTCGTAGCCTTTGTCACGAAGCACTTTCAAAGCACCTTCTGGCACTTTCAAGCGGAAACCGTCAGAAACAATTTCGCTACCAACCAATTTCACGTTGATGAAGTTCATAGCTGGGCTTCCGATGAATCCTGCAACGAACTTGTTAACTGGGTTTTTGTAAACTTCTTGAGGAGTACCGATTTGTTCCACACGTCCGATAGTACCTGTGCCAGCTGGGTTCTTAGTTGCTGACATGATAACGATACGGTCTGCAAGTGTCATCGCTTCTGTTTGGTCGTGGGTTACGTAGATAGTTGTAGCTCCGATACGACGGTGGATTTTCGCAATTTCAGCACGCATAGATACACGAAGTTTGGCATCCAAGTTTGACAAAGGTTCGTCCATCAAGAACACTTTTGCGTCACGGACGATCGCACGACCCATGGCAACACGTTGACGTTGACCACCTGAAAGGTCAGCAGGTTTACGATCCAAGAATTCTTTTAAACCAAGGATTGCTGCTGCTTCTTGTACACGTTTGTCGATGTCTTCCTTGCTGTATTTACGCAATTTCAAACCGAAAGCCATGTTGTCATATACAGTCATGTGTGGGTAAAGAGCGTAGTTTTGGAATACCATGGCGATGTCACGGTCTTTTGGAGCTACGTCGTTGACAACCACGCCATCGATAGATGCAGTACCTTCTGTAATGTCTTCAAGACCAGCGATCATACGAAGAGTTGTTGATTTACCACATCCTGAAGGACCTACGAAAACGATAAATTCTTTGTCTTTGATGTCCAAGTTGAAGTCTTCAACTGAATAGTGTTCGCTGTTTGGATATTTTTTGTAAATATTTTTAAGATTTAATTCTACCATTGAGGTGAACTCCTTTTGTATTTTGATAGTTTCATTATATATGAAAACGCTTTACTTTTCTATGGCAAGATGACCAAAAAAATAAAAAAGTTCTGTGCAACTTGCACAAAACTTTAGAGAATATCTGGTAAAATCAACTGATAACACAAGGTAAGGTCCGTCAACTCCTTCAACTGAAGCCCTGTCAATTCTTCCCATTTATCAATCTTGTATTGGAGAGAATTGCGATGCAGATAGAGTTGCTGGGCTGTTTTAGTCAGAACAGCACTGTTTTCCCAAAGGGAGAGAATGATTTCCTGAATCTGGTCCTGATCCAAGATCATCTGGTGCAGGCATTCCTTGATTACCTTCAGGTCCACAAGTCTTTCCCCCATACTCCAAAGATAGAGCTGTGAAAAAGTGTGAACTCCTTGATGGCCCTGACGCCACCAAGTCTTAAACAAATCCCGCTCCGCTTTGATCAAGTCGGACAGAGCCTGATACCCAGCCTGTGACCAGACCTGCCCCAACATGATAGACAGACGAAGACCAAAGTCATACTCAACTGCCTCAATCGTATCGGATAAGATTGAGCGGACAGAGCTGTACTTATCTTGTTGAAGCACAAATACATAATCCTGAGCTCCGACCTGTAGCACTGTCTGGCAGTTAGGAAAGAGGGTCTGCATCATGTCTAGCCAAGAGGATAGATTTTCCTGTTGGAAATAGGAAAGATGGCAATAAACCAGCTGAATTTTTTTAAATGTTTGCGGTGCCTGCCCCTTCCCCTCAATCAGATAGGGATACCAAGGATTGAGCGAACGAGCCTGCTCCTGCTGGGTCAAAAGAGCAACCAACTGCTTTTCACGCTCGCTGAGCCCAGCTTCCTCTAGTAAAATCCACTGCTGAGAATCTAAAGGGAGAGTGAGATAGCCTGGTTTCTCAATCGGTTGATCTGAAATCTGAGCTTCAGGAAACCAGTCTTGTAATTCTTTTGCAAGCATTTCTACTCCTCCACTTTTTGGATGCACCAAGAAATTAAGGTCTCTAGACGCTCCATATTTTCAGTCAAATGAAGATAGCCCATGACCGCTTCAAATCCGGTCGACATCCGATAGGTAACGACATCCGCATTTTTAGCCTTTGTATGACTATTGGTATTACGACCACGTTTGTAGATTTCCTCTTCTTTTTCCGTCAGGATTTGCTCCTCCAACATGAGAGCAATCAGGCGAGCTTGAGCCTTAGCTGAAACATACTTGGTCGCTTCTTGATGGAGTTTATTGGGTTTGGTCATACCTTTTAAAATGAGGTGACGACGTATATACATAGAATACACCGCATCTCCCTCAAAAGCCAGCGCAATCCCGTTAATGAGATTGACATCAATCACGAGTCCACCTCACTCCATCCTTGGTGTCAAGGAGCTTAATTCCTTGAGCCGCCAATTGGTCACGGATTTGGTCTGCTGTCGCAAAGTCACGATTAGCACGCGCTTCTTGACGTTTTTGGATTAAGGCTTCAATGTCTGCATCCAAAACTTCCTCAACAAAGACAATCCCAAAGACCTCTAACATAGCCGCAAGAGATTTCTTAACACTTGCATCATAGTTGCCAGAGTTAATCCACTTGGCCATTTCAAAGACAACTGTGATACCGTTAGCAGAGTTGAAATCCTCATCCATAACAGCTACAAACTTATCTTTAAAGTCCTGCAACTCCCCTGCATCTACAATTCCAGTAAACGGTTGCTCATAAGTGTTCTTCAAATACTTGAGATTGGTCTCTGCATCACGCACTGCTTTTTCCGTAAAGTTGATAGGCTTGCGGTAGTGTTGTGTCGCAAAGAAGAAACGAAGCACTTGGCCATCAATAGTCTTCAATGCATCATGCACAGTGATAAAGTTACCCAAGGACTTGGACATCTTGACATTGTCGATATTGACAAAGCCATTGTGCATCCAGTAGTTGGCGAAAGTCTTGCCTGTTTTTGCTTCTGACTGGGCAATTTCATTGGTATGATGCGGAAACTCCAGATCGGCTCCACCACCGTGGATATCAATGGTATCTCCCAAAATCTCTGTCGACATAACCGAACACTCGATATGCCAGCCCGGACGACCAGATCCCCAAGGACTATCCCAAGAAATCTCGCCTGGTTTGGCAGCTTTCCAAAGGGCAAAGTCTACAGGATTTTCCTTGCGAGCCGTTTCTTCATCGGTACGACCTGAAGCACCTAGCTCCAAATCTTCCAAGGTTTTATTGGCCAATCTAGCATAGTTGTGGGATTTTTCCACACGGAAGTAAACATCCCCTTGACTCTCGTAAGCATAACCTTTTTCAATCAAGTCAGTGACAAAACGAATGATGTCCTCCATAAACTCTACTACACGCGGATGGCGAGTCGCAGGTTTCACGCCCAAGGCCGTCACATCCTCACGAAAGGCAGCGATATACTTGTCCGCGACCTCCTGAGGCGTGATCCCTTCTTCCTTGGCGCGATTGATAATCTTATCATCCACATCCGTAAAATTGGAAATATAGGCAACCTCAAAACCACGGTATTCAAAGTAACGTCGAATGGTATCAAAAGCTACCGTCGATCGGGCATTCCCCACGTGGATATAGTTGTAGACGGTTGGCCCACAGACATACATCTTAACCTTACCGTCCTCGATTGGGACAAATTCTCGCAAATCACGAGACATGGTGTCATAGATTTTAATCACTCACTGTCTCCTTTCTGTTTCTTGTTTATCGTAAAGAGTCGTTTCAATCCAACTCTCTAGCAATTACTAATGCTATCTCAAAGAAAGTCATAGCATCTGTTTTTCTTTCTTCGTGTCTTGCATCCCATTCATGATTGTGATGGTCAACATAATCAGCCGTATAAAAAAATTGATAAACTTTTGCTTGTCGAAATTGTGCCCAAGCCATGATTGCTGAGGCTTCCATATCTACAACAGTCGCACCTGCTGCTAATCTACGTTTGACCTTATCGGCTGTTTCACGATAGAAAGCATCTGTGGTCCAAGCCTTTGTTCGAATGTGCTCAATGCCAGATTTGTTCAAAGCTTCTTCCATGGTTAAGAGCAAAGTTTCGTCATAAGCTATCTCATCACTTGCAGGAGCGTAATGGTAACTTGTACCTTCATCACGTAGAGCTGAACTTGGTAGGATAATCTTATCTGCCTGAATAGACTGATCTAGAACTCCGCAAGAACCCAAAACAATAAAGTTCTTAAATCCTCTTGCTTTGAGTTCTTCTAAGAGTCCAACAACCATCGGGGCTCCAATCGTAGCTATAGCAACTGCTACCTTACTCCCCATCTTTTTCATAGATATACCATGAAAATCTACCATTCAGATTGGTTAGATAGCCACCTTCGTAAACATCTTTAAACTGCTTTACTCGTTCAACAATTTCTCCATTAAAAGATAAAATAATCGTATCACAAATTTCTCTACTACTAAGAAGGCTTCTATCAGTTGGCTCGATAACAGCAGGCACATTTTCGAATTCTTCTAGTAACATTAATTCACTCTTTCCTATCTAAATAAACCACCTGAGTCTGTTTGACAAAGCCAATCTTTTCATATAGGCGTTTGGCACCTAGGTTGCTGTCTTCCACGGCAATCTGAAATTCCTTGTCATTTTGCTCAATCAGTTGGTTGATAAGGGATTTTGCTAGATAGCTTCCGATGCCTTTTCCACGATAATCTTCTACTACTGCAAGTCCATAGAGGTAGTTGCTAGTTCCAGATACATCGACAGTACAAATTCCAATGACTTGACCATCCTTGAGTAAAATATAAAGTAGGCTGTCGGGATCCTTCAAGGCCTCAGAAATGTATCTGTGGCTTAATTCCAGCGATTCCGTCTCATCTGAAAACGTTTGATGATGGAGCCTGGCTATGGCTTCAAGATAAGAAGGTTCCGCCAAGAGCACATCGACATCCGAACGGGCATCTAATGCATAAGCGGTTCGATCACGTCCTAACCAGGTTTCTGTCTCTTCATCCTCGACTAGTCCCCAGTTTTTGACAAAATCAGGATGGCGCTCTAGAAAAACACGCTCTGTCTGAAACGTTACAGACTCAATAGGATAAGATGCCGTTTCTTTCTCAAAACTTCTATACAAAGCCCGCGCAACGCCTTGGCGACGATATTTGGGGTGAACCAGTATCGTCACATCCACATCTTGATCATCAGCATAAACCGTTAATAAACCAATAAGTTCGCCTTTTTCATAATAAAGGAAAAAGGCGGGCATGTTTGGGTCAAAATTAAGCATGTTAGAGAGATAGGGATCACGGTAGGTACCGTCATAGTTTTGGCAATAGTTAATTAGTTTTTTCGCCTCAGATAACTCCTCTTGGCTTAACTTGTTTTTTGCTTGAATCATATAGGTATCCTCTACAAACCAGACGACCTGTGGCTGGCTTCTCTAGCATGTTCGAGTTTATTGACGTAGTATTCACGTTTTTCTTCAACTTCATGAATGACAGGCTCATCCTTCTTACCATGAAGACGGACAATCTTGGCCGGAATACCAACTACTGTCACATCACTCGGAACATCTGCCACGACAACAGCTGCAGCACCGACCTTGGCATTTTCACCGATTTCAACAGGTCCAATGACTTGGGCATGAGCAGATATAAGCGCTCCTTTGCGAACAGTTGGATGGCGTTTGCCACAGTCTTTCCCTGTCCCACCGAGAGTCACTCCATGATAGAGCAGAACGCCTTTTTCAACAATCGCTGTCTCCCCAATCACCAAGCCAGAACCATGGTCGATAAAGACACCTGAATCAATCTGGGCACCTGGATGGATCTCGATCTGAGTCCAAAAGCGCCAAAACTGACTATGCATACGAGCCAGTAGTTTGAAGCCATGCTTCCAGAGAATATGCGAGAGACGGTGAGCAGCTAAGGCCTTGACACCTGGATAAGTCAGCAAAACTTCCAAACTGTTGCGTGCCGCTGGATCATTTTCTTTTACAATATCAATGGTTTCGCGCCACCATCCCATACATTTCTCCTTTTCTTATTCTGAATCTTTTGGTGTTTCTGTAAATTCTTTCTTAGGTTTGTGGTCCTTGTGATGACGTGGGCGGTGAGGACGATCAGACTTTTCACCTTTTTCATCACGCTCTGGTTTTGGTGGACGAGGAAGAAGAGCCTTCATAGAAGCATCAACACGTCCTTTTTCATCAATCTTGATAACTTTGACATCGACTTCGTCTCCAATAGCCACCAAGTCTTCGACATTATTGGTACGCGTCCAAGCCATTTCCGAAATGTGAACAAGGGCATCTGTCTTGTCAAAGAGATTGACAAAGGCACCGAATTTCTCGATACGAACAACCTTAGCATGGTAAACTTCATCCACTTTGGCTTCACGAACCAAGCCAGCGATGATTTCTTTGGTACGGTTAATAGCATCTTGGTCGCTTGAGTAGATAGAAACATTACCTTCTTCGTCGATATCAATCTTAACGCCTGTTTCAGCGATAATCTTGTCGATGGTTTCTCCACCTTTACCGATGACAATCTTGATCTTGTCCACATCAATCTTGATGGTATCAATTTTTGGAGCAGTTGGAGCCAATTCTGGACGAACTTCTGGAATGGTTGCTTCAATCACATCAAGGATTTCAAAACGCGCTTTCTTGGCTTGGGCAAGAGCCTCAGTCAAGATTTCTGCAGTGATTCCTTGGATCTTGATATCCATTTGAAGGGCTGTAATCCCGTCGCGAGTACCTGCAACCTTAAAGTCCATGTCTCCAAAGTGGTCTTCCAAACCTTGAATATCTGTCAAAACAGTGTAGTTGTTTCCATCTGAAATCAGACCCATGGCAATCCCTGCTACTGGCGCCTTGATTGGCACACCACCAGCCATAAGGGCAAGAGTTCCCGCACAGATAGAGGCTTGAGAAGAAGAACCATTTGATTCCAAGACCTCTGCCACCAAGCGGATAGCGTATGGGAATTCTTCCAAACTTGGCAATACTTGAGCAAGAGCACGTTCCCCGAGAGCACCGTGACCGATCTCACGACGACCTGGCGCACCATAACGACCAGTTTCCCCGACAGAGTATTGAGGGAAGTTATAGTGGTGCATAAAGCGTTTCTTGTACTCTGGATCCAAACCATCGATGATTTGAGTTTCCCCCATCGGTGCCAAGGTCAAGACAGAAAGGGCTTGAGTTTGACCACGAGTGAAGAGACCTGAACCGTGTACACGAGGAAGATAGTCAACCTGCGCATCTAAAGGACGGATTTCATCGACCTTACGCCCGTCAGGACGCACCTTGTCTTCTGTGATCAAACGGCGCACTTCAGCGTGTTCCATTTGTTCCAAGATTTCAGCCACATCACGCATGATTCGTTCAAATTCTTCATGGTCTGCATATTTTTCTTCATAAACAGCAGTCACTTGGTCTTTAACTGCTTGAGTTGCAGCTTCACGAGCCAATTTTTCTTCTACTTGAACCGCTTTTTGGAGGTCACTGTTGTAGGCTGCGATGATTTCAGCCTGCAAGTCCGCATCTACGTGAAGCAATTCCACTTCTGCTTTTTCTTTACCGACAGCAGCAACAATTTCTTCTTGGAAGGCAATCAATTCTTTGACTGCTTCATGCCCTTTCAGAAGGGCTTCCAACATGATTTCTTCTGACAATTCTTTGGCACCAGACTCAACCATGTTGATAGCATGTTTAGTTCCTGCAACTGTCAATTCAAGAAGCGATTGCTCTGCTTGTTCTTGACTTGGGTTGATGATGATTTGACCATCGACATAGCCCACTTGTACCCCAGCAATAGGTCCGTCAAATGGAATATCTGAAATAGAAAGCGCCAAGGATGAACCAAACATAGCAGCCATAGGTGCAGATGCATTTTCATCATAAGAAAGGACGGTGTTGATTACTTGCACTTCGTTACGGAAACCTTCCGCAAACATAGGGCGGATTGGACGGTCAATCAAACGCGCTGTCAAAGTCGCATCTGTCGAAGGACGTCCTTCACGTTTCATAAAGCCACCAGGAAACTTCCCAGCTGCATACATTTTTTCTTCGTAGTTGACTTGGAGTGGGAAGAAATCCCCAGTCGCCATTTTCTTAGACATCACGGCAGCAGTCAAGACAGTTGACTCACCGTAACGTACGACAACAGAGCCATTTGCTTGCTTAGCAACCTGGCCAGTCTCTACAATTAACTCACGACCCGCAAAAGTCGTTTGAAACACTTGTTTTGTCATGTTAATCCCCTTTGGATTGATGAAATTATACGCCTTGCCTACAAAGATCAAGATACCTAGGACGTTAAAAGCAAAGTAAAAATAGGAAACTGACGAAGTTTTCGATGAAGACAAGACAGTTTATCTTTTTTACACAGCTTTTCGGCCGGGTTCAATTCTCAAGATACAAATCATTAGAAAGGATTGATGCTAAAGCATCTAAGCCTTTCACGCTAATCGCTATCAGGCGATTAGCTAAATGCTTTACTAACTCCCTCGTCAAATAACATCGATTTGACTCACTCGTGTCGCTAAACCTTGCAGTTTGAATGCATTGTATTATTCAATACCCTCATCTTTGTATCAAGTACGTACAGAGTCTATTTTATCATATTTTTCTTAAAAAGTGCGGGCTTTTCTATTAAAAAGGAACCATTCCCCCATGAAAAGAGGAATGGTTTGTTGTTTATCTTATTTAGCGAATTCTTTAGCTCTCACAACTGTCATTTTTCATTTAAAAGCAAGTGAATGACAAGCTATCGTCTCAGTGGTTAAAGTAAGGTTAGTTTTGCTAACGTTACAGGCAAACTGAAAGACCAAGGCTTTCAGCTTAGCCATGAAACCGAAGGTTTGCTGGCGGCCTAACCACTTCAGACGAAGTGCTAAAAGAATCGATTATCCTAAAGACTGATGGTTAAACAAGGCATGGGTTGCTTGATGGATGTATTTTGCTGTTTCAGCATTGTTCATAGTGTAGAGATGCACTCCTGCTACATCCTGGGTTACCAAGTCCACGATCTGATCCACGGCATAGGCAAGTCCTGCTGCTCTGAGTGACTCAGGGTCATGCTCATACTTGTCTAAAATGGCTTTAAATTTTCGTGGAAGATGGATATTCTCACACGTTTTCAAGAGACGAAGCGCTTGATTACGGTTAAGAATGGGCATGATACCCGCATGAATAGGAACATCAATCCCTGCCAAGGTACACTTGTCTTGGAAATCATAGAAACGCTCATTGTCAAAGAAAAGTTGCGTTACGAGACTTGAACAGCCTGCGTCCACTTTCTTCTTGAGATTTTGGATATCCAATATCTGATTTGGTGAGTCAGGGTGTCCCTCTGGGTAGCAAGCTCCGACAATATCAAAGTGAGGTGCTTGTTCCTTGATGAATTCGATCAAGTCCGTTGCGTAGCGGAAATCCTTTTGTGGCACCACATCAGGGATGATATCTCCACGCAAGGCCAAGATTTTCTGTACCCCAACCTTGTCCAAGTCCGCAATAGTTTCAGCAACCTTTTCCTTGGTCAGATAGATGGCTGGCAAGTGGGCAATGGTTGGAATCGCCAAATCATTCTGGATAAAGTCAGCCAAACGAACCGTCGTTTCCTTGATATTAAATTTATTATTGCTAGCCGTCACACTGATAAAGTGCGGTGCTAGCTCCTGCATATCTTGAAGAGCAGAGATAATCTTATCATTACCCACAGCTGGGTTTGGAGGGAACACTTCAAATGAGAGTGACGGTGTTTGGCGTGACATAGTCTTTGTCCTTTTCTTTGATTTCGATAGTGCTTAGCTAGATAGGGCTAAGCAGTTCCTTGATCAAACAGTGTCAAGAGAGAAATCGGATCTTACAATTTCTCACGCGCAGCTTTAGCTGCTTCGACAAGGCGGATCAAGCTTTCTTTTGTTTCTGGAATACCACGTGTTTTCAAACCACAGTCAGGGTTGATCCAAACTTTCTTGCTTGGAACTTTGGCAAGAATAGCATCGATTGTGTGGTCGATTTCGCCTTCATTTGGCACACGAGGTGAGTGGATATCGTATACCCCAGGTCCCACTTCTGTTTGGAAGTTTTTCGCTTTGAGTTCGTCCAAGATTTCAAGGTTTGAACGGCTTGCTTCAAAGGAAATAACGTCCGCATCCATGTTGTCGATAGCTGGGATGATATCTGTAAATTCTGAGTAACACATGTGAGTGTGGATTTGAGTATCTGGCGCAACTGTAGAGTGTACCAAGCGGAAGGCTGGAATAGCCCAGTCAAGGTAGTCTTCGTACCAGTCGCTACGACGAAGTGGCAATTTTTCACGAAGAGCAGCCTCGTCGATTTGGATGATTTTCACACCTGCAGCTTCAAGGTCAAGAACTTCATCCTTAATAGCAAGAGCGATTTGAAGAGTAGAATCCTTAATAGAGATGTCTTCACGTGGGAATGACCAGTTAAGAATGGTAACAGGACCAGTCAACATACCTTTAACAGGTTTGTCCGTACGGCTTTGTGCGTAGCTAGACCATTTCACAGTGATTGGGTTGAGACGAGTGACATCGCCCCAGATGATTGGTGGTTTCACCCCACGCATACCGTATGATTGTACCCAACCATTCTTAGAGAAGAGGTAACCTGACAAGTTTTGACCGAAGTACTCAACCATGTCGTTACGCTCGAACTCACCGTGTACAAGCACGTCAAATCCAACTTCTTCTTGCCATTTGATCCATTCGTCGATGGTTTCAGCAAGGAAAGCGTCGTACTCTTCTTGTGACAATTCACCCTTACGGTAAGCCAAACGTTTGGCACGGACTTCCTTAGTTTGAGGGAATGAACCGATGGTTGTTGTTGGAAGGGCTGGAAGTTTAAAGGCTTCTTCTTGGATGGCTTCACGTTCAGCAAAGGCTGGCAAACGAGTGTAGTCAGCGTCTGTCAATCCAGCGATGCGTGCACGAAGTTCTGCATTTTCACCCACACGCTCAGTCGCAAAGAGTTCCTTATTAGCAGCAAGAGCTTCTGCACCTTGACCATTGCGGATAGCATCCAAATCACGAAGTTCTTCCAATTTTTCAACTGCAAAGGCAAAGTGGTTCAAGATAGCTGGTTCAAATTCTTCGTTAGCAGTTGTAAATGGCACATGAAGAAGTGAGCATGAGCTTGTCAATACGATGTTTTCAGCTGGGATTTGCTCAAGAACAGCCAAACTCTTTTCGTAGTTGTTGCGCCAGATGTTTTTACCATTGACGATCCCTGCATAGAGAGTCTTGTCAGCTGGGAAACCACCTTTAACGAGTTCAAGAGTTTTCTTACCTTCAACGAAATCAAGACCGATGGCATCAACTGGCAAGTTTACAAGGTCAGCGTAGACATCACGAACATCACCAAAGTAAGTTTGAAGCAAGACTTCAAGACCTTTTTTATCAGCCAAAAGTTTGTTGTAGAGGTTCAAGAAAAGAGCTTTTTCTTCAGCTGTCAAATCTTTTACAAGAGCAGCCTCGTCGAGTTGGATACGAGTCGCACCAAGCTCCGCCAATTTAGCAAAAACTTCTTGGTATGCAGCCACTAAGCTGTCTACGAAGTCTTCCGCTTTCACGCCTTCTTCAAAGTCTGACAATTGAAGGAAAGTGAATGGACCTACAAGAACAGGACGAGTGTTCAATCCAAGTTCTTTAGCTTCTTGGAATTCATCAAAAATCTTGTGACCTGCAAGTTTAACTTGAGTGTCTTTTTCAAATTTAGGCACGATGTAGTGGTAGTTGGTGTTGAACCATTTCTTCATTGGAAGGGCGCGAACATCCCCTTTTTCTCCTTGGTAACCACGACCCAAAGCAAAGTAACACTCAAGCTCAGACAAGTCCAAGTTTTGAACAGAAGCAGGTACCACGTTGAAGAGGAAAGCTGCATCTAGGAAGTTGTCATAGTGAGAAAAGTCATTTGATGGAATTTCAGTGATACCTTTTTCTTTGACAATGTTCCAGTGTTTTGCGCGCAAGTCTTTTGCTGCTGCAAGGAGTTCTTCTTCTGAGATTTCTTTTCTAAAGTATTTTTCAGTTGTAAATTTTAATTCGCGGAATTCGCCCAAACGAGGGAAACCGATGATCGTAGTTGACATGATGTGTCCTCCAAAATTTGTTGTTGAAACTATCTTAACAGAAAAGAAAAGGTCTGTATAATTGTAAAAAATTAGGCTTTGATATAGTTTGAAACTATATCTCTCTTTTAGACAAAAGAAAAAGACTTGAGAACAGCGCCTCAAATCCTTTGTATAGTTTGCTTTATGTTGTCTTTTAGTTGAAATTCTCAAACAAGCTATTGACGATTCTTATAAGTGACTATGGCTTGCTATTAGAAAAGACTATAGGTTGATCCCCTTATCTCGGAGATTAGCCAGACACTCCTCATAGTATCCTGCATCATGCTCACTATAGATGGGACTGGTCAGCTTCTCCTCTGCTAGGTCTTCATAAGGAGGGCAAGTCTTACCACGATAATTCTTGTCCAGCCATTCTGGACTGACATTGTAGCCTCGGTTAGCCATCTCCTTCATGATCAAGTCATGGTAGGCATAGAGACGATAGGGCGAATGGGTAAAGACATAGTCCACTGTCGCATGTTTTCTGCCCCAGCCATTGCCACGCAGGGCACAACACTCTCGATGTTGCCCCAAGAGTTGAGGACGGGGAAGTTGTGAAATCAAAGCTTCATGCCAAAGTCTCATGGGCGTCTCCTTTCAGTAAGGTAGAATTTTGCAGATAAGCATTTGGGTAACGTTCAAGCAACTCTCTCGTCTTAGTAATCAAGTCCTCCTTGGAAGCCTGACCAAAGCGGTAGCGATCCAGCAAGAGCATATAGTCCTTGCGCTCAGCATCTGTCGCTTTCTTTTTGAAATAGCCCCAAATATGCTGAAAGGCATTGCAAACCTGACCCCTATGTTCTGGGATTTGACAGGCACAGTCGATCAGTTCCTGAACATGACTCAGCTCCACCACATCATTCTTGAGATACTGACGAATCTCATTGTAAATATTGCTGGAATGGCTCAAAACGAGGTATTTATTTCTAGCCCAGAGTTGCTGACACTGAGATTTTTGATTAGTTTGTTCCATGTTTCTCCTTACTTTCTATCAGTTTCCAGGAAATATGGAAACAAAATTGTATCTTGGTCTTATTTCAAAAAATAAGCGAATTATGAGCGAATAAAGAAGCTATCATTACTAACTGTATGGAACATTTTCATCTTCTACAAATTTCCATAGATTCAAGAAACAAAGTAATAATTTTCCTTTAATTCACGAAAACGGTCAAAGCCGAGAATACCCTCATTTTGTAGTCTGCCTAAAACGACGCTAGGATGAATATCTATCTCCTCTGCAAAACGTATGATATCAGACTTATCAAAGTTGCCTTTTTCAACAAAAGCCTGATAGTCTTCTGGTCTTATTAAAAGATCTTTTGCAAACTGATCTGCCTCTTCCTCAGAAAGTCGGTAGGATTCGCTATTTCCATCATCAGATGAAAAATCATTCTCCAGAATATGTCCTATCTCATGGAAAAGTGAAAACCAGAAAATATCGGATACTTTATTTCGATCCGTGAGTAAAAGCAAGGCACTGCCATTACTGAATTTTTTAGTCGCTCCATTCAGATTGGCATTTGGCAAAGCAGGTAGACCGACTAAAACAACACCACAATCAAGTAAGATATCGTACAAGCGCTGTGGAAAGATTTCTGGGTCCTGTCTGGTCAACTCTCTCAAGGCAGGCAAGCTTTTCTCTAACTTTCTGCGATTGAGCTTGATAGTTGTTGTATCACGTACTCTTTTAGATGCCAACTCCAGCATGATATTGGAGTTAACTATACTTTTAGTCGTAAACTCACGCGTATTCCGATAGCTGACTAGATGGTTAAACGATGTAAGGTTCTCTATGCTTGCCACACCTAAAATCTTGCGAAGCTCAATAATCTTTTCCTTCAAGCTATAGCGTTTATCTGGAACGTAGCCTTTTTCCTTAAAATACTTGAAATCAATCATCTCACAGATTTCTTTTTCGCTACCTTCTTCAAGCTCTCTTTCCTCTATAATCTCAGCCACTTTTACATCATAAGCATTCTGAAGATTGAGCCAGGTTTGCATGGAAACTCCGCTTAGCTTGGCTAACTTATGAGCCGTTTCTTTACTGATGGACTCCTCAGCATTGACGATCTTGCTGACAGTCTTTGCCGAAACACCTAAGCGCTCCGCAAATTCTTTCTGCGTTACGTTATAATCTTCAATCAACTCTTCAACATACTGACCTGGATGAAAAGCAATCAGGTCTTTGTATTCAACAATTTTATTACTCATAGTGATTGCTGACCTCCTCTATTTTTAGGATTTCGATTTCAATGGGACTTGAAAAGACCTTTTCTAGGTCCTCTTCACGAAAACCGACAATCAACCGATAGGAACTCCTTCGACCATCTATATCCAAAGCAAACTGTCCTTGTCTCTTTCCCTTGAGTTGGTGAAAGTGATATTTAGGAAAAGCAGTCACACTGGCCAAGGTATCTACAGATTCTAACAAGTTGATTAACTTGTGCAACTTTACAGCAACCTTTTCCGAAAAATCCTTTTTCGCCTTCCTCAGCTCTGTGCACTGCTTTTTAACAGTTTTGTTTGTATAGATAAGCTTCATAGTTCCCTTTCCGTTAAATTAAATTACCTAAAAGGTAATTTAATTATAGCATAAATAAAAAATAAAAGCCAGCCAAAGGTTGATTTGGCTGGAGATATCATATTTAATTTTCTATAAGAATTTCTTAAAAAACATTTGTATTAATTACTGAAGCATTATTGGCTCCTGCATGATTATCACTTGGAGTTTTTGCCATTGTAAAAGTATAACGAGCATCATCTTTATAAATTAGTTTATAATGATCCTTCTCCGCAATCACAGTAAAACCTAATTCTTTTAAGTTTTGCTCTAATTTAGGATTTAATCCACTATAATTCTTCAGCAATTGTTTAATCTTTTCTTTCTTATCTCGTAGTATACCTGTATACTTATTTTTCTCAATTACATCTGAAATAATATGATATCTTCTAGTATCCCTTTGAATACCAACAAGAGATTTAGACAGTTCTTCTAAAACAAACTCCTTAATTTCATTTGGATAATAATCTTCCTCATTTCCGTAATCTAATACAGGATTATTTTTGCTCTTATTAAAAGTACTTTTATAAACATTATTCTCAGATTGGAGATTTCTAATCTTTTGATTTAATTCTTCATTCTCCTTCTGTAACTCAGTAATTTCATTATCTACACTCTCTAAAAGTTCCTCAATTTCCTTAACACCTCTCTCAGCACTCGTTCTTTTTTGATATTGACTATGAAGTCTATCACGTAATAATGCTCGTCTAACACCTTCCCATGTATATAAATCCCCGTGTTCTTGAGAAGTTGTATAGTCGATGACAGTCCTCGTGATAGTTTTTAATACATATTCAGGATCCATAAAGGGTTTATACAGGAATCTATTTTTATGATATGTGGTCGTAGGATAATATATTCCAATTGCTCCATAATATGGATTCTTATCATTACACATCTGACGTATCATGCTACTTGTATCGTTACTCTCCTGAACCAATACATGAGCAACTCCTCTTAGATACCTGGCTAATCTATCAACGTCAAGAGGATCCTTATTATCATATGTTTTAGAAACATAGACAACTGGTAAAGCAAAATTAATTTCTGAATTGATTATTTGAGCTAATAATTTAACATTTTTTTCATTGATGTTTGTTGAAATGAAACTAACTTCTAATCCATTATCTGGGACAACAAATCCTTCTTCAATAAGCATTTTTAAAAAGTGAGGTGTCGCAAATTGAGAACGAATTTCTTTTGCATCTTCTGTAAAACTTCGCTCTAGACGAACCACCATTTTCATGTCATTGAAATTCATAATATAATCAGAATCCCAAATCACACCGTCTTCTAATTTCTCAAACCGAGCGGCTATAATATTTTCATTTCGATATTCTTCAATTTCAAGTTTAAGATTATTATGAACAAATTTCACATTATAGCTTCCGTCCCATTCAATATTCTCAATTTTATTATTTGGATGAGGACTTCCTTGATTCCATCTAATAATCAAATCAACAAATTTTTCATGAGTTAGCAGATTTTGAATATTTAATATTGTAGAAAACAGTTGCATATTATATATCCTTTCCTCTAAACAATATAATCACGTGTTTTGAAATTTATATCTCGTATTAATTCCTTTAGTTAAAAATTCTGTCACACTAAAAGTAGTTTATTTATAATATCTCCCTACTCCACCTTCACCTGTCCATTCATCAGCATTGGCAAGAGCCAGTCGCGAAGTTGGGTGAGTTCTTGGTTTTGGTTTTCTAAAATCTGTTGCTGTGACATTATGTGTTGTAGTTGGACATCTATTTTAGAAATAAGTTCAATAGGTGGAACTACAATCTTAGCTTGCTTTAAATGGTCCTGAGTAATATGTCCCATAGTTGTTTTTCTCAACTCAGCAATAGATTTAAACACCTTCAAATAGCTTTTCAATTCAAAGTAGATAAAGGTTTTTGGATAAGTATCCGAAGTAACTTTAAAAATATGTTGATTTAAAGCTCCTCTTTCTTTCCCCCAGATTATAACCTCTAATGTTGCAGACCAAGAAAATAATATATCTCCTCTCTCTACAACTGCTTCTGTGGGAATATCTAATCTCGCTTTTTCTGTATCCTTTGAGAAGCTGTTCATCATTTCTCGAATTTTAATAACTGGAAGGTAATCATCCTCATTTGTATCTGGTCTATATTTTTGCATAGCAAGACCATTATAAAAATTCGCTATATTCCATAAAGAATCCACTCCCCACCCTTCTGGGATTTCGCGTTTGAGTTCTGGGTGATAGACCATCTTCCCGCCTGATGATTTGTAGGGTTTGCCATTCTGGTCTGGGAAATCAAACTGCACAAACCAGTAGTCATAAAGGGTCTTGGCCATTGCTTCCAACTCTTGGTTGATTTGGTTGTTGGTTTGGATTTTTTGGTCAATATTTAATAAAATTTTTATCCTATTATGTAATTCTTTATTAAATTGAGGAACAGGAAACTCTCGTAACCCTCTTAAAGGTAGAAACTTTTGTACCGCTCCATTCAAATACCTCTTTATATATTTCCGAGCATAGCTTGACTGTAAATAATAATAAAGCCACTCAGCTTTTTCCTTGTCACAACAAGAAAAAACTCCAATATTTTTTATTGCGTAATCAATGGTATCAGATGTTTCAAAATACAAAGAACCTACAGTACCTATCATACTGAATAAAATATCATATTGTTTAACTTTGCTTCTTTTGTTGATATTCACAAAATCTTCTTCCGAAATGAAATATGCAGAATTTAAATCCAAAGTATTTGATAGGATATTTTTAGACGTTACTAATTTATATCCAGATTCAGTAACTTTAGGGGTATCATGTGTACCATCAAATACTGAAATACAGTATTCTTCAGCTTTAATCCATTCACTCATACTTAATCCCCTTCATCTGCTCTTCAATCTCCTGCTCCAAGGCATGTGATTGCTGGAAGAGGTCTGAGAGTTTGTTTTGAAAGGCGGTCATCTTGGCGTCAAACTCTTCTGCTGTGATATCTACATAGTCGATCTTGATGTCAAAGTATTGGCCTGCACTTAGAGAGTAGTTTTTCTCCTTGATATCCTCATAAGAGACAGTGACAGAAAAGTCCTCGACGGCTTCTTTCTTGATAAAAGTCTCGACAATCTTCTGCTCTTCTTCAGGAGAGAGCACGGTCTTTTGGTTTTTGCCTTCCTTGACCTTGGTTCCGAGGTTTGAGGCATCGATGAGGACGACATCACCCTTGTTTTTCTTATCGATAAAGAGGATAGAAACGTTGGTACCTGTCGTCGCAAAGATATTGGACGGCATAGAGACAACACCTGCCAGCATTTGATTATCCACCAAGTGTTGACGGATAGTCTTGTCAATCCCTGACTGGGCTGTGATAAAGCCTGTCGGCAAGACAACGGCTGCTTGACCGTCTGGTTTCAAGGAATAGATGATATGTTGGACAAAGAGCTCATAAATCGCCATCTTGTCCTTGGACTTGGCAGGAACCTTTGGCACACCTGCAAAGAAACGCTCACTGGCTTCCGGCAAGATCTCCACTCGGTCACGCCACTCTGAAAAGTCCAACTTGAAAGGAGGGTTGGACACGATATAGTCCATCTTTTCAGGATGGCGATTAGCTATAATGGTATTTCCCTGTACGATATTATGAATGGAGTGCTGTAGTCCATTCAAGATCAGATTGAGACGGAGGAGATTGGAGGACTTTTGCGAGATGTCCTGACTATAGACAGTAGTCTTGTCCACGCCGATACGACTAGCCAGGTTCATCAGCAAGGTGCCCGAACCAGCTGACGGATCATAGATGCGCACATTTGACGGCTGGTCATGTCCCACCAAGATATCCGCGATAATCTTAGCGACTGAGTGAGGTGTGTAGTACTCAGCATACTTGCCACCACCGTCTTTGTTGTAGTCCTTGATCATATACTCAAAGAGAGTCGAGAAAAAGTCAAAGCCTTGTGAAAAGATATCCTCGTCAAACTTGACACGGGCTAGGAGATTGATGATAGCCTTTGCGACCTCGTTGCGTTTACTGCTATCTGAGATGGTATCCGTAATCAAACGCTCGTCAAAGAGACGAATGGCCGTATCCCCGTCTGTGTGAACAGAGAAGATATCGTTATTGTCAATGGCTATCTGGTTGAGGGTATTTTCAAAAGTTTCGTAAAAAGTCGGCTCATTTTGCTGACGGTGGAGGGTTTCGATCAACTGGTCTGACTTGAGCCAAGCGGTGCTGGTACCGATATCCTCCAAGAGCCAGTCATAGTCTTCCTCATTCATAGCCAACAAGTTTTCATAAGTGTTGGACTCATCTAGGACCTTGGCTTGATACAAAAACTTGTCGTTTAAAAACTTGTAGAGGAAGGACTGGGTGAGGAGTTTGTACTCACCCGCTTCTCCTCCTAGTCCCGCGTGGGTGAATACAGCTTTCAAATCATCTACCAAGCCTTGGACTTGGACTTTGTATGTTTCATTCATTAGTGTTGGTATTCCTCTTCATATCCTTCAAATAGTGACTCGACGATATAATTAAAATCCTCTCTTGTCAAACTACTTGCAGATTCGTTAGTTTTCATTTCAATCCGAGCTTCTTCTCGAATCATTTTCTTGAGAAAGTCCTCGTTATCGAGTACTCCTTGATTTTGACCGATTTTACGGTCTAGTCTGACTTTAGAACCCTTGATGACATGATAAATAGCAGGAAACTCGCTTACCATTGTTGAGTTGGTCACATGCTTGTAGGAACGAGCCGCCATATCATCTCCGTTAAAGTTCATAGTTAAGCGTCTCATACGAGTATGATATTCCTCCACGGACTTAAAGAGTTCTTCATAGTCTTTTTGGGTTTCTTTGATATTATCCATGGTAAAGCCTTCTTGGCCATGGATGAGGTGTTTCTTCATGATGCGTTGAAATTCTTCGTAGAGAGAGACCCACTCAGGATCCTTTTCATCACGTTGTTTTTTAATTCCACTTGCCACTCGACGTTTCAAATCTTCCAGGTCATTGGCTGCTAGACGAAGTTCTTCTTCTGCAATCTTGACAAAGCTAAAGCTAGTTTCAGACATAGCCAAGTTTAGAAGGGTTCTGCTTGAAAACTCATCTGGTTTGTCAATCAAGGACAAGGTTAGCAAGCGCCTGGAGAGGATATTGAGCAAGGTTGCTATCTGAACGATATCAATCTGTTGGAGCAGATGTTCATAGCCTAGTAAACGAGCGACATTGTAGTACTGCTTGATAGACTCTAGGGCTTTACGAAGGTCATTTAACTCCTTTCTATCCTTAATATCATTGATAACTTGAGAAAAGTATTCCAGATTTCCTGTCGGATAATCGATGAGAATCTTTTCGGTCTTGCTTAACTCTTGGGCAATCTCATCCGCTGGCACAAATAGAGAACCAAAGACATCTTCCCCATTTTCTCCAGTTAGAGTAATGTCGTATTCTTGATTTAACTCCTCTAGATAGGCGCGGTTGGTCTTGTCGAACTCCTTTGAGATGTCTGCAAAGTCAATAACATAACCAAAGATATAGTCCTTGTAAGGACGATTGACACGAGTCAAGGTCTGAAGGAGATTGTGAGCCTTGATCTTACGCCCTAGATAGAGGCGCTTGAGACGAGGGGCATCAAAACCTGTCAGGAGCATAGAGTATACGATGATCAGGTCAATCTTACCTTCCTTATAGGCATCTACCTTGTCCTTCTTCTCTTCCTTGTCTCCCTCATCATGGAGGATAAGAGCGGAGGTCAACTTGGTTAAGCCTGCTTGACGTCTTTCTTCTAATTGTTTTTCAAGCTCACGAGCCTGCTTGGACGAGTCACAGACAATCATGCCCCCGATGCTCTGGTCATCAAAGACCAAATCACGCGCTCGATTAAAATCTTCAATGATAAAATCAAGCATGGGCTCTACATAATGAGGATGAGCAAAGATATCTTCCTTGGACAGGTCGCCACGCTGGATTTCTTCGTTGATGGATCTGAGATTATCTTTATAAGAAGTCTCGATATCCTCTCGCATCAGACGTAGGGTAAAGCCGTCATCGATAGACTGGTTGTAGTAGTATTTATGGATGTAGTCTCCAAAAATATCACGAGTCGTCGCATGACTTTCCTTGGTCTTGCCATCTTTCTTATAGGTGATGAGAGGCGTTCCTGTCAGGGCAATCTTAATTGCCTTGGTATCTGCCTGATAGAGATTTGGCAGGTAGGAGCCTCGTTCATTGTATGAACGGTGGGCTTCATCAATAAAGTAGATATTTTGACGATTGAGGTCATAGCCCGAGCGGTCAGTCAGGTCTGAATCATCCTTAAACTTCTGGATATTAACCACAGCTACGTCATAGCCGTCTTGTTTTTGATTCAGTTCTTGTGGGTTATTGATGCGCTTAACCTTGAGTCCTCGTTTGGTGAATTCCTTAAAGGCCTGGTCAGCTAGGTCTAAACGGTCCACGACAAAGTAAAACTGAGGTACAATCCCTTGTTTTGAAAAATAATGAGTTAAATAGCGGATATTGAAATATGCCAAGGCAGTCTTACCTGAACCTTGTGTATGCCAGATAACCCCTTTCTTGACACCTTTTGCAATTGTTTCTTCGATAGCACGTGTTGCAAAATACTGAGGATAGCGCATGACGTGCTTTTGCAATTGCATCTGCCCGTCCTTGCTTTCTTCTTCGACATAGACCAGACCAAAACGAAGCATAAAGAGCAGACGTTCCTTCTGGTACAAAGAAGACAGAAAGGCATTGCAAGGTGTATCAGGGTTTAGGTTTGTTGTAAACTCTGGCTGAGACTTGAGGGCAAAGCGCTTCATATCTTCTAGGACAAAGTCGATTTGGTCCTCGGATAGCATGGCAAGGGAATGAAGGAAATCTTCTTCTCTTTCCTCCTTGAAAGCATTAAATTTTGTTTTTGAATAGGCATTTGAACTATAGTAAGAACCTTGCTTCTGTTGCCCCTGTCCGCTGATGTAGGACAAGTTATCAGAAAGGGCAATGAGCTGGGTAATGTTGTTAAAACGACGGAATTTACGGTTTTCAAATCGGTATCTGGTTCTGTTCTGCTCTGACTGAATGCCTGTCTTACCATCTCGGATCGCATTTGGCTGTTTAACTTCGATATAAGAAAGGGGCAGGCCATTGATAAAGATGACAATATCTGGACGGAACTCATCCTGACCATTTTGACAGGTTACTTCCAGTGCCAGATGGAAGGTGTTTGCTTCTGGGTGTTCCCAATCAATATATACGGTATTTTCCTGACCTTGTAATCGTTTAAAGAAAGAACGTCCCAGATCATTTTGGTCTAGTTCCAACTTGATATTAGCCAGTTCTCTCTCAAAATCATCCTCTGTCAAGTAGTTGTTAAATTTAAAAAATTGCTCCCTAAAAATAGATACGAGAATATTGGTATCTGGGTCTCTTTCTATCATTTCTTTGCTGTTTCGAGGCAGATAAGTATAACCCAGGCGCATGAGATGCAAGGCCGCTGGGATCTGGACTCTCGTTAATTCAGAAAAATCTTTTCTTTTTGCCATAAAAAACCTTCCTTTGTTGTTAGAACAGGCTATTTTGTTATCAATTTTACTTTAGCTGTTCCAACTGTGCTATGTCCCTATTTACCCTTTTCTTACAGGTTCACTATCCTCATTATTATATCATATTCCCTTCAAAAAACCTTATGCTCACCAAACTTCACCCCAATAATCTAAATAGTTTTTCTTCCCAAAATATGGTATAGTAGAATCATACTATCTATGAGGAGTTTACATGTCACAGGATAAGCAAATGAAAGCTGTTTCTCCCCTTCTACAGCAAGTCATCAATATCTCATCTATCGTCGGGGGAGTCGGCACCTTGATTTTCTGTATTTGGGCCTATCAGGCAGGAGTGTTACAGTCCAAGGAAACCCTATCAGCCTTTATCCAGCAAGCTGGAATTTGGGGGCCACCACTCTTTATCTTTTTACAGATTCTACAAACCGTTGTTCCGATCATTCCGGGAGCTTTGACCTCAGTGGCTGGGGTCTTTATTTACGGCCACATCATCGGAACCATCTATAACTATATCGGCATCGTGATTGGCTGTGCCATTATCTTTTACCTCGTGCGCCTCTACGGAGCCGCCTTTGTCCAGTCCGTCGTCAGCAAGCGCACCTATGACAAATACATCGGTTGGCTAGATAAGGGCAATCGCTTCGATCGTTTCTTTATCTTTATGATGATTTGGCCAGTTAGCCCAGCTGACTTTCTGTGTATGCTGGCTGCCCTCACCAAGATGACCTTCAAGCGCTATATGATTATTATCATTTTGACCAAGCCCTTTACCCTAGTGGTTTACACTTATGGTTTGACCTATATTATTGATTTCTTCTGGCAGATGTTTTGAGAATAGAAAAATCCGTTTGGTTGCCCAAGCGGATTTTTAGAGCATGGATAGACTATAGCTTGATACTAAATATAGTTTGGTATGGAAATCATGCCTCTTTTCGATAGTGAAGCGAGGACTTACCTAGCCTTTCCGCCGTGATAAAAACACCTGAAATCTAATGGTTTCAGGTGTTCGGGAACTTTGAGACATTAGGCTCAAAGTTTAGGTATGGAATTTCGAAGAAAGTCGTTACCGTCAGTAATCACTTAAGGAAAGGCTCAAAAAAATTGTCTTCAAACAAAAAATCCGCTTGGGCAACCAAACGGATTTTTTCTTTGTTTTATTTTGCGACACTCTTAGCAAGAACAAAGTTTCCGAGTGTAGCGGAACCATTGCCTGCGACTGCTGGAGTCACGATGTAGTCACGAACGTCTGGTACTGGTAGGTAGCCGTTGAGAAGAGCTGTGAATTTCTCACGTACACGGTCCAGCATGTGTTGTTGGGCCATAACCCCACCACCAAAGACGATCACATCTGGACGGAAAGTTACTGTAGCATTGACCGCAGCTTGAGCGATATAGTAGGCTTGGACGTCCCAGACAGAACTGTTGAGTTCAATATTTTCACCACGAACACCTGTACGGGCTTCGAGACTTGGACCAGCCGCAAAGCCTTCCAAACAGCCTTTGTGGAATGGACAAACGCCATTAAATTCTTTTTCAATATCCATTGGGTGTTTGGCTACATAGTAGTGACCCATTTCAGGGTGACCGACACCACCGATAAACTCACCACGTTGGATGACACCTGCACCGATTCCTGTACCGATAGTGTAGTAGACCAAGTTCTCGATACGGCCACCAGCATTGTTACGGGCAACTACTTCACCGTAGGCAGAGCTGTTTACGTCTGTGGTGAAATACATGGGTACATTTAGGGCGCGACGAAGGGCACCAAGCAAGTCTACATTTGCCCAGTGAGGTTTCGGAGTTGTTGTGATAAAGCCATAAGTTTTTGAGTTTTTGTCGATATCGATCGGACCAAATGAACCGACAGCAAGACCTGCAAGATTATCGAATTTTGAAAAGAATTCGATGGTTTTATCGATAGTCTCGATAGGAGTTGTTGTAGGAAACTGTGTTTTTTCTACAACGTTAAAATTTTCATCTCCGACAGCACAGACAAACTTTGTACCGCCCGCTTCTAAGCTTCCATATAATTTTGTCATGATAAACCTCTTATCTTTGTTTTCTCTATTATAGCACATTTTGAAAACCTAAATTTCTCTATATTTTAGATTTTCCTCTGTATATCTTACCATCTAATAAAAACGAACAAACATATCATTTGTTCGTTTCTACTTTAGAGAGGATTGATTAGATTTTCACTTCAATAACGGCATCACCCTTGACAACTGAACCAGTTGCAACTGGTGTCACAGAAGCGTAGTCTGCTGTGTTGGTTACGATAACCATTGTTGTGTCGTCAAGACCTGCGGCAGCGATTTTGTTTGAGTCAAAGGTTCCAAGAACGTCACCTGCTTTGACCTTGTCTCCTTGAGCAACTTTTGCTTCAAAACCTTCACCATTCATAGATACAGTATCGATACCAACGTGAATCAAGATTTCAGCTCCATTGGCTGTCTTCAAACCGTAGGCATGACCTGTAGCAAAGGCGATCGATACTTCGGCATCAGCTGGGGCGTAAACCACGCCTTGGCTTGGTTTTACAGCGATTCCTTGTCCCATTGCACCACTTGAAAATACTGGGTCATTAACATTCTCAAGAGCAACTACGTCACCAACGATAGGAGTTTGGATTGTTTCATTTTGAAGAGTATCAAACTCTTCCACTACTGGTGCTTCTACTGTAGTTTCAGTAACTATTTCTGCAGTTGCTACTGCAGCCTCATCAGCAAAGACACCTGCCGCTTTTGTTTTACCATAGAAATAAGTTAAAGCAAAGGCTGCAACAAATGAAATCACTTCTGCAACTACATACATAGGGATTGAACCTGCTTTAATAGATAGGAATCCGATAAATCCAGCCGCTCCCAAAGAAACTGCAATGACATGAGTCAAACCTGCCACAAAGGCACCAACTGCTGAACCAGCAAGAGCACAGAAGAATGGGAATTTATATTTCAAGTTCACCCCAAATAGGGCAGGCTCAGTAATCCCAAGGAAAGCAGAGACAGCCGCAGAACTTGACAATCCTTTAGTTTTAGCATTTTTAGTCAAGAAGTAGATTGCGAGAGTGGCTGCACCTTGCGCCACGTTTGCCATTGAAGCAACAACAAAGATGTAGTCACCAAATCCAGTACCGTTATTATTGTATGCCGATAATAACTGAGTTTCAATAGCAGGGAATGATTGGTGAAGCCCCGTCATAACAATCAATGAGTATGTTCCACCAAAGAGCCCCATACCAAATGCACCTGTAGTATTGTATAGCCATACAATAACATTAGTAATCGCATCAGAAACCACCAACATCACAGGACCAATAACTGTAAAAGTTAGGAATCCTGTAATCATAACTGATAAAAGCGGAGTAAAGGTGAAGTCAACCGCAGAAGGCAATTTCTTGTGGAAGAATTTTTCTAAAGTTGCCAACAACCAGACAGCTACAAGGACTGGGATTACTTGATAAGCATAGTTTGTTTGTGTAACATGGTAACCTAAAATATCCCAAAAAGCTTCTTTACCACCCAAATCTGGTGTGGTCATAATCATACCGATAGCCGCACCAAGAAATTGGTTTGCCCCAAAGCGTTTAGCCGCTGAAATCCCTACTAAAACAGGTAAGAACATAAATGGAGCAGCAGACATCAATTGAATCATCGCTGAAATCCCTTTGATAGCAGGGTACATATCTTCAATCGATTGAGGTCCAAATAAGTCTGGTGATGTCAAGAAGTTACGTAATGCCATCAAAAGACCACCCGCAACCAATGCAGGAATGATTGGAACGAAGATATCTGACAAAAGCTTAATCAAATCCATCAATGGATTAAATTTTTTGTCTCTATTCACAATCTCTTTTAAATCATCTGTGGAAGCTTCTTTCAAACCTGTTTTTTTGATGATTTCTGCATATACAAAGTTAACGTCTCCGGGACCAATAATAATTTGGTATTGTCCGTTTGTGCTAAATGTACCTTTAACATCAGCATTGTTATCTAAAGCTGCTTGGTTTACTTTTGTTTCATCTTTTAATACCAGACGAAGGCGGGTCGCACAATGTGCTGCAGCTACAAGATTCTCTTTGCCGACAGCCTCAATGACCTCGGCAGCAACTTTACTATAATCCATAGCAAAAATCTCCTTATAAAATTTTGTTCTTATTTGAAAGCGATTTTATTCGCCCTACGACTATTATTTTATCACGTTTCTAAAATATGTCAAGCGTTTTGCAGAACTTTTTATTTCCTTTATTTTTTCTCTGATTATTTTTGCTCGTTTTTGAGGAAATTTTCTTTTTCCTCAAAAAAATATCTTTATATTTGAGGAATCAAGGCTTTTATTTACATTTTCTTTCATTTTTTCGTGAAAATTTACCAGATTCCCTTTGTTTGATTTCTAGTAATCGTTTGGCATATTTTTCTTTTTTTTAACATAAAAGACTTGCTTTTTTTGCCGAAAACGTTTACTATTAATAATAGAATAGAACTTATGGAGGAAAGATAAAATGGAATGGACAACTGAGCGTCGTTATAGACCCTATGAAGATTGGACGCAAGAAGAAATTCAACATATAAAGGAAAAGATGGCACAATCTCCATGGCATACTCATTACCATGTTGAGCCAAAAACAGGACTTCTCAACGACCCAAATGGCTTTTCTTACTTTGATGGCAAGTGGGTCCTCTTTTACCAGAATTTTCCTTTTGGTGCAGCACACGGTTTGAAATCTTGGGCACAGCTAGAAAGTGATGATTTAGTGCACTTCACAGAAACTGGAGTCAAAATTTTGCCAGATACTCCATTGGATAGTCACGGTGCCTACTCTGGTTCTGCCATGCAGTTTGGCGATAACTTGTTCCTATTTTATACAGGAAATGTCCGTGATGAAAACTGGATTCGTCACCCATACCAGATTGGTGCTTTGATGGATAAAGATGGTAAGATTACGAAAATTGACAAAATCTTGATTGGCCAACCATCTGACTCTACTGACCACTTCCGCGACCCACAAATTTTTAACTTCAAAGGTCAATACTATGCTATCGTCGGTGGACAGGATTTGGAGAAAAAAGGCTTCGTCCGTCTCTACAAGGCTGTGGACAACGACTACACAAACTGGCAAGCAGTTGGCGACCTTGACTTCGCTAACGATCGCACTGCCTACATGATGGAATGCCCAAATCTGGTCTTTGTAAGCGAGCAACCTGTCCTTCTCTACTGTCCACAAGGATTGGATAAAAAAGTTCTAGACTACGATAATATCTTTCCAAATATGTACAAAATTGGGGCTTCCTTTGATCCTGAAAATGCTAAAATGGTAGATGTGTCTCAACTTCATAATCTAGACTATGGTTTCGAGGCCTATGCAACTCAAGCCTTCAATGCTCCTGACGGACGTGCACTAGCAGTAAGTTGGCTTGGTTTACCAGATATAGCCTACCCATCTGATCGATTTGATTATCAAGGTGCCCTCTCACTGGTTAAGGAACTGACCATCAAAGACGGCAAACTCTACCAATATCCAGTCGCAGCTATCAAGGACCTCCGTGCTTCTGAAGAAGTCTTCTCGAATCGTACTCAAACCAATAACACCTACGAAATCGAACTAAACTTAGAAGCCAATAGTCAGAGCGAGATTGTCTTACTTGCTGATAAAGAAGGCAAGGGACTTTCAATCAACTTTGACCTTGAAAATGGTCAAGTGACAGTGGATCGTAGCCAGTCTGGAGAACAGTATGCCCAAGAATTTGGGACGACTCGTTCTTGCCCTATCGATAATCAGGCTACTACTGCTACTATCTTCATCGACAAGTCAGTCTTTGAAATTTTCATCAATAAAGGAGAAAAAGTATTTTCTGGTCGTGTCTTCCCACATGCGGACCAAAATGGGATCCTCATCAAGTCTGGAAACCCAACTGGAACTTACTATGAATTAGATTATGGTCGCAAAACTAACTGATGTCGCAAAACTTGCAGGCGTCAGCCCCACTACCGTCTCACGGGTCATCAATAAAAAGGGTTATCTATCTGAGAAAACCATTCAAAAGGTCAATGAAGCCATGCGAGAGCTAGGCTACAAGCCTAACAATCTGGCTCGAAGCCTCCAAGGAAAATCTGCCAAGTTGATTGGACTTATTTTCCCAAACATCAGTCATATCTTTTATGCGGAGTTGATTGACAAGTTGGAACACCAACTCTTCAAAAATGGGTACAAGACCATCATCTGTAACAGCGAGCATGACTCTGAAAAAGAACGGGAGTACATTGAAATGCTGGAGGCCAATCAGGTCGATGGTATCATTTCTGGAAGTCACAACTTGGGAATCGAAGACTACAATCGTGTGACGGCACCGATTATTTCCTTTGACCGAAATCTATCACCAGACATCCCTGTCGTCTCCTCTGATAACTACGGTGGCGGAGTCCTCGCAGCCCAAACTCTGGTCAAGACAGGAGCCAAGTCTATCATCATGATTACAGGAAATGACAACTCTAATTCACCAACTGGGCTGCGCCATGCTGGTTTTGCCTCTGTTCTCCCAAAAGCTCCTATTATCAATGTTTCCAGTGACTTTTCTCCCGTCAGAAAAGAAATGGAAATCAAGAATATCTTGACCCATCAGAAACCAGATGCGATTTTTGCTTCGGATGATTTGACAGCTATTCTGGTGATCAAAATCGCTCAGGAGCTGGGAATTTCTGTTCCTGAAGAGCTCAAGGTCATAGGCTATGATGGGACCTACTTTATCGAGAACTACTATCCTCATTTGACAACGATTAAGCAACCTATGAAAGAGATTGCCCACCTCACTGTCGATCTCCTCTTGCAGAAGATTGAAGGCAAGGAAGTTGCGACAACTGGTTACTTCTTACCAGTCACCCTATTACCAGGAAAAAGTATTTAAGTACAAAAAACTCAGACGAATTCGTCTGAGTTTTTTATGATCTTAAGTTTTCGAGATAACGCTGGGCTGTCTCTAAGTTAAAGGTTTTATCTGCGATGAGGCGCTCAACGAGAGGAGCAACTTCGGACTCACTAGCACCTGCTAGGAGAGCTAGGGATTTGGCCTGCAATTTCATGTGGCCTTGCTGGATGCCCGTACTTACCAAGGCTTTGAGGGCCGCAAAGTTTTGGGCGAGACCGATGGATACGATAATCTGAGCTAATTCTTTGGCAGAAGGATTTCCCAGTAGTTCATGACTGAGGGCTACACGCGGGTTGAGACCGATTGAGCCACCCTTGGTCGCTACCGGCATGGGTAGGGTCATCTCACCGACCAATTCTTCTCTTTCCATGTCCAGTGTCCATTGACTAAGACCTTGATAGCGTCCATCTCGACTGGCAAAGGCATGGGCCCCAGCTTCGATGGCACGCCAGTCATTACCAGTGGCAATCAAAATGGCATCAATACCATTAAAAATCCCTTTATTGTGAGTAGCTGCTCGGTAGGGATCAGCCTGTGCAAACTGGCTAGCCAAAGCTATTTTCTCCGCAATTTCTCGTCCTTGGTCCCTTTGGGGACTCAAGTAGCGAAAGGCGATACGACAGCTTGCAGTCACCAGAGAATCGGTCGCGTAGTTGGACAAAATTCCCATAAGACTCTGTCCCTGACTGAGTTCTTCTAAGACTGGTTTCAAGGCTTCCAGCATGGTGTTAAGCATATTGGCTCCCATGGCTTCCTGAGTATCGACATGGAGATAAACAACGAGAAATTCTGTTTCACCTTTGATCTGCTCTACATGCAAATCACGCGCCCCACCACCACGTTTGACGATGGAGGGATAGGCTTGATTGGCAAGTTCTAAGAGCTCCGCCTTCTTGCTGGCAATCTTCTCTTGCGCTAGATCTGGATTAGCAACTTGATAAAGGGCTACCTGACCAATCATCTGGCGCTCATGTACTTGAGCAGTAAAGCCACCTGCTCGCTTGATGATTTTACTTGCATAGCTGGCCGCAGCAACCACTGAGGGTTCTTCTGTCACATAGGGAACTGTGTAGTCCTGACCGTTCACCAAAAGCTCTGGAATGATAGAATAAGGCAGAGAAAAAGTTCCCACTACATTCTCACTCAGCTGATCTGCAACCGCCAAGCTGATTTGTTCATCCTGCTCCAGACTGGTTTGCTTTTCAGGACTAAGGAGCGCCTGAGCTTTCAGTAACTCAAGACGCTCATGGTATGACTTTTTAGAAAATCCATTCCAACTTCTCTTCATTATTTTTCAACCTTGCTATAACGACGTTGGTGGTCGAGAATTTCAACCAAGGCATAGTCTTGATGTTCATAGCCTGCAAACTGGGCTGAACCAGATTCATCCAACTCTACCTCTTCGAAGAAGACTTTTTCATAGTCTGCAACAGACAATGCTGTACGTTGCTTGAGTTTGCTCAAGCGATCCTTATCAAGGTAAGTTTCATAACCTTCTACCAGTTCTCCACTAAAGAACTCTGAAACCGCTCCACTTCCGTAACTGTAGAGGACAATTTTATCTCCAGCCTTCAAATTTTCTGCATTTTCCAAAAGGGAGAGAAGCCCAAGGAAGAGGGAACCTGTGTAGATATTCCCAATCATCTGACTGTAGAGAATGGACTTATCAAAGTTTTCTTGCAGACTATCCTTTTTTTCCTGAGACAAAGTCTTATCCATCATCTTGCGCAAGCCTTTTAGGGCCAACTTAGGGTAAGGTAAGTGGAAGCAGATAGCCGCAAAGTCATCCATAGTCCAATCATAACGTTTCTTGTATTCATCCCAAGTCGTCGTAAGACTGTCAAGATATTGCTGGGTTGAGTACAAACCGTTTACATAAGGAGTGGTTGAATAGTTCGGACGCCAGAAATCCATAATATCACGCGTTTGGGCAACATTATCATTGTTAAAGGCCATGGTACGCGGATTTTGCGTAATCAACATCGCCACACTCCCAGCTCCCTGAGTTGGTTCACCTGGAGTCGCTACACCATACTTGGCAATATCGCTGGCGATGACCAAGACCTTGGACTTTGGAGAATTTTCCACATGCAACTTGGCATAATGGAGGGCAGCTGTTGCTCCGTAACAAGCTTCTTTGATTTCAAAACTGCGAGCGAACGGCTGGATACCTAATAGACCGTGAACAAAGACCGCCGCCGCCTTACTCTGGTCAATTCCTGACTCGGTCGCCACGATGACCATATCGATTTCTTCTTTTTCTTTATCTGTGAGGATAGAGTTGCTTGCACTGGCAGCTAAGGTGACAACATCCTCAGTAAATGGTGCAATGCTAATTTCGTTTAACAAGAGACCCTTACTATATTTATCAGGATCAACTCCTCTTGTTTCTGCTAGGTCTTGTAATTTCAAGACATATTGACTGGTCGCAAAACCAATCTTATCAATACCGATTGTCATATTTACCTCTGTTTTTTCATTCATTGTAAAAAATCGTTCTATTCTATTTTATCACAAATAGGAACAAATGAGAGAAAAAAGACTTGATTCAACAAATCAAGTCTTTGCTTTGACAGCATTAGGAGGATATGCCTCGCTGTTTTCGGATATAGTAATAAAGTTTCAGAATCACTGTTCCACTTGCCATCCCGATAGAAATGACCAGGGCCAACATAACTACTAGTGTTGCACTGGTAAGGGCATGACTGTAATCGCCTGTCACAAAGAAGGCTGTCGTTCGATAGGATAGATAACCGGGCACCAAGGGGGCAAGAATGGCCAAGACAAAGACCACTGCTGGCGTCTTATAGACAATACTTAGAATCTGGCTGATACAAGAACCAACCACTGCCGCAATAAAGGTCGCAACAATAACATTGGTTGGTTCTTTGAGCACGAGGTAGAGGAGCCAGACACCCATTCCCAGAACACCACCAGGTAGGAGCATGGAACGCTGAACATTTAGTACGATTAGAAAGGTGATAATGGCGAGTAAACTCGCCACTGCTTGGAGTAAAATACTTGTTAGAGTCATCTTATGTCATCAAAACCAGGGCGACGGAGGTGCCGGCCCCTAAAGCGAGGGTAATGAGCAAGGATTCAAACATCTTGCTCATACCAGAGTTGATATGGTTGGTCATGATATCCCGAACTGCATTTGTCAGAGCAATCCCTGGAACAAAAGGCATGACGGCTCCCGCTATGATCAAGTCTGCCGTCGAAGGAAATCCTGTATAGCGGGCCCAGAACTGGGCAATCAATCCAAAAACAAAGGCACCCGCAAAGGCGGTTACAAAAGGAATGCGGACAAACTTCTCTACATAGAGAGAAAAAGCAAAACCAAGTAAAGTCGCAATGGCTGCACCAAAAGCATCATAGGTATTCCCCCCGAACATAATCGAGAAAAAAGGGGCACTGAGAGTTGCTGCAATAGTCACTTGGAACTTGGTATAAGGAAGAGCTTGATTTCTGATTTCCTTTAGCCTTTCAAAAGCCGTAGAGAGATCAATCTGCCCTCCGACAAGCTCCCGTGATACTTGGTTCACATCGCAGACTTTTTCGATGTTGTAGGAGGAAGAAGTTACTCGTTTCATACGAGAAATATTGGTATTCTCAATAGAAAAGAAAATAGCTGCTGGCATGGCAAGAACGTTGCAATCCACTATTCCCTGTGAATGAGCGATACGGATCATGGTGTCCTCCACCCGATAAATCTCCGAACCGCTTTTTAAGAGAATGGTTCCAGCTAGCATAATCACATCAATGACGGCATTCAACTCTCTCGATTCGTCCATTTTCTCCTCCTTTTCTGCTTCCTATATTTTATCACAAAAATCAATGAAAAAAAATCTTTGTCATGAAATCATGACAAAGATTCGTTTAATCTCGAGAACTTTCACGGGTTCCTTCACTATTTGATTGACTAGTTGAAGGAGTGTTTCCTTGTTGGTTCCCCTGATTTGGAGTTGTAGAAGAACCTTGGTTCCCACGTTGTGCAGAACTAGAAGATGAAGTTGATGGTGGTGTTTTCGGTTTGTAGATGGAAAGTTTGATACGCGTGCTAGCAAGGTCAACCTGTTCACCCGCTTTTGGTGTTTGATCTACAACTGTACCTTCTGCTGTCCCTTCAGGAGCAGTCGAAACCTCGACAACCTCAATATTGGCCTCTTTTACACCGACAATCTGAGTCAAATTATTCTTTGTAAATTCGAGACTTGAACCAATATAACTTGGCATAGAAACACTTGTTACTTTCTTAGCAACCGTTAAAGTAATTGTGCTGGCTTTTGAAAGATCATAAGTCGTACCTGCCGCAGGACTTTGTCTGAGAATGGTTCCAGGTTCGCTTTCGCTGGATTCTTCCTCTTCCATCTTGATTAGATTCTCAGGAACCTTCTTCTCCTTGAGTTCAGCTACGACATCCGTATACTTGCGTCCAACATAATTGCTCAATTGGAAGGATTGCTTACCAGAAGAAACGATCAAATTAACTTTGGTTCCTTCTTTTCGGCTGCTCCCAGCTTCTGGATCCGTTCGAATAACACGTCCTTCTGCTACTGTATCACTAGCTTCTGACTTTTCTTCACCGGCTTCAAACTTGGATTTTTTAAGAGCTTCTTTTGCCTCTGCAACAGTTTGTCCAGCCACATCAGGAATAGCAATCGTTGCTGGTGTTCTAGATAAAATCCAGACCAAAGAGGCTGCAACTAATAGAAGACTAGCTAAAAGAATCATATAGCGAGCCTTAAACTTCCGCTTTTTAGTTGGCTTTTGCGTAGGTGCTTGCTCTGGGGTTAATTTCTTTGACTGAGGACGTTCTTCCTGCGCCGGAGCTTTTGGAATCGAGGTCAATGTACTTTGTGGGACTTTAGGTAAAGTCTTCGTATCCGCCTTACTCGCATCGTCAAAGACCAGTTTCGGTTCATTCCGACGATTATAAGACAAGCTAGTTGACAAGTCCATATACATTTCTGAAACAGACTGATAGCGATCAGACAATTTCTTAGCAGTTGCCTTGATGACAACATTTTCCAAAGCCTGAGGGACAGATGGGTTTTCAGCAATGACGGACGGAAGTGGCTTCTGGAAATGCTGGAGGGCAATCGTAACCGCGCTATCTCCATCATAAGGGATATGTCCCGTCAGCATCTCATAGAAGATAATCCCCATCGCATAGATATCGCTCTGGAAAGTCGCTTTAGAACCACGCGCTTGCTCAGGTGACAAATAATGAACCGAACCCAGCATCGAGTTGGTCTGGGTCAGACTCGTCTCTGCAAAGGCCACTGCAATCCCAAAGTCAGTAACTTTAGCAGTTCCATCTGGTGTCAAGAGGATATTTTGAGGTTTCAAATCTCGGTGAACAATTCCTCTAGCATGAGCTAAACGCATAGCCAAAAGAATCTGTCCCATAATCCGAACCGCCTCTTCATTTGAAAGAGGATAGTGTTCTTTGATATAACGCTTGAGGTCAAGTCCTGCTACGTATTCCATAGCTAGGTACTGTTGGCCATCTTCCTCACCGATATCTGTTATCCGGACGATATGAGGATGGTCCAGATCCGCCATAGCCCTCGCTTCCCGCTGGAAACGTGCCACAGCAATCGGGTCCGTCTGGTAGTTGGTCCTCAGGACCTTAACTGCCACCTCTTCCCCATCTAGGATCAAATCCTTAGCCAAGTAAACATCTGCCATGCCTCCTCGACCAATCTGCTTGACAATCCGATACCGCCCGGCAAAAATCTTGCCGATTTGGATCATTCTGCCGCCTCCTCGTTCATGTAAACAAGGGCAACCGTAATGTTGTCTAAACCTCCTGCATTGTTAGCAAAACGAATGAGGGTTGCCGCCTTGTCTGCTAGGGAAATATCACTGGTTACAATATCATAAATTTCGCTTGCCGAAATCATATTGGTCAAACCATCACTATTGAGCAAGAGATAATCTCCTAACTCCAGTGTAATCATCCCAAAATCTGGCTGGATTTCATCTTTTTGTCCGATAGACTGTGTGATAATATTCTTTTGAGGGTGAGTTTCTGCTTCTTCTGGAGTCAATTGACCAGCCTTGAGCAATTCGTTGACCAAGGAATGGTCACTCGTCAACTGGTGGTATTCTTCTCCACGAATCAAACCGATACGAGAATCTCCAATGTGAGCATAGATGGCTTGATTGTCAATAAACGCAACAGCTTCTAGCGTTGTTCCCATGCCTCTGTAGGCTTCGTCCTGACCTAGTTGATGAATCTTTTGATTTTCAATCTCCAGGTAGTGGGCAAACCACTCACGAACTTCATTGACTGAGTTAATTTGGGTGTCTACCCAAGCTACACCGAGGTCTGTTACCGCCATCTCACTAGCGATATTTCCTGCACGGTGGCCTCCCATCCCGTCAGCCAAGATGATCATAGTGCGTCCTGCTCGGTTGACAAAGTGATTGACATAGTCCTGATTATTTGTCCGTTTCTGACCAACATCTGTTAATAATGCTATTTCCATTGTGTCAGTTCCTTCCTATTCTGATATCTTGCAAAATTGGCTGATAAAGAATCCATCACTTCCATACAATTCAGGAGTAATCAGGATGCAGCCATCTTTCAGGATATCTTTGCATTCGTGTTCTAGTTTAACCTGCTCAAACTCGGGATGACTTTCTAAAAACGCCTCAACGACTTGAAAGTTCTCCTCAGAGACAATAGTACAGGTACTATACGTTATTATACCACCTTTTCGTAGTGTTTGACAAACACTACCTAATATTTCCAGCTGAATTTCCTGTAAGGACGTGAAATCTGCTGTTTCTTTATTGTATTTGATGTCTGGTTTGCGACGTAAGAGCCCAATACCAGAACAGGGAGCATCTACCAAAATCTTATCAAAAGAGTCCCGACCGAAAAACTCATGCACTTTTCTGGCATCCAATTTTTGCGTTTGCACTCGATCTGCCACACTCAGACGTTGGGCATTTTCTTGGATTAAGTCCAACTTATGGTCATACAAGTCCAAAGCTGTCACCTTACCAGATGTGAGGTAAGAGGCCATATGGGCTGTTTTACCGCCCGGAGCCGCACAGGCATCCAGGACCTGTTCATCACCTTGTAAATCAAGAGTCGGAGCAACCAATTGACTGGACTCGTCTTGGATGGTTATAGCCCCTTCTGCGAACAAATCATGTCCTGCAAAGTGGCCTTGCTCCTTGACCAGACCAGTGGCCGCCAAAGGGGAATCAGTCGCCTCTAACACGGCTTTGATTTCCTCTTTTCGACTCAAGTCAGTCACCCGAATACTGGCTTTGTTACGCACCAAAAGACTTTTAAAGATGGCTTGTGCTCGCTCTTCACCGTATTCTTCCTTGAGCTTAGACACTAGCCAAACTGGGAGAGAATAGGCAATGGAATCACGCTTGTTTTTGCGTTTGATAGTTGCAATATCTGGCCACCCTTCTCGCAAGATACGACGAAGAACAGCATTGACTAGCTTTTCACTGCCTTGTTTACGAACTTTTGCCAGTTCTACCGCTTCATTTACAACGGCATGATCAGGCACCTTATCTAGAAAACGGACTTGGTAGACGCTCATGAGAAGAAGAACATAGAGCCAGTTATCTAGCTTGTCTCGGTCTTCAATAAAGTGGGACAGATACCATTCCAGAGTCAGTTTGCGGGCTACCGTTCCGTAGACAATCTCTGTCACCAAACCCTTGTCTGCTGCTGAGAGGTGACTGCCCTTGAGGTGTTTATTTAAGGCAATATTGGAGTATGCTTGATTGACAAAAACATCCTCTAGCACTGCTAGAGCTAGACTTCTAGCCGTTTCTACTTTAGTCACCAAATCGTTCTCCTACAGTTAATGTACGTCCAACTCCGTTGAGGAAGGATACGATATCCATCTTAGGCTTACCAGCTGGTTGCACTTGCTTGAGAGATAGAGCTCCTTCAGCCGCTGCAACGATTAATTCTTTCTTGCCAATTGAGAGGATCTCACCTGGAGCTCCCTGACCTTCTACTGGTAGGACTTCATAGATCTTAAAGCGGTCGCCTTTGAGAAAAGTATGGGCAACAGGCCATGGATTCATCCCACGGATTTGGTTGAAGAGTTGGCGATTGGTTTTAGTCCAATCCAGTTTCTCTTCTTCTGGCTTGATATTTGGCGAGAAAGTGACTTGACTAGGATCTTGTGGTTCAGGTTGGATTTCTCCAGCAATATAGGCAGGCAGGGTATCCAATAGCAAATCACGACCAACGATTGCTAATTTCTCAAACAGGGTTCCGACATTGTCTTCGTCGGTAATTGGGATACTCCGACGGGAAATCATATCTCCTGCATCCATTTCTTTTACCATTTCCATAATGGTCACACCAGCCTCCTCATCCCCTTGAATCAGGGCATAATGAATGGGAGCGCCACCACGGTGTTTGGGAAGAAGGGAAGCGTGAACGTTGACTGCAAAATCCATGCTATAAAGGAGTTTACTTGGGAGAAACTGCCCAAAAGCAGCAGTGATAATCCCATCCGCCCCTAAATTCATAATGGCTTCCATCTCTGGACTTCCAGATAATTTTTCAGGTTGGTAGATAGGGAGACCCGCTTCTTTGGCGACCTGCTTGACTGGGGTTTCTTGGATCACTTTTTTACGGCCGACAGCGCGGTCAGGCTGGGTTACAACAGCTAGGATCTCGTAACGATCATCTGATAACAAACCCTTCAAAACTGTTGCTGAAAAGTCGGGTGTCCCCATAAAGATTAGTTTTGTCATTTCTTCTCCTTCTTATAAAAATTGCTGCGGTTCGTGGTCAATGCTGAGACGAAGCTCGCTATTTTCCCGTTCTTGAGTCAAGGCCAAAACTCGATTGAGGGTTGGTCCTAGTTCATCTTCTAAACGGTATTTAATCAAAATCTGGTAATGATAAAGGTTGTGGGTACGGGCAATGGGTTTTGGTGTCGGTCCAAGGATTTTACTAGTTTCCGATAAACCTGATCGCAAAATTCCCATGACTTCATAGGCACGTTTGACAACCTCTTCTTCTTTCTTGTGAGAGAGGGTAATCCCAATAGTGAAATAATAAGGCGGGTAGCCGAGTTGGCGTCTGATGCCCATTTCATAAACGTAAAAACCTTCATAATCCTGTTCCTTGGCAAATCGAATGGCATAATGCTCAGGATTGTATGACTGAATCAAGACCTGCCCAGCTTTTTCCGCACGTCCTGCACGACCAGCCACCTGAGTTAAGAGTTGGAAGGTTCTCTCAGAAGAACGGAAATCAGGCAGATTCAAGGCCGTATCTGCATTAAGAACTCCGACCAGAGTCACATTTGGAAAATCCAAGCCCTTGGCAATCATCTGAGTTCCCAACAAGATATCTGCTTCCCCTCGGCCAAACTGGTCAAGAAGAGCTTGGTGACTGCCTTTCTTACGGGTCGTATCCACATCCATCCGCAGAATGCGTGCCTGAGGAAAGAGCTCTGCTAGCTCATCATAGGCTTTCTGAGTCCCCGTCCCGTAGTAACGAATACTGCGACTCTGACAGTTGGGACAGACATGAGGAATTCCCTTAGAAAAGCCACAGTAATGGCAGTTCATAGTCTTGGTATCCATATGCAGGGTGAGAGAAATGTCACAGTTGGGACAAGTATCCACCGTCCCACAATCCCTACACATAACAAAGCTAGAATAACCCCGACGATTGAGCATGAGGACTACCTGCTCTTTTTTATCTAGGCGATCTTGAATGGCCTCTAGCAAAGGGGGCGTAAAGTTTGATGTCTCATTCTGCCCGATATAGTCCCGAAAGTCAATCACTTGAACCTCAGGAATAGTGGCTAAAGGATTGGCCCGTTGGGTTAGACGTAAGTGGTGATAGACACCTTTTCCAGCCCTCGCACGGCTTTCTAAGCTCGGTGTCGCCGAACCAAGGACCAGAGCCGCTTGATTGTACTGGGCCCGTAAAATGGCGACCTCTCTAGCATGGTAACGTGGATTGCTGTCTTGCTTGTAGCTGGCTTCATGCTCTTCATCGATAATGATAACACCTAGATTTTTTATAGGTGCAAAGATGGCCGATCTGGCTCCAACCACAACTTGAGCATCTCCACGCTCGACCTTGCGCCATTCATCGTACTTTTCACCATTAGACAGGCCTGAGTGAAGAATAGCTACTTTCTCGCCGAAACGAGCAATGAAACGCTCCGTCATTTGTGGCGTCAGAGAAATCTCAGGTACCAGCAAAATGGCCGTCTTACCATTATCCAAGGCCCCTTGTATAATCTGTAAGTAAACCTCTGTTTTCCCACTTCCTGTAATCCCTTGAAGGAGGAAAGGAGGCTGTTGACTGCCAATAGCACTGATAACAGCATCGCGAGCTTGTCTTTGCTCTGGGTTAAGCTCCAAAGGTCTACTTACTTCAATGCCTTCAAAATAAGCAGCTGAACGTTGCACTTCCTTTTGTACTAGGGTTAGAGCTCCTTGCTCCACAAAAAAGTTGACTTGCTCGCGTGAGTAGGATTCTAACAAGCTAGCCAGAGGAGCACTTCCAGGATGAGATAGCAAATAGTCTCTCAGCTCTGCCTTTTTCTTAGCACGCGCAGAAATCTCAATCTGCTCTAGTCGAGTAGCATCAACCTCATACCAAGACTGGGTCTTGACCTTCTTCTGATCGACAGCCTGGTACTCTAAGCGGAGCAGACCTTTTCTGGTCAAGCACATCATTTCTGCCTGCTTGGCCAAATCTAGAGATGAAAAGGCTAGCGAATCTTCTGAACCAAACAGACGCTCTCGGTCTGCCTGACTCAGACCTTTCAGAGGATAGAGAATCTTATCATAACTGGAGTTTAAAAATCCCGGCAACATGGCTTTTAGAATGGAGATTTTGTAAGAAAAGACTGACTTGCGTAGCTCCTCAGCTAACCAGAGTTGCTCTTGAGTGAGAATCGGGGAAAAATCCAGTACCTCTGCAATCTCTTTCAGGTCCTGATCTGCCACTTCTTCATCCGACTGGGACTCCAAGCCAAGAACAATCCCTTGGATCAAACGATTGCCTTTGCCGAAGGGGACATGAACCCGCATACCGACTTCTAGCATCTCTACAAATTCCTCAGGGACCTTGTAACTATAGGGCTGGTCCGTCTGCATCAGGGGAACATCCACGATAATCTTTGCGTTCGCCATCTTCTCACCTCCTTCTTGTCAGTAAATTCTTGCAATAGAAAAAATAAGATTGAGTCCCCCCAACCTTAAATTTTTTCACCATCTTCTTTTTCTTTAGCAATTTGCTCTTTGATTTTCTTTTCTTCTTCTTCTCTGCGGCGTTTTTCTTCTTCGATACGGAGACGAACCGCTTCACGTTTTCCTTCTGGATCTGGGTGAATCGTAACGTTTCCAGACTCGATTTCTTCTAAAGCACGAAGAGTTGATTTTTCAGACTTAAACTCTTGAGTTGCTGGCGCGCCTGCTTCTAGTTCGTGGGCACGTTTTGCTTCCAAGATTACGAGTGAATATTTTGATGGCACCTTGTCGAGCAAGGTATCAATAGAGGGTTTTAACATCATTTGCTTGTACCTGTTTCCTATAGTTTATCGAGTAGTTGGAGATTTTGGCAACATCTCCTGATAGTGACCAATGACACGGTCCACACGGAAGTGTTCTGCTTCGATCACACGCTTGACACGTTCAGCAGCGAGGGGCACCTGATCGTTGACAATGGCATAATCATACTCACGCATGAGAGCAATTTCTTCCTTGGCTTTTTCGATTCGTTGGGCAATCACTTCTGCGCTGTCTGTTCCACGTCCTACCAAACGATCTTGCAATTCATCCAAATCTGGTGGTGTCAGGAAGATAAAGACAGCATCTGGAACCTTTTTCTTGACCTGAAGAGCACCTTGAACCTCAATTTCAAGGAAAACATCGATTCCCTTGTCCAAGGTTTCATTGACGTAGGTCAGAGGAGTTCCATAGTAGTTGCCGACATATTCTGCGTATTCCAACATCTGACCTTGACGAATCAGCTCTTCAAACTCTTCACGAGTACGGAAGAAATAGTCAACACCGTCCACTTCTCCAGGACGTTGTGCGCGTGTCGTCATCGATACAGAGTATTGAAATTGGTTTTCAGAACTCTCAAAAATCTCTCTTCTAACCGTTCCTTTTCCAACCCCTGAAGGACCAGAAAAAACGATTAGTAAGCCTCGGTCTGCCATTGTGTCTCCTTTTAGTCAGTCTGTAAAATAACATTTCTCTAGAATAATGGCAAAAAGCCAGATTATCCTTTACAGTCTTTCTATCTAGTGTAACAAAAAAGCAGTAATTTTTCAACTGCTCTTTCTTATTTATTTAGCATAATCTACTGCACGAAGTTCGCGGATCACGGTTACCTTGATATTTCCTGGGTAATCGAGATTGTTTTCAATTTTCTCACGAACTTTGTGAGCCAAGATTGTGACTTTGTCGTCCTTGATTTGTCCTGGATTAACCATGATACGGATTTCACGTCCTGCTTGAAGGGCGAAGCTATTTTGCACCCCTTCAAAGCCATTAGCGATTTCTTCCAAATCATGGAGACGCTTGATATAACTTTCAAGAGATTCACTACGAGCACCTGGACGCGCTGCACTCAAGGCATCTGCTGCAGCAACGATCACTGCAATGACGCTTTCGGCTTCGACATCGCCGTGGTGGCTAGCAATAGTATTCACCACAACTGGGTGTTCCTTGTACTTACGAGCCAACTCCGTACCAATCTCAACGTGGCTTCCTTCAACCTCGCGGTCAATAGCTTTCCCTATGTCATGAAGGAATCCAGCACGACGGGCAAGAGCTGCATTTTCACCAAGTTCACTCGCAATGATACCAGATAACTTAGCAACCTCAATCGAATGACGCAAGACATTTTGTCCATAAGAAGTACGGAACTGCAAACGTCCCATGATCTTCATCAAGTCTGGATGGAGGTTTGGCGCACCAATCTCATAGGCAGCAGCCTCCCCATATTCACGGATTTTATTGTCAATCTCCTGACGGTTTTTCTCCACCAACTCCTCGATACGAGCTGGGTGGATACGGCCATCCTTGAGCAACATTTCCATGGTCATACGAGCAATTTCACGACGAATCGGATCAAATCCTGACAAGGTTACCACTTCTGGCGTATCATCAATGATCACATCGACCCCTGTCAAACTTTCAAAGGTACGAATATTTCGACCTTCGCGTCCGATGATGCGTCCCTTCATGGTATCGTCTGGTAGGTTAACTGTAGAGTTTGTTGACTCCGCTACATAGTCACCAGCGATACGCTGCATAGCCTGAACCAAGATATCTTTAGCAATCTTGTCTGAACGTTCCTTGACTTCTTGCTCAGCCTCACGAATGCGACTAGCAACTTCCTTGCTCAAATTTTCCTCTGTTTGAGCCAAGATAATATCTCGAGCCTCAGTTTGGGAAAGGGAACCGATACGTTCAAGTTCAGCTTCTTTTTGTCTTTCGACTTCCTCTAATTGCTCTTCACGTGCATCAAGGTTTTTTGCTCTATCAGAAATACTTTGTTCTTTTTGTTCAAGTGTTTTTTCTTTGTTCGTCAAATTGTCGTCTTTGCGGTCAAGACTCGTAGCTCTCTCCGTCAAACGACTTTCGATTTGCTTGAGTTCCTGACGTTCTGACTTAAATCCAGCGTCCACTTCTTCACGGTATTTTCTGGCTTCCTCTTTGGCCTCCAATAGTGCTTCTTTTTTAAGAGACTTGCTTTCGCTCTTGGCTTCATTTAGCAATAAATCCGCTTCGCGCTCAGCCTGTCCTCGTAAATTAGTTGCTTCTTGTTCAGCATTTAGAAGCATCAACTCTGCAGCCTCTTGAGATGATTTCATCTTAGCTGAGATGCTGACATATCCAATGACTAAACCAATGATGACGGCAAAAACAGCAATCGCAAGTGTCATGATTTCCATGTTTTTACCTCATTAAATTTGTTTATTGAATGACATACATTCTTTAATATTCTATCATAAAAAACCGATTTTCACAAACCCAAATTGAAGAGTTTTGCGTGAATTTTAGAAGAAATCCCTTAGATTTTCAAGTAAAATTAAGAATCTTTAAAAATTTAAATTTCCACGAAAAACGAAGCAAAAAAGCCTACCTTTCAGTAGACTTAGTTTGATTTGATTTTGATAGGCACTCTGCCGAAATTCTGCTCTGCTATACTTGGTTTTCCCAGTTGGTAAATCTGGTCTGCCTTTTGAGTCATTACATCCCAAGGTCCTTTACCAATTCGACTGACTAGGTTGACCTGTCCTTTCAAAGACTTGAGGTGTTGCCTGCCTTTTTCGGTAAAACCGAGAACATGAATACCTTCTGGCAGATCACTTTCTCTAGCCTGCACTAAAATATGGGTCAAGAGGCGTCTGACACGCGCCTTGGTGTAGCGTTTGGTCGCAACGGCCTCTACCAATTCATCAACAGACTGGGCTTTCTTGATGGCATCCTTGATACGCACTGCCATTTCTTGATTGACCTGATAGATGGTGGTTAGGTCTGGATTTGACAAGATTTGATAGCGGAGCAAGGGATAATAGTCATCCCAGCTCACCTTACTGGCCTGCTCAAAGAGGGCAACAGAAGGCATAAAACGTTCCAAAAAATCTTTGTCCTTCTGGTACTGACGAAGGGCTGTCGCTGAGGCAAAATTCACATCCTTATCCACAGAATGATAACCAGCGCCCTGACGCTGAATCGGATGCAACTTGATGTTGCATCCTACAACTGCCTTGGCATAGGCCAGAGCAAGGACATGATTGGGGGTATTGCCTGAAAAATCAAGACCTGCAAATTCCTTCCACATGGCTTGGGTTTTCTGGGGATAGGAGAGGGAATCAGGCAAATTTTCCACAAATTTCTCCATGTCAGCACCTTGCTCTGTGTATAAGTCAGAAATTTTCTGGTAGTCCAGAACTTCTTCTGTCCCAAAAGCCAGCCTATCAATGCCCAAGCGAGTCAAGATATCCACAGCGCCTTGACCGAAGAAATCTGCCGCCTGAACACTGACTAAAAAGGGCAATTCCACTACCAAGTCTGCGCCATTTCCCAGCGCCATCTGGGTCCGTACCCATTTGTCCACAATTGCAGGCTCTCCACGCTGCATGAAATTCCCAGACATGGCAACAATTTTCAGCCCCTCCGCCTGATCCAGCAGGTATTTGTGGCCATTATGAAAAGGATTGAACTCCGCGATAATACCGGTGATGGTCATGATATTCTCCTACTACTAGACATTACTTCTCATTATATTTATTAGCTTCAACTATTTTAAAATCTTTGTCTAATCGAGAAATTGTATTAAACAATTCCATAACATTAGTAACATATTGATCAGAACAATTTATTTTCTTTATAATAGACCTTAATTTTTTTCTTTCATCCTCTTCTTTTGAATTAATAGCCAAATCTTGAAGTTGGTTCACAAGAATAGTAACGCTATCAATGTCATCAATAGAATCATTTTGAGCAATATTTCTTGTTTTTGTTCTCAAAATATTTTCTATAATTCTAATAAATTTAGGCCGTTCAAAATCCTCTAGTACTAGAATGGCAAGTGACAAATGAAGTAACTCTAAATTTCCTTTTAAAGAATATATTACTTTGTATTTTCGTAGATACTTCTGAATCTTCTCTCTAATAAAACGCGTACGTTTCAAATTGTAGTTTTCTCTTTCATATATCACTTGAACTATCGAAATTAGAGATAACCCTATAGCTAAATAGAATTGAAATGCAGTATTACTTGAATCAGGTAAAATATCACTTACATTTCCTGTAAAAGCTATTCGAGCAATATACCAATTTAAAACAATTGAAGCTATCGCTATTATTAAAATAAATAAGTGATTCACTAATTTTCGACGACCTAATATCAAAATTATCAAATATATAACTATCCAAAAAACTAAACTTATCGTCCATAAATAGTTATATGAAACATGGCATGTTTTAAAAACAGAATTCAAAAACAAAGAACAAACATAGCCCAGGATAGAAAAAAATGGCGAAATAAATATCCAAAAGATTATGCTATTCGTACTAATTTTATCTCCACTAGAAGAAGAAGAAGAAGAAGAAGAAGAAGAAGAAGAAGAAGAAGAAGAAGAAGAAGAAAATCTCGTACTAAATCCTTGATACTCTTTCAAATTCATTGAAAGAAAGTTCTTAAGCATAATATACTCTAATATGACCACAACCACAATCAAAAAAAATTCTAACATTATTACCTCAATCTATTTTACCAAATCATTCAGACATCCTACTTCTGCGCCACAAAAAACCAACGTCTACTGTTTTCTGTTGGCTCCTTGTCCTCAAAGTCTGCGTATAGTTTGAAGGATTTGAAACCAGCCTGTTCCAGCAAAATATCATAGGTCAAGACTTCATAGGTCCGCTCCTCATGCACTTCATCGTGGCGACTAAAGGAACCGTCAGCCTCCTTGATAAAGAAGGTCAACTCATGCACGATGGAGTGAGGTGCTGCGTCCTCGTAGGTATCCCAGAGCATGGCAAAATCTTCTGCATTTTCATGGTAAGAATAGCCTGGAAAAACCTCGTCAGTCTGGTAGGTCGAATGCACATCAAAGATAAAAACACCATCTTCCTTGAGGGCATTATATACTTCCTTAAAGACATCCCCTACTTCCACCTCATCCTGCATGTAGCAGATAGAGTCCGAATAACACGTGACAAAATCGTATTTCCCTGCCTTGGATAAATCCAACATATTGCCTTCTATAAAAGCAATCTTTTGCTTGGCTGATGCTGCTCTCTTCTCCGCAATCTTCAGCATATCCGCGCTCAAGTCAAGTCCCGTCACATCAAAACCAGCCTGAGAAAAGCGTACAGACTGGATGCCTGTCCCACAAGCCAATTCCAAGAGTTTCTTTCTCTCCTTGGTCTTAGGCAAATGTCGCAAAGAAAAATCCGTCCATTTGTCGTATAAACTATCATCCATCACCGCGTCATAAACAGCCGCAAAGGTTTCATAAGTCGCCATAATTAAGATACAAAGAGCGTTAAAAGCTAAGAGAAAATAGGAATCTTACCGACCTAGCGTCAGATACAAGGAAAGTTACTCTTTTTCTCACTACTTGAGCTCGTGTTCAGTTCTGAAATGAACAAAACACCACACTCTTACCTTTCTATTTCTATAATCAGTCCGCCCGTAATGCGATAGAAAATTAGGAGCCTGACGATGGAGCTGAGATCCAAGGAAGGCTGTCTATTTTCCGAGAATTACAGGACGGGGTCTAATCCTTTCTAAAATAAGCAAAGAAACCCAGTTGACTGCAACTGAGTTCATCTACTAGGCCAAGGCTTCTGAAATATCTACAGAATCCGCCTCATGCCATAGTTTTTCAAGGTTATAGTGGGAACGCATTTCTTCTGAGAAGATATGCACGACGACCCCACCGAGGTCTAGCAAGACCCAGCCTCCAGCTGCATCGCCTTCGACATGACTGCCTTTAACACCAGCTTCTGCTACTTTTTCACGAATGTTATCAGCGATTGCGTCCAACTGACGGCTATTCATCGAGCTAGTGATAACAAAGTAGTCTGTCACGCTGGTCAAATCTTGTACATCAAGTGCAAGGATATCCTCCGCACGTTTCTCATCAGCCGCTTTCACGACTAGTTCTAGTAATTCTTTTTCGTTCATTTAGTCCTCTTTCAAATAGTGCACATAGGCGTTATAGGTTTCAAGGGTTTGGGGATAGATGGGAAATCCTTGGTGAGCTAGATGCTCGACAGTTCGCGCTGTTTCATAGGCCACAGCCTTATTGAGCGACAAACTCGCAATCTCACGCGCCTGGTCCACTCCTGGAAAGGCACGATTGTGCTCGATATAGTCTGCGACGTAAATGACCTTATCTAAGTCGGTCATCTGACCAGCCCCGACTGTATGGATCTCAATGGCTCGCAGGATTTCAGAATCTTGCAAATCCAAATCTTCCTGGATCTTGTAGATGCCAACCATCCCATGCCAGACATTGTTTCCCCAGTTTTTGAGGTCAGGATCTAGTTGATAACGGTCAATCAAGTTTAGAAATTCCTTATCTGACAGCTTCTTGGCGTAGTCATGCAGGAGGCCTGCTAGGCCTGCTTTCTCACTATCCACACCAAAGCGCTGAGCCAGTTCTATGGCTGCACACTCCACACCCAAGCAATGGGTTAAGCGTTTTTCAGGTAGAAGCTCTGCCATTTTTTCCAACAAAGTCTTACGGGAGCAGTTGATATAGTCTTGATAGGCCATCAGTAGAGTCCCTCCTTCTCAATGTAGTCTAGCACTAGCTGAGGTAAGAGAAAGTTGGGTTTCCGACCTTGGGCAAGGAAATCACGCACCATGCTTGACGAGATGTCCATAAGAGGCACATCTACCCAGATAACTGGATAAGAAGTTCCTGCCTTGTAGCGTGGTCGCTGAACCCCCACAAACTGAACCATGTCGACTAGCTCATCAATTCGGTACCACTTGGGCAGATAGTCCACCATATCAGCTCCGATAATGAAGTAATAATCCGTATCTGGATGTTGTTCTGTCAAAATCTTCATGGTGTCGTAGGTATAAGAAATGCCCTTGCGCTCTAGCTCAATAGTTTCAATGTCCAGACCTTCGATCCCCTCAATCGCCAATTCAAGCATCTTGAGACGGTGGTGTTCAGGGATGGTTTCTTTTTTGTCCACATGAGGTGGTTGGTATTCAGGCATGAGCAGGACCTGGTCCAGTCCTAACTGTTGTCGTACTTGGTCCGCTACAACAAGATGGGCATGGTGAACGGGGTTAAAATTCCCCCCTAAAATCCCAACTTGTTTGCGTTTTTTCTCCTTGATTTCTGGCTCCAACTCTACCTTGGTAAAGGGAGTCAATAATTCGATTGCCATAGGCTCGTCTTCCTTTAATTCTCTGTAAAAACAGTTTCTTGGAGTTTCAGTCTTAGATTTCTTTGACTTTCTTGGAAATCTTGCGATTTTCTTTCTTGCTGGATTGTTTAAACAAAATCAAAATACGACCAATCTTTTGGACAGTATCTACACCGATTTCTTCTTCCAAGATTTCAGCTACTTCGTGGATGTTCTCATCTGTGTTTTGTAAGAGAGTAACCTTGATCAATTCACGCGCGTCAAGTGCTTGACGGACGCTGGTTTTGATTTGGTCGTTGAGACCATTTTTCCCAATTTGGATGATGGGTTTGAGGGTATGTGCCTGGCTGTTGAGGAAGGCACGTTGTTTTGATGTTAATGACATAATTTGTTTAAAAGAGTTTCTTTTTATACTTTTCTGAAGTGGTGACGGACGTCAGCAAAGTTCTTTGGACTTTCATGACTAAAATTTGAGCCTAAGGTCTCAAATTTTCCGCAGTTGGTACAATCACTTGTACCAACTGACACCACGGCGAAAAGTATTCTCAATGGGGGCTCGCCCTGCTCGCCCGAATTCTGACAACTCTTTCCTTTCTGTGTTTAAATTATTGCTTTTCGTGTGACGACGGCGACGCCTTCTGGTGCCCAGACGGCGACTTTGGCAGTGCCTGTTACGCGGATCCAGCCTAGGCCTGAGATGACCAGGTCTGTCTTGTCCTTAATGGTAAATACATGCTGTACAAGTTTTGGGAAATCTTCTTTTTCCTTACTATTTGGTGGTGTGAGAAGAGTTCCCAGATGCTTGTCATAAAAGGCACTAGCGCCTTCTAGCTTGGTACGGTGGAGTTTGAGTTCGTTGTCAAAAAAAGCAGTAAATCCTTGTTTTTCTCCTGATATAAAGTCAAAGCGTCCTAAACCACCAAGAAACAGGGTTTGTTCAGGGTTAAGTTGATAGGTTTTTGGCTTGATTTCCTTTTTAGGGCTGACATACTTGAGGTTTTTAGCCGTCAAGTAGTGGGCCATCTGGTGGCGGTGGATAATCCCTGGTGTATCGTAGATATAAGATCCGTCGTCAAGCGGAATCTCAATCTTGTCCAAGGTTGTCCCTGGGAAGCGCGAAGTCGTGATGACATTTTGGTCGCCAGTGATTTCTTGGATAATAGCATTGATAAGAGTTGATTTTCCAACGTTGGTTACACCGACCACATAGACATCACGGCCCTTACGGTAGTGTTCAATCTTGTCAATGACTTCCTTAATGGCATGCTTGTTTTGTGCCGAAGTTAGGACGACATCCACTGGACGAAGTCCTTCTTCATGGGCACGTTCCATAAGCCACTGGCTAATTTTGCCTGGTTTAACTGACTTGGGCAGGATATCTTTTTTATTTCCAACCAAGAGGACATCATTGCCCGATACAAAGCGTGGCAAGCCTGGGATGACAGAACCATTAAAGTCAAAAATATCAATGACATTGACCACCAAGGCATCACTGTCTCCTACCTCGTGCAAGAGTTTGAGGAAATCATCGTCTGTCAACTGAACATCTGTGATTTCATTGTAGTGGCGGAGACGGAAACAACGTTGGCAATAGACTTCGCCAGTCTCCAAACCTTTTTCGAGTGCCGACTGGGGAGTGAAACCAAGACCAGCCTTGTCTGTCGTCTGAATGGTTGCTCCACAACCAATACAGAGAATTTCTTCCATAGTTAAATTCCTTTTTTATATGTAATCGGTCCGTATTTTTCAGTGATTTTTCGCATAACACGGCGCTCGCGAGCTCGGTTAATCTGCGTTTTGATGGAGTCATGTTGGACCAAGGGTTTGACTAAGATCGAGCGAATGCCTGCACGGTGAGCTGCTCGTATATCTGTCATAAGTTGGTCGCCGACCATGACCACTTCATTTTTCTCATAGTGGAATTCCTTCATGGCACGGTCAATCCCAAATGTGAAAGGCTTTAAGGCCCAATAAACGTAATCAATCCCAAATTTCTCAACTGCGCGTTGAACCCGTTTTTTGGTATTATTTGAAACCACGATAATGCGGATGCCCGCGTCACGGAGGTCATGTAGCCATTGCTTCATCTCTGGCGTCCCATCAGGGTTATTCCAAGCAATGAGGGTATTGTCCAGATCGACCAAAACAGCCTTGATTCCCTGCGCCTGCAGGCTTGGGACTGTCAGATCATAGACTGCTTCCACAGCAAAATCTGGCATATAGTTTTCAATCGCCATTCTGGCTCCTTTTTTTAATTTCTAGCAATTTTCTTTAAACATTGAGCTAAGACTGCCCATAAAATGAGACTAGCTATCAAAATATAAATCCAAGCATTTGGTTCATCTGTAAACGGTAAGGGAACATTCATTCCGAAGAATCCTGTAATAACCGCAAGGATAGCTAGCAAGACTGAGATAATTGTCAAAGTTGTCAAATTATCATTTAGATTATTATTTAGGATGTTGTTGTAAGAGGCTGAGAGTTGTTGCAAGACTTGAGATATCAAATCTGTCATTGAAACCAACTGATGGGCTTCAATCATAGCATCGTCAAACTGCTCTCTTTCCACCTCATTAAGATTGCGATAAAGTGCATGCCCTTGAATGTGTTCCAAGAGGAGACGATTTTGTTTAGCAGCTGCTGTCAGGTAAACCATACCAGTTTCCAAGTCAGAGAGGGCGAAAAGATTTTTTTTAGTTGTTTTTTGACGAAGAAGTGCACTGATTTCATCCTTACTTTTATCCATCTCTTCGATCACTGGATAGTAAGCATTGCTAATAATCTCTAAACTGGCAAAAAGAAATTTGTAGATTGAAATAATTTCATGGCTTTCAAGGTAGGTTGCCATGCGTTTAATCACATAAGTATTCTTGTGATTGCTGATGGTAATCAGCCGTTGTTTTTCAACGATAAAGGTCATCGGAATCGCTTCATAATATTCTTTGTCTTTTTCTAAATCAAGAACATTATAAATGAAGGTTACCGTCTCCGTTTCACGGTTATAATCCATGTGGGCTCGTTCATTTCTATCTAGAGCATACTCGATGGTTTCCTTGTCCAATCCATAGATGTCAGAAAGATCTTCCATATTTTTAATCTTGTCCACATCAAGGTCTATCCAAGTACGATCGTGACCTAATTTTTTCTCTACAAATAGCATACTCTCTCCTTTACCAAACTCCTTCTATTGTACCACAAATCTGCTAAAATAGTCGGACTATTCAGTACGGGATAAATTACTAACAACGGTAATATTGCGGTTAGGAACAAAGTGAAGAGCTTGATCATCACCTCGCAGTTGTGTTGTACGGATTCCTACGCTAACGACCTTTCCAGAAACGGTAATTGGTCCATTTGTGAGGACCACTTCATCACCCACATCAAGCTGGCGTTCAAAAAGGATGAAGAAGCCATTAATGACATCGGATAGAAAGCCTTGCGCCCCCATACCAATGGCTACCCCAGCAATCCCTGCCCCAGCAAGGAGGCTGGAAACCGGCAAGCCCAAAATAGACAGGATGCAGTAGATTAAAAAGAAATAAAGAATGTAGTTAAAGACATTCTCCAGCAAACGCGAAATGGTCTTTTGCCTTCCTGCATCTCTATTTGAGAATTTAAGTGAGGGCTTGACAATCTTTCGGACAGTCGCATGAAGCATCTTTTTAGCTATATAAAATAGCAAAAACAAAATCAAAAGAGAAATCACCTTGGTCAAGAGATTCTCTAATATGGTTGTTAAATCAAGTTTATCAAAATAGCGTTGAAAAAAATCTTGCATATAAAACTCCTTTTCCCTATTATACCATAAAATCGCCCTTCTCTTTTCTTTCATAATTATTCAATTATCGTCTCTATTTTCAAAATATCACTTGCCTCTATAGCATATTTATACTATAATTATAAACAATACATTTTGAAGGAGACTGCTATGAAACGAATCATTAGAGCCTGGACCAAGGCAAGCCTCATCAAACGAATCCTTATTGGAATGATTTTTGGAGCTACATTAGGGATGCTCTTTCCAAGCCTTACAGGAATTGGTCTGCTTGGAGACCTCTTTGTAGGCGGACTGAAAGCCATCGCTCCTATTTTGGTTTTTGCCCTTGTTGCCAATGCCCTTTCCCAACACCAAAAGGGGCAAAATACCAATATGAAGACGGTTATTTTCCTATACTTACTCGGAACCTTTGCTGCTGCATTGGTAGCCGTTCTAGCTAGTTTCTTACTGCCTGTGCAAATCACCCTGACCAGCGCAAATACAGAAGTTGCTGCTCCTGACGGTATTGGTCAAGTCCTCAGCAACCTCTTGCTTAAACTGGTGGACAATCCTTTGAATGCCATTGTTGAAGCCAACTATATCGGGATTCTCTCTTGGGCAGTCGTCTTTGGTCTGGCTATGAGAGAGGCAAGTAAACACAGTAAAGAATTGCTGAAAACCATGGCGGATGTCACCTCTAAAATCGTGGAATGGATTATCAATCTAGCACCCTTTGGGATTTTAGGCTTGGTGTTTAAGACCATCTCTGACAAGGGCATTGCCAGTCTGGCTAACTACGGTGTCCTCCTAGGACTCTTGATTGCTACCATGGCCTTTGTTGCTCTCATCGTCAACCCACTCATCGCCTTTCTCTTTATGAGGAAAAATCCCTATCCCCTTGTTTTGAAATGCCTACGTGTCAGTGGTATTACAGCCTTTTTCACTCGTAGCTCTGCTGCCAATATCCCTGTCAATATGAAACTCTGTCAAGACTTGGAGCTGAATCCTGACACCTACTCTGTCTCCATCCCGCTTGGTTCAACCATCAATATGGCTGGCGCTGCTGTTACCATAAATGTCCTGACTCTAGCTGCCGTCAATACACTCGGAATCTCGGTAGACTTTGGGACAGCATTTGTGCTCAGTGTCGTGGCTGCCATTTCTGCCTGCGGGGCATCTGGAATTGCTGGGGGATCGCTTCTCCTCATTCCTGTCGCTTGTAGCCTCTTTGGGATTTCCAACGACTTGGCTATGCAAGTTGTCGGAGTCGGTTTTGTGATTGGTGTCGTGCAAGACTCTTGCGAAACAGCTCTAAACTCTTCTACAGATGTTCTCTTTACAGCGGTTGCCGAGTATGCTACAAACCGAAAACCTCGGCCCTAGTACCTGATTCCTCGTTAAACACTCGATTCTATTAGTTTAGGAAATTCTCATGTCTATCACCCAACGTACGACAAAACTGATCTTGGCGACCTGTCTCGCTTGTTTTCTCGCTTATTTTTTGGATTTATCTTCAGCTGTTTCAGCTGGTATTATCGCCCTCTTAAGCCTTTCTGACACGCGCCGAAGCACACTGAAATTAGCACGTAACCGCCTCTTCTCCATGCTCCTAGCGCTCGCTATCGGCGTTCTAGCCTTTCAGCTTACGGGCTTTCACATATGGAGCCTAGGCCTCTATCTGGCTCTCTATGTGCCTCTAGCCTATAAAATGGGTTGGGAAATCGGCATCACCCCTAGCAGTGTCTTGGTCGGTCATCTCTTGGTACAGGAGTCTACTTCCCCAGAGCTCTTGCTTAATGAAGTACTCCTCTTTCTCATCGGGACAAGCTTTGCTCTATTGGTCAACCTTTATATGCCCTCTCGTGAGAAAGCCATCCAAAGCTACCACCTTCAGGTCGAAGAAAAGTTAAAAGACATCCTGCTTCGCTTTAAATACTATCTGTCAAGAGGAGACGGACGCAATCAAGCCCAACTCGTTGACGAATTGGATGAGCTTCTTGAAGAAGCCCTCAAGCTGGTTTATTTGGATCACTCGGACCACCTCTTTCACCAAACGGACTACCACATCCACTACTTTGAGATGAGACAGAGACAAAGTCGCATCCTGCGAAATATGGCCCAGCAGATCAATACCTGTCATCTGGCCGCAAGTGAGAGTTTGATTTTGGCCCAGCTCTTTTCGAAGATTGCTGCCCAGCTAAGTCAGACCAATCCTGCTCATGACCTACTTGATGACATCAAACGTTATCTGCGAGTCTTCCGCAATCGGAGTCTCCCTAAAACACGTGAGGAGTTTGAGACCCGCGCCACCCTCCTGCAGCTACTACGCGAAGCCGAAACCTTTATCCAGGTTAAGGTCGATTTTTACCAAAAATATGGAAACTAGAAAAACCTCAGAAGAATTCATGTAACATGATTTCTCTGAGGTTTTTAATTTACCTTTGACTTCAATTACCTTTACTATATGAAAATAAATCCAAATTCCACGAATCAAAATCATTCGGGCACTTGTCCTAATGAAGTGTTTAGGGAAGCTGCCATAGCGGTTACCGATTGTTAAATTACGACACTGAGTTTTACAAATCGATTTCATTTGTAAAACTCAGTTAGTGAGGCAGTTAGGCAAGTCTAATAGGACTTGCCGTAGCCTACTTAGATTGCTATGCAATCAAGTAGACTTACTGAATCACATTTTTTCCTCCAACTCTACATCTGGATACTTATCCGCAAACCAGCGGAGGGCAAAGTCATTTTCGAAGAGGAAGACAGGTTGGTCGAAGCGGTCCTTTGCCAAGATATTACGACTAGAAGACATGCGTTCGTCTAGGTCCTCTGGCTTGATCCAACGGACAGTCTTTTTACCCATTGGAGTCATAACAACTTCAGCGTTATACTCGCCTTCCATACGGTGTTTAAAGACTTCAAATTGGAGTTGCCCGACAGCACCCAGCATGTACTCACCAGTTTGGTAATTCTTATAAAGTTGGATGGCTCCTTCTTGCACCAACTGCTCCATTCCCTTGTGGAAGGATTTTTGTTTCATGACGTTCTTAGGCGAAACCTTCATAAAAATCTCAGGAGTAAAGGTTGGCAGTGGTTCAAACTCAAATTTGTTTTTCCCAACAGTTAGCGTATCTCCAACCTGATAGGTACCTGTATCGTAAACCCCGATGATATCTCCAGCCACAGCATTGGTCACATTTTCACGACTTTCCGCCATAAACTGGGTGACATTAGATAGTTTGGCACCCTTGCCAGTACGAGGTAGATTGACACTCATACCACGCTCAAATTCACCTGATACGATACGAACAAAGGCGATACGGTCACGGTGACGAGGGTCCATGTTTGCTTGGATTTTAAAAACGAATCCTGAGAAATCCTTGTCATAAGGATCCACCATTTCGCCGTCTGTTTTCTTGTGACCATGTGGTTCTGGAGCAAACTTAAGGAAGGTCTCAAGGAAGGTCTGCACCCCAAAGTTGGTCAGGGCTGAACCGAAGAAGACTGGCGTCAATTCTCCAGCAAGGATAGCTTCTTCTGAGAATTCATTTCCTGCTTCTTGCAACAGTTCGATATCGTCCTTAACCTGAGCGTAGAAAGGATTGCTTCCAAAGACCTTGTCCCCTTCTTCCAGACTGGCAAAACGTTCATCCCCTTTATAAAGTTCCAAACGTTGGTTATAGAGGTCATACAATCCTTCAAAGGCTTTCCCCATCCCGATTGGCCAGTTCATAGGATAGCTCGCAATGCCTAGGACTTCTTCCAATTCTTGCAAGAGGTCCAGTGGCTCACGACCATCACGGTCCAGCTTGTTCATAAAGGTAAAGACTGGGATGCCACGGTGCTTCACAACCTCAAACAATTTCTTGGTTTGGGCCTCGATACCCTTAGCAGAGTCCACGACCATGACTGCAGCATCCACCGCCATCAAGGTACGATAGGTATCTTCTGAGAAGTCCTCGTGCCCTGGTGTGTCGAGGATGTTCACGCGCTTGCCATCGTAGTCAAACTGCATAACTGATGACGTGACCGAAATCCCACGTTGTTTCTCGATATCCATCCAGTCAGACTTGGCAAAAGTCCCTGTTTTCTTTCCTTTAACCGTACCAGCCTCACGAATCTCGCCCCCAAAGTAGAGCAACTGCTCAGTGATGGTTGTTTTCCCCGCGTCCGGGTGGGAAATAATGGCAAAGGTGCGTCGTTTTTTAATTTCTTCTTGTAAAGTCATATCTTCTCTTTCTTTTCTTTTAGGATAATAGTGAATGCTATATTTAATTTTATATTTTTACATCGGAATATTCCAATCCTTTCAACTTACCTATTATAGCGAATTTCAGGGAGTTTTTCAATTGCTCGTCTGATGAAAAAGGTAAGCTAGAGTACTGATTTTACCTGATTTTTCTTTTTCCACCGTTTTTTGAACAAGATATCAAAGAGAAGCAAGGCAAGAGAAAAAATAACCGACACAAGGAGGTACTTTATCCATAGAGGCGCATTCGAGATAAATGGTGTATCTCTTAAGAGCCCATAATTCCCACCAGTCACCTGATTAACCCCAACTAGAAAGAGATTGAGGATAAAGGTATAGGCTACAATCATATATTTCTTGAGTAGGCTCTTGTCATAGTGATTCATCAAGTAGACCAAGGAGTTCACCAAAAGAGCATAATGTCCAATCAAAAACGAAAAGCTGGTGATATGGGGGAAATCATAGGGGTCAAAAACGGGGTAAACCAGTGCAAAGACCGCTCCACTTGCTCCTAAGAGGGCAAAATACTGCTTGCTCCGCCATTTATCGGGCAAGAAAACCACCGCAAACATAGCTAAACGGCAATGATAAAAAGGCAGACTATTTGACAAAGAAATCCCAAAACCAACATACCAACTATAAAGAGCTAGTAACTGGAGGATCTGAATCCCCTTAAACAAGTAGACAAAGCGTGGATTCTTGTGATAAGTAAGCGCCCCATAAATACAAAGCACTAAGACAAGCATCATAATCCCATACCAAAAAAGCGGAATAGGAGGAGGAACCGTCTGAGTTCTGGTGATAAATTGATGGAACATATTTCTATCCTAACTCTTATTTTCTCTATTCTCTAGTTCAACCATTATAGCGAATTACAAGCGATTTTTCAATTTCTATTTCTTTTCAGTTTGGCTCCCTTATTTATAGGAAAATATGGTAAAATAGAACAGACTAAAAATCATCATTTCACGAAAGGATGCAAGATGAAAATTACGCAAGAAGAGGTAACTCACGTTGCCAATCTTTCAAAATTAACATTCTCTGAAGAAGAAACTGCTACCTTTGCGACAACCTTATCTAAAATTGTTGACATGGTTGAGTTGCTGGGCGAAGTCGACACAACTGGTGTCGCACCTACTACAACGATGGCTGACCGCAAGACCGTACTCCGCCCTGATGTGGCCGAAGAAGGAACTGACCGTGATCGCTTGTTTAAAAACGTACCTGAAAAAGACAACTACTATATCAAGGTACCAGCTATCCTAGACGATGGAGGAGATGCCTAATGACTTTTAATCATAAAACCATTGAAGAGTTACACAATCTCCTTGTCTCTAAGGAGATTTCAGCAACTGAATTGACCCAGACTACACTTGAAGATATCAAGTCTCGTGAGGAAGACCTCAATTCATTTGTTACAATCGCTGAGGAGCAGGCTCTTGCTCAAGCCAAAGCCATTGATGAAGCTGGAATTGACGCTGATAATGTCCTTTCAGGGATTCCACTGGCTGTTAAAGATAATATCTCTACGGACGGCATCCTGACAACTGCAGCCTCAAAAATGCTCTACAACTACGAGCCTATCTTTGATGCGACAGCCGTTGCCAATGCAAAAACCAAGGGCTTGATTGTCGTTGGGAAAACCAACATGGATGAGTTTGCTATGGGTGGTTCTGGTGAGACTTCTTACTACGGTGCCACCAAAAATGCTTGGGATCACAGCAAGGTTCCTGGTGGGTCATCAAGTGGTTCTGCTGCAGCTGTAGCGTCAGGGCAAGTCCGCTTGTCACTTGGTTCTGATACTGGTGGTTCCATCCGCCAACCTGCCGCATTCAACGGGGTCGTTGGTCTCAAACCTACCTACGGAACAGTTTCTCGTTTCGGTCTCATTGCCTTCGGTAGCTCCCTAGACCAAATCGGACCTTTTGCACCAACTGTTAAGGAAAATGCCCTCTTGCTCAACGCTATTGCCAGCGAAGATGCCAAAGATTCTACTTCTGCCCCTGTCCGTATTGCCGACTTTACTTCAAAAATCGGGCAAGACATCAAGGGCATGAAAATTGCTTTGCCTAAAGAATACCTTGGCGAAGGAATTGACCCAGAAGTTAAAGAAACCATTATCAAGGCAGCCAAACACTTTGAGAAACTTGGCGCTATCGTCGAAGAAGTGAGCCTTCCTCACTCAAAATACGGTGTTGCCGTTTACTACATCATCGCTTCATCAGAAGCTTCATCAAACTTGCAACGCTTTGACGGTATCCGTTACGGCTACCGCGCAGAAGATGCAAGCAACCTTGATGAAATCTATATAAACAGCCGTAGCCAAGGTTTCGGTGAAGAAGTGAAACGCCGTATCATGCTGGGTACTTTCAGTCTTTCATCAGGTTACTACGATGCCTACTACAAGAAGGCTGGACAAGTCCGTACCCTCATCATCCAAGATTTTGAAAAAGTCTTTGCGGATTATGACTTGATTTTGGGACCAACTGCTCCAAGCGTTGCATATGACTTGGACTCACTCAACCATGACCCAGTTGCCATGTACTTAGCTGACCTATTGACCATCCCAGTCAACTTGGCCGGTCTCCCAGGGATTTCGATTCCTGCTGGATTCTCTCAAGGTCTACCTGTTGGTCTCCAATTGATCGGTCCTAAATACTCAGAAGAAACCATTTACCAAGTTGCTGCTGCTTTTGAAGCGACAACAGACTACCACAAACAACAACCCGTGATTTTTGGAGGTGATAACTAATGAACTTTGAAACAGTCATTGGACTTGAAGTCCACGTAGAGCTCAACACCAATTCAAAAATCTTCTCACCAACTTCTGCCCACTTCGGAAATGACCAAAACGCCAACACCAACGTGATTGACTGGTCCTTCCCAGGAGTTCTGCCAGTTCTCAATAAAGGGGTTGTCGATGCTGGTATCAAGGCAGCTCTTGCCCTCAACATGGACATCCACAAGCACATGCACTTTGACCGCAAGAACTACTTCTATCCTGATAATCCAAAAGCCTACCAAATTTCTCAGTTTGATGAGCCAATCGGCTACAACGGCTGGATTGAAGTGGAGCTAGAAGACGGTACGACCAAGAAAATCGGTATTGAACGCGCCCACCTAGAAGAAGACGCTGGTAAAAACACCCACGGTACAGATGGCTACTCTTATGTTGACCTCAATCGTCAAGGGGTACCATTGATTGAGATTGTATCTGAAGCGGACATGCGTTCTCCTGAAGAGGCCTACGCTTATCTGACCGCCCTCAAGGAAGTTATCCAGTACGCTGGCATTTCTGACGTTAAGATGGAAGAAGGTTCTATGCGTGTGGATGCGAACATCTCCCTTCGTCCTTATGGTCAAGAGAAATTCGGTACCAAGACTGAGTTGAAGAACTTGAATTCCTTCTCTAACGTCCGTAAGGGGCTTGAATACGAAGTCCAACGTCAAGCCGAAATCCTTCGCTCAGGTGGTCAAATTCGCCAAGAAACACGCCGTTACGATGAAGCTAACAAAGCAACCATCCTCATGCGTGTCAAGGAAGGGGCTGCAGACTACCGCTACTTCCCAGAACCAGACCTACCCCTCTTTGAAATCTCTGATGAGTGGATCGAAGAAATGCGTACAGAGTTGCCAGAGTTTCCAAAAGAACGCCGTGCTCGCTACGTTGCTGACCTTGGCTTGTCAGACTACGATGCTAGTCAGTTAACTGCAAACAAAGTCACTTCTGATTTCTTTGAAAAAGCTGTTGCCCTCGGTGGCGATGCTAAGCAAGTCTCTAACTGGCTCCAAGGGGAAGTCGCTCAATTCTTGAATGCCGAAGGAAAAACACTCGAACAAATCGAGTTGACACCAGAAAACTTAGTAGAAATGATTGCCATCATCGAAGACGGCACTATCTCTTCTAAGATTGCCAAAAAAGTCTTTGTTCATCTGGCTAAAAATGGCGGTGGAGCGCGTGAATACGTGGAAAAAGCAGGTTTGGTCCAAATCTCAGATCCAGCTATCTTGATTCCAATCATCCACCAAGTCTTTGCCGATAATGAAGCCGCTGTCGCCGACTTCAAGTCAGGAAAACGAAACGCAGACAAGGCCTTCACAGGATTCCTTATGAAGGCAACCAAAGGTCAAGCCAACCCACAAGTTGCCCTTAAACTACTTGCCCAGGAATTGACGAAATTGAAAGACAGTGAGTAATTTACTCTTTATACACTTTTTTCTACTTTTAAACCGAGAATGAGACAAGGAGAATAAATGAACAAATTTTTACGATTGCTATTTGCCTTAGTCATCATCGCTATGTTAGGCGCTTCTATACTACAAATTTTCTTTCCATCATACATGGGAAGCCACTCCGGTTACGGAATATCTGCTGGTTGGCAACGAGAAATTGGAATATGGAATTTAGCTGTATTGATTATTATTCTCGCTATCAATATTAAATACGATTGGTTCTATCTACGAATCGCACTTCTTGCTCTCATTATTGGCGGAATTGGAATAGGAACAAATCACTTACTCAATTATATGGAATATCACTCTCCTGTAAATGCTATCGGTGCTTTTGAAAATTACTTGCTAGCAATAGGATGGATTGTGGGATGGCTCATCGAGCGCCATTCCATAAAGAAGCTAAATGCTAGTAAATAACACCTAGTATATCTTAGATGATTTTTAAAGGTTCTTAAATAGTTTAATAATCATTCAAATTCAGAATTCTACCTTTTCAATCATATAGTTAGGAGACACATGAAAAAGTTTTACGCTCTCTTAATGACCTGTTTATTACTTGTTTTTCTATCCGTGCCTCAAATCGTTGATGCGGGTGTTGGACATTCCAGAAGTGGAGGGAGCAGCCGCAGTAGCTCCAGAAGTAGTAGCCGCTCAAGTGGAGGTGGAAGTCGTTCTGGCGGCTCATCCTATCACTACTACCGCTCTGGATACGGATCATCCTCTGACAGTTCTACTAGCTCTCCCGATCTAGGATTTATGTTCATATTAGTCGGAGGAATCATACTAGTTGTTATCGTCAAATCCTTGCAGAGTAAGTCTGGAGATTCGAGTTCAACCTACACTAGTAATGATTATCAGACGCTCCATCGTCGAGTTGAACACAACACACTGGCCATTAGCCGTGTGAAATACGGGGATCCAAACTTTGACGCGGAAGCCTTCACATCTTGGGTTAAGGAAGTCTACCTTAAATTGCAGGTTGCCTGGACTGAGAAAAATTGGAACTCTGTCCGCGCTTTGGAAAGTACCAGTCTCTACTCTCAACATAGTACCCAACTTGAGGACCATATTCGAGCTAAAACAACTAATGTTTTAGAGAAAGTCTGTATCGAAAATGTTCGCATCAAGGAGTTCATTGAAAATCCTGACGGAAACGATACCTTAGTGGTGATTCTGTCATCTACCTTGCGGGACTATGTCATTGACGATGAGACTCGTCGTGTCCTCGAAGGAGATCCTAAAAAAGATCTCTTCACCGTGTATCAATTGAACTTTATCCGTCAACATGGTAGCCAAACGCAAGCAGTCAATCCAGACCAAGTTGTGAGCGACCACTGTCCAAACTGTGGTGCCCCATTAAAAATCTCTGCAGTTAGCGAGTGTGACTACTGTGGTGCCAATCTCTCTCGCAGTCCAAACCAATGGGTACTTGATACCTATGATGTTGTGGATGAAGACGAGCTTTATAATTAGGAGGAATTATGGGATTTATACGTGCAGCCTTATCAGCAGGCTTAAATAGTTTTAATGATAGTAAATTCAAGGAAGCCATTGTCCTTCCAGATAATGTCTCTGGCGACGCCTTGGCCATCAAGGGGCAATTACTCACTAAAGACCCAGATGGACGTTCTCGTCACAGCAATCAAAATACAGGCCTCTTGTCAGATGGCAGTGTGGTTATCGTTCCCCAAGGCTATACCGCTGTTTTGGTAAACAACGGTACCTTCCTTGGTGAGGTCCTTGAAGCTGGTAGCCACGAATGGCAAGCTGGTGATAACGCCTGGCTCCTTGAAAAAGGTGGTTTAAAAGGCACTTGGGAAAACTTTAAAAACCGTTTCTCTTTTGGTGGACAAGTCATCACTCAACAAGAAATCATCTTTATTCGCATGCAACCTATTGCAGGTAATAAGTTCGGCACACAAAATGCGGTCGAATACTTCAGCGAACGTTACCAACAACTGCTTAACATCCGTTTCTATGGCTTGTTTGATGTAAAAATAGCAGACCCAGTCCTCTTCTACGTAAGTTCTGTTAGCCGTCAAATTACTGACGGACAGCCATTTACTCTCCAAGATGTAGCTCAAGGAACGCTCCGTCAAAATATCGCACCGAAAATCGCGATTGCCATTGCCAAGTATACCAACGAAAACAAGGTAGATATCTATACCCTCAATGCCAACCAAGACACCTTTAACGAACTCGCTAAACAAGAGGTCAACAAGGTTTGGACAGGCCTCTACGGAATTGAAGCAACTAATATCTTGCTTGAAGACCTCAGCTACGACCAAGAAAGTCTTGATATCGTTCGCAAGCTTGATAGTGAGCTCGTGGCAATGAAGTACAACACGATTGAAATCGAAGAACGCCGTGCTCGTAACGAAGCACTTATTGCTGCAGCTGCCAATGAAGGGAATGGCAATGGGATGAACATGTTTATGGGTATGAATCTTGGCCAAACTCTCGGTGGTCAACTAAGCCAACAAGTCCAAAATCAAGCACCGGCCCAAAACACTGGGCAAACTGCCAGCAAGAATTTTTACATCGAAGTCGATGGAAAATACGTCCTCGTTACCAAAGACGAAGATGGAAATATCGTACCAGTCAACTAATTAAGCTCCTTTTGACATTTGAGTAATGTTGTCTTTTATGGTACAATAAAGAGTAAATTATTTTATTAAAGAGGTAAAAACATGATTGAAGCAAGTAAATTAAAGGCTGGTATGACCTTTGAAGCAGCTGACGGAAAATTGATCCGCGTTTTGGAAGCTAGCCACCACAAACCAGGTAAAGGAAACACCATCATGCGTATGAAATTGCGCGATGTCCGTACTGGTTCTACATTTGACACAAGCTACCGTCCAGAGGAAAAATTTGAACAAGCTATCATCGAGACTGTCCCAGCTCAATACTTGTACAAAATGGATGACACTGCTTACTTCATGAATACAGAAACTTACGACCAATACGAAATCCCTGTAGTCAACGTTGAAAACGAATTACTTTACATCCTTGAAAACTCAGAAGTGAAGATCCAATTCTACGGAACTGAAGTGATTGGTGTTACCGTTCCTACTACTGTCGAATTGACAGTTGCAGAAACTCAACCATCTATCAAAGGTGCTACTGTTACAGGTTCTGGCAAGCCAGCAACGATGGAAACTGGACTTGTCGTAAACGTGCCAGACTTCATCGAAGCAGGACAAAAACTCGTTATCAACACTGCAGAAGGAACTTACGTTTCTCGTGCCTAATCTCTAGAAAGAGGTCATTCTATGGGAATTGAAGAACAACTTGGCGAAATCGTTATCGCCCCACGTGTACTTGAAAAAATCATTGCTATTGCTACAGCAAAAGTAGAGGGTGTTCACTCTTTTTCAAACAAATCAGTATCTGACACCCTTTCAAAACTTTCGCTCGGCCGCGGTGTTTATCTTAAAAATGTGGACGAAGAACTCACAGCAGATATCTACCTCTACCTTGAGTACGGAGTAAAAGTTCCTAAGGTAGCTGTTGCTATCCAAAAAGCTGTCAAAGATGCAGTCCGCAATATGGCTGATGTAGAACTCGCTGCTATCAATATCCACGTTGCAGGTATCGTTCCAGATAAAACACCAAAACCAGACTTGAAAGACTTGTTTGATGAGGATTTCCTCAATGACTAGTCCACTATTAGAATCTAGACGTGAGCTCCGTAAATGCGCTTTTCAAGCTCTCATGAGCCTTGAGTTCGGTACAGATGTCGAAACCGCCTGTCGTTTCGCCTACACACACGATCGTGAAGATACGGATGTGCAACTTCCAGCCTTTTTGACAGGGCTCGTTTCTGGTGTTCAAGCTAAAAAGGAAGAGCTAGACAAGCAAATCACACAGCATTTAAAAGCAGGTTGGACCATTGAGCGTTTAACGCTCGTGGAGAGAAACCTCCTTCGCTTGGGAGTCTTTGAAATCACTTCATTTGACACCCCTCAGCTAGTTGCTGTTAATGAAGCTATCGAGCTTGCAAAGAACTTCTCAGATCAAAAGTCTGCCCGTTTTATCAATGGACTGCTCAGCCAGTTTGTAACAGAAGAACAGTAAATAGAAAAAGTGTTTGACAAATATCAAACACTTTTTTCTTTGCCTCCACTATCTAAAAAAATGATAATAGATATAATTGTAAACAAAAATCCAGATGGGTTTTACATAAATAAGAAAGTTGAAAAAACTATGACAGAGAATGGTCAATCGAAGATTGTCTGTAGAACGATAGACAAGAGCGAAAAAGAAACCAATCAGACTATAATATAATAAACTAATTGGGTCTCTGTGAGATAGTATCAAATGACTAAGCCCAAAGATAAGGCCTGATAAGATGACATCTAAATAGTACTTTGATTTAGGAAAGAAGGTGCTCATAAAATATCCACGATCAAGCATCTCTTCCAAAATAGGACCAATAACTACTGTTAAGATAAAACTAAGAACTGTAGATAGAAAAGTTGGTTGTCCATTTGAAAGAATCACGGTAAAATACTCATCATGAATATTCCTATGATTAATCAAATGAGCATAGCGTGTCCAAAAATTACCGAGAATCTGATAAACCACATAAGTTGCAAATAAGTAGAAGACAAATGACCAGTTCCAGCTCTTTTTCTCAAAGATAAAGAGCATCTTTTTCTTTTTTAACCACCAAATTAATAGAAGGAAACTTCCCACTAATCCCATTGTTAAAATAAGAGAATAGACATCAGCTCCTAACCCTAAAATGATCGTCACATACAATCCAATTGTTTGTGGTAAATAGGTAGATAGTAAAATAATAAGCAAAAATATTCCAAATTGTCTTAGTTTCTTTGTGTTTCTCATCGTACTTTTTTTGAAAGATTATCCTGCTCGGAAGCCGTACTTCCAAGCATCTCTATAAGAATTAAGTGCCCCTTGCCTCATATAGGAAGCAAATTCTCTATAATATAAGCATCTACCATATCCATCCTCCCAAACAGCAAGACTACCTGAAGTTTGCTCTAAGTCTTCAGACGAAAGAACTGTAAATGTTTCTGTACCTGTCATATTAAGTACCTTCTTAAAATATTGTTGTAGGCTCACATCTACAGTATACATCTTTTTGTCTATTTTATAGTCCATCTCCTCATCTGACAATTTTTCGTCCTGAATTGCATTTTTCCATAAAAAATGAGACCTTTCTAGTCTCATTTAGTCATTCTTAGTATTTTCTAAAGCGTTGGTAACGTTCTTCAATAAGTTGGTCAAGTGGTAGTTCTTGCAACCTATCTAGTTCTGCACGCAATTCATTTTTAACACGAGCTTGTAGCTCTTTACTGGAGAGGCCTGCTTCTGAGATTACCTTATCTACGATTCCCATTTCTAGGAGTTCGTGTGAAGTGATTTTCATTAATTCCGCTGCTTCCATAGCACGACTCCCATCCTTCCAAAGGATAGAGGCAAAGCCTTCAGGGCTAAGTACTGCATAGATTGAGTTCTCTAACATCCAGACACGGTCAGCTACGGCTAGTGCTAATGCACCTCCAGATCCTCCTTCGCCGATAATAATCGCGATGATTGGAACCTTGAGGTCACTCATTTCCATCAGGTTTCGAGCAATTGCTTCACCTTGTCCACGTTCCTCGGCTCCTACACCAGGGTAAGCACCCGCCGTATTGATAAAGGTTACAACTGGACGATCAAACTTCTCTGCTTGTTTCATCAAGCGCAAGGCCTTGCGATAGCCTTCTGGATGTGGTTGGCCGAAATTTCGTTTGAGGTTGTCATGAAGACTTTTCCCCTTTTGGATACCAACGACGGTTACTGCTTGCTCACCTAACCAGCCAATTCCACCGATGACCGCACCATCATCACGGAAAGAGCGGTCTCCATGCAATTCGATAAACTCGTCAAAGATTCCATTGGCAAAATCAAGTGCGGTCAAGCGACTCTGCTCGCGTGCCTCTCTGACTATTTTTGCAATATTCATCCGCGACTTCCTCCATGCAATCTTACTAATTTAGCAATTGTTTCAGGCAATTCTCTCCGTTTAACAATTGCATCAACAAATCCATGTTCAAGCAAAAATTCTGCCTTTTGGAAGTCATCCGGCAAGGTCTCACGAACTGTATTTTCGATAACACGACGCCCAGCAAACCCAACCAAACTCTGAGGCTCCGCTAGGATAATATCACCTTCCATAGCAAAAGAAGCTGTCACTCCACCTGTTGTCGGATCGGTTAAAATAGTTAGGTAAAAAAGTCCTGCCTTGGAATGACGTTGAACTGCCGCAGAAATTTTAGCCATCTGCATCAAACTCATGATTCCTTCTTGCATACGGGCTCCACCAGAAGCTGTGAAGAGAACGACTGGCAAGTTTTCTACCGTTGCATACTCAAACAAGCGCGTGATTTTTTCACCCACAACGGTTCCCATCGAAGCCATGATAAAGTTTGAATCCATGATCCCAAGGGCAACTTTTTGTCCCTTGATGCTAGCTGTACCAGTCAGTACGGCTTCATCCAAACCTGTCTTTTCACGCATAGTAGCAAGTTTTTTCTGGTAGCCAGGAAAGTTTAATGGATCTTGAGTTTCAATACCTGTAAACATCTCCACAAAGCTGTCAGAATCAATCGTCAAATCCAAGCGTTCCTGAGCTGAAATACGGAAAGTATAGCTACAATGGGGACAAATTCGTTCGCTCCCAAGATCCTTTTGGTAAATGGTGTGTTTACAACCAGGACACTGGGAAAAGAGTTCATCCGGAACCTCAGGCTTGGCTTGTGGTTTCTGCCTTACGGAACGGTTAGGATTAATCCGAATATACTTATCCTTTTTACTAAATAGAGCCATAACTCCCCCTTTTAGTTCTCATACTGTTTGAAAGTCTATTCTTTTTCTTGGTATTTTGGCAAGAAAGTTTCCATCAAGAAGGAAGTATCGTAGTCACCAGCGATAACTCGGCGGTCTGAAATCAGATCCAACTGGAAGTCTGCATTGGTTTGCACTCCTTCAATATCAAGTTCATAAAGTGCCCGTTGCATCTTCATAAGAGCATCAAAACGATTCTCCCCATGAACAATGATTTTAGCAATCATACTATCATAGTAAGGGGGAATGGTATAACCTGGATAAACTGCTGAGTCCACGCGCAAGCCAACTCCACCACTTGGTAGATAGAGATTGGTAATTTTCCCTGGGCTTGGAGCAAAGTTAAATGCTGGATTTTCTGCATTAATCCGGCACTCGATAGCATGACCTCGTAGGACGATATCTTCTTGTTTGAAAGGTAAGGGTTGCCCGGCCGCAATGCGAATCTGTTCCTTCACGATATCAACACCTGAAACAAACTCTGTGACTGGGTGTTCAACTTGCACACGAGTATTCATTTCCATGAAGTAGAAATTGCCACTCGCTTCATCAAGAAGAAATTCAATCGTCCCTGCATTTTCATAGCCTACAGACTCTGCTGCACGAACGGCTGCAGCACCAATTTCATGACGAAGGGTTTTGCCGATCGCAATGGATGGGCTTTCTTCTAAGACCTTTTGGTTATTCCGTTGAAGTGAACAGTCCCGTTCACCAAGATGGACAACATGACCCTCTTGATCTGCAAGAATCTGAACTTCGATATGACGAGCTGGATAAATCACACGCTCAAGATACATAGCGCCGTTTCCAAAGTTGGCCTTGGCTTCACTGGATGCTGTCTCAAAGGCTGCGACCAGGTCTTCTGCCTTTTCAACCTTACGAATTCCCTTTCCACCACCACCTGCCGATGCCTTAAGCATGACAGGATAGCCAATTTTTTCTGCAACTGCAAGGGCCTCTTCAGCCGTATGAACTTCACCATCAGATCCTGGAATAACTGGAACCCCAGCCTTGATCATTTGCTCTCGCGCATTTATCTTATCACCCATGGTATCCATTACAGCGCCAGAAGGGCCGATAAACTTAATCCCCACTTCATCACACATCGTGGCAAACTTGGAGTTTTCGCTAAGAAAACCAAAACCTGGGTGGATGGCTTCTGCTTCTGTCAAGACTGCAGCAGACAAAATTGCATTGATATTGAGATAAGACTCTGTCGCCTTACCAGGTCCGATACAGATAGCTTCATCCGCTAGGAGTGTGTGAAGAGCTTCCTTATCAGCAGTTGAATAAACTGCTACGGTCGCAATGCCCAATTCACGCGCAGCTCGAATAATGCGAACCGCAATCTCACCACGGTTGGCAATCAAAATTTTACGAAACATGGAGAACCTCCTTAGTTTCCAATTGCAAAGGTAAGAGTACCACTCGCTGCAAGCTTACCATCTACTTCAGCCTTTGCTTCAACCACAGCAATTGTACAACGACGTTTAACAAAAGTAGCCGTCATGACTAATTGGTCACCTGGTACAACTTGCTTCTTGAACTTAACCTTGTCCATTCCAGCGTAGAAGACCAGTTTCCCTTTATTTTCAGGTTTGGACAATTCCAAGACACCAGCAGTCTGAGCCAAGGCTTCCATGATAAGAACACCTGGCATAACTGGGTATTGAGGAAAATGACCATTGAAGAAAGGTTCGTTGATGGTCACATTTTTAATGGCAACAATGGTATCCTCGCTCACTTCCAAGACACGATCCACTAGGAGCATAGGGTAACGATGGGGTAGAGCTTCTTTGATTCCTTGAATATCGATCATTTGATACGTACCAATCCTTTACCGAACTCAACCATTTCTTCATTTGAAACGAGAATTTCTGTCACCACACCATCCTTAGGTGCAGGGATTTCATTCATGACTTTCATAGCTTCAATGATCACCAAAGTCTGACCTTTTTTAACACTGTCTCCAACTGTGACAAAGGCAGGTTTATCTGGTCCAGCAGCCAAGTAAGCCACCCCTACAAGTGGACTCTCAACGACATCACCCTCTGGAGCAACAGTCGTTTCAGCTGGTGCTGGAGCTTCTTCCACTTCACTCTCTACTGGAGTTGAAGGGGCAGAAACTACTGGACTTGCAGCTACTGCAGTTGACACTGGAGCAACTTGAGTTGGTGCTCCAGAAGCCATTCTTGCTTCATTCTTACTGAACTGCAATTCGTCCGTTCCATTTTTATAAGAAAATTCTCTCAAACTTGATTGGTCAAATTGAGCCATCAAGTCCTTGATTTCATTTAAATTCATAATTATTTATTCTCCCAACGTTTGAAAGCAAGAACCGCATTGTGTCCACCAAAACCAAAAGTGTTTGAAATAGCATAAGGGATTTCTTGCTCCAAGCCTTGTCCATAAACGACATTCGCTTCGATATAATCCGACAACTCACTTGTTCCAGCTGTCATTGGTACATAGTTATGACGCATGGCTTCAATTGTAGCGATGGCTTCTACTGCCCCTGCAGCACCAAGCAAGTGTCCTGTAAAGGACTTGGTTGAAGATACTGGTACTTCTTTACCAAGAACAGCTACAATCGCACCACTTTCACCTTTTTCATTAGCAGGAGTTGAAGTTCCGTGGGCATTGACATAAGCCACTTGCTCTGGAGAAATTTCTGCCTCTTCCAAAGCCAATTTAATTGCCTTGATGGCACCTTGACCTTCTGGATGAGGTGAAGTCATATGGTAAGCATCACAGGTATTTCCATAACCAACTACTTCAGCCAAGATAGTTGCACCACGTTTTTCAGCATGTTCAAGGCTTTCAAGAACCAACATCCCTGAACCTTCTCCCATCACAAAACCATTACGATCTTTGTCAAATGGAATAGAAGCACGAGTTGGATCTTCTGTAGTTGATAGGGCAGTCAAAGCTTGGAAACCAGCAATGGCAAATGGAGTGATAGAAGCTTCTGATCCACCAACTAACATAACATCTTGGAAACCAAACTTGATTGAACGGAAGGCATCCCCAATGGCATCATTTGATGAGGCACAGGCTGTATTGATTGATTTACAGATACCGTTTGCTCCGAAACGCATAGCAACATTTCCTGAAGCCATATTTGGCAAGGCTTTTGGAAGTGTCATTGGTTTAACGCGTTTTGGACCTTTTTCATGAAGACGGATAACCTGATCTTCGATTTCTTTAATTCCCCCAATACCAGAAGCCACAATGACACCAAAGCGATCTTTATCGATTGCTTCTACATCAAGATTTGCATTTGTCACCGCTTCTTGAGCCGCATACAAGGCATACAAAGAATAGTTATCAAAACGGTTGGTATCTTTTTTGACAAAGTATTTATCAAATGGAAAATCTTGAACTTCTGCCGCATTGTGCACAGCAAATTCGCTGTGATCAAACTTAGTGATTTCTCCAATTCCAATTTTCCCAGTTTGCAAACTGTTCCAAAATTCTTCTGGAGTATTTCCGATAGGAGAGGTCAATCCGTAACCTGTTACTACAACTCGATTTAGTTTCATCTGTCTTACCTATATCTTTCCTTATTTTTTACATGCTAAGTCCGCCATCAACAGCGAGAACTTGTCCAGTCAAATAATCCTGTCCAGCCAGGAACACTGTAGCATCTGCGATATGTTCTGCTTGACCAAAACACTTCATTGGGATTTGGGCCAATGTCGCTTCCTTGACCTTATCAGACAAAACAGCAGTCATATCCGATTCGATCATCCCTGGTGCAAGAGCATTTACTCGCACATTGCGATTGGCAACCTCACGTGCTACTGACTTGGTAAACCCAATCAAACCTGCTTTAGAAGCTGCATAGTTAGCCTGCCCGATATTTCCCATCAAACCGACCACACTGGACATATTGATGATCGCACCTTCACGCGCCTTTATCATCTGTTTCAAGACAGCTTGAGTCATGTTGAAGGCACCTGTCAAGTTGATCTTAATCACCTTTTCAAAGTCTTCTTCAGTCATCTTGAGCATGAGCGTATCTTGAGTGATCCCAGCATTGTTGACCAAGACATCGACAGAACCGAGTTCTGCAATTGCTTGATCTACCATACGTTTGACATCTGCAAAGTCTGAAACATCACCTGAGATCGGTACTACTTTGACGCCGTAGTTTGAAAACTCAGCCAGCAATTCTTCTGAGATTGCTCCCCGACTATTCAAAACTACATTCGCACCTAGTTTGGCAAATTTGTGAGCAATGGCAAGTCCGATACCACGACTTGAACCTGTAACAAAGATATTTTTATTTTTTAGTTGCATTCTATTCTCCTGTTTCCTGTTGTATTTTCTGGGAGAAGGGGTCACTAGTTTCCTAGCAAAGCATCCAAGCTTGTTTGATCTTCAACGTTAGCTAGCTGAGCAGTTTTATCGATTTTTTTGACAAATCCTGATAGGACCTTACCAGGACCGATTTCAATAAAGTTGGTCACCCCAGCATCCTGCATCACAGCAATACTTTCATAAAAACGAACAGGTTCTTTGACCTGACGCGTCAAGAGCTCTTGGATTCGATCTTTTTCCATAACAGTAGCCTCCGTATTGCCGACTAGTGGACAAGTAAAATCAGAGAAACTCACTTCCTCAAGAGCTCCAGCTAGTTGCTGACTGGCTGGCTCAAGAAGGGCTGTATGGAAAGGACCAGAAACATTTAAAGGAATCAATCGTTTTGCTCCTGCTTCCTGCAAGAGTTCAACTGCGCGGTCAACCGCAGCCACCTCACCACCTATAACGACTTGGCTTGGGGTGTTGTAGTTAGCTGGAGTCACTACTCCAACTTTAGAGGCTGTTTCACAAGCTTCCTCAATCACTTCAACTGGAGTATTAAGAACGGCAACCATCTTTCCAGAGCCTGCTGGTGCAGCCTCTTCCATATAAGCCCCACGCTTAGCAACCAAGGCAACTGCATCCTCAAAGTCCAAGGCACCACTTGCTACAAGAGCCGAATATTCTCCGAGGGACAGTCCTGCCACCATGTCTGGCTGATAGCCTTTTTCTTTCAATAATCGGTAAATAGCAACGGATGTAGCTAGAATAGCTGGTTGCGTGTAGCGAGTCTGATTTAACTTTGCTTCATCATTGTCAATCAAGTCACGAAGGTCATACCCTAAGACTTGGCTAGCTTGGTCAATTGTTTCCTTGACGATAGGATAGTGGTCATAGAGATCACGTCCCATCCCTATATACTGAGCACCTTGGCCCGCAAATAGAAAGGCTGTTTTAGTCATTTCTTGTAACTCCTGCCCAACGAGCAGCTTCTTCTTGAATTTTTTCAGCTGCACCGTAGTAGATATCTTTTAAGATTTCTTCAACAGTTTCTTCTTTAGAAATCAAACCTGCAATCTGGCCGGCCATCACTGAACCGCCTTCTACATCTCCATGGACAACAGCTTTAGCTAAAGCTCCTGCACCCATTTGCTCAAAGATTTCTAAATCTGGATTTTCTTGTTTAAAGGCATCCTTTTCAGCCTGCTCGAAATCACGAGTCAACTGGTTTTTAATGGCACGAACTGCGTGTCCAAAATGTTGTGCTGAAATCGTTGTATCAATATCACGAGCTTTTAAAATTTTAGCTTTATAGTTTGGATGAGCATTAGACTCTTTGGCGACTACAAAACGAGTTCCTACTTGAACGGCTTCTGCGCCAAGCATAAACCCAGCTGCTGCCCCTTCACCATCTGCAATACCACCAGCAGCAATAACTGGAATTGAAACAGCTGCAGCAACTTGGCGAACCAAGGTCATCGTTGTTAATTTACCAATGTGTCCACCAGCTTCCATACCTTCTGCAATGACGGCATCCGCACCAATTTTTTCCATGCGTTTTGCCAAAGCAACACTAGGAACAACTGGAATCACTGTAATTCCTGCATCATGGAAACGGTTCATGTATTTACTTGGATTTCCAGCACCAGTTGTAACCACCTTAACCCCTTCTTCAATCACGAGATCAACGATGTCTTCTACAAAAGGTGACAAGAGCATGATGTTGACACCAAAAGGTTTATCCGTAAGTGATTTGATTTTATCGATATTAGCCTTTACGACCTCTTTGGGTGCATTTCCACCACCGATGATCCCCAAACCACCAGCTTTTGATACCGCACCAGCCAAGTCACCATCAGCAACCCAGGCCATTCCTCCTTGAAAAATAGGATAATCAATGTTCAATAATTCTGTAATACGTGTTTTCATAGTGCCTCCATCATTCCTTGCTTACGTAATAGTTCGATAAGTTTATCATTTGAATTTCAAACTATTACCTAAACAAGAGGGAGTGGGTCTCCCCTACTCCTTCTAGTAATATGTTAATTATTTTGTTTGCTCTTCAACATAGGCAACCAAGTCACCAACTGTTTTCAAGTTATCTTCTGCTTCGATTTGGATATCAAAAGCATCTTCGATTTCAGAGATTACTTGGAACAAGTCCAATGAATCTGCATCCAAATCATCAAAAGTAGATTCAAGTGTTACTTCTGATGCGTCTTTTCCAAGTTCTTCAACGATAATTTCTTGTACTTTTTCAAATACTGCCATGATAGGACTCCTTTAAAATATAAAATTTTATAACTATGTGTTTACCACATGATTACCTAGATTGTAAGAATGAGTGTGCCCCATGTCAAACCTCCGCCGAAGCCTGATAGGAGAATCGTCTGGCTACTATCTAAACGAATCATGCCATTCTCCACACACTCTGAGAGCAAAATCGGGATACTTGCTGCACTGGTATTTCCATACTCCATCATATTGGCAGGAAGCTTATTTCGGTCTACACCGATTTTCTTAGCCATCTTATCCAAAATGCGGATATTTGCCTGATGAAGTAAGAGATAATCCAATTCCGATGCTGCTATTGGACCATTTTCAATGGTTTCTTTGATCGATCTAGCAACATCACGATTTGCAAAATCGAAAACTGCTCGTCCATCCATCTTCAGAAAAGCAGGAACTGCTTCTTGATCTGAGAAAGGCGAAGCCAAAACCGTTTGACCATAGGTCAAACACTCGTTCCGAGAACCATCCGTATAGAGACTTTCCACAAGGAAGTGACGTGTTTCGCTCGCTTCCAAGAGAACCCCACCAGCACCATCCCCAAAGAGAACAGCTGTCGAACGATCTGACCAATCAACTGCCTTGGATAAGGTTTCAGCCCCGATAACAATCCCTTTTTTGAACTGTCCAGAACTTAAAAACTTTTCTGCAGTTGAGAGAGCGAATACAAAGCCACTACAAGCTGCTGTCAGATCAAAGGCGAAAGCTCTATGCGCTCCGATATTCGCCTGAACTCGAGCTGCCGTAGAAGGCATCATCGAATCTGGAGTAATCGTCGCTACAATGATAAAATCAATCTTATCCGCTGTTAAGCTCCCTTTAGCCAACAAGCTCTTAGCTACTTCTGTCGCCAAGTCACTTGTAGACTCAGTTTTTGAGATATGTCTCTGTTTAATTCCTGTCCGACTTGAAATCCACTCATCGCTTGTATCCATGATTTGAGCCAAGTCATGATTAGTGACCACTTGCTCTGGAACATAATGAGCAACTTGGCTTATTTTAGCAAAGGCCATTATTTCAAATCCTCCAAAAATTGATAAAGGTTCGTCAAGCCTCTCCCCATAACTTCTTTTTCCTCAGGACTCATGCCGTCAATGATTCTTTCAACCATGGCCTTGTGGAATCGTTTGTGAAGGCGGTGAACCAAACGACCTTTCTTTGTCAAATGCAGATAGACCACACGACGGTCTTGATCAGAACGAATACGCTCAATGTAACCCTTTCTTTCTAGGTTATTCAAGCTCGTCGTAACTGTTCCCAGGGTCACCATCAGTTCTTTGGAAACCTTACTAGGCGTCGCCTCAGGGAACTTCCCAATCACATCAATCGTGTGCATTTCTTTGATGGAGATGTCTTTGAATCGACTACCTCGTAAGCTAACCTCCTCAATCACAAGGACGTTATTGAAAATAGATGTTAAATAATCATTTACTTGTTGGTAGTCCAAACTTTTTCCCTCCTCCTCAAAAAACTTTCACAATCAAAACATTTGATAGAAAAAGTATAACAAACTTCAAAGATTTGTGCAAGTATTTTTTTATTTTCCTGAAAATTTTGGTCTTCTTCTTTCAGAATGTGCTCGAACCCCTTCTTTAAAATCTTCAGTTAAAGATAACGATTCTTGTAGTTTCAATTCCAATTCGGCATAATCTTGCCAATCTTTAAATTGACTTTCCCAAACTAACTTTTTAATCGCTGCGTATGAGTTTGCTGAACCTCGTCTTAATTTTTTCAGAACTTGTTCTCTTGTTTTTTCTAATTTATCAGCTTCACAAACACGGTAAACCACGCCCCATTCTTGCGCTTTTTCCGCAGTTAAGGCTTCTCCTGTCATGGCAAGTTGTGCAGCTCGTGTTACCCCGATACTACGACTCAAGAGATGAATCCCACCAGCGTCTGGCGCCAAGCCAACTCCGACAAAGGCTTGAATAAATTTTGCCTTGTCAGTCGCCAAACAAAAATCGACTGCTACTGCCATATTTGCTGCAGCACCAGCAACCGCTCCATCTACCTCCATCAAAACAGGTTTTGGAATTTGCTTGATTTTAAAAGAAATTGTATTGACTAATTCTGCAATCTTATTCAAAGAAGGGATATCATCTTCGTCTACTGCTCGTTTCATCTCAACCAAGTCTCCCCCAACTGAAAAAACCTTCCCATTAGCATTAATCAAGATGAACTGCACAGCTTGATCCTGCTCTGCTAGGGTCAAAGCTTCTAAAATTTCCTCACACATTGGGATATGGAAACCATTTGCCACTTCGGGACGATTCAAAGTGATGATAGCAAGATCATCTACGATCTGATATAAGATATGATTCATAGCTTCTCCTTTTCTTTTATAAGGCAATAAAATTGTTTTATCATCAAAGTATACCTTTTTTTAGATAAAGAGGCAAGGAAAAACTAAAGGAAAGTGTCTCAGCTGATTATTTCCCCACCGTTTATGAATGTAAATAAAATTTGACTCTCTTACTTTTAAGCTGTTGTCGCTTTTCAGAATAAGTTAGCATTTACTTCTATTATAACAGGGAGCTATTTTCTTCATTGAAAAATGCCCCTCTTTCTGCTATAATCGTATAAAATACTTACTTGAGGAGTCCTTATGAAGGTTATAAAATTTGGTGGAAGTTCGCTTGCCTCTGCTGGTCAGTTAGAAAAAGTTTTAAACATCGTTAAAAGTGATAATGAACGCCGTTTTGTAGTCGTTTCTGCACCCGGAAAACGCAATGCTGAAGATACCAAGGTAACCGATGCCTTGATTAAATACTATCGCGACTATGTGGTGGGAAATGATATCAACGCTAGCCAAAGCTGGATCATTGATCGTTATGCCGCTATGGTTAGTGAACTAGGCCTAAAACCTGCCGTTTTAGAAAAGATTTCTAAAAGCATTCGTGCCTTGGTAACTCTTCCTATAGAAGACAATGAATTTCTCTATGATACCTTCCTAGCGGCTGGAGAAAATAACAATGCCAAACTCATTGCAGCCTACTTTAACCAAAACGGCATTGACGCACGCTATGTTCATCCAAGAGAAGCTGGAATCATTGTCACAAGTGAACCAGGAAACGCACGTATCATCCCATCTAGTTATGACAAGATTGAGGGCTTGGCTGATAGCAATGAAGTCCTTGTCATCCCTGGTTTCTTTGGCGTAACTAAGGAAAATCAAATCTGTACCTTCTCACGTGGAGGTTCAGATATTACTGGTTCCATTATCGCAGCTGGAGTCAAGGCTGATCTCTATGAAAACTTTACAGACGTAGACGGTATCTTTGCTGCCCACCCTGGTATTATTCATCAACCACACTCCATTCCTGAGTTAACCTTCCGTGAAATGCGTGAATTGGCTTACGCTGGATTTTCTGTTCTTCATGATGAAGCCCTTCTACCTGCTTACCGCGGAAAAATCCCTCTTGTCATCAAGAATACCAACAATCCTGATCATCCAGGAACTCGTATCGTTCTGAAACACAGTAGCGATAAATTCCCAGTCGTTGGAATCGCTGGTGATTCTGGATTCGTCAGCATCAACATGTCAAAATACCTTATGAACCGCGAGGTTGGATTCGGTCGTAAGATTCTTCAGATCCTTGAAGATCTTAACATTGGTTGGGAACATATGCCAACAGGTATCGACGATCTTTCAATCATCCTTCGTTCCCGTGAATTGACTCCTATCAAGGAGGAAGAAATTCTGCGTCAGTTAGTTCAAAAAGCCGAAGTGGACCATGCTGAAATTGAACACGACCTTTCAATCATTATGATTGTCGGAGAAAAGATGAAGAGCCACATTGGTGTAACTGCTACTGCAACACGCGCTCTGTCTGAAAACAAGATCAACATCCAGATGATGTCCCAAGGCTCAAGTGAAGTTTCCATCATGTTTGTTGTCAATAAAGAGCAAGAAAAGGCAGCTATCAAGGCTCTCTACCACGCCTTTTTCGATGAAAGTAAGGAAGATTAATCATGGCCCAATCACTCAATAAAGTCATTGACCTACAAACCACTGGAACATCCTATCTCTCCATCTCTGGAAAAGTCGGAAAATTTCTAGTCGGGGATCAAGCCTTAGAGTTTTATCCTGATGTCAATGTCGAACAATATATCCAAATTCCCTGGTCCAGTATTCAGCGAATTGGAGCCAACGTAACTGGTCGCAAAATCAGTCGCCACTTTGAAGTCTTCACTGATCGAGGAAAATTCCTCTTTGCTTCCAAAGACTCTGGAGCTATTCTCAAAATCGCTCGGCAAAAACTTGGCAATGACAAGGTTGTGAAACTTCCGACTTTACTCCAGACCATTGGTCAAAAATTCAAAAATCTATTTGCAAAAAAGTAGAAACTTTAGTATAATCATAGCAACGGATAAGTAGGTTATCTCCTTCTTTCAGAAAGTCTGCGGGTGCTGCGAGCAGATAGGAGGGATAGGTGAAATTCTACCGTTAGTAACAATTACATACACAATCAAGTGCACACCTGTGAAGTTGGATGGAACCGTGGCCCTGCCACTCCAACGCTTTGTCAGGTGTGTTTTTTTCATAAAGGAGTTCTTATGTTAGATATTAAACGTATTCGTACAGACTTTGATGCTGTCGCAGAAAAATTGGCTACACGTGGTGTAGATGCTGCTATCTTAAATGAGATGAAAGAAATCGATGCTAAACGTCGTGACATCTTGGTCAAGGTTGAAACTTTCAAAGCAGAACGTAACACAGTTTCAGCTGAGATTGCCCAAGCCAAGCGTAACAAGGAAAATGCAGATGACAAGATTGCTGCTATGCAAACCCTATCTGCTGAAGTAAAAGCCTTGGATGCTGAATTGGCAGAAATCGATGCGAAATTGACAGAATTTACCACTACTCTTCCAAACATCCCAGCTGACAGCGTTCCTGTTGGAGCTGATGAGGATGACAATGTGGAAGTTCGCCGTTGGGGAACTCCGCGCGAGTTTGACTTTGAACCAAAAGCTCACTGGGATCTGGGTGAAGACCTCGGTATCCTTGACTGGGAACGTGGAGCAAAAGTTACTGGTGCTCGCTTCCTCTTCTATAAAGGTCTTGGCGCTCGTTTGGAACGTGCCATCTATAACTTTATGTTGGATGAGCATGGCAAGGAAGGCTATACGGAAGTCATCACACCATACATGGTTAACCATGATTCTATGTTTGGTACTGGTCAATATCCAAAATTCAAGGAAGATACTTTTGAATTGAAAGACACTAATTATGTCCTTATTCCTACCGCCGAAGTGCCTTTGACAAACTACTATCGCGATGAAATCCTTGACGGAAAGGACCTACCAATCTACTTCACTGCTATGAGCCCATCATTCCGTTCTGAGGCTGGTTCTGCTGGTCGTGATACTCGTGGTTTGATTCGTCTGCACCAATTCCACAAGGTTGAAATGGTCAAATTTGCCAAACCAGAAGAATCTTATGAAGAATTAGAAAAAATGACAGCCAACGCTGAAAATATTCTTCAAAAACTCAATCTTCCATACCGTGTCGTTGCCCTCTCTACTGGGGATATGGGCTTCTCAGCTGCCAAAACTTACGACTTGGAAGTTTGGATTCCAGCCCAAAATACCTACCGTGAAATCTCAAGCTGTTCAAATACAGAAGATTTCCAAGCCCGTCGTGCTCAAATCCGTTACCGAGATGAAGCCGATGGCAAGGTAAAACTCCTTCACACTTTGAACGGTTCTGGACTTGCAGTTGGACGTACAGTGGCTGCAATTCTTGAAAACTACCAAAACGCAGATGGTTCTGTGACCATCCCAGAAGTTCTTCGTCCATATATGGGTGGAGCTGAGGTTATCAAACCATAAAAATAAGGTTTAGCTATTTCTAGCTAGACCTTTTTTCGTAACCAAATCAGATAAGCACCCAATACAAAGAATAAAATAGTTAGGCATAGAACAGTTTCAGCCAACACCAGATAATCCAGAAATGGAAGTTTCAAAATTCCCTGAGCCATCTTGAGCGAAGTAGCTGTGATAATTGTTGGAAAAGTGAGGGCTGAGAAGGCTGGTTGAAATCCTTGTTTTAAAATATTAGGCAAGCGAGTTAAAACAAAGAAAAAGAAGGACTGAGATGCCAAAATCATGACGATCAAGAGCCAAGTCGGTAGGCCTGTTCCTCCAACTCGAACTAGGGATGCCAGGAGTAGAGAAAAGGGAGCACAGTAGATTCCTTCCTGTCCAAGCAAGGCCGCTGGGAGTGGAGTTTTCTTTAAATCCCTATAAATAAGGGGATAGAGATAGAAGGTCAAGACAAAACCAAAACTCAAGGTCGCATAGGCAATCTCGATAATGCCTACCAGAGGATAGGTCAAGGCTGCCACAGCTATCCCCACATAGAGCACCGTCCAGCTAGGAGTCGCATTAGTCTTTCGACCTGGGTAGGCAAATTTGATGGTAAAAGTAGCAATCAAAGCTAAATCCAAGAGAAAGGAAAACCACCAGATCCCTTGTGCTAGCAAAGGAAGAGCATGAAATATGCGAAAGACATAGGTCGATAAAATCATCCCAGCCATGGGAAAAGTGGCCATCCCAGACAAAAGAGGGGGCTTGGTCAATTCTTGCTTGGTTTCTTCCCAATTAAAAAGATGAAGAATAAGAAAGAAAATCCACAACACCAAACCAATCAGACTCAATAAATGCGACAGAACTGGCCAAGTATCTGCAATCAGATTTCCTGCACCTGCTAAACCTAATAAACAGCCAGAAAATACCAAGGGGAGCTTTTTCATTCGAGCCTCCAATAATCATGTTATTATTAGTATAGCATAAAAGCGCTTAAATGAGGACTTAAAAAATGAAGTTCGATTATTTCAGACTTCATTTTTTCTCAGATATGAATTAAGCATACGGTTGCAATTCTGGGTTAATAGGTGTATTGGCTAGGTTGTTGGCATAGTTGCAGAGGCTAGCAAGACTAACACCGAGAACCACATCCAAGGCATTTTGTTGCGTGTAGCCAGTTTCCAAAAATTCAGCCAAGGCTTCATCTCCCACACGCCCTTTGGTATTGATAACCGCCAAGGTAAACTTGGCTAGAGTATCTAGCTTAGGATCTGTCTCGATTGGGGTACGGTTGCGGAGAGCTTGGAGAAGATCATCATTCATTTGGATTTGTTTGATCGAAAAAGCGGTGTGACCTGCGACGCAGAAAGCACAACCATTGGTTACAGCTGCCGTGATTTGCACCACTTCTCTCTCAACTGGGGTTAGGCTATTGCGACGGTTGATGGCTCCGACAGTTCTGTAGGCTTCAAGGGCGGTAGGGGCATTGGCCAAGAGACCGATCAGATTGGGAATATAGCCATTGTTGTCTTTTTCTACTGTTTCAAGAACTTCTTTTACTTCTGCTGGGGCTGATTCTACTGTATGGATGGTAAATGTTGTCATAAGAAACCTCTTTTCATTTTATTGTCATTTAGTCTATCATAGAATTTCTTCTTTGGATAATATATATTTTCAATTGCCTTGATAGGAAATGTTTATGAAATGAAAAAATCACACTAAAAGTGTGATTGGATTAGTTCTTAAAATACTTCTTAGTCTCAGCAACAACGACTGGAGACAAGACCAAAAGGGCAATCAAGTTTGGCAAAGCCATTAAGGCATTGACGATATCTGCAATAATCCAGACCATATCCAACTCGATAAATCCTCCCAACAAGACCATGAGCACAAAGACCACTCGATAGAGCCAGATAAAGCGAACGCCAAAGAGAAACTCAAAACAGCGTTCTCCGTAGTAGTTCCAGCCGAGAATAGTCGTAAAGGCAAAGAGTACAAGGAAGATGGTCAAGAGGGCAGATCCAAAGTGTGAAAAGACCATAGAAAATGCTGACTGGGTCAAGGCAACTCCATTCAATTCACCACTCCAAACACCAGTTACCAAGATGGTTAAACCTGTCAGAGTACAGATAATCAACGTATCAATAAATGTTCCTGTCATAGAAATCAAGCCTTGCTCAACAGGCTCATTTGTCTTAGCTGCAGCAGCTGCAATGGGAGCTGAACCAAGACCAGATTCATTAGAGAAGACTCCTCGCGCCACACCATTTTGGATAGCCATCCGAATACTAGCACCTGCAAAACCACCTACCGCAGCAGCTGGACTAAAGGCTGAAGTAAAGATGAGGGCAAGCGTGGCTGGGATTTTCTCGATATTAAAGAGAATAACTGTAAGAGTTCCCAGAATATAGACAATAGCCATAAATGGAACAACTGCTGTCGAAACTTTTGATATGGATTTGAGGCCACCAAAGACGGCAATCCCTACAAAAATGGATAAAATCAGAGTCGTGATAGCTGGTTCCACTTGAGCCGTATTTTGAATGGATTCTGTAATCGAATTGACTTGGGTAAAGGTACCAATTCCTAGAAGCGCCACCAATACACCAGCTAGGGCAAAGAAGATAGCAAGGGGACGCCACTTTTCTCCCATTCCCAAAAGAATGTAGTGCATGGGTCCTCCAGCTACAGCCCCATTTGCATCCTTGGTGCGGTATTTGATGGCCAGCAAGCCTTCAGCATACTTGGTTGCCATCCCAAAGAAGGCTGCCATCCACATCCAAAAGAGGGCCCCTGCTCCCCCAACCTTAATGGCTGTCGCGACTCCGATGATATTTCCCGTACCCACGGTGGCGGCTAGAGCCGTACAGAGAGCAGCAAAGCTCGACACATCGCCATGCCCCTTATCCTTGGTAAAGATCAACTGAAAGGCCTTAGGAAGACGAACAACCTGCAAAAGGCCTAGTCGGATGGTCAAATAGATACCCGTTCCGACCAATAAGATCAAGAGGGGAGGCCCCCAAACAAAAGCATCAAGCGCTTTAAGCAACTCTAACATATCCTACTCCTATCTTTTCAACCCCAAAAGAAAGAGCACATGCAAGATACATGTACTCTGGAATGCTTAGATAAATGCCGAAAGCGGTCTATCTTAGCTCTGTCCTTTTACCTGAGAGTTTGAGCAGTTGCCTGCCTTGCCCCTTCGGTGCCTTTACGGTCTCTCCAGAGTTCCGTCCATTTACAGTCATGGAAAACAAACCTTTCTCCACTTCTATTAAACTTCATTCGGTGTTGGTATTTTATTTTTTATTATTCTACAAGAAAAGTTAGTCTTTGTCAATATATTCTATGAAACTTTTTGACTTTTCATTTCTTTTTTCAGAAAGAGCGAATCCTTCTTCTCTCTATCCTTTAAAGGTTACAATGGTGGCACCACTGCCTCCAGCATTTTGTGGAGCAAAGCCGAAACTCTTGACATGTTTGTTTCTTTGTAGGTATTTGGTGACGCCCTCGCGGATGACTCCCGTTCCGATACCATGGATGATATCGACTTGCGCCATGTTGTTGAGCAGGGCTTGGTCGATAAAGGCGTCCAGCTCATTCATAGCCTCTTCGTATCGTTTACCTCGGAGATCCAGTCTGGCTTGCGGACCACGACCAGAAGCACGTTTCACGACATTGACTTGTTTTTTCTTGACTGGGGCTTCTTGCTGAGCCTGAACAAGGTCAAATTCTTTCTCTTCCAAGGTCATCTTGATCAAACCGACTTGGGCTTCCCAACGGCCGTCCTTAAGCTGATTGGTCAAGGTTCCACGTTGTCCATAACTGAGGACCACAATATCATCCCCCACCTTCGGAGCTCGTTTTTTCTTGGCTTTTTGAAGGACCTTGTTTTTAGATAAGTCGACTTTTTCAGGAGCTAGTTTTTTCAGTTTAGCCTTGGCTTCAATGATTTCATGGGGTTTGAGTTGAGACTTGCTATGAAGGTTCTTAAGAATCTGGTCACTCTCACTTAGAGCGAGTTCCACAATCTCGGCAGCTTGTTCACGCGCCTTGTTGAGCTCAGTTTCTTTTTCACGATTGAGTTCGTTGTAGAGCTTTTTAAGAGCTCGGTTCATCTTAAGGTTTTCTTGCTCGACCTCACGAATATTGTCCAAGCGTTTGCGACTCTCTAGCGTCTGCTCTTCCAGTTGCTCAATGATGCGGTTGACATCATTATCCTGATCGACCTGCTGGCTGGCATCTCCTACGATGACATCTGACAAGCCCAGACGTTTGGCAATTTCAAAGGCATTGCTTCGGCCAGGAACTCCCTGCATAAAGCGATAGGTCGGGCGAAGAGTCGCAGTATCAAACTCCATGCTGGCATTTTGCACAAAGGCTGTTTCGATACCGTAGGCCTTGAGCTCTGGATAGTGGGTCGTCGCCATAGTCTTGACCTGACGGAGACGAAGATCCTCCAAAATAGCCATAGCAAGGGCTGCACCTTCCTGTGGATCGGTACCAGCCCCGAGCTCATCTAGCAATAAAAGCGAATGTTGGTTGACCTTGCCAAGAATATCTACGATATTGGTCATGTGGCTCGAGAAGGTAGACAGGCTTTGCTCGATAGACTGCTCATCCCCAATATCTGCGAAGATTTCTTCGAAAATACCGACACGACTCCCCTTATCAGCTAAAATGGGCAAGCCCGACTGGGCCATGAGTTGGGTCAAGCCCAAGGTTTTGAGCATGATGGTCTTCCCACCAGTATTGGGACCTGTAATGACAATGGCCGTTAATTCCTTACCGAAGTGTACATCGTTTGCGACAGCATTTTTGACCAAAGGATGGCGAACATGAAGGAGTTGAATCTCTTGATTCTCTGAAAGTTGAGGAACAACCGCTTGCATTTCTTGAATAAAACGCACCTTGGCACGAATCAGATCCAGATGGCCGATAATCCAAGCGTCATTAGCAATCTCTGCAGCATGAGGACGAACCCGTTCCGATAGTTCCTGCAGGATACGAATCATCTCATAGCGCTCATCAGCTCGCAGACTAGCGATTTCTTCGCTCAGCTTGACGACCTCACGTGGCTCGATATAGACCGTGTTTCCACTGGCAGAGATGTCATGAACAACACCTGCAATCTTGTTGCGGTAAGTGTTTTTCACAGGTAAGACTTGACGGCCATTTCTGCTAGCGATTATGCCTTCCGTCAACATCTGAGCTTTTTGCTTGAGCAAGTCTTGCAAGACATCTCGAACTTGACTCTCGCTATCATGGATTTTCCGACGGATGCGTGCCAGTTCTTCACTGGCGAAATTCTCGATAAATCCTGCATCATTTAGGGCTTGGAGACCCCCTTGCAAGTGTGGAAAATCATGCAGTTTTTCAAACCATCTCGCCAACTGTTCCAAGCGTACATTTTCAAGATTGGCATAAAAACCTTGCAACTCTCTGCTAGCAAGCAAGACTCGTTTGAGAAGTAGGAACTCCTCAATATTGAGGTCCGCCCCCATCTCCAGACGCTTGCAGACAGCTGAGATTTCACGTGTCGCTAGGATTGTAAAGTGAGGCTGCTCCACAAATAGGGCTTGCATTTCCTCCATCTCTGTAAAGGCTTGCTTGATCTTATCCGCCTTGGCAGTTGGAGCCAAGGCTTTTAACTCCTCTAGCCCTTGTTCTGTCAGGAGATGCGATTCAAACAAGGCTTTGATTTTATTAAATTCTAAGGTTTCTAGTATTTTTGTATTCATATTTTTTCCTTGTATACTTGTTTACAAGATTGTTGTACCTAGAGATTTTTGGACTTTACCTGTCCCTAGTTGTCCAATCTGTAAACAAAGGGCTAGGAAAAATCCCGCCCTTTTTATCCGATTAAATTTGTCACCCAGAGTTGTTTGATGAAGTTTGTCGTAAAAGGGACACTTTGGATGATGTTTTTGGCTACTATACTTTTTTCGAGTGAATTTTGAATGACTGCCAGAGGCACCGTTGCAAGAATGGTCAGAGCCATTTGCAAGACAAATAAGGTTACCAATAGCGACAATAGGCCTGCTCCGATACGGAACCATTTGACATCGAGCTTTTTAGTTGGAATCAAGTGTAGGAACAAACCGATAAAACGTCCGATACTGTAACAAATTCCGAAAACTAGAAGGTAGGCCAGACCCGCATAAAAGACCTTGTCTAGCTGAAACAGCTGGTCTGAAGGGAAGAAAAAGGTGCCCTGTCCTTCCTGAGGATTGGCATAAGGGACAAGCAAGTGGAAGTGTTCTCCCAGTGATTTATAAAACTGTCCCGCAACAAAGGCTGAAATCACTGCAACGAGGAAATAATAAACTTGCAGGACCAAGCCTCTACGGTAGCCGATGTAAAAACCCCAAGCCAGAACCAATAAGAGTAGGATTGAAATCATAGGGAATCCTCAATCTTGCTCTGTTCTTGTTTAACAGCAATCAACTTGTGGCGGAGTTCTAACAACTCTTGCTCCTTGTCATCAAATTCAATCTCACGGTTGAGTTGTGTAGACAGACAATTGACCGCCAAAAGAAGCGCAATGGTTTCATCATCCGCCCCAGGCATTTGTTCTTTAATTGCTTGGTATTTTTCAGTCGCAACCTTGGCAATTTCCTCCATAAAGAGGTTGTCATGCTCGGTTGTCAAGGTTAATGTCTTTTTCCCGAATGTAAACTTATATCGATTTAGATTTGCCATAAAATTCACCTCACGATATTATACCAAATTTCGCTAACTTTGTCAGTTTTTACCAATTCTCCTGCTTTTGTGGTACAATAGAGACTATGGCAAGTATCACACTCACACCAAGTGAACAGGAAATTCAGAGCTTTTTAAGTCAGTATCAGAAGGCTCTCAGTCCTAGTAAAAATCCCTATATTCGCTTTTTTTTGCGATTCCCTCAGGCAACAGTTTCCATCTATACTTCTGGAAAAGTCCTCCTGCAGGGCGAAGCTGCTGAGCAATACGCCAGTTTCTTTGGCTATCAAGTTGTAGAGGAAACCAGTGGACAAGATTTTCCTATGATTGGGACTGATGAGGTGGGAAATGGTTCCTACTTTGGTGCTCTGGCTGTCGTGGCTTCCTTCGTGACACCTGATCAGCACGACTTCTTGCGAAAACTCGGTGTGGGGGATTCTAAGACTCTGACAGATCAAAAGATTCGTCAAATTGCCCCTATTCTCAAGGAAAAAATCCAGCACCAAGCGCTTCTCCTTTCACCGAGCAAGTACAACGAAGTTATCGGAGAGCGTTACAATGCTGTTTCTGTAAAAGTTGCCCTTCACAATCAGGCTATTTTTCTCCTGCTTCAAAAAGGAGTCCAGCCAGAAAAAATCGTCATTGATGCTTTTACAAGCGCTAAAAACTATGACAAGTACTTGGCGCAAGAAGCCAATCATTTTCCAAACAAGATCACTTTGGAAGAAAAAGCTGAGGGCAAATACCTGGCTGTTGCGGTTAGCTCCATCATCGCGCGGGATCTCTTCCTCGAAAACTTAGAAAATCTTGGACGAGAACTAGGCTATCAACTGCCAAGTGGCGCTGGAACTGCATCTGATAAGGTTGCTAGCAAAATCCTTCAAGCCTATGGCATGAAAGGACTTCATTTCTGTGCCAAACTGCATTTTAAAAATACTGAAAAAGCCAAAGCACTTCTAGAAAGGTAAATTATGAATTCGTTTAAAACATTTCTAAAAGAATGGGGAGTTTTCTTCCTGATTATCGCGCTGGTAGGTCTTAGCCGTATCTTTCTTTGGAGCAATGTCCGCGTGGAAGGACACTCGATGGACCCTACCCTAGCCGATGGAGAAGTTCTCTTCGTTGTTAAACATCTCCCAATTGACCGATTCGACATCGTGGTTGCGCATGAGGAAGAAGGAAATAAAGACATTGTCAAAAGGGTTATCGGCATGCCTGGAGATACCATCCGCTACGAAAATGACAAACTCTTTATCAACGGTGAAGAAACGAATGAACCTTACCTAGCAGAATATCTCAACTTGTTCAAAACAGAAAAGTTGCAAAATACCTATACTGGCAAAGGATTTGAAGGCAATAAGGGAGTTTACTTTAGAGAACTTGCTCAAAAAGCACAAGCCTTTACGGTCGATGTCAATTCCAACACCAGCTTCAGCTTTACTGTCCCTCAAGGTGAGTACCTTCTCCTTGGTGACGATCGTTTAGTCTCTAGCGACAGCCGCCATGTCGGTACTTTCAAGGCCAGCGATATCAAAGGCGAAGCAAAATTCCGTTTCTGGCCACTTAACCGTATCGGAACTTTTTAAGATAAGGAAGAGGCCGAGAATGCTAAGTCTCAGCCTCTTTTTCTATTGCGAGAAGAAGGCCTTTTCGTCATCTAGCTTTTCAAAGTGGCCAAGAGACCAATTCTCACGAACTCATGTAAAGGAAACCTATGGAAGTTTATTTTTCAGGCACCATTGAACGCATTATTTTTGAAAATCCCAGTAATTTTTATCGCATCCTCCTCTTAGATATCGAAGATACCGATGTGGAGGACTTTGACGATTTTGAAATCATCGTTACAGGAACCATGGCGGACGTGATTGAAGGGGAAGACTACACTTTTTGGGGGCAAATTGTTCAGCACTCCAAGTATGGAGAACAGCTTCAGTTCAGCCGTTATGAGCGGGCAAAACCAACCAAAAATGGGCTGGTCAAGTACTTTTCCAGTAGCCATTTCAAGGGGATTGGTCTCAAAACGGCCAAAAAAATCGTGGATAGCTATGGTGACAATACCATAGACGAAATTCTGGAGCATCCTGAAAAGCTGGAAAGCATTGCTGGACTCTCTACCAAAAACCGTGAGGCTTTTGTCTCCACCCTCCGTCTCAACTATGGGACAGAAATGGTCTTGGCTAAACTTGCCAACTACGGCATTCCCAATAAACTAGCCTTTCAGATTCAAGACTTTTACAAGGAGGAAACTCTGGATGTGGTTGAAAATTATCCCTACCAGCTGGTCGAGGATATCAAAGGCTTGGGTTTTACCATCGCCGACCAATTAGCTGCCGAACTAGGCATCGAAAGTCAAGCTCCTGAACGCTTCCGTGCTGGCCTTGTCCACAGTCTCTTTCAAGGTTGTATGGATACGGGCGATACCTATATGGAGGCTCGAGATTTGCTGGAACAGACACTTACTCTCCTCGAGTCTTCCCGTCCCGTGGAACTCGATCCCAGCCAAGTAGCTCAGGAATTAGCTCATTTGATCGAAGAAGATAAAATCCAACAGGTAGATACCAAAATCTTTGATAACAGCCTCTTTTTCGCCGAAGAAGGCATCCGCAATAACTTGGTTCGTATCCTCGAAAAAGGAAAGCAAAAGAGTCATGATTTGGAAGCCATTCAAAAGCATATCGCTAGTGTTGAGGAAGAACTGGGTATCCAATACGATAGTATCCAAAAGCAAGCTATCTGTGACGCCATCCAGAACAAGGTCTTTATCCTGACAGGTGGACCTGGTACAGGTAAAACCACTGTTATCAATGGGATTATCGCTGTCTATGCCCTGCTTGAAGGACTCAATCTCAAGAAAAAGAGCAACTTACCTATTCTTCTCGCTGCCCCAACTGGTCGAGCCGCTCGGCGCATGAATGAATTGACAGGATTGCCAAGTGCTACCATACACCGCCATTTGGGAATGACGGGAGATGATGATACCAGCCATCTGGAAGATTATCTGGATGCCGACTTCATCATCGTGGATGAGTTTTCTATGGTGGACACTTGGCTAGCTAACCAACTCTTCTCCAATATCTCCTCAAATAGTAAAATTCTCATCGTGGGTGATAGCGACCAGTTACCTTCTGTCAGTCCTGGACAAGTCTTAGCTGACCTACTCCAGATTCAACTGATTCCGCAGACTCGCTTGGAACGGATTTACCGTCAGAGCGAAGAATCAACTATCGTTACCTTGGCGAGTCAAATTCGACAAGGCATCTTGCCAGCTGACTTTACCCAGAAAAAAGCTGACCGTTCCTACTTTGAAATCGCTAGTGGCCATATCCCAGCTACGATTGAGAAAATTCTTGGTGCTGCCCTCAGAAGTGGCATTCCGGCTCGTGATATTCAGGTGCTAGCGCCTATGTATCGAGGAACTGCTGGCATTGACGCCATCAACCAGCTCATGCAAGACCTGCTCAATCCACCACAAAAAGACCAACTCAGTTTTGAAGCTCCCAAATGCTTCTATCGCAAGGGTGACAAGGTCATTCACCTAGTCAATGACGCCGAAGTCAATGTCTTTAATGGAGACCTAGGCTACATCACAGATTTGATTCCTGGAAAATACACCGAGTCCAAACAAGACGAGATTGTCATTGATTTTGATGGAAATGAGGTCATCTACCCACGTAACGAATGGTACAAGATCCGCCTGGCTTATGCCATGAGTATTCATAAGTCGCAGGGGAGTGAGTTTCCCGTTGTCATCCTGCCTATTACCAGTGCCAGTAAGCGCATGCTGGAACGCAATCTCATCTACACAGCTATCACACGGGCCAAGAGCAAACTCATCCTTCTTGGCGAATTACAGGCATTTGACTATGCAGTTAAACATATCGGAACTGCCCGTAAGACCTATCTGATTGAGCGCTTCAGTGATCTAATTGAAAATAATATTGAAGAAAGTAAACAAGCCTTCTCTGAAACTGCCACAGCAAGTGACTCTGAACTCTCCTACATCCTCACCGAGGAAAACTGGTCTAGCATCCCAGCCATGATTGGGATTACAGATGCAGACTTAAAAGAGATTTTTGGAAAATAGTACAGCAGAAAGCCCACCTAGTCAGGTGGGCTCTTTTCTCTTTTAAGATTATTTAACTGTTGCAGTGCTTGTAATCAATTCAACAGCTTTTTTGATAGCGATATCGTGTTTCAACATGTCAGCTGAAAGCAAGTTTTGAACTTGTGCAACTTCCATGTTGTAGTCTGCTGCCAATTGCTCGATTTCTTTTTGGATTTCTTCTTCTGAAGCGTCAAATCCTTCAGCTTTGGCAACTGCTTCGATAACAAGGTTAGTCTTCGTACGTGACTCAGCTTCTGCTTCGTATTGTTTGTGAAGGTCTTCTTGAGTAGTTCCTGTGATTTGGAAGTACATGTCAGGGTTGATCCCTTGACGTTGTAAGTTTCCAAGGAATTCATTTACTGAACGGTGAACTTCTTCGTGGATCATTTCTTCTGGAAGTTCTACGATTTCAGCATTTTCTACAGCTTTATCGATTGCTGCACCTTCAACGGCATCTTTGTATGCTTCTTCTTTCGCAGCAGTCAATTCTTTGCGGTATTTTTCCTTCAATTCAGCAAGTGTTTCCACTTCTTCGTCGATATCTTTTGCAAGTTCATCATCAAGAGCTGGAACTTCTTTAGCTTTTACTTCGTGGATAGTTGTTACGAATTTAGCTTCTTTACCTGCAAGGTCTTCAGCTTGGTAGTCTTCTGGGAATGTTACAAGAACATCAACAGTTTCACCAGCTGAGTGTCCAACCAATTGGTCTTCGAAACCAGGGATGAATTGACCTGAACCAAGTCCAAGTGAGAAGTTTTCACCTTTTCCACCGTCAAATTCAACACCGTCGATAGAACCAACGAAGTCGATCACAACAGTGTCGCCATTTTCAGCAGCGCCTTCTTTGATAACCAATTCAGCCAAGTTGTTGCGTTCGCGTTCGATACGCTCTTCAACATCAGCGTCTGTTACTTCTTTTTCTACATCTACTGATACTTCAAGGTTTTTGTAGTCACCCAATTTCACTTCAGGTTTTGTCACGACTTCAGCGGTGATAACCCAGTCTTGACCTTTTTCCATTGAAGTTACGTCAATTTTTGGTTGCGCAACCACTTCAAGACCAGCTTCTTTTACTGCAGCTTCATAAGCGTTTGGCAAAAGAGCGTTCATAACGTCTTGGTAAAGTGACTCTTCACCAAATTTTTGGTCGAAGATAGGACGTGGAAGGTGACCTTTACGGAAACCTGGAACGTTAAGAGTTTTCTTTACTGAGTTGAAGACACGGTCCAATTCTGGTTTGATTTGGTCTTGAGAGATAGTGAAAGTCAAGACTCCACGGTTTGTTTCTTTGTTTTCAAATGATACAGACATTCTGTCATTTCTCCTTAAAATTTTTTAAATACAGTCTATTATAGCATAAACTACGGTTAATTTTCAAGTAATGAATGCGCTTTTCAATGATGCTAAAGGTACTTGCTCGCTTCCCTGATACTGAGTTCAGCCATTCGTTTCTTATTTTTTTCAATGAAACGTGCTACCCATTCGGGATTGGTTTTAGAGTAGTCTCTTAGGGCCCAACCGATGGCTTTGTTGATAAAAAATTTTGTCTGGTCCAGATTGTTGAGCAGGATCTTTTCCATCAGTTGGACATTTGTTTTCTCTTTTCTTAACAACTGGTGGTCAATAGCGACTCGTCTCAGCCAGATATTGTCTGATAGGCTCCATTTTAAAAGCACTTCTTCAAGTTCCGGATGGTTAGCCACCAAACTTCCTACTACTCGATCTAGAATATCTACCGTGTCCCACCAAGACTTGATCACGACCAGGCGCTCAAGCTTAGGCAAATCGTCCTTCGTTAGATAAGACTGCATGGCTTTCAAATAGTTGGCAGCCACATATTGGTATTCTCTAGGCTCCTTTTCCCAGCAAGTGTCTACAAAATCCCAATCGATAATCTTTGTTTTTTTCGCGCTTGGAAAGTATTTTCTATAGAGCGCATTTCTTTCTGGCGCCGCAATGCCTAGAAAGGGAAATTGATGGCGCATATAGGCTTCCATTGGGTCTGCTTTCTCAGGGTCTTTTGCTGCTTCTAGCTCCTCAAGTAACTCTGCAAGACTCATCTAAAGGTCCTCCTGCCCGACCAAGTGGTGCTGAAAGGCATAGACCGCTGCCTGGGTGCGATCGCTAACCTCAAGCTTGGCAAGGATGTTGGACACATGGGTCTTGACCGTCTTGAGAGAGATGAAGAGTTCATCTGCGATCCGTTGATTTTCGTAGCCCTTGGCAATGAGTTGAAGCACATCTCGTTCACGCGCAGTCAAGTCCTCATGAAGCTCGATATGATTGCGGTGGTATTCGACTTTCTTGCTGACCTCTTGTTCAATGGCCAGCTCGCCAGCAGCCACCTTACGGACAGCGTGGAGCAATTCGTCTGCACTAGAAGTCTTGAGCATATAACCTTTGGCACCAGCATTCAAGACCGGCATGATTTTTTCATTGTCTAGGTAAGAGGTCACTATCAAAATCTTGGCTTCAGGCCATTCTTTGAGGATGGCCAAGGTAGCATCAATCCCATTCATCTCAGGCATGACGATATCCATGACTATGACATCTGGACGTAATTCCAAGGCCAAGTCAATACCTTGAGACCCATTGGCCGCCTCACCCACAACTTCTACATCTTCTTGGAGGTCAAAGTAGCTTTTCAAGCCCAATCGGACCATTTCATGGTCATCTACCAGTAAAATTTTCATCTCTACTCCTTTATGATTCCTTGTCGAGCAGGGGAATACGGATATCAACCGCCAGTCCTTGCTTAGGTGCTGTCAAGAGTTGAACTGTTCCAGCCATATCTTCAACCCGCTCCTTAATATTTCGCAGTCCATAACTCAAATCGTCTAAACTCCCTAACTGGAAGCCAATCCCATTGTCCACCACTTTCAGCTGCAATTCAACATCTGTCTGATAGAGATAGACATCCAAACAAGATGCCTGAGCATGGCGAAGGGTATTGCTGATCAACTCCTGAATAATGCGGAAGATGTGCTCTTCGATTTTCTTAGGCAATTTAGACACATTTTGCTTGAGACTTACCTTGAGATCACTCTTGTCCTCAAGTTCTTTTAAGAGAATTTGAATCCCTTCAACCAGACTCTTGTCTTCCAACTCAACGGGTCGCAAATGCAAGAGCAAGACCCGTAGATCTTTCTGGGCTGTTTCGAGGATGGCTGCGACACTTTGCAACTGGATCTGCATCTTTTCTCTATCAAGCTTCAAAGCCTGCTGACTGACACCTGATAAAATCATATGCGCCGCAAACAACTCCTGACTAACCGTATCATGTAAGTCACGCGCTATCCGCTTCCGTTCTTTCTCGATGATTTCTTCTTCCTTGACTAGGCTTTGGTTTTCAGCCTTTTGAACAGCTTCTGTCAAAAGATTGAGCTTACCAGATAAGGACTTGAAACTGGCATCCAAGTCTGGATCTGCAAAAAAAACTAGTTCTTTCCCTGCTAATAAGCGCTTGAGATTGACCTGCATTTTTCTGCGAGAAATTTCTTCCATCACCCTCCAAAAGAGGACAAAAAAGAAGGACATGGAAAGACTAAAGACAAAGATCAAGAAGATTAACTTTTCCAGTTTTTCGATATCTTGTAGCAAATAGGACCAATCAAGATTGAGAATATCCAGTAGACTATTGGTCAAAAAGAGGATAAAAAGGAGAGAAGTCAGCCCGATTAATAGATAGGATTGCTTTTTCATCCTCTAACCACCTCCACATCTCCAATCATACTGGTTAGGAAAATTTTGACGCTCTTGTTACTCTTGAGGTAGTCTCTGGTTTCCTGATGATAGTGTTCATTACGAAGGGATCTCTTAGGTTGATGAAGGAAGGTAAGATCTCCATAAAGACAGTTGACACTGAGGCTGATTTCCACATCTACAGGTACGATAATCCTAGTCGTTCCGACCATTTTTCTAAGGATAATGACATTGTCATGATTGGTTAGGATAACTCTTTCTAGATGAATGGTGTCCTTGCCCATGAGGCGAAAGAGGTTGATATCATCAAATTGGCAGGTCTGGTGACTAGAGAAATGATGGAGATTGCCAAACCAAGGATTGCGTTCATTTTTTACCGTCACGACTTCTTCAAAAACCAGGTCAGTCTCCTCTTTTTCTTGGTTCATCATTGGATAGAGAAGAAAGAGGCTATAGATAACTGCCACAAAGATGGCTAGAATCACAAAGGGATTAAGCATAACGATGAAAAAGAAGAGTATGGTCGCCACAAGGAGGAAAACGTTATTGCCTTCTTTACCTGTATAATAACGGAGCAAGAGCAAAAAGAGGAATAGAATCAGCAGAAAACGCGAAAAATGCTCTGATACCATCAAAATCAGAGCTCCCGTCAATAGACAGGCTTCAATAAATAAAAAGATTTGAAATTTTTTCATAGCTGCATCCTCTCCCTTCTATTTTATCACAATTCAAAAAAGTCACCTCGGTCTGAGGATGGAAAAAGGAGATGGGACAGAAATCGCTCGTACAAGCTTGGTTTCATCAACTCACTACAGTTGACAAAAGGCTACAAAAAAGGGCGGGATTCTTGTCCCGACCTCTCTACATCTGATCTTTTGCTTCTTTGAGTTTGCCATAAAGAATATAGTCTACGTTTTGCAAATCCGCTATGGTGGCACAGTTAAGGGCACACATGATCAAACGCAGATCGTCTTTCCAGCCTTGGACAATGCCAATCACCTCTTCGACGGAATAGGTTTCAATCAACTCTAGAACGGTACGTGACAGTCCCACAGCCTTGGCTCCAAAGACCAGGCACTTAATCATATCAAGCGGGTTCCGAACACCTCCACTGACCAAGAGTTCGACCTTGTCTTTCCAGCCTTGGGCATTGAGAAGGGCTTGCATGGTGGATTGTCCCCATTGATTGAGGTAGTCACGCTGACCACTACGACGGTTTTCAATGTAGGCAAAACTGGTACCACCACGACCTGACAGGTCAAAGGTTCGAACACCCAGTTCATAGGCTCTCCCGATGGTCTTGGCATCCATGCCAAAACCGACTTCTTTTAAAACAAGAGGAACAGGGATGCGTTTGCTATAATCTGCTAGATGCGATTGCCAGCTTCTGAACTTCCTTTCTCCCTCGGGCATGAGCAATTCCTGCATGACATTGACATGCACCTGCAGGAGAACAGGATCCATTGCTTGCACAGTCTGAAGTCCTAGGTCAACAGGCTTGTCCAATCCAATATTGGTTCCAAGGAGGAGATTTGGATGGCTAGATTTGACAGAAAAAGAGCCATCTGTTGGATCTTTTAGGGCTGCGCTATAAGAACCCGTCACAAATAAAATCCCACAGGCTTCTGCCACCTGAGCCAGCTTTTGATTGATTTCTTTACCTTTTTTGCTCCCACCCGTCATGGCATTGATATAAAAAGGAAAGTCCCACTTTCGACCTGCAAATTCTGTAGACAAATCAATCTCATCTAGGTCATAGAGCGGTAGCGAAGAGTGGATTAACTCAACCTCATCAAAGCTATTATAGGAGCTTTTTTGCTCAAGGGCATAGCGGATGTGCTCGTCCTTACGATTTGTCGTCATGTCCTATCCTTTCTTGGTATAAGAGCTCAATCCCCAGATCGGCCCAGCGATTTTTAAAGGTTTCAGTTGATTGCTCATCAAAACTCAAGGCAATGCCACAGTCACCACCACCAGCACCACTACTCTTGGCAACAGCCAGCAAATCTTGACTGGCTTCTTTCAACTGTCTCAGCGAAGGTGTGTATATATCTGGGCTCAAGCCTTCTAAGAGCTGGCTGGCTGTTTCCACCTGCTCGATGATGTTTTCTGCATTCCCCTGCTCCAAGGCTTCTACCAAAGCAGACACCATTGCTTTTGAGGATGTTAAAAAATTCTGGTCTATGTTTTGCTTGATTTGCTGAACCATTTGACTCGATACAGCCACTTCCTTGGTCCATCCCACTAGGAAATCACATTCTAGACCTGGTTTTATCTGTGAGATAGAAAAACCCCAATCGCGCTCCAAAACTGTCGCCAAGTTTTCTTCTTCCAACCACGTAGCTATCTTCTTTCGATCAAACGACTGGTAGAGAACCAAATTCTCTGCCACAATACAGGCAAGGTCTCCCATAGAACCATTGTCGCCTCGCTTGAGCAAGACCGCGCTAGCCAGCTTGAACAAGAGTTCCGGATCAACCGTAATATCATATAGGGCCAGTAGGGCCTTGATCACCAAGACAACGACGCTACCACTAGAACCCAGACCAAACTTTTTGCCTTCCCGTTCCATTTTTCCACTGATTTCTAGAGAAAAAGGCCTTAAATCCTGACCTCGATAGGTCAAAAAATCTTCCACTAAAGCAATCGTTTCTTGAATCAAGCTGTAGGCAGGATTTGGCGTCAAGTCCACTGCGAAATCAAACATATCTGAATAGATACGGTAGCTATCAGAAAAGGCAATTTCTCCCCTCATATAGATAGGTATCGCCTTTATCAAGGCCAGCTGTTCTGGCTCTAAAATGGCGTACTCACCAGCCCAATAGAGTTTTCCACAAGTCTTAACAGCAATCATCTTGACTCAAATCCTTTGTTTTTGACACAATCAAGCGATAACGTTGACCAAAGATTTCAGATAGATGATCCAAGTCTTTCTCCTGACAGAGAACCTTGACATTGGGACCAGCATCCATGGTAAAGTAGCAGGCCTCTCCTTGCCCACGAAGCTGGCGAACAAAGTTCATCGCTTCATAAGTCGCATCCGTTAGATAAGAAAAGGCTGGCGATGCTGTTTTGGTCGTGGCGTGCATAGCAAGGGCATTTTTCTCCGTTAGTTCCCCAACCTTGGCAAAGTTATTCTCTTTGAGATAAAGCAGCATATCCTGATAATCCTTCTCAGACTGGCGTACCCAGTCATCAAAGGTCGTCGAGGTTTCCACACAGAGTTTCATCCCATCACGGCTAGAAATTGGTTTTTTCTTGTCCTCTAGCACCAACATGATCATAGCTAGTTTCAAGTCTGTCTCTACAGGGTAAATCTCTCCACTATCCTTGTCCCAGGCACCGAGTGGTCCATAAAAACTACGAGAGGAAGAACCTGAAGCGAACTTAGCCTCCTGTGCCAACTGACTCCGATCCAAACCAAGCTGGAAATAAGCATTGCAAGCCTTGACCAAGGCGGACAAACCACTAGAACTAGAGGACAGGCCCGCTGCAGTAGGCATGTTGTTGTGGGTATCGATACGGACAAAACCTTCCCCAGCCGGACGGTAACGGTCAATGATTTTGCTCATCTTAGCATGCTCAGCCTCACTCTGGAGCTGACCATTGATATAAAATGCATCAGCCGTCGCATCCTTCGGTAGAGGCGACAAGGTCGTCTCTGTATACATATTTTCCAAAGTTAAAGAAATACTGCTAGTAGCAGGAACCATCTCTTTTTCTTTTTTCTTTCCCCAGTATTTGATAATGGCAATATTTGCGTAGGAACGTACTGTTACAGGCTCTCGATCCATGTCTGAACAGCTCCTTTCTCTTCTAATCGTTTTGTTAGTTCTTGAGCGTGTGTCAAATTGGTTGCCAAGGCTATGATACAGCCTCCTAGCCCACCACCACTCATCTTGGCACCTAGAGCACCATAGCTAAGAGCCGTTTCAACGAGGGAGTCTGCCTCAGGGCTGCTGACACCAATTTCTTTTAAATGTAAATGCGCTTGACTGAGGATTTGTCCCAGTTTTTCAGCATCTTTTCGTCTAATCGCATCTTCTGCCTGCTGGGTCAATTCTCCCAAGGCATGCAAAAACGGCAGAGCATCCTTACCCTTACTTTGAACCACTTGGATAGCTTCACGAGTGTGACCATACACGCCCGTGTCAGCAATCACCAAATAAGCAGATAGGTTCATCTCAAGTTCTGTAAAACCAACATTCTTGATAAAGCGAATGGGCTGGTCACTGAGACAGGTCTTGGCATCCAAACCGCTTGGATTCATATGGGCAATCATCTCAGCCCGATTGACCAAGATTTCTAATACGTCATGAGGCAGATCGGCTTGATAGTAGTCAAAAACCGCACGAATGGCCGCTATGCTGATAGCCGCAGACGAACCCATCCCTCGTTTTTCAGGAATAGCTGAGTCAATCACACAGCGAATGCAGGCCTCTTTAATCTCTAAATATTCTAACGAAGCATAAACTGCCATGGACAAAGTATCCTCCTCATAAAGACGCCACGGACTCGCTGCAGGAACTACCTTACATGTCACCTCTACCTCTAAGAGAGGCAGAGAAATGGCAGGATAGCCGTATACAACAGCGTGCTCTCCTATTAAAATAATCTTACTATGTGCCTGACCGACACCAACTTTTTTTATCATGTTTTCCTTTAACCAGACGGAAAGACCGTCTTGCTTTTCATACAGTAGTATTTCCTCCTATCTATTTTATTATATTTTCACAAAAAAAGCGATTGTTTCCTTCACAATCGCCCCTTTCATTATTGGATCCATTCGCCATTATAATTGACGTAATAGCCTTCTACAGTCGTATTCACTGCTAAAGCACCTGAACTATAAGCATAGTACCATTTCCCTCCAACCTGGAACCAACCAGTCTTCATATCACCATTACTTGCGTTTAGATAATACCAAGTCGAACCTTCCTGATACCAGCCAGTCGCCATAGCTCCTGATGAACGGAGGTAGTACCACTTGTTCCCAAGGTATTGCCAGCCCGTTTTCATATCACCATTTTCAGCATCTAAATAATACCAAGTTGAGCCTTCCTGGTACCAACCAGTTGCCATGGCTCCTAATGAATGGAGGTAGTACCACTTATTGCCAAGTTGTTGCCAACCAGTTTGCATGATACCAGTTTCTGGATCTAGATAGTACCAAGTTGAGTTATCCTTGGCCCAACCACGCACTGGCTCCCCAACCGTTAAACTGTTGATACGAGCATCAAAGCCACCACTCTTCTGTAAATAATACCAATACCCTTCGTCATAAATCCAACCGGTTTTTAAAGTGTGATAGCTACGCTGATCTTCAAAATAATAGACTCGTTTCTCTGCTGGACTATCATATTGTTCCCCATGATGTTTGTTGGTATTTGTAGCAGTTTTTGCTTCTAAAACTTGCTTGCCAACAAATTCTTGTAGTACCCCATCTTGACCAAAGTAATACCATTTTGGCATTGGCATATATTCTAATCTTAAACCATTTGGGTAAGGACCAATTGTACTACCTTTAGATGGAAACGGGATATATTGCCAGCCGACAACCATCTCTCCAGATAAAGAATCAAAGTAATAGTACTTCCCATCAATCACTCGCCAGTAGGTTTCTTTGAGTTCTCCCTTCTTATAGTAGGTTCTACCATTTTCTTGGACAAATTGCCAGCCTTCTGAATCAGTATCATCCGCAAAGACGGTGCTTGTCGCTAGCAAAGCAAAGCAAAAGACCGCGAGTCCAACTTGCATCATTATTTTAAATTTTTTCATTCGATCTTTCCTCCATAACTGATTGTAGCAAAGACTTTACTGTATGTCAATATATAGAAACTTCTCAAAAAAAGCAGTTACATAACTGCAACTGCTTTTCTATTCTTGCATGGTGTACCCAACACCACGCACGGTTTTAATGTAGCTTTTTTGACCTTTTACATCAAGCTTGCTACGTAGATAACGGATATAAACATCCACGATATTGGTCTCTGTCGCACTTTCGTACTTCCAAACACTTTCCAACAACTGCTCACGAGTCAAGACCTTCTTGCTTCCCATGAGAGTGGCCAAAAGGTCATACTCACGGCGCGTCAGAGCAATCATCTCCTCGCCACGATAAACAGTATGATGTTCTACATCCATACGTAGGTTACGGTATGACGTTGGGACCTTCATCTGACTACAGTGTTGGTCGATAAAGTCCCGACCTCGGAAAATCGCTGAAATACGAGCAACTAGATTATCAATAATCACTGGCTTATAGATGTAAGAAACGGCGAAGCGCTGGATTGTCTCAATCTGGTCTTGCAATTCTTCGCGATGGTCCAAGACCATGATCACCGAGGCTGGTTTTGTCCGACTAAGCCTCTCTGCAAAATCCTGGGCTGTCATATCCCCCAGACGAGCATTCAGTAAAATCAAGTCATAATCTGTCTGGAGAGCCATTGAGAGGGCTTTTTGCCCCTCCTCTACAAGATCAACACGGTATTGCTCTTTTTGGAGTTCCAGACTGAGAAAACGAGCGAGATTTCGTTCTTTCTCAAGTAATAAAATCCGTTTCCCCATGGCAGACCTACTTATTTCTCGTCATACCAAGAGTAGTGGAAGGTTCCTTCTTTGTCTTTACGTTGGTAAGTATGGGCACCAAAGTAGTCACGTTGTGCTTGGATTAAGTTAGCAGGAAGGTCTGCTGAACGATAGCTATCAAAGTAAGTAATAGCTGCTGAGAAAGTTGGCACTGGTACACCAGCTTGAACAGCAAGAGCTACGATATCACGAACTGCTTGTTGGTACTTGGCAGTAACATCCAAGAAATACTCATCCAAGAGAAGGTTTGCAAGGTCTGCATCACGGTTGTAGGCATCTGTGATCTTTTGCAAGAAACGAGAACGGATGATACAGCCATCACGCCAGATAGATGCGATGTCTGCAAATGGCAAGTTCCAGCTATTTTCTTTAGAAGCCACACGCAATTGGGCAAAACCTTGTGCGTATGAAATGATTTTTGAGAAGTAAAGGGCTTGACGGATCTTTTCAATCAACTCAGCCTTGTCTCCTTCAAATTTGAAGGCAGCTGGTTTTGGAAGAACCTTGCTAGCATGCACACGCTCTTCTTTGTATGTAGAGATATAGCGAGCAAATACTGACTCAGTGATGAGTGATAATGGCACACCAAGGTCAAGTGCTGATTGGCTAGTCCATTTACCAGTTCCCTTGTTACCTGCAGCATCAAGGATATAGTCTACGATTGGTCCATCTTGGCCTTCATCGTCTTTGCGACTCAAGATATCAGCTGTGATTTCGATCAAGTAGCTGTCCAACTCACCCTTGTTCCACTCAGTAAAGATTGCAGCCATATCTTCTGCAGAAAGGCCTAGCAAGTGTTGCATGAGGTCATAGCTTTCTGCGATTAATTGCATGTCACCATACTCGATACCGTTGTGAACCATTTTCACATAGTGACCAGCTCCATCAGGACCGATGTAAGTCACACATGGTTTGCCATCTTCTGGTGCTTTGGCTGAGATTTCTTCGAGAACATCAGCAACCAATTCGTAGGCCTCTTTTTGTCCACCAGGCATGATAGAAGGACCTTCAAGGGCACCTTTTTCACCACCGGAAACTCCAGTACCGATAAAGTTAATCCCTGAGTTTGCCAATTCTTCATTACGACGGATTGTATCTTTGTAGAAAGTGTTTCCTCCGTCGATCAAGATATCACCCTTGTCAAGGTGTGGAAGAAGGGCTTGAATTGTAGCATCTGTACCAGGTCCAGCTTGAACCATGAGCATGATACGACGAGGTTTTTCGATTGAGTTTACAAAGCTTTCCACGTCATAGCTTGGCACAAAGTTCTTTTCAGGATGGCAAGCAATCACGTCTTCTGTTTTTTCTTTACTACGGTTGTAAATGGCAACTGTATAACCACGAGATTCGATATTTAGGGCAAGGTTACGACCCATTACGGCCATACCTACGACACCAAAGTTAGCTTTTGTCATGTGACACTCCTCTTATTTCATTTGTTTTATTTTATCATTTTTACCTATGAAAGGAAAGAATTTTGTAATGGACTCCTAATAGTCCAAGTCATCTGCATGACCAGAACCATTCCCTACAAAGTAACCCGTCTTACAGTTGAGAGTGAAGAGGTAGGTTCCATCCGGTTTGTAGAGGTTGTAATAGCCGTTTCCGTTTACAATATTGACACGTTCGAGAATGTATTGGTTGCCAGTGATGTAGCCACGTGCACGTGATGTTGCTAGGATCTGTTCCAATACACCATCTGCAAACGTCCAGGCAGGATTGTTGCTATCGTCTACAGCTGATTGGTTATACGGTACACGACTAAGTCCTCTCTGTAGATTTACACCATCACCAGATAAACCACCATTTGTATCTCTAGCTGGTGCCGTAGTGCTTGTTGAAGGCGTCGTACTGCTTGCATTGTTTTCTGTAGCGGAACTTGAACTTGCTTGACTTGAGCTGGAACTTGAGCTGGAAGCACTGGTTTGTTGGCTCTTACCAAGGCTAATCGCCTGAGCTAACAGTTTATCAAGCTCTGTATTTCCCGTTTTAACTTCCGTGAACTTAGCATCCGCCTTGGCTTTAGCATTGGTATCCAAGACACCGTCAGTAATAGCTGGACTTTCAAAGAGGGCATTGATATCTTGAATGGCCTTGATTTGAGTTGCTAGGCTATCGTATTTTGACTTAGCTAGTGTATAATCACGGCTACCTTCTAACTTATCTAGCAAGTTTTTTAGCTGGCTAAACTTATCGAACTGGCTATTTTTTAAAGTAGTCTTATTGGCATCTGTATAGAAGGCATCATAAAGCGTATTGAACTCTTGCAAGTCGGTTTGCGATTCTTGATTTCCTGAAGATGCTTGAGAAGACTGAATTTCTTGGTTTGAACGAGATACCTGACGGTAGACATAATACGTCCCAGCAAGAACAAGAATCGCAGCTACCACAGAAACGATAGTAATCAGACGTTTCTTTTTAGAGCCTGTTTCAGGTTCCGTCTGTACTGATCGTGATAGGGAAGTATAGGTTTCTTCTTGTTCCTCATTTTCCTCATTCATTTCCTTGGATGCTGTTTCTGTTAAAACGAGAGGCTCTATTTCAGTACTTTCTTCATCTTGAAGTGGAGGAACAAACTGAGTAGTTTCTTCATTGTCTATCTCTTCAATAGATTCCTCAGATTCCTCGGAAACCACATCTGAACCTTCTACCTCTCCAGAAAGTTCACTTGTTTCACGAACTTCTTGGATCAATTCCTCTAAGTTTCGAGTAGAAGCCAATTCTTCTTTTTCAAACTGACGAGTTTCGAACTTATCTGCCTCGATCTCTTCGCGGTGCTGTTTGATGTATTTGTCCAAGATATTGTCTTCAGGCAATACTCCAGCCTCAACCTCTTCATTCTTACGAATTGCTTGACCAACAGTCAAATCTTTTGCTTCGTCAAAGTCGAATTGTGGCTCTTGCTGTTCTTTTTTATGACGATTATGTCTTTTCTTGCTCATGAGTTTACCTTTCTATTTTACCTCTTGGCGTTTGACACGCTGACCAAAGTATTGATACAAATCCACTTTTAAGGTCCCGTTATAGAGTTTTCGTTTTTTATCTGCTGGACTTCCGTACTTACTTTCAAAAGCTTCGTCACTCGTCAGGATAAACTTACTCCAGGTTTTCAGTGGTGCAAAGACCTGTCCCATCTCAGCATAAAGTTTCGTAACTCCTGCATCATCGGACAAGCGCTCCCCATATGGTGGATTGGAAATGATAACGCCATTGATCTTGTCTGAGCGCAAATCTTGTACCCGCATTTGCTTAAAGGTGATATCTCCTGCAACACCTGCTGCTTGGGCATTTGCCTTGGCAATTTCTACCATACGAGCATCAATATCACAGCCCATGATATCCAGCTCTATCTCACGATTGACTTTCTTAGCAGCATCAGTACGGACCTCTTGGATTAACCGATCGCTGACCCAGTTCCATCCCTCAAAAGCAAAGGAACGGCGAAGACCCGGCGCCATCTTTCTGGCAATCATAGCCGCCTCAATACAGAAAGTTCCTGAACCACAGGTTGGATCAATCAAGGGCTTGTCTGGATACCAGTTAGAGAGTTGTAAAATGGCCGCTGCCATATTTTCCTTGATAGGAGCTCCACCTTTTTCCGTACGATATCCACGTTTAAAGAGGCTAGAACCTGTCGTGTCAATCATAACAGTTGCCACATCCTTAAGAATGGACACCTCGATTTTAAACTCAGGACCAGTTTCCATCAAAGGAACTCCTTCTGGGCGGGCATAGTGTTTTTGTAATTTCTTCACAACAGCTTTTTTAGAAATAGCCTGAACACTGGGCTCGTTATGAAGTTTAGACTTAACACATTTTGCCTTTGATATCGGGAAACGTGCTCCTAGCGGGAGATAGTTTTCCCAATCTAGAGCAAAAACACCTTGAAAAAGCTCTTCAAAGGTCTTAGCTGGAAAACTTCCGACCACAATCTTGATGCGATCCGCTGCACGAAGCCAAAGATTGGTCTCAATGATTGCCTTCACATCTCCTTGGAAGCGGACACGCCCATTTTCAACCTGGTAATCATAACCAAGGTCTCGCACCTCACGTCCAACGACAGCCTCGAGACCCGCCGCAGCAGTTGCGATTAAATTAAATTGTTCTTTCATTTCTAGTCTTGCAAGACCTTTCTCTTGTTCACTTTAAAAAATGAGGTTGAGAAAGATTCTCAGCCCCAACCTATATGCAATTTTCTATAAGCCATGTTTTGTTCCAGAAGTGACTAGGACCACTTCCTTCGATAATCATCTGTCTACCGCTAACAGCATGGAGCTGCTAGCAGTCAGAGTACTACGTTCGTTTCCGTGCACTCCATGCCCCGACCAAAATTTGGGTTGCTAGCTTGAGGGGTTTACCGCGTTCCACTCTCTCTGTTTCCAGAAAGACTCCGTCACTGTGGCACTTTCAAGCCTATTCTGACCTATCCGAAGACTTAGCCATTTCGACTGCCGTAACGATCACTCGTCCCTAGGCTTATGAATTCGCCTAGCACAAACACTACAGGCATCACAGCCTGTGCTAGCATGGACTTTCCTCATGAAAAGAGAACCTCTTCACGCGATTATCCAAAAATTGCACTCATTCCTTAGTCAATTATCAATCTTGGTTGTCTAAGATTTGCTTACCAAATACTTCTTTTTCGAGACGATTTAAGCGTTTCAAAATATCAAAGTTTGTCATTGAAGTAGAAGCTGTTACTTCAATAGAGTCTGGTTGAGTTGGAGCCGCCTGTGGTTTACGAGACAACTCCTCCTTCAAATCAGCAATTTCTTGGCGAAGGGATTTAACCAAAGCCGCGTAAGTTTCATAATCCTTAATCACATCATCGAGGAATTCATCCACCTCTGCTTTACTGTATCCACGTACTTCGCGTCCAAACTCTTGTTCAAAAATATCTTTTGCTGAAAATATAATACTTGCCATGTCTCTCTCCATTCTGGGTTACTAGTATTATTATATAAAAAAAGACAAGTAAAAATCAAGGTCAAAGGGTTACTTTTCAGAAAAATTTTCTGCTAATTCATTTAACTCATCAAATGTTAATTGCCTTGTAACATAGTCCGCTTGATTTTTCATCATTTGGTAAAAATATTGTAACTTAGTTTTGTTTTCTTCATCATAAAAAAGATAGCAAATATCGGTATTCTCCAGTAAAAATTTCTGATAATCACGTAGTTGTCCCTTGTGTTCATATTGTGGGTAGGCATATTTAACGAAATCAACTTGTTTGAATTCGCTCAACTTAACTTGATTGGCTTCATTCCAATTACTGCCATGGGTTTCAAAATCAAAAATAGTCGCCAGCTGAAATCCGTAGTCTTTTGTCATGTCTTTCGCCACCTGAAGCGCCCAGTACTCAAAGCCCAAAGTCCCTGTAAAGACAAGCCAGGTCACCCCTTCCTCTGCTAGACGTTCCAGGTCTCTCCGAATGGCTGTTTTGATTATATCAACACGAATATCCTTGTCATTAAAGAGACCAAGGTCGAAGGCTGAATAGCCTAAAATCAAGGCTGTTGTCATTTTTAACCCTTTCTTTGTAAATTTATGATATAATAGAGTGATGTTATTGTACCAATAAGGAGAATTATGGTCAACTATCCACATAAAATTTCATCACAGAAGAGACAAGCCCCCCCGTCACAAACTAAAAATTTCGCAAATCGGGGAATGTCTTTTGAAAAGATGATCAACGCTACGAACGATTATTACTTGTCGCATGGGTTGGCAGTGATTCACAAGAAACCAACTCCCATCCAAATCGTACGTGTCGACTATCCCCAACGAAGTCGAGCAAAGATTGTTGAAGCCTACTTTAGACAAGCTTCAACCACAGACTATTCAGGGGTTTATGATGGATATTACATCGACTTTGAAGCAAAGGAAACTAGGCAAAAACATGCGATTCCGATGAAGAATTTCCATCACCATCAGATTCAGCATATGGAACAGGTCCTTGCCCAGCGAGGAATCTGCTTTGTCCTTCTTCACTTTGCTTCTCAGCAAGAAACTTATTTATTGCCGGCTGTTGACCTGATTCGTTTCTATCATCAAGATAAGGGACAAAAGTCAATGCCACTTGGATATATTCGAGAAAATGGATATAGGATTGAGCTAGGTGCCTTTCCCCAGATTCCCTATCTCGATATTATCAAAGAACATTTACTAGGTGGTAAAACAAGATGAACAAACAAACTATCCTGCGAATAGCTAAATATATCAGTATCTGCTTCTTAACTGTATTTATCGCAGCTATTATGCTGGGCGGAGGTCTCTTTCTCTACTATGTTAGCAATGCTCCAGCCCTATCTGAAAGTAAACTGGTCGCTACAACGTCCAGCAAAATTTATGACAATAACGATGAACTCATCGCTGATCTTGGATCAGAACGTCGAGTCAATGCGCAAGCAAACGAAATACCGACCGATTTGGTCAACGCTATTGTTTCGATTGAAGACCATCGCTTCTTTAATCACCGAGGAATCGATACTATCCGTATCCTAGGTGCTACCCTACGAAATCTTCGTGGTGGCGGAGGCCTTCAAGGAGCTTCAACTTTGACGCAGCAGTTGATCAAGTTAACCTATTTCTCTACGTCAACTTCTGACCAAACCCTTTCTCGTAAGGCTCAGGAAGCATGGCTCGCCGTCCAGCTAGAACAAAAAGCGACTAAACAAGAGATCTTGACCTACTACATCAACAAGGTTTACATGTCAAACGGGAACTACGGAATGCAAACGGCTTCTCAAAGTTACTATGGCAAAGACCTCAAAGATTTGAGTATCCCCCAATTGGCCCTCCTTGCCGGAATGCCTCAGGCTCCAAACCAGTATGATCCATACTCGCATCCGGAGGCCGCCCAAGAACGCCGTAATCTCGTCCTCTCTGAGATGAAGGGGCAAGGTTACATTACAGCCGAACAATACGAAAAAGCTATTAATACTCCGATTACAGATGGACTTCAAAGCCTAAAATCAGCTAACAGTTATCCTCCTTACATGGATAATTACCTCAAAGAGGTAATTGACCAAGTTGAACAGGAAACAGGTTACAACCTTTTAACTACGGGTATGGAAGTCTACACAAATGTTGATTCTAAGGTCCAACAACGTCTCTGGGATATTTACAATACGGACGAGTATGTCAACTATCCAGATGATGAGTTACAGGTAGCCTCTACTATCGTTGATGTCACAAACGGGAAAGTCATTGCCCAATTAGGTGCTCGCCACCAATCAAGTAACGTTTCCTTTGGAATAAACCAGGCTGTAGAAACTAACCGTGACTGGGGTTCTACCATGAAGCCTATTACAGACTATGCTCCTGCTTTGGAATACGGCGTTTATGATTCAACTGCTTCGATTGTTCACGATAGTCCTTATAATTATCCTGGAACCTCTACCCCTGTCTATAACTGGGATAAGAGTTACTTTGGAAACATAACACTCCAGTATGCTCTCCAGCAATCACGGAATGTGCCGGCTGTAGAAACGCTAGAGAAAGTAGGACTTGATCGTGCCAAGACGTTTCTAAATGGACTCGGTATTGACTACCCAAGCATACACTATGCTAATGCTATTTCAAGTAATACAACCGAATCTGACAAAAAGTATGGAGCAAGCAGCGAGAAGATGGCTGCGGCTTATGCTGCTTTTGCCAATGGCGGTATCTACCGCAAACCTATGTATATCAATAAGATTGTCTTTAGTGATGGCAGTTCAAAAGAATTCTCTGATTCTGGTACACGTGCTATGAAAGAAACGACAGCCTATATGATGACAGATATGATGAAAACCGTTTTGGCATACGGAACTGGTCGAGGAGCCTACCTCCCTTGGCTACCACAAGCTGGTAAAACTGGTACGTCAAACTATACAGATGATGAGATTGAAAACTACATTAAAAATACGGGTTATGTAGCTCCGGACGAAATGTTCGTTGGCTATACTCGTAAATATTCAATGGCCGTTTGGACTGGTTACTCGAACCGCCTTACTCCTATCGTTGGTGATGGCTTCTATGTTGCAGCTAAGGTCTACCGTTCGATGATGACTTATCTATCTGAAGATGATCATCCTGGTGACTGGACTATGCCAGAAGGACTCTACAGAGGTGGAGAATTTGTCTTTAAAAATGGTGCTCGTTCTACATGGACTACACCTGCTCCACAGCAAGCCCCAACACCTGAAAGTTCTAGCTCAACATCTGAGAGCTCGACTTCTCAGTCAAGCTCGACTACTCCAAGCACAAATACAAGCACAAATAATAGTACGACTACCAATCCTAACAATAATACGCAACAATCAAATACAACCCCTGGCCAACAAAACCAGAATCCGCAACCAGCACAACCATAACATTTATCACTCAGAGTATTCTGGGTGATTTTTTCATAGCAGTATCGTATTTATATGATTAGCAAAAGCCTGAGAAGATTTCTTCTCAGGCTTTCTGCGTACTATAAACCTCATTGGGAAAGATAGGAAACTGATTTCGTAATCTTGTTAAGAGGTTTTGTTGAATACTAGTCTTTCTTTGTTCTTGCTACAAAGAGAGCAGATAGGGCTAGGCTAACACCTGCTAGGAAGAGGGCTGTGTCAGATTGGCTCTCACCTGTTGCTGGCAAGCTTTGTTCAGCAGTTTCTTGCTTCGTCACTTCTTGTTTTAGATCCGGTGCCGGTGTCTTATCTTCATCTGAAGCAAATGAGCTAAGTTTAAACTCAGGTTTCTCTACAGTTGGAGCGGCTTGATCGCCTACTGTCGATAATGGTCCTGTGTACTCTGGAAGCTCATGTACCAAGGCTTCAGCTGCATTGACACCACCATTAAACTCAGGCTTCTCAACTGTCGGAGCTGGTTGGTCGCCTACTGTTGCTACTAGGCCTGTATACTCTGGAAGCTCATGTACCAAGGCTTCAGCTGCATTGACACCACCATTAAACTCAGGCTTCTCTACTGTCGGAGCAGCTTGGTCACCTACTGTCGCTACTGGACCTGTGTACTCTGGAAGTTCATGTACTAGGGCTTCAACTGCATTGACACCGCCCTTGAACTCAGGTTTCTCTACTGTTGGAGCGGCTTGGTCGCCTACCGTTGCTACTGGGCCTGTGTACTCTGGAAGTTCATGTACCAAGGCTTCAATTGCATTGACACCGCCTGTGAATTCAGGAACCTCAAGAACAGGTGCTGGCTCTTCGCCCTTACTTGATTGAACCGATTCTTCTGTTAATTCTTGATAGAAGCTCGCCAATTCATAAAACTCGGCCTTGCCACCTTCCCAGACTAATTTGACGTCTAGAAGAGAGCCACCATTTCGGATAGCGAAGGTTTGGAGACTAGATGTAATGGCACCGAGGTCTGTCCAACTGTCTTGACCATCCTTGAGTGTTCTAGCAAGAATACGTGCTTTCGCTCCTTCAGGAAGACTGGAAACAAGACGAAGGTGGTTGGCATTGGTCGGCTCAGACAAGTGATAAACCAACTCGCCCTTGTCTTTTTCAGACTTATAGCTAGTCAAGACTTTTCCGTCTACAAGATTATTATAAAGGTTGCCTTGGCTTTCTCCACCACTTCCTTCTACTGTTGGATCATTGATTGGTTTGACAAATTCACCATCGTTGATGACCAATTCTGTAAAGCCTACAAAACGGGCATCATAGTCTGCTGTATAGAGGACACGGAGATAGTTGGCTTTGACTGGTGTTGTCAATTCCCCCTCGATGTAGCGATTTCCTGGCATCTTAGAATCATGTGTCCAACCATCTGTCAATGAATCATCGTGTGTGCTATTGGCCACACCATCTCCTACTGTAACGACATCAGTCCAAGTTTTACCGTCTTGGCTGACTTGAATCTTACCATCACGAAGATAGTTTTGAGTTCCGTCTTGGATGTAGGCTCTAATCTTCTTGATGGTGCGTTCGCTACCAAGTTTCAAGGTCACATGACCATCTTTACGAGCATAGTCTGAAAATTCAACGAAGTTGTTGTAAACACCATCAAATAATTGATCTAGGTTGTTCAGTTTACGAACATCATTGCTACCATATGCTGGGTGAATTCCCATAGTTGTAGATTCTAGTTTGGTTGGTTGCACTTCTTTGGTTGTTACAAGGAGAGAAGTGGCTGTCACAGCTTGTTCCTGATCTGTTTTATTGACCAGACGCACATAACGTACTAAGTGGCTTGCTGCAGATCTATCAGTCAACTGGCTAGCTGGCATCCATTCTTGCGCATTTGCAGAGTACTCTAGAGTAAGAGCAGGGTTTGCCTGACCTTGGAGCTGGATGCTCTTGATTTGATGGATACGGTCAAGCTTCATACCTAGATAGCTATGAGCAGGGAGTTTAGTTCCAGCTGGAATTTGAAGTTCGTAACTGCCCAAGCTATCCACTACTGGTGTTTCCTTCAAGGCGTCGACGTTGGTGTCTGTTAACTCACTATTTCCAGAGCGTGTCTCAACAGAGAAGTCTTGGATACGCCACCAGAGGTCGAGGGCCTTGGTATTGCGTACTCGGATGTAACGAGCATTGATCGCTCTGGTCACTTCCTTGGTTTGTTCTCCTGATAGGCGATCCAACTCTTGCCATGAAGTTCCATCTGTAGAGTACTCAAGTACACCTGCGGCAAGCTTATCACCCGTTCCTTGGCGAAGACGAACTTTAGTGATTGACTTGACTTCACCGAGGTCAAGTTGTGCCCAAGCATCTACTGGTGTCGTATTGCTACCGTCAGCATTTGCCATCATGGCTTCTGTATTATCCTTGCCATCAGTGATTTGACGGGCTGAGGTATTTAGTTTGTAAACTAAGTTTGAGCTTAGACTAACTGTCGTTGCTTGTTGGCTACGAGATTTTTCAACTGAACGGTTAACTGCAATTTCCTGAACTGCAAACCAAGTGTTCTCGCGGTCTGCTGTCGCAATCATGCGAACTGCCTTAGCCTTGATGTTGAGATTCTCAAACTTAAGCAGGGATTCATTTCCGACATAGCTTGGCTCTTTCAAAGTTACCCAGTTGTCATTTTCATCTAAATACTGCACTTTGGCCTTACTAAAGGTATCACGTGGATTTGCCTGCGTTCCCATTGCAAAGGTCAAGGTTTGGATCGCTACCGGCTTGTTGAACTTCATACCAATATAATCACCTGTCTTGATGCTGTTTGGTGATTTAATAATCGCATGGGTTGCCAAGTCGCCATCCGTTACTTCTGCCAAACCACCTTCTACACCTGTTCGATTGGTAATAAAGGTACTGATGATTTGATCTGGATGCAAGACTTTTTGAACTTCAGACGCTAGAACTTCTTTCAGGGATAGGATAAATGGACGAATATGTTGAACACCCAATTCAGCCTTTTCCATATGGTCTACATAATGGAAGGTGTGAGTTTGAGACTGTTCGTACAATTTCAAACCTTTATAGTAGCTATCCCAGAGTTTAGCTGCATCGTTTGTAGCCATGGCTTCAGCTCCTGTAAGGAAGGCATCGAGAGCATTCATTTGGTCGATTGCATTATCCAACCAATAGTGGATTTGGGCAACCATCTTTTGGTCGCCTGATGCTTTGTAAAGTTCGGCTGCTTCTTTAATCTTGGCAAATTCAGCTCGCAAGGCTGCACGTTCGGCAGTCACATCCTGACCTGCTTTGAGCTTGGTCATGAAGTCTGTCAATTTTGGAGCCAAGTCTACAGATTCTTCTAGTTTGACGACACGGCCATCCATGTTTTGGTTGATCATATGCTTACCAAGTTCACGGAAGGCTGCCGATACCTTGCTATCTTCAAAATGACCATTTTCAACAAAGTTGAAGGCAATGTCATTGATTTTCTTAGCTTCTTCTTCTGATTTCCACTGTTTCCATGAGTATTGAGCTCCTGAAAAGAGGGCAATCTTAGATGGTTCAGACTGTTGCATTGGGTTCAACATGATACCAGATAGCAAGCTTGGATCCACATTTGGATGAAGGAATTTCTCACCACCACCTAAAATCAAGTGTTGTTTGGAGTTATCTGTTACTGGCCAGTTAATCCAAAGTGAAACTGGGCGATAGGTCTTACCACCTGCGGTTAGATTATTCTTGAGGGTTGAAAGGAAGCTTTCAGAGACTTCACCCCAAATCTTACCACCAGTCAAGGTCATGGATGTTGAACGTGGGAGATTTTCATTGAGGGATTTCAACTCATCCTCACGTCCATTGCCCCAATACTGACCAGGAACAAAGATCATTTCTTTGCGAAGACCACTGTAGGTTCCCTGCATTTCTGTCAACCAATCCGTCATATCCTTCATCAAGCGGTTGTAACTATTGTAACCACCTACTGGACTTGGTGCATCATCTGCTAGGATACCAAATTCACGGACACCCACTTTCATCAACTGGGTAAATTTAGCCTTAATAGTTGCCAAATCTTCTTGGTAATGCGCTTCATTGCCAAAGCGGATGCGGTTGTTCATGAATGGATGGATGGTCCAGACATAGCGAGTTTTACTTTGATTTCCGACGCGAGCAAGTTCACGGATTTCAGCTAGTTTTTCTTCTGGATAGAGTTCACGCCATTTCTTGTTGTGGTATGGATCATCTTTTGGTGCAAAGAAGTATTGGTTCAATTTCAAATCGCCACCAAAACGCATGAGTTCCGCGCGATCTGCATTAGACCATGGGTTTCCATAGTAACCTTCGATGAAACCACGGTTCTTGAGCTCTGCGTAATCTTCTACTGTCACATTGCGAAGGACTGGCACTTGACTTTCCTTGAGCATATGTTTCAAGGTTGTCAAACCATAGAAGACCGCATCTGTATCTTTCCCGACGATAGAAATCGAGTTATCCTTGATGCTCAAAACATAGGCATCAATCTTGTCAAAGAGACCTGCTGAAACCTTTGACAAGTTTTGTTCTGCTTGTGAACCTTGTCCATGTACTCCAAGATAGATATTGGTTGCGCCAGCAACTGCAGATTTACCAGTTGTATAAGATACTTGATTGTCCTGCAAGACACTCTTCAAGCGATTGCGAGTATAGATATCGAGTTGATCCCCCATAACCAGATTGACTTGCTTACGAAGAGCCGTAACACCTTCGCCATAGGTCACTTTTTGTGGAGTCGGGAAGACCTTGTACTCTTTCTTAAGATAGTCATTGCTCTTGCTAGCAGCTGCAATGCTCTCATCACTAGCAGGCTTGCTTGCAGTGAATTGATCTGCCAATTCAACTGTTCCATCACCCGTTTGGTCTACTTGTGGTTTTTCAGGAGTAGATGGTGGTTGAGGCTGACTTGGTTCAGGTGTTTCTTGTCCTTCTTTGGCAGGTTTCAATAGATGAACTTCGGCTGCACTTGCAAAGCCACCAACGCCTTCTAATGCTTTCAACTCAATCTTGTTGGTATGTACTGCCACAAAGTTAACTGTTTTTTCTTGGGCATTGTTGTCCCAGTTTCCTTCTGAAACCTTGACCATTTGGCCATCTTTTTGTGCGTAGATTTCGTAGCGAGTAACGACACCATTTCCACCACCTGGACGTGGGAGATAAGTCAAGCCATTGACTTTTTCTGCTTCTTTCAAGGTCATAGTAAGGGTGAATGGCGCAGTGTCACCAGTCCATTTAGTATGCCAGAAAGTATTTGGATCATTGTCAAAGGCCTTTTCAACAGCGCCTTCAGTCGCGTTTCCTGGAAGTTGCTGACTGCTTGCGGTTGCAGTGATCTTATCATTTGAAATCAAACGAGGATTTACAAATGGTTTGTCTGACAACTCTGCACTATGCAAGATTCCTTTGAAACCACCGATTCTTTCAAGCGGTAGAACCAAGCTATTGTGAGCAAGGCGAGGGTGTTCTGGATTTGCGATACGCTCAATCTTCTCACCATCCACATAAACTTCCGTTGATTGTGGTTTGGTCACGATAGAGATTTGATAACGTTTGTTCTTTTCAAGTTTTTTCTTGAACTGGATATGGAACTGTTCAAATTGATAAGCAAGATAGCCATCTTTATCAGCTAGATAGATACGATTGTCCCCACTTGTTGAGAAGGTTTGTTCACCGTCACCAGTGACAGTCACATCAAACTTCAAGACATGACTTGGACCAACATCACCAGCCAAGCCTTCGATGCTGCTGTCTTTCTCAAATGCCAATCCTTGCTCGCTTGTCTTCACCTTCTTGCTTGCATAGTCCTTCACTGTCTTAGGATTGATGGTAAACAAATCACTTTGATCAATCGCTCTATCAGGATTTGACTGTGGGGCATAAGGGCTAGTTGGTAGGGTACGTTCTGCAAAGGTCGCAGCTGCACGATCAGATCCCCAAGTACGTTCTGCAGTAGTTTGCATACTCTTGAAGAAGCGTTTAAAGATATCATAAGAGGTCAAACCTGTCTCATGAAGATCGATATTGTCATTCCAAACTGCGTGTCCACCACCAAGAATGTTTGGATGAGAAGCTGCTAGAAGCGGACCTCCACCTGTTCTGAAATCATTCGGTGTCCAGCTATTGTACTGACGTTCGTAGTTAGCATAGTCCCCGTAGGCTGCTTGACTATTGCTTCCACTTGGTACACTATAGGTAGGCACATCCGTGATGTTGATAATCTTAGCTCCCTGAGCAATGGCTTCATTTGGTCGTTGCCAATGAATACTCCAAATATCAACTTCTACTCCGTTCCAATCAACAGGAGTGCTCCCACGTTTCGCACTGAGCGAGCCCCAGATACGAGGGGTATAGCCTTTTCCTTTAATGTATTTGATAAGGTCATTGACATAGCGACGATAGCTTTCTCGGCTGCCATAGTATTCATCCGTTCCGATATGAACAGTGGATACACCATGCAAAGGAGCATCTGGTCCATCTAGGAGTTTGTCATAGACAGATTTGACAAAAGCCAGAGTTTCTTCGTACTTATTATCCAAGTCTAGCATAGCTACACGCTCTACATTATGCTTATTAGTACTTAGTTGTCCTTGATACATGAGGTCTGGACGAACTTTGACAAAGGACAGTGCATGTCCTGGTGTATCAATTTCTGGTACTAGGTTGATATGAAGAGCCTTGGCCAATTTAATCAGATTTTGCATTTCTTCCTTGGTATAATGCTCATCTGATGTTAATTTTTGACCATTCTCACCGACAATATCTGTCTCCAAACGGAAACCAGTTTTGGCATGTTCAAGTACATACTTGAGTTGTTCTTCTGGAGTTAAATTCTTACCTGCCAAGTGTTCCTTGAGGAAGATATAGTTATCATTAAGGTGCAACTGCAAGTCGTTCATCTTGTAGTAGGCCATGTTGAGCATGATGTCTACAAGAGTGTCATAAGGGATAAATTTACGACCTGTGTCCAGCATAAAGCCACGGTGGCTGAAACTTGGGAAATCACGAATTTCGCCATTTTGTAGGTCTGTTTCTCCCATTTGAAGAAGAGTACGAGTTGCGTAGAAGGCTCCTGTATTCGTTGCAGCTTCGATGGTAATCACATCATCTTGGATAGTGATGCCATAGCCTTCCTTGCCATAACCTTTGTTTTCAACCTTTTTAAACTCGATTCGTTTTTGAGCCTGTTTGTCACCTGTTGCAAGTTCCAATCCACGGCTTGCAAGGTCTGACTGGTAGAAGCTTGCAGCCTGATCAAAGCCCGAATCTCCTGTCACAAGAACTGTATCTGAAGTGATAGAAGATTGACCTTCTTTTCCATACCATTGTTGAACAACTGGTGCTACTTTTGGTTTGACACCCACACCCTCGTCCTGATGTAGCCCCTTGATGACTATTTCAAATTCCTTAGTGAAAGTATGGCTGTCTTTGATTTGTTGCACCATAACCTTAACGCGTTGATCTGTCAGAGGTTTATGGATACGATTTTGAAGGTCAATTACACCTTGTTTATTGCTTCCGATAAGACTAACTTCCCCTGGTAGACTAGGCAAGACAAGAGACTGTCCGTCTTCTGCTACTGTTAGTTCTGTTACTTGGCGGATATCCGTTACCTTACTATGGTCCGGAACGTTAGAATAGGCTCGAATTTCTTGGATTCCAACGTTTCTCCAGTTCATTGTTCCCGCTTGGTAATCATTGACCTCAAGTTTGAGATACTTAGCTTTGATACTGTCAGCTAGGTCTACTTTCTCGTCTAAAACTGGATCTCCAATCTTGGTATGAGCGAGTTTCCATTGTTTTTCTCCATTAGCGCCCACGTCTTCTTGACCTGCATAGTAGAGACTCCAAGATTTGATATTGGGGTCATTTTGCCCATTGCGAAGACGACGATCCCAGTCAATTTCTACATGTTTGATGAGGGTAGTTTTTGGAAGAGTTAATTCGAAGGTTGGTTTTGGTACATCTTTGTCCGTAGCCCAACGAGTATTGTCATCTCCGTCGATAGCTTTATCCGCAGTAAAGTTGGTACCAGTCTCATGGTTGCTTGCCTGAGCAGTAGCACCTTCGAGATGGTTGACATCTTCTCTATCTTCGATTTGCTTTTCAGCTGGTTGTGGTGCGGGAGTAGCAGTTTCAGCTGGTTTTACTGCCGGTGTAGTGGTTTCCGAAGGTTGATTGTCTGCCTTTGGTGTTTCAACCGGTTTCGGCGTTTCTGCTGGCTTGGGACTTGCAGGACTTGTCTCAGGTTTTGCCTCTTCACTTGGTGTAGGATTGGTTCCTTCGTCAGTCGCTGGAGTCTCCTCATGACTTGCTGCTGTTGTAGCTTCTGCATCCGCCTTTTCAAGAGCAGTAGCTAAATCATCGGGTAACTTATCCAGTGCTTGAACATGGGTGATACTTCCCTCTGTTTCTGAAGGTGCTACTGTTTCTGCTGCCTGAACCATATTGGCTCCAAAGATACTAGCACCAATCATAACTGAGGCTGCACCGATTGCAAATTTTCTTATACTATAGTGACAGCGTTTCTCAAAAAAATGTCTATCCATCTTTCTCCTATTCCTTTCATCCGCATACATGAGTAAGCGGTATCATTTCTCCTTTGAAAAAAGGAGAGAACCAAGAGGTCCTCTCCGGGTGTTTGATTCATTTTCCGACTCTGATTTCTATAGAGTTCGAGTCATTTATCCAAACAAGGTAAGTATAGTATAGAATATCTATTCTTTTTTACTTTTAGCAGCATAGAGGGCTGCTGACAATGCTAGGCTGATTCCTGCAAGGAAGAGGGCTGTATCAGACTGCTCTGCTCCTGTTTCTGGAAGAGCCTTCTTGCTTTCTTCATTTTTCAGAGTATCTTTAACTTTTGGAGTCTTTGAATCAGCTAGTGGAGCTGGTGTTAATTTATACTCTGGTTTCTCGACGGTTGGTGCTGGCTGGTCGCCTGCTGTACCTAGTGGGCCTGTGTACTCTGGTTTTTCATGTACGGCTGGCTCAACTCCATTAACACCACCAGTGTATTCTGGCAATTCGTGTACCAAGGCTTGAACTGCATTGACTCCTCCCTTGAACTCAGGTAAGTCATGAACAGCTGCTTCTGCCGTATTGACACCGCCCTTAAACTCAGCTAGGTCATGTACAGCTGCTTCCGCTGCATTGACGCCATCTTTGAACTCAGGGACTTCATGTACAGCCGCTTCTGCCGCATTGACTCCTCCCTTAAATTCAGGAACTTCAAGAACTGGAGGTTGTTCTTCACCCTTGCTGCTTGTAGAAGCGTCTGGTTTAGCAGCCTTATCTTGTAGTTGATTGAGATAATCTGCAAAGTATTTCACCATTCTTTCCGTCAAAAGATGGTTATCCGTCGCATATTTCATGCTCGCCTGAACTCCAGCCACTTCCTCTTGATTTTCTTTGTCTGTCAATTTCTGAGCCTTAGCTAAAGCTGCTTCATAGCCTGACAAGTCAAGAGGTGTTTCTGCTACTTGTGGACGAGTAAAGATGAGTTCTGCTGCAGATTGGTATTTATCTCCACCATCTCCGTATGTCTTGGTACCAGTAAGGACAATCTTCTTAGCCTTGATTGTCTTACCAAAGTCAATGTCTTTTGGCTTATTGTTATCAGGCCAGTCCGTTGCAGTGAAGGTATGTTCCTTACCAGACTCATCTGTGACAACCAGTTTCACATCCCGCAAGTTACCGTTTGAACCTGAACCTCGTGGTATATAGCGGAAGCCTGTGATTTCAGTTGGTTCTTTCAAGAACATGGTTGCAGGTTTGCCTACATCTCCACCATTCCAAGATGTATGCCATAGGCTAGATACATTGCCATCAAAGGCATTCTCTAGACCTTCACCTGGTTGAGCTGGCGCATCCAAACTTTCAAAGTCTTCTGCTACCAAGGCTGTTTTCTTCTGAACTAAAGCATTCTTCAAGGCTTCAATCTTGGCAATCTCTGCACGCGCATCTTCTACGCTAATGTCATCATCTGCTTGGCTGAGGTTAAAGACTGCTTCTTTCAAGGCGTCCATAGACTCTTTGGTGTAGTTGGTCATGGCAACAGTTGGTAAGTAGTTCTTCAGTGCATTTTCTGTCAGCATCTTACCTGTTAGGGTAATTTCCTCGATTTGAAGATTATCCATCATGAAGTCGTTATAACCACGGAAGTTGGCATTTCCACCAGAATCACCACGAGTATTGCTTGCGTTGCCTGTTGAGTAGATACCTACCCAAGTATCGCCTGTTTCTGCACCAGTCACGAGGAAGGTTGCCTTCTTAGCTTTCTTAGAATCCGTCCAAGTATTTGGCAATTCATGCATTTCCAAGTTGCTTGCCTGAGTACCACGACGACCTGACTCGAATTCTCCCTTACCGACTACAAAAGCATAGGTATTGTCTGATCCTGCTTCGTATTCAAAGGTTACACGGTAGGTCTTACCAGCTTCAAAGCGGAAGTTTTGTGGGATGGTTTGGTAAACCAAGTTACGACGGCTAACCAGTCCATTTGTCTTGAGTGACCAATTTCCATCGATAACATCATCAACTTTCTTACCGTTCCAACCACGTTGTGTATATGGATCATGCTTTTCAGACAAGTGAGTGCGGTTGTCTTCAACACCTTCGACACCACCCACTACGAATGGGAAGATACCCTGAGCAACATTTTCAAAGTCTTGTTTGAAGGTGCCTTTACCTGTATCATGGTTTTCTCCGTACATGCTTGAATTATTTTCAAAGGTACGAATTTCATCAAAGTAAGTTGCTTCATCACCAGCTTCGCGACTCAAAGTAAGAGTAACATTTGAGACGTCCGATCCAGTTGTAAAGAAGGCGTACATGTTTTGGAAGTAACTTGTATTGTCAACTGTAGCATTGTCACGACGTGTATTGTGAGCGTAGGCCTTGACATAGTTGAGAGCGAGAGACTTATTGGTATAAGTAGTTACTTCTTTTTCACCAGTGTTTACAGTGATGCTTGCCTTGGCATTACTACGGTTATCAACACCGACATAAACGGCATACTTGGTATTTGGTTTCAAACCAGTTAATTTCTGAGTGAGACTAACTTTTTCTTTGTTTCCTTGAATACGAAGCATATCGTTTGCCCCTTGAGACTTGACAATTTCTGCCTTAGATGCATCTCCTGAAATAGTCCAATGCTTCAAGGTTCCGCTATTAAATCCTTGGTCATAGATATGCATACCTTCGCTCCATGACATTTCAGGATTGCTTTGTTTTGAACGGTAAAGTACGTATGGTTGATTTGCGAGAAGGTCTAGGGTAATCTTACCATCTGTTACAGTGAGTTCCTGCTCTTCTGTCTTACCTTGGTCAGTTAGCTTGTAAAGGTAAACCTTGCTCTTTGCCCAATCGCTCGGAAGGGTCCAAGTTGTTGCACCAGCCTGCGTATTGAAGTAGTACATTTTTTCCTTATCAGTAGGAAGTTTCTTACCATTCGCATCCCAGTTCCAAGGAGTCAAGTAAGCTGAACCATCTTGGATCACACGTCCGTTGAGAGTTACTGTACGTTCACGGTATTGTGGGCTATTAACATCATTTGACTTACGAGTCACAACCACTTTATTATTGTCAGCATCTACCAATTCCACTCGCATTTCTGGAGTCCATTTATAGGTGCTACCGTTATCAGACATGGTAACTGGTGTACCATTTTCCCATTTACTTACAGTGAAGTGTTGGAAGTACTTGGTCATGACATCATGGGCAAAGAGGTTAGTCACGTAGCCATTGTAATCACTTCTTCCTTGCCAGCCTTCAAAGTCTTTCATGCTGTAGCCACCTAGAAGTGGGTAGTTGGCTGCACCACCGTAACTTCTGTAGTCCCCAACCCATGAATCTTTTTGGTGGTTGCGGATAAAGCGTGTGATGGCACTGTTGATACCTTTATTAGTGTAGCCACCATAGGTCAAGTCAGCTGCCCAGTGTTGGAAGGTAGAGTCGTATTCACCACCATGGCCCCACTCAATCGCAAAACGCCAGCCTTGTTTGTTAATTTCTTTAGCAAGAACGTGGGTAGCCCAGGCACCGTTATCACCTGATTGGCCATTGCCCCAAACGTCCACATAGATAAAGTCGAGACCTTCACCAAGTTTTTTCTTCAAGTCTTCCCAGCGAGCCAAACGTCCATGTGCCAAGTCATAAGCAGCATCAATGTTGATCCCTTGGTCTAGCCAGTTCCAACCGTAGCTGTAGCTGCCATCTGGATTCTTACGAAGAATATTTTCATTAAAGTATTTAGACTCAGGATAGGTCTCAGAAGCGTTAACATGGATACCTAGATGTGCTCCATATTTCTTCGCTTTTTCAATCAAGGCCTTGAAGTCTTCGACACCACCAATACGTTTACCAATATCAGCATAGTTCAAGTGACCAGAGTCGTGGCCTTCACTACCATATCCTTTAAGGAGAACACCTTGCCCAAGACCATCTGTGTGGAGATTGATTTTCTTGATACCATCCAAGGTCATAAGGAATGGGTTTTGGGCTTGTGAACCAAAGTTCATCGCGATACGGTAAGCAGTGATATCCTTGACTTTTTCCCAACCTTGAGGGTTGTTCATAATGCTACGATAAGCAATGGCACCATCTTGCCAGTCGACTTTGTTGTCTGCATTGGCATCTTCGGTGATAACAACCTTGGCACTTGGAAGTTCTTTGGTGTATTCTGGGAAGACAATGCCCTTATAAGCTTTTTCCCATTGCCATTCAGAGCTGTGGATTCCTACATAGTTGGCATTTCCGACCGTTTCCTTGTAGGCTGTCAAACGGGTCCAGTCATAAGAACCCCCACCGTAGCTGTTTTGAGAGTTGCTCCAGACACCTGCAGCAAGCTTATCTGTAGAAACAAATCCATACATGTAACCCTTAGCTAGGTCTTTCATTGGATTGGTTACATCGATATGATCATCCCCGCTGACATGCGTATTGTTTGACATGGTTGCCCCATCAAACTTAGCCCCAGCTTGATCACTTGAAACAGAGACTAAAGCATTACCAAGGAAACTAATAGTAGAGAGCAATTTTCTTTCATCATCAATCTTTTGACCTGGAGTGACTTGATTGTGGTTGACAATCTTGGTCACATCAAAGTGCAACTGATTATCAACAACTTGCAGACGGACCGTCATTTCTGCATTGATAAGATTAGCATCATCGCGAAGCTTCATCAAGTACTCTGCAGTTGTCTCATTGATTTTTTTGTAAGTAACTTCAGGTGTGACTTCGTGTTTGTTGATAAATACTTTATTGAATTGTTGGACTTGTCCTGGCAAGGTATGCCCGTTCAAACTGTATTCTTTAATACGAGGGAAGGCTTGGTCAATTACTGCCTTAAGTACCTTAGACTGGATTGTATCATAAGTCACCTTGCTATCGTCAACAACTGGACCTGTTTCTTTCTGGGCAGGAGTATCATCCGCTTTTACGCCTTCTTGATTGTCTGTTTTAACGCTGACAACTGTACGCTCATTGCCATAGGAACCAGCTTTTAGGACGATTTTCTTCTCATTTTTGAGAGTTTCATTAACAGCTGCTGGCAAAGTCACTGTATCAAAGAGATTGACATCGTTGTTGCTGGCATTGAGCTGGCCATCTGACTTAAGAGTGATAGAAAGTCGGTTTACAGAACCTATTTCTGGCGCCGCTACACGGTTGCCTTTATACCAAGTGCTATTTCCTGGGGTTTTGTATTCCCAGAACCAACCACCTGCGTCGTATCCTACAAAAACATTGTTATTGGTATCTTTAAATTTCAAGAAGACACCAAAACGTGATTTGCCTTTTTCAGAATCTTCTTTGAAGGTTAGATCAACAGTCGCATTTCCATTCGCGTCAACTGTCAATCCTTGTTTTTCAAACAAGGCTGGTTTGCCTGCATTGTCATTTTGGGCTGTTGAAGACAATTGATTGTAACGAACACCCTTTTCTTCGCGAATAGTGACAGTTCCTTGTTGCTCTTTATTAGCTACTGTTTGCCATTCAGGAGTCACTGTCTTAGGTGTTTCAGGTTTAGTAGCTGCTGGTTTATCCTCTTTTGGTTTTTTTTCAGCCGGTTTTTCTTTCTCTTCCAAGTCTGCTGGTTTAACACTTGAAATTCCCTGCATGTGGTCTTGGATCCATTTTAGTTGAGCTGGTGAGAAGAGAATGCCTCCGCTACGTTTTCCAACTACACCATTTTGGTGAACACCGACGAGTTTTCCTTCTGTATCAAAGATACCACCGCCGCTAGCACCAGGTTTACCTCCTTGGTAACCGATTCCTTGAACACCTTCTCCATATGGTTCTGCAAAATCAACTGTAGTATTTACAATCGGATCCAATTTCCCTTCTGGATAACCAAAGACATGGAGTTTATCTCCGATTTTCTTAACAACTGGCTTTTTAGTCACTTCTACTGGAGTGTTTTCAAGAACCGTACGCAATCTCACAAGTGCCAAATCATTCTTGAAGCCTTTTAGATAGCCCTCACGATCCCAGTGGATGACGTCTTTCTTGCCAAACTTAACATCTGGCATACCTGGGTAGGAAATGCTATAAATATCTCCATCCCCTTGATCATTGTCAACAACCTTACGGATATTTCCATCTTGGCTGTCCTTGATAAAGTTATGGGAAACCGTCAAGACAAGGTCTTTTGCAACGACAATACCGCTACCTTCTCCTGATGGCGTCTTGATCTTAACAGTCGCGCCGTAGTTTAATTCCCCGTTGGTAGTCTTAGCCACATCTTCTGGAACGAGATTCTCAGTATCCTTAGCTAATTGATCCTTATCAACTTCTTTCCCTTTATCTTCAGCCTTATCTAATTTGCCCTCTAAGCCTTCTGGTAACTTATCTGAACCAGTTGATTTTGCTTTTTCAAGTGCTAATAGTTCTTCTTCTGTCTTAGGTCCATCCGTAACTTCTGGAGACCCTTGGTCTTCTCCCACCTTTGGTGCTTCAAAATCACGCCCATCATTCTCTTTTGCTGTTGCAAGAGCAGCAGCTTCCTGATCAAAATCTTTTCCCTCATCACTAGCCCGCTTGTCCAAATCAGCCAGTTCGCTCGGTAAATTATTTGTTGAGCCAACTCTTGCTTGATCAGCCAATACTGGGGTAGCAGCAAAGAAAGTCGCCCCAATCATTACCGAAGCTACTCCAAGTGTAAACTTACGAATACTGAACTTACAGCGTTTTTCAAAAAATCGTTTATCCATTAACTCCTAAATCCTTTCATTTTCACGTAAGCGTTTACATTTCTTTTTTAAAAAATACTCCTTCCTCCGAAAGTGCAATGCTTAAGTGTCATAAATAAAAAATAATTGTACTTTTAATATAACAAATAATGCAAAGGAAAGCAATAGGAAAAACCTAAAAATGAAGAATTTTTTCTCTATTCTGAAAAATTCTATTTCTCATCGTGCCGAGTCTTATAGCAAAGATAAAAAAGGACCTAACCATCATCTCAATGGCTAAATCCTTTAATTTTTAAAAAGTTATTTCACATGATTTGCTAAATCTTCTTGAGCTTTTTTGTTAGACTCTTCTTTTTCTTTCATCCATTTTTCTTGGGCTTTTTGGTACTCTTCTGCTGTCACTGGTTTATCTTGTACATCAAGGTATTTATACAAGAGGGCTTCGCTCGTACCCTTGTTACCAGAGTATGCAAATGGAAGTGTGAATGGTACCATCTTAGACAACATTGGACGACCAGTTTTAGAAGTTGTTGGGATGATCAAGGCACTGTCGGTCAACCAAGCTTGGGCAGCAGCATATTTCTCATAACGTTTTGAAACGTCACTCACTTCCTCCCCGGCTTCCACAACCATTTTTTCGTAGTCTTCCAAACCAACTTGCTTAGCTGCAGCGTTGTTTGTTCCAGAGTCAAATCCTAGGTAAGTCTTTGTATTTTCTCCGACAGATGGCTTGATGATATCAAGGTAAGTAGATGGGTCTGCAAAGTCTGGAGACCATCCCACGTTATCTGAGATATCCCAGTCTTCTCCAGCTGCAGTTTCAGCAAAGTAAGTGATATTCAAGACATCATCTTTTTGAAGTTGTTGGATATCGACAACGACGTTCTCTGACCCTAGAGTAGCTTCAAGCGATTGTTTGAAGGATTGAACACGTTGGACTTTCGTCGTGTTTGTTTGGTCTACTGGCATATCCAAGTGGATTGGGAATTTCACACCTTCTGCTTGAAGAGCTGTCTTAGCTTTGGCAAATTCTGCTTTGGCCTTATCTGGATTGTAGAGTCCATCCTGAGCATCATCCAAGTTCACGTTGCTCCACTCATCACCATAAGTCACCAATTTGTCTTTGACCATTTCGCCAAAGTTCTTTCCATCTGCCTGTACAAACGTAGGAGGAACAAACAAGTTACGAAGCAGTTTAGTCGCACCACTTGCACCGTTTACTTGAGAGGCATAGGCGGTTCTATCAAAACCAAAGGCAAGAGCTTGACGGAAATCTTTGTTTAGAAGAGCTTTCTTGGTTGATGTTTTTTCTTCATCCGTTGTCTTAGAAGTATACTTATAAGACTGGCGATCAATATTAGTACCTACTAAATAAGTAGTAGAATCTTGTTGTGTGTAAACAATATTGTCTTTAAATGCTTTTTCAGTCTCTGGGTAGCTAGCGCTTGTTGGGAAGAGACGCGCCATTGTAAAGCTGCCATCTTTGAAAGCTTCAGTCGGTTTATTGGTATCTTGACCATCCCAGAATGATAATTTAACCTTATCGATATGGACATTGTCCTTATCCCAGTAGTTTGGATTTTTTTCAAACTCAACAGAAGATTTAGCTACGATAGATTTGAGCAAGAATGGTCCATTGTATAGGATGCTACTTGGATCTGTTCCTTTAGCGAAATCATCCCCTTTAGAGTTTAAGAACTCTTCATTTACTGGAGCCAAAACTCCCATCGTTGTCTTAGAATTCCAGAAGCTTTCTGGCTTGTTCAAAGTGTACTGAATTGTTTGATCATCAAGAGCCTTAATACCAACTTGTGAGAAATCTTTAATTTCACCTTTCACATAAGCATCCAAGCCTTTGATTGATTCCTGAACAAGATAAAGACCATCAGATTTTTTATCAGCAGCATATTTAAGCCCTGTTACAAAGTCTTGAGCTTTGACTTCTGCGTATTCCTCACCTTCAGAGGTATACCATTTTGCATCCTTACGAAGCGTATATGTGTAAGTCAAGCCGTCCTTAGATACAGACCAATCCTCAGCCATAGATGGCACAAAGTTACCATAGCGGTCATTTTCAAGCAATCCATCAATCACATTACTAGTAATGTCAGCAGTTGCTGCCTTACCAGTTGTCAAATAGTTGAGGTTGTCAGGGTCTGTTTCATAGATATATGAGAATGTTTTCTCACCTTTAGCACTTGAACTTGATCCAGAGCAAGCAGCTAGGGTCGCAGCTGCCAACAAGGTTACACCCGCAAGGGCAAATAGTTTTGAACTTTTCATCATTTTCTCCTTTAAAATTTACATCCCATTATAGACCCTTTTCACAAAGTTGTCAACAGAATTTTCAGAATTTTTGAATGATTTTAGCATTTTCTGAAAAATGCCCTGTTGTAAAATGAAGTGCAACAAAAAGGACATGTTCATCTGATATACTAGAGTTGCGAAAAACAGTATAAAGGAAGATGAACATGTCCACTAATTATTCTACCACAAATCAATCATACAAGCACTTATCTGAAGCTGAGCGAGGGGAAATTGAAGCTTATTTAAGCGTAGGACTAAAACCTGCTGAGATTGCTCGTAGACTAGGGAGAAATCGCTCTACTATTACTCGTGAAATTAATCGTGCCATAACACAAGTGAAAAAAGTAAATGGGCAGAAGGTCTATTACCAACACTATTATGCAGATGCTGCCCATAACCGTTATCGTCATGCTAGAGAAGCCAGCTATTATCTGAAACTGGATTGTGTATCGGATGACTTTCTGAGAGAATTTACAGAAGCAATGAGAGAGAAACCAAGGGTGCATAGCGTGGATACCTTTGTTCATACCTATAGACTCCAACATGTAGATGCAGTTGTTCCTTCAACCAAGACGCTCTATAACTATATCCATCAAGGATTGTTAGAGATTAAGGTCATTGATTTGCCAAGAGCGGTGCGGATCTGCAAGAAATTTACCAAGCGCCCCTCTACCAAGAAACTCCTAGGAAAGTCAATTGAAGAAAGACCAGAAGAAATCAATAATCGTTCCCGTTTTGGAGATTGGGAAATCGATTCTGTTCTGGGTGGAAAGACAATAGGAGAACCTTCTATTCTGACCTTGGTAGAACGACAAACACGCTATGCTGTCACAAAGAAACTCGTCGAAAAGAAAGCAGAGTATGTCAATCAAGCAGTCTTAGAGTGTATGAAACTTTATCCCATTAAGTCCATAACTGCAGATAATGGAAACGAATTTTCATCATTGAGTAAGATAGAGGGATTAGATGTTTATTTTGCACATGCCTATTCATCTTATGAACGAGGTACAAATGAGAATTTCAATGGACTACTAAGAGAGTTCATTCCGAAGGGGTGTTCGTTAAAAGAACTAAATCAGAATCTTTTAGAGGACTATACAAAGGCTATCAATGAAGGATCTAGACGAATCCATGGCTATCAGTCCGCAAAAAAGCTGTTTGAGCTAACTCAAACAGCTTGAAAGATACTCACTTAATCAGAAGAACAACTTTGTTGCACTTGACTTGACAATTAGGGTACTTATAATTTTTTGCATACTTTTCCTTTTCATTTTTCCGAAAATATTTAATCTTCTAGGAATAATCAAAAAGAAAGTTCACCAGAACCCTCTTTTCGATTATATAATATTCTACATTGTACACAAATCATAATCATGACGAAATCTAATTTGATCTCAACTAATAATCCGTTTTGCATTTTTTCAACTATTATTTATTTTCATCTGATTTGTTTTACAAATTGAAATAGCTTTCCTAAACCATAGCATATTAGAAAAACAAAAATAGTCCCAAATTTAAGAATGTAAGTATTAGAAATTAACACTGTAAATATCAAAATAACAAACTGGTGCGTTATGTAAATAAAAGTGGTGTATTTTTCTCCAATTTCATTCAGTATTCCAATGTCAATAGCATTAGGTTTTTTTATTGCAAATAACATCAACATTATTACAGCAAGTATTGAACTTATATAAAGTTCAAAAGAATTACCTAAACTGTAATACTCAAAAAATACTAGCATTGGATATATAATCATTCCCAAGATTAATAATTTATTGATCACTCGACAATTAATGATCCTCTTTTTTATCTGTGCCAAGAAATTCCCTATTCCAAAGAACGGTATTCCCATAAACAAAAAATTTCTGTAAAAAATTGAATCATTAATCATGAATTCAATAATAAAAGTAAGTAGCAAAAGTATAGCAATCACTTGTTTCCTAAACAGCAATCTCTTGTTAGAAAAATAAAGGTAAATATAGATATATAGTATAGCATATAGATACCAAAGTGGTGTAGCCAGAGAACCTATTAAATCTGATATTCTATTAAAAAATATAAACCTTATGATATTCGTGAAACTAAAAGTCTGAAAAGGAAATTGCAAATTATTTTCTTTCCATAATGTATAGATAAAAATAGCTGCATAAAAAAATGTACTTATTAATGTTAATCTAAATATTTTTTTTATTCTTTGCTGTATTTTAGACTTTGAAATATTATATGAATAAAAACCAGAAATCAAAAAAAACATTGGTACTGCAAATCGTGCAATTATCTGATAAACAGCTCCAATTTTTCCTGGTAGCCATATATGTATAGCAACCACACTAAAACAGGCTAATGTTTTAATAGCATGTAAAGTGGTATTATCCATTGCTTTATTCTCTTTAGTCTCCATCTTCCTCCACCTAAAAACGCAAAACTCTAGACTCAATGTGCTCTCTATAATAAATTATTAAAAATATAAATGCAACATTTTCACTCTATATTTAGTCTGCTAAATCCTCTTTAATTTTAGTTGTTGAAATTTCTTTCGTTCTGGGCAAATAGACTACTTCAACGCCTTCTTCTTTTAGATAATCAAATTTACCTTTCCAATCATCGCCCATTACAAAAGTATCAATATGATACTCTTTTACATCTGATTTTTTTTGTTCCCAACTAGTTTCAGGTATTACTAGATCTACATATCGTATTGCCTCAACTAAATTTTTTCTATGTTCATAATTAAAATAACAAATTTTATTTTTTCTTTTAAATTGAACTCATCACTTGAAACAACTACAATTAAATAATCGCCTAATTGCTTTGCTCTTTTTAACAAATTAATATGCCCATAATGGAGCAAATCAAAAGTCCCATAAGTAATTACTCTTTTCATATCCTATTCCTCTTGTCTAACTTTCGTTTTTAGTTTCTTTATAATTGATTCACTATCCACTCTGCACACTTCCTTGCAGCATCTCCATCATCAAATCGTCTGTTCTTTAACTTATAATCATCGATACATTCATGATAATCCATTTTTGAAAATCTAGAAATTTGTTCAACTAATTCAAGATTTGTATAACATTTAATAAATGGAAGATTGTTGAAATTTGGATTTAGTGGTCTTAATTTTGTATACTCCTCATAATCTGGCATATACAAAAATATAGTTCTATTTAACAACATAAAATCTATCGGTGCTGATGAATAGTCTGAAATCATAATATCAGCTGCAAACATCAAATCCTGCGGATCCGGATAATCTGTCACATTAATTAATCTTTCATCATCATTTTTAAAAAATGTATTATCAACATTTGGATGAAAACGAATCAACACTCTAACTTCTTTATTATAGAATTTTTGAAACGAACTGATTACCTTATCATAATCGAGATTATACGCTTTTGTTGATCCATTATCCCTAAAAGTAGGCATATATAAAACGACTAGTTCATCTAAAGAGATATTATATCTAGCTCTGACGATTTGATTTGTGTGACTTACTTTCTCACTATAAAAGAAATCATCATTTCTTGGTAAACCATATTCCAAAATTTCAACATTGTCATCTAGCCAAAATGATTTTTTAAACTGTTCTGTTTGCAATTGGCAACTAGAAATGATTCCATCAGATATCCTACCATCGTATTTCGCCATTACAAGATAGGATTTTGAAAGTGTTGATTCTACATCCTTTTCGACTAATTTAACGCCATCAGATCCATGCCACGTCTGTAAGTAGATTTGCTTTTTTCTTTTCCAAGGACGATCGGAATTTCTGATATTATCGACCCAAATTTTAGCTGTACTCCACTCCAAAAAAGCTCTCCAACTTCCATATCGTACCTTTCTAACCCCATCAGGCACAGAAGTACTCATATCCTTTGTTAACCAAACTATATCAAGATTCTTATCCTGCTTTAATAGTTCATCAGCAATATACTTTGGATTGTCCCCATATCCTCGACCACCAAAGTTATCAAATACTAGCTTTCTTTTATTTAAAGGTAGCCAACTAAATGGGTAAAACATTAATCTTTTTAATAATAATTTATAATATCTTTTCATATCCAATCTTTCGTTTGATCTTTTCCCTCAATAACTTAAAATGTAAGTTTCTTGACATTAAAATATAGCTACAACTGAAAGCAACATATACGAATCCGCCCAAAGCTATGAGTAAAATAAGACTCACTATATTATAGGGTAAATGAGTTTTGAGCGCTATAATAACCAGGTACATAATCAGACCAAATAGGTAGAATATCAAACCGTTTTTCAAATATCTTTTTAAATTTAAGTCTCTTCTAACTGACCAAAACTGCATTCCAGACAACACAAATTCTGCCAATACTGTACTAACTGTTGCTCCCATAGCACCAAAAGGTTTTATAAAAAAACAGTTTAACACTAGATTAACAACCGCTCCCGCGATTAGAGACACTACATAATCTTTATCTTTAGCTCTAGGAATCAAATACTGAGTTCTAATAATATTTCCTAAAACAGAAAAGACAAAAGCCGGAGACATAGCAGCAATCAATCTTCCTGATTCAAGAAACTCTTCTCCCCAAAATATAATGGAAAAAATATCAGATACCGATATTAGTCCAAACATCAATACACTAGAAATAATCATCACGTATAAAATTGTTACCTCTATGTAGTATTTACTCTTTTCTTCTTGTCCTTCTGCTAGTAAATAGGAAGTTCTCGGCAACATAACAGCCCCTAAGGCCGCAATCAAAGCTTTAGGAATTTCAATAATTCTACCTGCATTGTCATAAAATCCAACCTGCTTTACGTCAACCATTAAACCAAGCATATATTTATCCATATTAGTAAAAATACTAATGGCTAGTACAGGAATAAAAAGAATTAAAATTGGCTTGATATGAGGTAATAATTCCTTTAATTGAATCTTTTTCCAAGACAATACTCCTTTTAATTGTCCCCATAGTAAAAGTTGACCAACTAAAGTTACTGACCCATTTATAAATGTATACTTCCATAGATCTGTACTTTGACGTACACATAAAAAAATTAAAAATAATCCTAAAAGTTTAACTAATGTGTTCCTAAAAACTATCTGTTTAAAATTTTCTAATCCATAGAAAAACCAAGTAATATCAACAGCATTTGATAACAATAAAAAGAGTTGTAATATTGCAATAACCTTGTAATGTACTGCCCCAAAATATAGATAAGCAATATAAGTTATAGTTACCAGAATAGACATTATTAACTGGATAGAATAGATACTCCAAAATGTTTTTGATAGAATATCTTCTCCTTCTCGCTTAACAGTCGCAATTGTTCTATTCCCGTAATTTGCAATCCCCAGGAGCATAAACATCATAAAGTAAAGTGCAACTGACATCGTAAAAGAATGAATACCTAGATTTTCAGCACCTAATACTCGTGATAAGTAGGGAGAAGTTATTAAAGGAACAGCAATACCAACCAACTGATATCCCATATTATAAGCTAAATTTTTACTGATCTTATTACTCATTTGTCTCAACTTTCGAAGAAATTATAAACTTATAAAAGGTATCCATACCACTAGAATAATCGAGGTGATGGTTTAATTTATGAAACACTGATATATTTTTTATTTGTTCCCATCGTTTTTCCGAAAATTGATTATTTAGCTCAAAGTGAAGTGTGTGGGGAGAATGATTATTAAAGGTAGGGACAGCAATCCATTCTGCTGGATAATGTTCCGTAGCAATTGTAAAGAATATGTGAAATAAAAAATAATTACATAAACTATTATTTCTCTTCCAATACTCCCAGAGAAGTTTTCTCGTATACAGTAATATAGGATGGTTACTAAATGACGAAATTAACCAACTTGATGCAACAACGGCTTGGGAATCCTTCCGAGATAAATCTAACGATTTATATACAAAAAGGGGTAATTCAAGATTTGTAAAATCTCCTCCGGTATTCAACACAGTTGCATCCACCCATAATCCACCATGACGACATAGAAGTTCTACCCGAAGAATATCAGAATAGTGAGCACGAGAAATCCAGCCCTTTTTATATTTATCAATGATATAATCTGGGATATCTGTATAATCACTAATATTTTCTTCTGTTAGTACTATAATCTCTCTTCCAGGAAAATATGTTCTCATTGATTGAATACATGTTCTAATTAACTCTGGAGCGCTTTCTTCACCTTGAAACCAACAAATCCAAACTTTATTCGAAATGTTCATATCATTTTTCTGTTCACTTTCAGTCAACGAAATATGGCTAAATTGTCGCTTCATTTTTCTATAAGCAATATCAATATCTTGTTGAAAAGCTATATTTTGATTACTGATAACATATATCGGAAACATTCTATGAATTTTATTTTTCAATTTACTAAAAAAAGAGCGATTGTTAATAGAAGCTAAAATTTTTTCCAGCATTATTTCTCCTCACACCCTACATTACTTTTGATTTTACATAAGCTGCTAAACGAATATTTATATATCCTAAAATATTCTGTACAATTAGCTTCTTATCGTCGTTCTGTGTATATTTAACAATTTTTCTAAACTGTTGTTGCAAGTATTTTAAAAAAGCTACATTCAAGACATTGTAATGACTAGCGGTTGTTGTAACAATCCAATTACAATACTGTTGACACGAACGTTGGTGTAAAAAGGAATTCTTTTTTTCTGCATAAAATTCAATACGCGATGTATGCATTTTATCCTTCATCTTTATTTTTTCTAAAGTCATATTACTTTGTACAATGCTTCCTTTTCGTTGAACGTATAAATATAACGGCTCCTCTACAATTGATACCCTTTTACACTCCCAAAACAGAGGATAGTTAAGAAATTCATCTTCATACAACATGCCTTTTTTAAATTTTAACTTTTCAAATAAAGTTGATCGATAAAGCTTATTCCAAGCAACAACATAACGATAACCATTTGACGTTAACACTTTTTCTAATACTTGTTGACCAGATAAACATATTTTATCATTATCTAGTATCTCATCTTTTATCTTTTCACCCGTTTCATCAACCAATGAAAAAGAACATATAGACACCTCTGAATTATTGTTTTTTAGAGAATGATACAACTTCCACACATAATCCTTAGATATATAATCATCGCTATCAATAAACGATACATATTGACCTCTTATATGTTCTATTCCAAAGTTTCGAGCATCTGATAAACCACCGTTTTCTTTATGAAACACTCTTATTCTAGAATCAATTTTAATAAACGAATCACAAATATTTCCACTATTGTCTGTACTTCCATCATCAACCAATAGTATCTCAATATTGTCATAAGTTTGATTCAAAATGCTTTCTACTGATTTTTTTAAATATTTTTCTACATTATAGACTGGGACGATAATGCTTACTAAATCTTCCATAAATGATTCATCCTTCAATATTTTAATCGCTTTTTCTTCCACCATTCTTTGAATGAGTAAAAAGAATAGATTAATAAGGGAATTTTAGACTTCAGCAAATAAAAAATAATCATCTCATTCAGATTTTTAGGCTTCTTTTCTTTACTCACTTTCTCATCTAAAAATGGTCTATATTTTTTTAATTGTTGTGCAATATTATCCCATTTTTCTTTTGAGGAATACGGAGAATCGAATTTAAATAAGTTATTTACATATAAACTAGCAAGGTAAAATCTAAAATCCATATGTTGCTTATAGTAGTTCTCCTCAATTTTAGGATAAACTTCTAATAATTGATTCCATAATTGATTCTGAATCAATAAGGAGTGTTCAATATTATTCACATAACGCTTAGATAATGACTTGGGATTAACATTTTGAACATTATAATACACACCATCAATTACTGCAATACTTCTTGAGACCATCAAGTATTGATAGACAAATGACATATCTTCCCCAAGTGACATCTCAGTCGAAAAAGTAATGTTATTTTCCTCAATCCTTCTACGAAGAAATAATTTAGCCCAAACACTTCTCGGAAAAATATCCACAAAATGATTTCCTATTTCCTCTTTTGTTCGTGCAATAAATGAAGCTGAACAGTTCTCGTTTCCACCATATTGTGTTGTATTAGGCTCTTTATGCCAACAAGATAAAAGATCAATTTTATTTTTTTTAGCAAACTGATACATTTTATAAAGTATACCATCATCTAAAACATCATCTGAATCTAGGAAAAATACATACTCTCCACTTGCATGAGATAATCCCTTATTTCTAGCAGCAGATACCCCTTTATTAAGCTGATGAAAAATCTTAATTTTGGGATTACTATTATACTGTTCTAAAATTTCTGCTGTAGAATCATTGGACCCATCATTCACCAGAATCACTTCAAGAGATTCTAAATTTTGCTTTAGGGCACTATCAACACAATTTTTTATTGTTTTTTCAGCATTGTATATTGGTATAACCACTGATACTTCAATTTTCATCTAAATCTCCTCTGATTGAATTAGTAGATTTATAAACAACATTACCTAATCCAAGAAAGAAAAATACAATATATGTAGACCTCGTAAATGTACTATTCCACACAACAATGCTCATCATCACTACAAAAGCTATTATTGATACAATCAGTCTTTCACATTGCATATCTTTATCTCTAGTAAAAGTTCCTCTTATAAATAATGATAACAAAAATAAATAAAGAAGGACTACAGAAATAAAACCACCATCTGCAAGCATTTTACCTAGTTCATAGATATAATTAACAGAGTATGACCCCAAACCTTTTCCAAATATGGCACTAACATAATCATGATAAAATAAGTTATCCCATAAAAAGGAAATAGTATTGGTTCGTCCCGCAAAGTCTGTTCGGTTTTCATAGGATAATGCCTTTGTAACATTAAAAAAAGTATACAAATTATCAGGCAAAACCATTTCAATAATTTTATAGGCAACCAAAAAAAGAAGAGATATTCCTACAGTTGTACTAATTATACGTGCTTTTCTAACTGCTTTTGACTTTTGAAATATGAAAATTAGGAAAATAGAGAATATAAAAATAACAAAAAAAATCTTTATTTCTGCCAATGCACATATTATACAGGAAATAGCAATCAATATTAACGACTTCATAGCTTTCCATTTGCCATATAGATAATAAACAATAGATAAAATACTTAAGGCTAAACAATAGAATCCTTGAATTCCATTTGCATAATTAGTGAAACCAAAAATACCATTGGTAAAATCAGGATGTAAATGTAATACTAAATGTTGGTATAAAACTAACAATAAATTAAATATCTGTGCAACGTAAGCAGTATCAATTAAAGATGAAAAAGTTCTGTCATCTAAATAACTGTTCGTCATGTAATAAACAAGAAATGCTCCTAGTATATATCTTATTCTTGCAACAAAATCATATACATTGAGATTTCCCCAACTAAAACTAATTAATAAAAATAGTATTAAGAAAATAAAAAAGGATATACTGACGTGAGGATTTTTAATTTTAATCTTACCCGAAGAATAGGAATCAAATATAACAAATAAAACCGATACCAATAGCAATAAATCTGGTATCGTAAACAATAGTGATGAAGGAAAATAGGAATATATTAACTCACTACATAACGAATATATGAATAGCAACTTGATACAAATATTTATAAACTTATTCGTCCTTAACATAGCTTGTCCCCATTAAATCATCAATCATATCTATAAAGTTCTCCATAAACAGGTTATTATTAGTTTTCAAATCTGTTCTTTGTTGTTCATTTATTTTTGAAATACATGCCATAAGATCACTTATATTCGTAATGACTGTTAAATTATAGATATTTAATACTTTCTCAACAAATTCCATCTGATGATCATTCACATGCTCTCCAAATTTTTTTTGTCTAGGAACAACTATCGGGGTTTTCCCTTTAGCAAAAACCCCCATAAACGTCGCTGGCCCACCATGAGTAATGATAACATCTGATCCCTCAATTAATTTATTCATTTTTTCATAAGAAATTATCTTTTCCCACTCACAATATTGCGGAATATAACTGGAATATCCTGTTTGAATAAATACTTCATCTTGAATAAATCCCTCACCTTTTAATCTATCAACCTCTTTAATAAGTCGATTAAACTGTTGTTCATGAGTACCTACTGTCACAAAAATCATTAGAAGATCCCTCCGAGATTGATTGCTTTCGGATATACTTTTTTCATTTCCTCCCACTGTACTATGAACCTATCTGTCACCGGATATACTAATTTCCCTGTTAGGGTTGGTGCATCAATACGGTCAAAAACTTCAATATAGACTGTCTTAGCACCAAATATTTTTCCTAGATAAAAGAAAGGGACAGCTACAGCTGCACCAGACGAAATAATCACATCTGGTCTCTCTTTTTTTAAAATTTTATAGGCGAGAAAAGAATTTCTTACTAAATTTTTTATATTACGATTGGTTGGATAATAGCAAGGATATACAACTTCCTCAGAGAGTACACTCCGAGCATCCTCTTTATCAAAAGTAACCCAAAATCTTTCCTTATCTTTCCAGAAAGGTTTTAATAGATATAAATGAGTCAAGTGACCTCCACTAGATCCAACTAAACATATTTTCATTTCCTACTTCGCCCCATCTCTCATAAATACAACTTTAACTGTCTTCAATAAAATTTCAATATCTTTCCAGATTGTCCAGCCATCAATATACTCTACGTCAAGTTTGACCACATCATCGAAATTCGTTATTTCACTTCGTCCACTAACTTGCCAGAGACCTGTGATTCCTGGTCGAAAGCTAAGACGACGTTTCTGCTCAGGTGTATATTGTTCATACTCATCCACTGTTGGAGGTCTTGTTCCTACCAAACTCATATCTCCCTTGAGAACATTATAGAACTGAGGAAGTTCGTCTAGGCTCGTTTTACGAATAAAACGTCCTACCTTCGTGATACGAGGATCATTATCTACCTTAAACATACCGCCTTCCATAGTGTTCTGTTCGAGGAGTGCTTGTTTCTTCTCTTCAGCATCTACACACATTGATCGAAACTTGTAGAAAGTGAAGCGACGCCCATTTTTACCGATACGAGTCTGAGCAAAAATTGCAGGCCCTCCATCTTTTCGAATTAAGGGAATCAAAATGATGCCAATAATCCCACAAATTAGTAGGCCAAAAATAGAACCAATAATATCAATAATACGTTTTGCAATCACATGGCTTATCTTATAAAATTTAGTTGAGAAAATAACAACACTTAGTCCTGCCATTTCACGAATTTGCTTGTCAAGAGCAAGACTGCTATCAAAAGCATTCAGATTGACCATCACATCAATTCCCATTGTCTCAAATTGTGATACAAATTCTCTGATATTGTATTGCTCCGTCGGAAGATTTATGAATACCTCGTCAACTACTTCATGAGTTGCAAAAGAAACTATTTCATCCTCTGGAATTACTGTGACATTTTCGTGTTTGAAATCTGGTTTGTCTAAAACACTAACAGCTACTAGTTTACCAAATACATCATTTGATTCGTTCAACTTATCAATCACTTTATCAATTCGAGAAGCCGCTGTAATTAGAAGAATTTTTCGGCTCCCCTTAAAATTGAGATAAAGCTGTTTTAAATATTTCTTAATCAGGAAATTTAGGAAGTAAATCAGCAAAGTATGTAAAGTCAGGAAATAAATCATGCCCCTTCTTGATATGCTAAAGCGTTCTTCCAAGAAAAAGTTTGAAATACTGATCGCTAGTGCAAAGAAAATAGTATATTTTAACGTCTTGACAAGTTCAATTAGATAACCTCTTTTAAAAAAATCTCGTCCATAATCACTAATATAAAACACGAAGTAATGAAGGAGATAAAGTATAATTACTGTTGTTGAAGCAATCTCCGTTTCTCTTACAAAACTAAGTAAGTAAGCCAATAAAATGACAAGAATACTCTGAACCACCGCCAGAGACAATTTGAATCCTTTTCCTTTCATCGTAATCTCCCTAACTTATTTCATATTTCTTATTTTTTGCCGTAGTTACCGTAGGCCCCATAAGAACCATATTTTTCAACAGAGGTATTCAATTTATTGAGCACAATTCCTAAGAATGGTTTGCTTGTTTGTTCGAGCTGCCCTTTCGCTTTTTGAACATCACGTCGATTTGTTTCACCTACTGCAGTTACCAAAATAGAAGCGTCACATTTTTGAGTGATGATAGCTGCATCGATGACAACTCCAATTGGTGCTGTATCCACGATGATATAATCAAAGTACTTACGTAAGGCATCAAGCATGGTTGCAAAATTTTCACTTTGCAGCAAAGCTGTTGGGTTTGGTGATACAGAGCCCGCTTGAATAACAAACAAGTTTTCAACATTGGTATCACATAGCCCTTGTGATAGATCTGTCGTTCCAGATAAGAACTCTGTTAGTCCAGTAATCTTCTCGCGTGATTTAAAAACCCCTGACATGACAGAATTACGAATATCAGCATCGATTAAAAGAGTTTTATAGCCCGCACGCGCAAAGGCCCAAGCAATATTTGTAGAAGTAGTTGACTTCCCTTCACCCGGTTTCACAGACGTGATCGAAATAACTTTCAAGTTATTCCCACTCAACTGTATATTGGTGCGAAGTGCATTGTAATACTCTTCAGCTTTTCTTGCCAAATCTAATTTTTTTTGTACAATCTCTAATGTTGGCATCTCTCTCTCCTATTTCAATTTATCCAAATTTGGAACTACTCCCAATAGCGCAATTTGCATCACATCTTCGACATCTTCTGGACGTTTCACTCGTGTATCCAAGAGCTCAACTAGGAGAACAGTGACAACCATTACAACCGCTCCAGCAAGAAAGCCAACCATGGTATTGCGACGGATATTTGGAGAAGATGGTGAGGTTGCCGGGCGAGCCTCTTCGAGTGTCGTCACATCTGAAACCCGTGTAACACTAATAATCTTTTGAGCTGCAACCTCTCTCAAAGAGTTGGCGATACGGCTCGCTTCTTCAGGCAAACGATCAGTAACAGAGATAGAAACAATACGCGTATCCGCTGGAACTGTCACCTTAATTTTACCAGCTAGATCTTTTGGAGGAAGATCCAGTTTCAAATCAGTCGCAACTTTTTCTAAAACGCCTTGCGAGAGAATGATTTCACGATAGTCTTTTACCAAGTAAGATCCCGCTTGCAAGTCTTGGTTGGTCAAACCAGGTTTGTCTCCCTGATTGCGGTTGACAACATAAATGCGGGTAGTACTGGTATATTCGGATTTTACGATAAAGCTACTATAGGCAAAGGCTACTGCTCCTGTCACGAATGCTACTAAGACAATCAGCAATTTTCGTTTCCATAGAATTTTTAACAAGTGGAATACATCAATTTCCATCATATTTTGTTCTTTCATTTTTTCTCCTAAATTAGTTGATCCATTATGATTTTTCTTGGGTTCTCTTTAAAGAGTTCCTTGGCCTTGTTTTCACCATATTTTTTGGCAATAATATCATAGGCTTCTTCCATATGAGGAGGTCTACGATCCAAGTTGTGCATATCACTAGCGATTACATGAACGAGGTCACGATCTAAAAAATACTGAGCTCTCTTTTTCATGAATTTATAAGTTTCTCCGAAGAGTTTCGGTTTCAAGACATGAGAACTATTGACTTGAGTATAACATCCCATGTCAATCAGCTCTTGCACGCGCTTTTCATTATTTTCTAAAGCATCATAGCGTTCAATATGGGCAATGACTGGAGTAATACCCAGCATTAGAATATCACTCAATCCCTTATGTATATCTCGATAAGGTGTATTCATGCTAAACTCAATCAAAGCATAGCGACTATCGTTGAGCGTGGGAATTAATTTCTTTTCTAACTTCTCAACGACATCCGGCGTATAGTAGATTTCAGCCCCATAGGCAATGATTAGGTCATCAGCAACTTCCTTAGCCATTTCTCGCACCATGAGAAAGTTGGTTGCGATCTTTTCTTCAGGAGTTTCAAACATACCTTTTCGTCTATGCGATGTTGAAACGATTGTTCGCACTCCTTGACTATAGGCTTCTCTTAGAAGGTTTTTACTTTCCTCTATCGACTTCGGGCCATCATCCACATCAAAAACGATGTGCGAATGGATGTCTATCATGCTATTTCCCCTCCATCACATCATTGATAGCAGCTTTTGCAGCAGCCAAGCTACTTTCATCAATTTCCATCATATAAAGGTTGCTATCTGGCATAGCGTAGGATGGAAGATCCGTTCTTCCAGTTCCTTTTAAGTCTTGGGAATTGACCTTATACTGACCACCACTATCCAACTGTGTATTAACCAAGTCCATCATGGTTTCCAAAGGCATATTGGTTTGAAGAGAATCTTGCAATCCTTGAATAATATTGTCATAATTCTTTAAAGCATCTGTTGATGTTAGCTTCTGAATGATAGCAACAATGACTTTTTGCTGGTTGCGTCCACGATCACGATCTCCATCTGCTAGAGAGTAGCGCTCACGAACAAATCCCAGAGCCTGCTCAGAATCTAAGTGGACATTTCCAACTGGGAAATGGAACTTCCCGTGTAGAGAGGTGAAATCCTGGTCATTATAAACATCTACGCCACCTAAAAGGTCAATCAACTTCAAGAACGAAGTGAAGTTCAAACGAACATAGTAATTGATATCAACTCCGTATAGGTTTTCCAGGGTATGAATCGACGAGTCTACTCCATAAATCCCCGCGTGAGTCAATTTGTCCTTTTGATTATTTCCTCCATCCGCAATCGGAACATAGGAATCACGAGGCGTTGTAGTAAGAAGGATTTTTTTGGTATCACGGTTCACTGTCATCAAAATATTTACATCTGAACGTGAGACTGAGCTAATCGGACCATAGGTATCAATACCACTCACATAAATATTGAAAGCTTTATTCTTCGATACCTTAGGCGCAGCAACTTCTTTAGTCAATTTTTTAGTGTATATTTTCTTGATTTTAGAAGCATAGTCAGGATACTCTGCTTCAATGATATTTTCAAAGACACTATTTAAGATGATTGCTTTGGCTTCACCAGAAAGCAGACTCTTATAAGCTGCTAGGTAGGAAGTCGCATTCTCAACTGTCAAGTCCTTGCTTTGGCTGGTTTTAATATCTGCTAACAACTTTTGAATATTGTCATTGTCTGTCTCTGTAGGCCCCGTAACCGTATCCAGTTGAGTCACATTATTTATTTCACTATCTTTCAAAACGACCACACTGATTGAATACTCTGAGTAATTTGACGTCGAATTGATATGATTGGTAAAACCGACAAACTGTTGCAAAGCATAGAGAGAAACTGAACTAGTCAGCACCGCAAGTACCAAAAAGAAAATCGTGAACTTTTCGGCTTTCTTATATACTATTAAAAGTAGAGCTGCGACAGCAGATAGTAAAACCAGAACTGCAGCTAAGATATTGAGATGCCTAAAGGCTAGGATGTTATGTCTAAAAATTAAGAACAACAAAGAGCCACTCAATAATAAATAAATGGCTAATAAGGCTATATTAATACTTCGCTTTACTTTCCCCGAGCGAGATCGCTTTGAACGTTTAGTCATGGTATTCCCCTATACGTTAATAATTAAGTTAATTATACCACAGAAGTAGGATAAATTCCATTTATTCCCCTAATTCTCAGCGTTTTCATTCATTTTTTTAACTATATTTTAGAGTGATCGCTTTCATTATTTAGGAGCTTGAACAAACAAAAATAAGATCCCTTGCAAGAGACCTTATTTCAACTTTTTATTTGATATGATTTTCAAATTCTTTTTGGCTCTTTTCAATAGCCTTTTTACTTTCTGCTTCCCACTTAGCCTTGGCTTCGTCGAATTGTTTCTTGGTAACAGGGTCCTTTTGCAATCTCATGTACTTATAATTATTTCCGTCACCCTTAATACCCACTAGGGAGTAGGCACGTGTAAACGGAGTTACTTTAGTTACAGAGGCTGTCCCACCATTTGACATAGCAGACATGATTAGAGAATTGTCAATCATCCAAGCTTGGGCTTCAGCGTATTTTTCATAACGCTTAGCGACATCTTTATTCTCGGCATCTGCTTCTTTCAGGAGTTGTGTATAGGTATCGAGCCCCAGACTCTTGATGAGCTCTTGGTCTTCCTTGGCATCAAGGCCAAAAATCTTGAGATAGAAGCCGGTTTCAGCATTGAAGGGATCTAGATAAGTTGATGGATCCTGGTAATCACCAACCCAACCATCAAAGTTTAAGTCGTAGTCACGAGATGCTGGATTTGGCGCTAGGAAGGCAACATTTCCAAAGTCATCTGTAGAAAGCTGTTGAACATCAATGACGATATTGTCAGAACCTAGTACTGTTTCAAGGGTTTGTTTAACCGAGTTCATACCAGAAACCGCATTTTTATTTGTCTGATCAACAGGGACATCCAAATGGATTGGGAAAGTCACGCCTTGGGCTTCCAATTCCTTTTTAGCTTCCGCAAATTTTGCTTGGGCCTTTTCCTTGTTAAAGTAAGCATCTTGAGCGTCTGCCAAATTGATACCTGACCACTCAGTTCCGTAGTTCACAAGCTTAGAAGCTGTCACTTCTCCAAAGGTCTTATCTCCCACCTGAACAAATGTTGGTGGAACCAAAGTATTACGAAGGGTTTTGCTCGCTGCCTCTTCACCGTTAGATTGAGCAGAGTAGGCTGTTCGATCAATACCAAAGTTGATAGCCTGACGGAAATTTTTATTTAAGATAGCTGTTTGAGCTGATTTCTTTTGTTCGTCCGTTGTTTTAGCGGTATGATTATAGGTTTTGCGGTTGACGTTAAAGTTAAAGTACCAAGATGTCTTGTCTTGCAAGCTATAAACGATATTGTCTTGGTATTTTTCTTTTGTCTTGGCATAGTTCGAACTATTTGGATAGACTCCCGCAATCGAGTAGGCGCCATTTTCAAAGTTTCGAATGGTCATCTCCTGATCTGACCCATCAAAGTAGGCTAACTTAACTTTTTCAATGGTTACTTTATCATGGTCATAATAGTGTGGATTCTTCACATATTCGATCGAAGATTTTGATGTGAAATCTTTTAACAGATATGGACCGTTATAAAGGATGCTGTCTGGTGTCAAGGTACCAAAGTCTTTATCCTTTGATTTCAAGAACTCTTCGTTGACTGGGAAAAGGATACTATTGGTTGTTTTTGAATTCCAGTACGGTTCTGGTCGAGTTAAAGTGTACTCGACTGTGTAATCATCCAAAGCTTTGACACCAACAGTTGAAAAGTCATTAGTCACACCCGTCACATAGTCATTCAATCCCTTGATTGAATTTTGGATCAGATCCATGGCTTGCCCCTTGTTGTCCGCAGCATATTTGATCCCAGCAACAAAATCCTGAGCCTTGACTGATGCATATTCCTCACCGTCAGCTGTATACCATTTGGCATCTTTTCTAAGCTTGTAGGTATAGGTCAAACCATCTGATGAAACAGACCAATCCTCCGCAAGAGCAGGTACGAGGTTCCCATAGCTGTCATTTTCTAGCAAACCATCTACGAGATTGGTAATAACGGCAGTGTTATCTGCATAATAATCTAGAAGATAGTTGAAAGTTGTTGGATTCGCACTAAATGTTGATGAATAAGTGCTAGTATTTGTGTTGAACTGTCCACATGCCGAAAGCAAAATCCCTGTCGCTAAGACAAGACCTGTCCCGATTAGTCTTTTTTTCATTTTCATCATCTACTCCTCAATTACTCCTCAATGTTACGTTTTATAACATAACCGTATTTTATCAAATTTATTCAAAAATGTAAAGTTACTACTTTTATGACAACTGGTGTCTCAAAACAAAAAAGGAAGCACAGTTCCCTGCAACTTCCTTTCCTGTTTATAGATTACTTAACGTGTTTTTCAAGTTCTTTTTGGTATTTGGCATTTGTCTCGATTTTTTCTTGTTGCCATTTCTTGAAGGCTTCTTCGTATTCTTTTGCAGTCACAACGTCATTTTGTAACTCCAATCCTTTGAACACAAATGGATCCCCCTTGATCCCGACTTGAGAGTAAGCTTTTGTAAATGGTACAGTACGGCTAACCGTTGGAGAACCACCTGAAGAAGCAACTGGGATTAATAGTGAGCTATCAGACACCCAAGCTTGAGCTTTAGCGTATTTTTCATAACGCTTATTAAGGTCGCTGGTTTCAGCTGCAGCATCATCCAGGAGTTTCTTGTATTTGTCCAGTCCAACTTGAGCCATCACTTCTGGATCTTTTCCGCGATTGATCCCCAAGTGTTTAAGGGCAGAACCCTTCTTAGCATCAAGAATGTTGAGGTAGGTAGCTGGGTCTTGATAGTCTGGTCCCCAACCAGTTCCGTTCAAGTCATAGTCTTTTTGGGATGGAACCTTGGCTTGAGATGTAATGCTCATTTTCTCATTATCGGTCATTTGAAGGACATCGACAATGACATTCTCTGTACCAAGTGATGATTCGATTGACTGCTTGAGTGAGTTGGTTTGTTGAACCGCGATTACATCTGTTTGTTCAACGGGGATATCCAAATGGATTGGGAAGGTAACCCCTTTGCCCTGCAATTCTTCCTTGGCTTTAGCAAAGGCTGCCTTAGCTTTTTCAGGACTGTAAATCGTATCCTTGCCATCTGTAAGGGCTACATCTTTCCACTGGTCTCCATATGAAACGAGCTCTGCCTGTGCCAACTCTCCAAAGGTTTTTTCACCAACTTGAACGTAGTCATGTGGCACTAGGCTGTTACGGATAATCTTGTTCGCACCTTCTTCACCATTCAACTGAGCAGTATAAGAATGACGGTCAAGGGCAAAGTTCAGCGCCTGACGGAAGTTCTTGTTGAGAAGAGCTTCTTTCGTTGATGTTTTTTGAGCTTCGTCTGTTTTGGCTGTTTTATTGTAAGATTGGCGGTTTACGTTAACAGTGAGGTAGTAGCTAGTCGCTTCTTGTGGACTGTAGACAATCTTATCGCCGTACTCTTGTTTAGTTGACTCAAAATTTGAACTTGTTGGGAAGAGACGGGCTGTTGTATAAGCTCCTTGTGTAAAGCTACGAATCAAAGATTCTTGGTCTGATCCATCGTAGAAAGTTAGTTTAATATTGTCAATCTTAACATTGTCCTTATCCCAGTAGTTTGGATTCTTTTCATATTCAATGACTGATTTTGAAGTCAATGATTTCAAGAAATAAGGGCCATTATATAGGATACCTGATGGGGTTGGTGCACCGTAGTCGCTCCCTTTAGAATTCAAAAATTCTTCATTAACTGGAAGCATGGTTGCAGTTGTGACCTTAGAGTTCCAGAAACTTTCTGGTTTGTTGAGCGTGTATTCTACCGTGTAATCATCAACAGCCTTAACTCCTACTGTAGAGAAATCATTGCTCTCACCACTAACATACTCTGCCAAACCTTTGATAGAATCCTGAATCAAAGAAAGACCATCTGATTTTCCGTCAGCAGCATGTTTAAGCCCAGTAACAAAGTCTTTAGCTTTAACTTCAGCGTATTCTTCTCCATCAGAAGTATACCATTTTACACCCTTACGCAGTTTGTAGGTGTAAGTCAAACCATCCTTTGAAACAGACCAGTCTTCTGCAAGTGATGGAATTAAGTTCCCATACTTATCATTTTCCAAAAGACCATCAACAACGTTTGCTATAACGTCAGATGTTGAGCTCTTGCTCGTCACGCTGTAGTCCAAAGATGATGGGTCTATTGCATAGACATAAGAGAATGTCTTGGGAGCATCCGCCTTCTTTTCACTTTGCCCACAAGCAGTTAACAGTAGGGCCGCACTCAAAACAGCACCTGCTCCTAAGAGCCACTTTTTCGATTTCATAAGTAATCTCCTTAAAGATAGTGTTTTCACCATTATACCCTATTTTTTCATAAAAGCAAGGACTTTCGCCAGATTTTTTAGAAAATTCTAACAAATATATTTTAAAGGGTTTTCTATATAATTTTTAGTAAAAAACCTCAAGCTTTTGAAGCTTGAAGTTCTCTCATTTTAGTCAGTCATTTCCACACAGAAGGCATCCCATGGAGCCAAGGTCTGTTTCTCAACTGCTTTTTTAGCTGTAGTGTTTTCAATCAAGACAGATTTAACTTTTCCTTCTACTGAAAAGTTTTGTTTTTCATTGGACAAGTTCGCCACAACTAGGAAACGACGGTCACCATCCTTACGGATATAAGCAAAGATCTTGTCAGCTGTATCCAGCAATTCAAAATCAGCTCGAATCAGCCAGCTGTTCTTCTTACGGATTTGAACGAGTTTTTGATAAGTATAGAAAATTGAATCTGGATTTGCCAGTGCTTCTTGAACGTTGATTTCTTCGTAGTTTGGATTAACTGCCAACCAAGGTTGACCTGTTGAGAAGCCAGCGTTTTTACTCTCATCCCATTGCATTGGGGTACGGGCATTATCACGACCAATGACACGAATGCTGTCCATGATTTCTTCTATCGGAACGCCTTTTTCAAGAGCCTCACGCGCATAGTTGAGGGATTCAATATCTTCTACTTGATTCAGTGTTTCAAATGGATAGTTGGTCATCCCAATCTCCTCACCCTGGTAGATATAGGGAGTCCCTCTCATAAGATGAAGTAGGATTGCAAAGGCTTTGGCAGATTTCTCACGGTATTCTTGGTCATTTCCCCAGATAGAGACGATACGAGGAAGGTCATGGTTGTTCCAGAAGAGGGAATTCCAGCCGTCTTCAACTCCTAACTCTGTCTGCCATTTGTTGAAGATTTCTTTTAACTTACTGATATTCAGCTCTTTTTGATAGTGCCATTTAGGTTGCCCTTCCTGATATTGAAGACAAATGTGCTCAAACTGGAAGACCATAGACAATTCTTGTCCCTTGGGATCAGAGTACAGTTTAGCAATCTCTGGCGTTGCTCCCCAGGTCTCTCCTACTGTCAAGAGATTCTTATCTCCAAAGGTTGCTTGGTTCATCTCCTTGAGATAGGGATGGAGCATGGGACCATTATTGACTACTTTCTCATCAGGAATCTTGCCAATCATGTCAATGACATCCATACGGAAACCGCCAATTCCTTTATCAATCCAGAAGTTCATCATCTCATAGATTTTCTGGCGAAGTTTTTCATTCTCCCAGTTGAGATCAGGCTGTTTCTTGCTGAAAAAGTGGAGATAGTACTGACCCGATTTTTCATCGTATTCCCAGGCAGACCCACTAAAGATAGACTCCAAATCATTGGGCTCATCCCGCCAGATATAGTAGTCTCGCTCGGGGCTGCCAGGATTTTCACAAGCCTCAACAAACCAGGCGTGTTCATCCGAGGTATGATTGACCACCAAGTCCATGATAATTCGAATGTCACGCTTCTTAGCTTCTGCGATGAGTTGGTCCATGTCCTCCATAGTCCCAAAAATAGCTGCAATCGCTTGATAATCAGCAATATCATAGCCATTATCATCCATCGGACTGTCATAAACGGGAGAAAGCCAAATCGCTGTAATTCCTAACTTAGCTAGGTAGTCTAACTTACTAGTAATTCCTGGCAAATCGCCAATTCCATCTCCGTTACTGTCCATGAAACTCTTTGGATAGACTTGATAGACTACGGCATTATGCCACCATTTTTCTTGCATCTGTTTACCTCATTATTTTAATAATCTATAGTCTATGATAGCGCTTTTTAAAACTTAGTGCAAGCGTTTGCCTAATCTTTTTAATTTCTTTTTTGGCTCCGTAGTTTCCTAACTTCCAATTTTTTATTATAATAGAGGTCAGAGGTAAAAAAATGAAAAAACAAGCTTTTAGTTCTGAACAATATCTGAATCTACAGCGCGACCACATTTTGGAGCGCATTAACCAATTTGATGGCAAGCTCTATTTGGAGTTTGGTGGCAAAATGTTAGAAGATTTCCACGCTGCTCGTGTACTTCCTGGTTATGAGCCTGACAATAAAATCAAGCTCTTGCAAGAATTGAAAGAGCAGGTTGAGGTTGTTATCGCCATTAATGCTAGCAACATCGAACATTCTAAAGCACGTGGTGACCTAGGCATTTCTTATGACCAAGAAGTTCTTCGTTTGATTGACAAATTCAATGAACTGGGAATTTTTGTTGGTTCGGTTGTCATCACACAATACGCTGGCCAACCCGCTGCAGATGCCTTCCGCAACCAGTTAGATAAAAACGGGATTGATTCCTATCTTCATTATCCGATCAAAGGATACCCGACTGATATGGACCACATCATCTCTCCAGAAGGCATGGGAAAAAACGACTACATCAAAACCAGTCGCAACTTGATTGTCGTAACCGCTCCTGGACCTGGTTCTGGAAAATTGGCAACTTGTATGTCAAACATGTACCATGACCAAATCAATGGCATCAAGTCTGGTTACGCTAAATTTGAAACCTTCCCAGTCTGGAACCTGCCCCTTCATCATCCAGTCAACTTGGCCTATGAGGCTGCCACAGCAGACCTTGACGATGTCAACATGATTGACCCCTTCCATCTCCAAACCTACGGAGAAACCACTGTCAATTACAACCGTGATATCGAAATCTTCCCAGTACTCAAACGTATGTTGGAACGCATTCTCGGTGAATCTCCATACGCTTCACCAACAGACATGGGTGTCAACATGGTTGGCTTCGCTATTACAGATAATGAGGCTGCTATCGAAGCCTCTAAACAAGAAATCATCCGTCGCTACTATCAAACTGTTCTTGATTTTAAAGCTGAAAAAGTCGGAGAAACTGCTGTCAAGAAGATTGAACTTCTCATGAACGACCTCGGTATCACACCTGCAGACCGTAAGGTTGCTGTCGCTGCACGTCAAAAAGCTGAAGAAACCGGCGGGCCTGCCCTTGCTCTCGAATTGCCATCTGGCGACATTGTAACTGGTAAAAACTCTGAACTCTTTGGTCCTACAGCTGCTGCCTTGATAAATGCTATTAAAAAATCAGCTGACATCGCTAAGGAAGTAAAACTAATCGAGCCTGAAGTCGTCAAACCAATTCAAGGTCTTAAAATCAATCATCTAGGTAGCCGCAATCCGCGACTCCACTCAAATGAAATTTTGATTGCACTTGCCATCACAGCTATGGAAAATCCTGACGCCGCGCGTGCCATGGAAGAACTTGGTAACCTCAAAGGTAGCGAAGCCCACTCTACCATCATCTTGACCGATGAAGACAAGAACGTCCTTCGTAAACTAGGTATCAACGTGACCTTCGACCCATTCTACCAATACGACCGCTTGTATCGTAAGTAACGATTCGAACCTCTCCACGCTCGGAGAGGTTTTCTCTCTGTTTCATGAGCTAGCTTTATGATATAATGAAAGAAGAAAACTGAAAGGATTTACCATGTCAAAAGAAGTTATTGTTGAAAGTTTTGAACTTGACCACACCATTGTCAAAGCACCCTATGTCCGCTTGATTGGGGAAGAAACAGGGCCAAAGGGAGACATCATCTCCAACTTTGATATTCGCTTGGTGCAGCCAAATGAGGATTCTATCCCTACCGCTGGTCTTCACACTATCGAGCACCTCTTGGCAAAACTCATCCGTACCCGCATTGACGGCATGATTGACTGTTCGCCCTTCGGTTGCCGTACTGGTTTCCATATGATTATGTGGGGGCGCCATACCAGTGCTGAGATTGCTGCTGTTATCAAGGATTCGCTCAAGGAAATCGCTGAGACCACTACTTGGGAAGATGTTCCTGGAACAACTATCGAATCTTGTGGAAACTACAAGGACCACAGCCTCTTTTCTGCTAAAGAATGGGCGAAACTTATCCTAGAACAAGGGATCTCAGATGATGCCTTTGAACGTCATGTCATCTAAAAGAAAAAGAACCAGTTACAATAACTGGTTCTTTTTTATTCTCAAAATCTCGAGTTAGGCTTTCTCACGAATGACCAAAACGCCATCTTCCATATCTGCTTCTAGGTGTTTGGCATCTAGGTGATCCAAGTGGAAGTCCGTTACTTTATCACGGATTTGTTGTTCAACCACGCGTCGGAGAGGACGAACACCCATGACTTCGTCATAACCTTCTTCTGTGATAAAGTCCTTAGCGGCTTGGCTGACTTCCAAATCAATATCTTTCTTAGCCAAGGTTTGGTTGACTTCAGCCAACATCAAGTCCACAATCTTAGAAAGATCTTCCTTATTTAAGTGTGAGAACTCGATAACAGCGTTAAAGCGGTTGAGGAACTCTGGACGGAAGAATGGTTTCAAGCGATCCATCAACTCTGGTTTATCCGCATCTTCTGTCAAGTTGGCTTCATAGCCAAAGCCAGCATTTGATGTTGCGATAATGACAGTGTTTTTAAAGTTAACGGTATTTCCTTGGCCATCTGTCAAGCGACCATCATCCAAAACTTGGAGGAGAAGGGTAATGACTTGAGGATCCGCCTTTTCAATTTCGTCCAATAGAATGATAGAGTAAGGATTACGACGAACACGTTCTGTCAAGGTATTGCTATTGTCATCATACCCCACATAACCGGCAGTTGTACCGATCAGCTTAGATACAGCTGTTCGGTCACTGTATTCCGACATATCCAAACGAATGATAGCATCCTTAGTTCCAAACATATCGAGCGCCAATTGCTTAGCAAGTTCTGTCTTACCAACCCCAGTAGGACCTACAAAGAGGAAGCTACCGATTGGGCGATTGCCTTCATCAAAACCAGCACGGTTACGACGGATAGCACGAGCTACAGCTTCAACCGCTTTATCTTGGCCGATAACCTTGTGTTCCAAGCGATGAGCCATATCTTTCAAACGTTCGATGTCTGAAGCTCCCATTTGTGATACTGGAATACCTGTCATCCGTTCCACAGATTCGGCCACATCATTGACAGTGGCAGTTACCTTCATATCTTCTGTGTGGTTTTCGATTTTCTTTTCTAATTCTGCAATACGTGTTTTGGCATTAAGAGCTGCTTCGAAGTCTTCTGCTTCAACTGCTTTTTCTTGCTTGTCTTTTTCTGCCTCAATTTCACGTTCAACAGCATGAACATCTGTTACTGGATGTTGAGCTGCCAAGTGAGCTGCTGTAACATCGACAAGGTCAATAGCCTTATCTGGCAAGCTACGTTGAGGAATGTATTGGACAGAATAATCTACTGCTGCTTTCAAAACTTCGTCTGGCAAGATGACATTGTGGTGTTGTTGGTAGAGGTCACGAATTCCTTGAAGAATTTTAAAGGTATCCTCTGCTGAAGGAGCATTGACCTTAACTTCGTTGAAACGACGAGCAAGAGCCGCATTCTTCAAGATAGTGTTACGGTATTCGTCTTGAGTTGTTGCCCCAATAACAGTCAATTCACCACGGGAGAGAGCTGGCTTGAGAATATCTGCAAGTCCCTTAGAGCCACTATCACCACCAGTGCTACCAGCACCAAGAATTTGGTGAATTTCATCAAAGAAGAGAATGATATTTCCCGCTTCTTTCACTTCACTAACAAGATTTTGAATGTTTTCTTCAAAGCTACCACGGTATTGAGTACCAGCCTCGAGACCTGAGATATCAATGGAAATGATTTCCTTGTTCTTAATAGCAGCTGGAACATCTCCGTTCACAATGGCTTGCGCCAATCCTTCAACGACAGCTGTCTTACCAACACCTGCATCTCCTACCAGAACAGGATTGTTCTTGGTACGACGTGAGAGGATTTCAGATGTTTCTTGAATTTCCTTGTTTCGTCCAATAACAGGATCCAACTTACCCTCACGAGCTTCCGCTGTCAAGTTACGACCTAATTTAGCAAGGACACCGTCTTGTTTCATACCTGAAGCGTGTTGTTGCATTTGCGCATCAGACTCTGCATTTCTTGGCAATTGCCCAGTTGCACGATACTGAGCAAATTCCTCAGGTGTCACTTCGCGTCCATTAATCAAGTAGCGACGGTTTTCAGAACTGTATCCTCGCATACCACCCATCAATTGGTTAAATAAATCATCCATGTTGTTAAAGTTATTAAAGTTGTTGTTCATATTTTTTACCTCATTTATTGTTTATGATTTGCGATTTCTGATATTGACTATCTTTGACCTTTGTTTTAAAAAATTTAGACTAGCTAACTTGCTACCCTAAGAATAATTTCTGGTTTTTCTTTTTTAAATAAGCCTTTTATCATCTTCTTTTCAAAGTCTGTTAGATTAAACATAGGCCTCACCCCTTTCTTGGGATTCTATACCTCATTCTCAAGGAATGGTTCATTGAAAACGAAGCTTTCTAAGGAGTTCATTTTCCTTATGTTTCTACTATATCACATTGGTCAGTAAAAGTCAATAACTTTTTGACCAAATTTGACTATTTTTAAAAAGTTTTTAGAGCACAAGAAAACCAGTTAGATTAACTGGCTTTCTTTCTATTCTAATTGAATCTTAGCTCAATGCATCATCCATTGAAAGAACTTCGTGGAAGACACGTTGTGTCAATTCAGTTTTTTGTTCTGGAGTGAGGTATTTAGTGTTTACACAGTATCCAGAGATACGCACGATAACATCTTCACCTGACATGATCTTTTCATAAACATCGTTCAAGTCCATAACGTTCAAGTTAACGTGTTGTCCACCGTTTTCGAAGTAACCATCAAGGATTGTTACCAAGTTATCAACTTGCTCATCACGAGTCTTACCAAGAGCACGTGGAGAAACTTGAGTTGTCAATGAGATACCGTCAGCTGCGTAACCAAAGTCTAGGCTAGCAAGTGAGTTCAAGTTTTGCAACCATCCACCTTTAGCTTTGTTAGAAGGGTTCGCACCTGGTGAGAAGAATTCAAGTTTAGACAAGTTCACAGAACCATCTTCGTTGAGGTATACACCTTTGTGGACTGGTGAGTTACCAGTTTGTTTAGAGTAAGCAACGTTAGATGTGATGGTCAAAAGTGATACTGTAGCTTCTGCGTTCTTGTAAAGTTTGTGGCTACGTAGACGAGTTGTGTAAGCTTCGATCAACCATTCTGCCAATTCGTTTGAACGTGGGTCATCTTCACCCCAACGTGGGTATTCACCGATTGTTTCGTAATCGTAGATGTAGCCATTTTCGTCACGGATTGGTTTAACTGTAGCGTACTTGATTGCTGACAATGTATCAACAGTGTTGGCAAATCCACAGATACCGAATCCCATGTTTGCACGTTGTTTAGTTGGCAAGAAGGCCATTTGAACAGCTTCGTAGTTGTACTTGTCTGTCATATAGTGGATGATGTTCAAAGCATCTACATAAGTGTCAGTCAACCAGTCAAGAGATTTTTCAAAGTTCGCTTTAACTGATTCAAATTCAAGAACTTCGTCACGGATAGGATCGATGTCAAATACTTTGTAGTCTTTGTGAACATCGTCGTAACCACCATTCAAACCAGTAAGAAGGGCTTTCAATACGTTTACACGAGCACCGAAGTACTGGATATTGTGGCGTTGTTCTTCGTTTTCTGGGTCGAGTGGTGACACACAGCATGAGATACAGCTCATTTCACCATATCCGTCTTTAGCCATTGTTGTTACACCTTCATATTGGATAGAAGAGTGTTTGTGGCTCATGTGCATACAGTAGCGACGGAAGTTGTATGGCAATTTGTCAGTCCAAAGAACTGTCAAGTTTGGTTCTGGTGAGTTACCGATGTTATCAAGAGTATTCAAGAAACGGTAGTCCATCTTAGTAACACGGTGACGACCGTCGTTACCCATACCTGCCATAGAAGTTGTGATGAAGGTTGGGTCACCTGAGTACAATTGGTCATATGCTTTTGTACGAGCAAATTTAACTGTACGAAGTTTCATAACGAAATCATCAACAAACTCTTGGATTTCTGATTCAGTAAATGTACCACGAGCAAGGTCACGTTCTGCAAAGATATCAAGTACGATTGGCACACGTCCTAGAGATGTAGCAGCACCGTTGATAACACGGCAGACAGCCATGAAGGCGATGTTAACCCATTGGATGGCTTCTTTAACGTTCATCGCTGGTTTGCGGACATCAACTCCGTAAAGGTCACCCAAGCGAACGACTTGTTGCAATGCTTGGTATTGAAGGTTTACTTCTTCACGAAGACGGATTGTTTCTTCATCGATTTCTTCAATTGCATTCCAATCGTTTACTTTTTCTTGCATCAAGTAGTCTGCACCGTAAAGAGCAAGACGTGCATAAACACCGATGATACGTCCACGTGAGTATGCATCTGGAAGACCAGTTACAGTGTGAGCGTGACGAGCACGACGGATGTTTGAAGTGTAAGCACGGAAGATACCGTCGTTAACTGTTGTCACATATTTAGTGAAGATTTCGTGAACAGCTGGATCTGGTTCGTATCCATTTTCTTTCAAAGTAGTTTCAGCCATACGGATACCACCTTTTGGCATGAAATTCAATTTGAAGAGTTCATCGTTTTGGATACCGAAGATCAATTCGTTTTCTTTGTCGATAAATCCAGCAGGAATATCAGCAATAGATGTTGGACGAGTGTCCATTGGGAAACGAGTTTCTTCGTAGTGTGCTTTTGTTTCTTCTACGATTTTTTTGATGTGGAGTGAACGTTCTGTTGGTCCAGCAAGGAAACTTTCATCTCCATCGTAAGGTGTGTAGTTAGCTTGAACGAAGCGAGAAATACTTGCTTTTTCTTTCCAATCTACGCCTTTGAAGCCTTCCCAAGCTTTATCAAAAATATCTTGCGCTTCAACAACTGTCTTAACAACCATGTTAATGTCCTCATTTTTCTTTCTAGTAACAAGTATCTGTTACATTCATGAGACAAGTATACCATACAGTAACCGATTTCATCAAGGGGAAAACAGCCTTTTTAGCGCTTTCTTTTATAATACAGTCTGTTTTTCAATACAATCTGTATTATATATTTGAAAGGAAAATTACTCTTTTCCATTTTTTCAGAAAAAAAGGTATAATGAATAGAAAACGACACTAGAAAGGAAGCCAAATGCTCATATTTCCATTGATTAATGATTTGTCAAGAAAAATCATCCATATCGACATGGATGCCTTTTTTGCTGCGGTGGAAATCAGAGATAATCCTAAGTTAAAGGGCAAACCTGTCATCATCGGGAGTGACCCCAGACAAACAGGTGGGCGTGGCGTCGTTTCTACCTGTAGCTATGAGGCGCGAGCTTTTGGTGTTCATTCAGCCATGAGTTCTAAAGAAGCTTATGAACGTTGTCCTCAAGCCGTCTTTATCTCTGGAAATTATGAAAAGTATAAGGTAGTGGGTCTTCAGATTCGAGCTATTTTTAAACGCTACACGGATTTGATCGAACCTATGAGTATTGACGAGGCTTACTTAGATGTGACGGAAAATAAACTCGGTATCAAGTCGGCCGTCAAAATAGCCCGTCTCATCCAACAAGATATCTGGCAGGAACTACACCTGACTGCTTCTGCAGGTGTTTCTTATAACAAATTCCTAGCTAAAATGGCTAGTGACTATCAAAAACCACATGGTTTAACAGTCATCCTCCCAGATCAGGCTGAGGATTTTCTCAAACAAATGGACATTGCTAAATTTCACGGTGTGGGCAAAAAAACAGTTGAACGCCTTCATGAAATGAGCATTTATACTGGTGAAGACTTATTGGCTGTTTCTGAAGTCACTTTAATCGATCGGTTTGGCAGACTCGGTTTTGATCTTTATCGAAAGGCTAGGGGCATTCATAATTCACCGGTCAAGGCCAATCGTATTCGCAAGTCCATTGGCAAGGAAAAAACCTACGGAAAAATCCTGCAAGTAGAAGAAGACATCAAAAAAGAGCTAACTCTTCTCTCAGAAAAGGTAGCTCACAATCTCAGCCAACAAGGCAAAGCTGGAAAAATCATTATCCTAAAAATACGATATGCTGACTTCTCTACTCTAACTAGACGGAAAAGCCTCCCACAAGCAACACAGGATGCTAGTCAGATTTCTCAAACTGCCCTTCAACTCTACGAAGAACTAGCTGAAAAAGAGAAAGGCGTTCGTCTACTAGGAATTACAGTGACAGGATTTTAAAAAGCTTGAAGGAATCTCCCTTCAAGCTTTTTCTTATACAAATAAACGCACAAAACTATAAAGCAACAAGACACTACCGAGTACGATACGGTATTTACCAAAGAGTGTAAAGTCGTGCTTCTTCACATAGCTGGTCAAGAAACGAATAGCAAGCATGCTGACCGCAAAGGCAACACCCATAGCAACCAAGAGCAAGAACAGTTGCTCAAAACTCAAGAGTTGACCTGCTTTAATAAATTTGAAAATCTTTAAAGCACTGGCTCCGAACATAACAGGAATTCCGAGATAGAAGGTAAACTCTGTTACGACAGAGCGACTTGTTCCATTCAACAAACCACCAACGATAGTCGCACCTGAACGGCTCGTTCCTGGGAAGAGGGCGAGGACTTGGAAGAGCCCAATGTAAAGAGCTGTTTTATAAGGCAACTTGTCTAGCTCTGTTACTGTTGGTTCAATGGCTTGCGCCTTATTTCGTTTTTCAAGATAGATAAAGGCAACACCATAGATAATCAACATAATGGCAACCGAAACCATGTTATGGAAGTTGGCATCAAACCAATCATCTAACTTAAAGACCAATAGTAAAGGCAAGGTTGCAACGAGAACTTTTGACCACAATTGCCAAGTTCTACGAACTTCTACCTTAGTTTTACCAGGTTTGAAAGGATTAAGCTTATTAAAGTAAATGACCATAACTGCTAAAATGGCACCAAGCTGAATGACAACATTAAACATGGACATAAAGGCTTCATTTTGGTCCTTGTATTGCACAAATTCTTCAACCAAGATCAAGTGGCCAGTACTTGAAATGGGCAACCATTCCGTAATTCCTTCAACAATCCCAAAAAAGATTGACTTCAAAATTTCAATAAGATACATGTATTACTCCTTTTTCTGTCCTCTATTATAGCATAATTTCAGATTCTGTGATAGATTTTTCTAGAAGGCCCCGATGCTACCACCGCCTCCGCCTCCTGAGAATCCTCCGCCAGAACTTCCACTTCCAGAAGAGACGGAGTAGGTACTTGCTGTATTTGCAATACTAGCATAGTGGCTCATTTGAGCAGTTGAATGGTAAAACATACTGTGCCAGCCATAAGCTACATAAAGATTGATATCTGGGTTCTCGACCTGAATCTGATAAGATCTCATCAAATGGCTCACCTTGTCCGCATAACCAAATAAAGTAGCATAGACAAGGAGGCGATTCCAAAGAACAATACTCTCTAATTCTGCCTTGTCTAGATGGGCGATATCGCGAAGCATGTTTTCAAAACTAGTCCAGAGATAGTACGCTTCTAGTCCTTCTTCGTTTAAAACACCATCACGAGTATCAAATCGGGTTGTCCAATAATAGACGGCAGCTAACATCAAGCTCACAAACCCAAGGATAGGAAGTGGCAGGGAAAGATACCCGTGAGCATCCAAACTGTACAAGAACCAGCCAAAACCAACGAAAGCAGGTAGAAGTGTAGAGACACCTATCGTCAATCGCAGGATTTTTTCCCCATTACTCAGTGGACGATAATAATCTGGAAGTTGCAAAGAGGAAACCCGCTTTCTCACCCCATCCTGCATCTGCTTCAGAGCTTGCTCGAAAGAAGACTTAAGCTTACGTCCTGTTTTCTGAATCCTTTTTTCATCAGCTGCTTTTGCACCTTGGTAAAGACTAGTTGACACTTGGTAATCTGCAAACAAGTCTGAAACAAGCACTTCTTCTCTTCCTGAAAAGGCCAAATTAAGACAATCTTTTTCAAAACTTGCCAATCCTTTTTCTTTTACGACTTTTAGACGGACCTCATCTCCATTTGAGATGATTGAAATATTTCCACGGTCGATCACATCCAATAAGGTTGCCTGAACGAGTTGGTCAAAGGTGAACTTCCCTCCTCCCTTGGTCAAGGGACTGACTTCCTCTAAAGAAGTGGAGTAAACAGATTCCGATAAAACCATCGGTTCTAAGTCCATTGGCGGTTCGTAGAGACGGTGATTTTTAGCATGTTTCTTCGATGGGGAGGTTTTTCTTCGGTAAATGCGATAGAAAATGACACTAAAGACTAAAGAAAGCGAGAGTAAAAAAGGGATAACCCACGTAACCAGAGCTTTGCTTTGAGCTTTTTCAGCAGCAATGGACTCCTCTATTTTTTCAAATTCTGCTAAACGATTGCCCTTCAATCCCTGATCCAAAGCTGTTCCAAAATCTTTTCTAGGCCAATAGGCATGCAATTCAACCCCACGCTGACGAGGTAGGTTCTGCAAATGAACACGATAATCACCACCTGTCTTCTCTACCTTGCCCTCTGTAAAGAGTTTCCCTGTATGAAAGAAAAGTTTTTCAGCTCCATTAAAGCCTGTTACCCGAAACTCAAAATTTTCGATAGGTTCTGAACTATCTGTCAAGGGTTGCCAATTAAGTTCCGCGATATCATCATATAGAAATAGGAGGTTTTTTAGTTGCCATGTGATTACCACTTCAACGGTATCCCCTTCTTGGCCTGGATTATACACTTTTACAGTATACCCTTCTGTTCCTTCTATTACTTCACTATTGACATTTTCAATGGCGCTAGCATTTTTCCATACCTGAATCTTCGGACTGGAATCTATTTCAAAGCCCTTTGGCATCTTACCAGAACGGCCAAGTCCTACTAGTTGTCCATTAAAGTCTTCATCAAAATAATAGACTACTTTCTCCCTAAATTCTGCTGTATTATCTGCATGAATATACAAATCACCTTGATAAGAGCGAATCTTAAAATCAACCGCAAAAACAGAGAGTGGTAAAATACAAAACAAGCTAAATAAAAGCACGAAAAAATTCTTTTTCACAACACAATCCCCCTTTTTATCTTTGCTATCATTATATCATTTTTTATAAGTAAAGGCTTACTTGTATTGAAAATCTCACCATTTTTAGATACAATAGAGAGAAGTCATTTTTAGACCAGAAATAGGAGAAAACATGAAAAAATTATGCTTATCTATTCTTGCTAGCCTAGCCCTTACATTAGGACTAGCTAGCCAAGTCCAAGCCGACGAATATTTACGCATCGGAATGGAGGCAGCTTACGCTCCCTTCAACTGGACCCAAGACGACGATAGTAATGGTGCTGTCAAAATCGACGGTACCAACCAATATGCCAACGGCTATGATGTTCAAATCGCTAAAAAGATTGCCAAAGATCTGGGTAAGGAACCTTTGGTCGTGAAAACCAAGTGGGAAGGACTTGTTCCAGCCCTTACTTCTGGCAAAATCGATATGATCATTGCCGGTATGAGCCCAACCGCTGAACGCAAACAAGAAATTGCTTTTTCAAGCAGTTACTATACTAGCGAGCCAGTTCTATTGGTCAAAAAGGACTCTGCCTATGCGAATGCCAAATCTTTAGAGGACTTTAGCGGAGCAAAAATCACTTCTCAACAAGGTGTTTACCTTTATGATTTGATTTCCCAAATCCCTGGTGTCAAGAAAGAAACAGCTATGGGCGACTTTGCCCAAATGCGCCAAGCTCTTGAGGCTGGTGTTATTGATGCCTATGTTTCGGAACGCCCTGAAGCACTGACTGCCGAAGCCGCTAACTCTAAGTTCAAGATGGTCCAAGTAGAACCAGGTTTCAAGACTGGAGAAGAAGATACTGCTATTGCCATTGGACTTCGTAAAGATGACAGTCGTATCAGCCAAATTAATGCTAGTATTGAAACCATCTCCAAAGATGAACAAGTTGCACTGATGGATCGTATGATTCAGGAGCAACCTGCCGAAGCAACAGCAACTGAAGAAAGTAGCAGTAATTTCTTCAGCCAAGTTGCTAAAATTCTTTCTGAAAACTGGCAACAGCTCTTGCGTGGTGCAGGTGTCACTCTTTTAATCTCAATCATCGGAACTATCGTAGGTCTCATTATCGGTCTTGCCATTGGTGTCTTCCGTACGGCTCCTCTCTCTGAAAACAAAGCCATTTACGGCCTACAAAAACTAGTCGGTTGGATTCTCAATGTCTATATTGAAATCTTCCGTGGTACACCGATGATTGTTCAATCCATGGTTATCTACTATGGGACTGCTCAAGCTTTCGGTATCAATCTCGACCGGACACTGGCTGCTATCTTTATCGTCTCAATCAACACGGGTGCCTACATGACAGAAATCGTTCGTGGTGGTATTCTAGCAGTTGACAAGGGACAGTTCGAAGCTGCAACTGCTCTTGGTATGACCCACAATCAAACCATGCGTAAGATTGTCCTTCCTCAGGTTGTCCGTAATATTCTACCTGCTACTGGTAATGAGTTTGTCATCAATATCAAAGATACCTCTGTATTGAACGTTATTTCAGTTGTCGAGCTTTATTTCTCAGGAAATACTGTAGCGACTCAAACCTATCAATACTTCCAGACCTTTACCATCATTGCAGTGATTTACTTTGTCCTCACCTTCACTGTGACCCGTGTCCTACGTTTTATCGAACGCTATATGGACATGGACACTTACACTACAGGTGCTAACCAAATGCAAACGGGGGATTTGAAAAAATGACACAACCAATCCTTGAAATCAAACACCTAAAAAAATCCTATGGACAAAATGAAGTGCTAAAAGACATTTCTCTCACCGTCCATAAAGGAGAGGTTATTTCCATCATCGGAAGCTCGGGAAGCGGAAAATCAACCTTCCTTCGTTCGATTAATTTACTAGAAACACCTACAGGAGGAGAGATTCTCTATCGCGGAGAAAATGTCCTGGAAAAAGGCTATAACCTCACCCATTATCGTGAAAAGCTCGGTATGGTTTTCCAATCTTTCAATCTCTTTGAAAATCTGAATGTCCTCGAAAATACCATCGTCGCCCAAACGACTGTCCTTAAACGAGAACGCTCTGAAGCTGAAAAAATTGCCAAAGAGAATCTTGAAAAAGTTGGTATGGGAGAACGTTACTGGCAAGCCAAGCCGAAGCAACTTTCAGGTGGACAAAAGCAACGTGTAGCTATCGCTCGTGCACTCTCCATGAATCCTGACGCCATTCTCTTCGACGAACCAACATCTGCCCTTGACCCCGAAATGGTCGGAGAAGTCCTCAAAATTATGCAGGACCTAGCTCAAGAAGGCTTGACCATGATTGTTGTAACCCACGAAATGGAATTTGCTCGCGACGTCTCCCATCGTGTCATCTTCATGGACAAGGGAATCATTGCAGAAGAAGGTAAACCTGAAGAACTCTTCACGAACCCTAAAGAAGAACGGACAAAAGAATTCCTTCAGCGTTATCTCAATTAATAAATAAAGACTGCATACAGAATGCAGTCTTTTTAGTTTGTAATTGTAAAGGAAAGGCAGACTCGATTCAGAAATCTGCCTGTAACCACAGTTCAATCTTCAAATTTTTCATGATTTTTTTCATAGAAATCGATTAAACTAAGAGCTGTTTCAAATGAAATATTTTTAACTTTTGCGCGTCCTTGCGCTAGGGCAATGATAGACATTTCACGCGCATTCGTTTCTTTAGAGATACGGTAACCTGTGATCTTCTTATCACGAACCCAGCCAACAACTGCTTCTACCTTTTCAAAGTTTGACTTAACCATGTTCTTCTCCTGAATTATTCTTTACAATTCCTAATTGTATACGTTTTTATTTTATCTGTCAATAAAAAAACATATATTCATCACAACTATATTATTCTGCATATTTTTATTTGGCTTTTAAAGCCGATAATATATGAGTTCTTATATCTTCAACTCCATTAGGATTTGCTGGTAGGAAGATTGTATTATTTCCTTCTTTTTCTGCAAAATTATTCAATGTGTCTAAATACTGGTTCGTTAATAGGATAGACATGATTTGTTCTTCAGTTAGCTCAACATTAGCTCCCTTTAACTCTTTGATAGAATCAGCTAGTCCGTCAACAATTGCTTTACGCTGCTCTGCAATCCCTACACCATGTAGGCGATCTTTTTCTGCTTCTGCTTCTGCTGCGGTCACAATTTTAATCTTATCTGCTTCAGCAAGTTCTTGCGCTGCAACTCTCTTACGTTGAGCTGCGTTAATTTCATTCATGGATTGTTTTACTTCAGCATCAGGTTCAACCTTAGTAATCAGCGTTTTGACAATGATATACCCATACGTAGACATTTCTTCAGCCACTTGTTTTTGAACTTCTAAGGCGATTTCATCCTTCTTCTCAAACAACTCATCTAGGGTTAGCTTTGGTACAGATGAACGCAAAGCATCTTCAATATAGGATTTAATTTGGGCTTCTGGACGCATCAATTTATAATAGGCATCTGTGACGTTATTTTCATTCACTCGATACTGAGTTGCCACATTCATCGTCACAAATACATTATCTTGCGTCTTTGTCTCTACAACAATCTCACTTTGCAACAAGCGTAGTTGAACTCTTGCCGCAATCCTATCAATCCCAAAGGGAGCCCGCAAATGGATACCACTATTGCTCAACTTTTGGTATTTACCAAAGCGTTCTATGATAGCGACAGATTGTTGTCGAACCACATATACAGAACTAATCGTAATCACTGATGCAATCACCACTAAAAACAATAAAACAAGTAAAATTTGTAAAACCATGGGAATCTCCCCCTTTCATCACCCTCATTATAACACCATCGTTATCATTACGCAAATAATATGATAATAATTTTATTTTAGTTTAAACTAACATGTTATACAATGTTTCGTTTCCATTCAAATTAATATAAGACGGGTCAAACTTTTCCATACGATGAATCAATCCAGCATAATCATGCTTATTGGCAAGAGCAATCCCAATCAATACAGGGCCTGTCCCCTTGCTTGCTCGTTTGATATATTCAAAACGAGTGATGTCATCATTTGGCCCCAAAATGTCATTTACAAACTCTCGGAGAGCTCCTGGGCGCTGTGGGAAATTCACTACAAAGTAATGCTTGATTCCATCGTAAATCAAGGCACGTTCTTCCATCTCTGGCATGCGGTTGATATCGTTATTTCCTCCAGAAATAATACAACAAATCGTCTTGCCTTTGATATAGTCTGATAAAACTTCCAAGGCTGCAACACTAGCAGCCCCGGCTGGTTCTGCTACAATTCCTTGTTTGGAATAAAGATCAATCAAGGTTTCAGAAATCAAGCCCTCGTCCACCCCAATCAGCGTTTCAACATTCTGACGGGTCGCTTCATAGGTTAATTGTCCAACTTTCTGTACAGCTATCCCATCAGCAAACTTATCAATTTCTTTGAGTTTAACTGGTCCCCCAGCCTCAAAGGCAGCTTTCATAGAGCGGGCTCCATTGGCTTCTACCCCAATCACTTCAATAGTCGGGTTGGTTTCCTTAATATAAGTAGAAACACCGGCAATCAATCCGCCACCGCCTACTGGTACAAGTACTGTATCAAAATCAATAGACTCTTTACGGGCTTCTTCAAGAATCTCATAAGCTACTGTTCCTTGACCAGCCTGAACATGCGCATCATCAAAAGGATCAATGAAGGTGCGGCTTTCAGAAACTGTAAATTCTTGTGCTGCCTTAGCAGAAGCATCAAAGGTATCCCCAACTAACTTAATTGTCACAAAATCACCACCAAAAAAGCGGACCTGTCCAATCTTTTGTTGAGGTGTTGTGATGGGCATAAAGATGGTTGCAGGAATTTTCATCTCATTACAAGTATAGGCGACACCTTGGGCGTGATTTCCTGCAGAGGCACAGACTACACCACGCTCACGTTCTTCTTTTGTTAATTGAGAAATGGCATAATAGGCTCCGCGAATCTTAAAGGAACGAACACGCTGGGCATTCTCCTTCTTCAAATAAATCTTAGCACCATACTTCTCCGATAAATAATGATCATAATCAAGTGGAGTATTGACTACTACACCACTCAATACTTTGTGGGCTTTCACCACGTCTTTTGCACTTAGCATTGTCTCCTCCTCAAATACTTTTTAAGATAAAAAGCGAGTCAGGTACCCCCAACTCGCCTTCTGTTTTTCTTCACAAGAATTAGTTATAGATTTTGAATGCGTCGTCGTCGTTTTTACCAACGAAAGGCATTGCTTTACGCAATTCAGCACCAACTTTTTCAATTTCAAGGTTAGCTGCTTGTTCACGGTAAGCAGTCAATTTTGGACGTCCAGCCTTGTAGTCATTTACAAAGTCATTTGCAAATTTACCATTTTGGATATCTGCCAAAACAGCTTTCATATTTTCTTTGACTTGCTCAGTAATCACACGTGGACCTGATACATAGTCACCGTATTCAGCAGTGTTAGAAATTGATTGACGCATTTTCTTGAATCCACCTTCATAGATCAAGTCAACAATCAATTTCATTTCATGAAGAACTTCAAAGTAAGCCAATTCTGGGGCGTATCCTGCTTCTGTCAAGACTTCAAAGCCTGCTTCGATAAGGGCAGTCAAACCACCACAAAGTACGGCTTGTTCACCAAACAAATCTTCTTCAGTCTCTTCTTTGTAAGTTGTTTCAAGCAAACCAACACGAGCTGCTCCAACACCTTTACACCAGTCCATAGCAATGTTTTTAGCATTTCCTGTAGCGTCTTGGTAGACTGCATAAAGAGCTGGAACACCAAATCCTTCTTCGTAAGTACGACGTACCAAGTGTCCTGGTCCTTTAGGGGCACACATGAAGACATCCACGTCTGCAGGTACTTTGATAAATTCAAAGTGGATATTGAAACCATGAGCAAATCCAACTGCATTTCCAGCTTCCAAGTTTGGAGCGATTTCTGCTTCGTACAATTCTTGTTGGATTTCGTCTGGTGCCAAGATCATGATAACGTCAGCCAATTTAGTTGCTTCTGCTACTGTATAAGTGTCAAATCCATCTTCTTTTGCTTTGTCAAAAGATTTACCATGACGTACACCGATGATGACATCACGACCTGAGTCACGCAAGTTTTGCGCATGCGCATGTCCTTGTGAACCATAACCGATTACGGCGATTTTTTTACCATCAAGCGCTGCTACTTTAACATCTTTTTCGTATTCCATTTGAACTGCCATAGTTTTTCTCTCTTTTCTATTTTTTATTGCCTCATAGGCTGGTTTAACAAATTTAAGTTGGATTTTTAGTCGCGGGTAAATCCAGTTGCACCCGTACGAGCGATATTTTTAATACCGTATGGTCGAATCACTCGCAATAAAGCTTCACTCTTTTCAGCATTTCCAGTCATCTGGATAGTGATGGAGCTTGGAGCCACATCTACTACCGTTGCACGGAAAGGTTGGATAATGGCCAAGATTTCTGCACGTTTTTCAGCAGGAGCAGATATCTTCACCAAGATAACTTCTCTTTCCAAGTGTGGTTTATCTGTGATATCTCGAATGCGAATCACATCAATCTGTCGATTCAGTTGTTTAATGATTTGCTCTACTTCATCATGAGAAGCTACATCAATAATGATGGTGATACGAGATACATTGGGGTTCTCTGTCGCACCAACTGAGATACTCTCAATGTTGACCTGACGACGAGATAGGACACCTGTAAAGCGATTGAGGACTCCCGAACGATTTTGTAGTTTTGCAGTTAACATTCTACGCATGGAACTTCACCCCCAACATCTCATGATTGCTCTTACCAGCCGGTACCATCGGTAAAACCTGTTCCTTACGAGAAATATCCACCTCGATAAACATCGGCGCATCCTCCAGAATGACTTCTAGATCCTTCTCTATCGTCTCTGGATTATCAAATTTATAGTTTTTGATGCCGTAAGCCTGTGCCATCAGCTGGAAGTCAGGAAGTGTATCAAAGACTGACTCGGAAGTTCTACCCTCATAGAAGGATTCCTGCCACTGACGAACCATTCCTAGGGAGTGGTTATTCAGCATCACGACCTTAATCGGTACCTTGTAAATGTTCAAAATAGCTAGTTCTTGGTTGGTCATTTGGAAGCCACCATCACCGACAAAAAGGATAACCTCTTTTTCTGGATTTGCAATCTTGGCTCCAATAGCTGCAGGAACTCCGAAGCCCATGGTACCCAAGCCACCTGAAGTTACCAATTGACGTTCATTCTGATATGGGTAATACTGAGCTGTCCACATTTGGTGTTGACCAACGTCTGTGACAACAATGGCATCTCCATTTGTCAATTCACCGATTCGTTCAATAACAGCCTGGGGTTGAACCACACGTTCTTTCTTATCATAAGAACGAACGCGGTTCTTGTCTTTAGTGACTTTTTCAATCCATTTTTCGGTATTGTTATGAACAGTTGGCTCTGCCAACAACATCTGCAAGGCTTTCTTAGCATCCCCCACCACAGGAATATCTGCACTGATAATCTTACCAATCTCAGCTGGGTCAATATCAATGTGAGCAACCTTAGCATTCTTCGCGAAGGTCTTGGGATTTCCAGTCAATCGGTCATCGAAACGGCAACCAATACTAATCATAAAGTCCGCTTCAGTCATTGCAATGTTGGCCGCGAAAGAACCGTGCATGCCTCCCATCCCTAGGAAGAGGGGATGACTCGTTGCAATCGTACCTTGCCCTAAAAGACTGGTCACGACTGGAATTTGGTAACGTTCAGCAAACTCACTGAGTTCTGTAGCTGCTTCTGCATAACTAACTCCACCACCTGCCAATAAAACAGGTTTCTTGGCTTTTGACAATTGCTTCAAGATTTTCTTGATTTGCATGTCATTTGGCTCTAGAGTCGGTTGATAACTTGGCAAATTCACTTCGGGTGAATAGATGAAATCTGTCTCTAAGGCAGATACGTCTTTTGGTAGGTCAATCACGACGGGCCCTGGACGACCTGTCGTTGCGATATGGACAGCTTCCCTAATGATGCGAGGAATATCTGCCGTCTCACGAACTTGGTAATTGTACTTAGTGATTGGCATGGTAATGCCCACGATGTCTGCCTCCTGAAAGGCATCCTTCCCAATCCCTGCACGCGCCACCTGACCTGTAAAGACCAAAAGGGGAACGCTATCGCTCATGGCATCTGCAATCCCTGTAATGGCATTTGTAGCTCCCGGTCCACTCGTGACGACAGCAACACCCAACTTTCCAGTTGATTTGGCATATCCTTCAGCTTCGTGCAAACAACCTTGCTCATGGCGTCCTAGAATGTGGCGAATGCCTTTAAAATTATATATCGCATCATAAAAAGGCAAGACTGCACCACCAGGATAGCCAAATATGGTATCAATTCCTAAATCACGAAGTGTTTCCAAAACTAGGTCCGACCCCGTCTTAGGAGATTCTAAACTGATTTTCTCCATTGTTCCCCTTTCTCTTCTCTTAAAAATAGCTTGTTACTATCATACCATTTTTTCAAAATTTTTCAAGATAAAAGAAGCAATTTTCTGAATTTTCTATCTAAAAGTGTATTTATGAATCTTTTTCTCATTTTTATTAACTTTTCTACGGAATTAGGAACCTTTATTTACTTTAATTTATCAAATTAGAATATTTTCTTTCTGGATAAAATTAGTAACTCTCTCACTTAGCGACCAAATTTGTATACTATATTCAGCAAAAATGAATAGTTAAAGACAAAAAAAGGAAGCCACTAAGTGACTTCCTTCTATTGCGAAGACAGATTATTCTTCACCTTTGTTTTTCTTAATGATTTCTTCTTGTACTGACTTAGGTACATCTTCGTAGTGGTCAAATACCATCATGAATGTACCACGTCCTTGAGATGCAGAACGAAGAACTGTTGCGTAACCGAACATTTCAGCAAGTGGAACGTAAGCACGAACGATTTGGCTGTTACCGTGCGCTTCCATACCATCTACACGTCCACGACGAGCAGTTACGTGACCCATAACATCACCAAGATTTTCTTCTGGAACAGTGATGGTTACAAGCATCATTGGTTCAAGGATAGCTGGTTGTGCAGTCTTAGCAGCTTCTTTAAGGGCAAGTGAAGCCGCGATCTTGAAGGCAGTTTCAGATGAGTCGACATCGTGGTATGAACCATCGTAAAGCTTAGCTTTAACGTCAACCATTGGGTAACCTGCAAGAACACCGTTAGCCATAGATTCTACCAAACCTTTTTCAACCGCTGGGATAAATTCACGAGGAACCACACCACCGACGATTGCGTTTTCGAATTCGAATCCTTTTCCTTCTTCGTTTGGAGTAAATTCAATCCATACATCACCGAATTGACCTTTACCACCAGACTGACGTTTGAAGAATCCACGTGCTTGAGTAGAAGCGCGGAATGTTTCACGGTAAGATACTTGAGGAGCACCTACGTTCGCTTCAACTTTAAACTCACGACGCATACGGTCAACAAGGACGTCAAGGTGAAGCTCACCCATACCTGAGATAACTGTTTCACCAGTTTCAACGTTTGTTTCAACACGGAATGTTGGATCTTCTTCAGCCAATTTTTGAAGGGCGATACCCATCTTATCTTGGTCTGCTTTAGATTTTGGCTCAACCATCAATTGGATAACTGGTTCTGGAACATCGATTGATTCAAGAATGATTTTAGCTTTTTCATCAGTCAATGAGTCACCAGTTGTCGTATCTTTCAAACCAACGGCAGCTGCGATATCACCTGAGTAAACAGTGTCGATTTCTTGGCGGCTGTTAGCGTGCATTTGAAGGATACGTCCGATACGTTCACGTTTACCTTTAGAAGTATTCAATACGTATGAACCTGATTGAAGAACACCTGAGTAAACACGGAAGAACGTCAAACGACCTACGAATGGGTCTGTCATGATCTTGAAGGCAAGAGCTGCGAATGGCTCTTCGTCAGATGCTGGACGAGTTTCTTCTTCATCTGTATCTGGGTTAACACCTTTGATCGCTGGGATGTCAAGTGGGCTTGGAAGGTAGTCGATAACCGCATCAAGCATCAATTGAACCCCTTTGTTTTTGAAGGCAGAACCACACAATACTGGGAAGAATTCAACATTGATAGTAGCTTTACGGATACCCGCTTTCAATTCTTCGTTAGTGATTTCTTCACCTTCGAGGTATTTCATCATCAAATCTTCATCAGTTTCAGCAACTGCTTCGATCAATTTTTCACGGTATTCTTGTGCTTGTTCAAGATATTCAGCTGGGATATCCTCTTCAAGAATATCTGTACCAAGGTCGTTTGTATAGATTTCAGCTTTCATCTTGATCAAGTCGATGATACCACGGAAATCATCTTCAGCACCGATTGGCAATTGGATTGGGTGTGCGTTTGCTTGAAGACGGTCGTGGAGTGTGCTTACTGAGTAAAGGAAGTCAGCACCGATTTTGTCCATTTTGTTGGCAAATACGATACGTGGAACTCCGTACTCAGTTGCTTGACGCCAAACTGTTTCAGTTTGAGGCTCAACACCTGATTGTGAGTCAAGAACAGTAACCGCACCGTCCAATACACGAAGAGAACGTTGTACTTCAATTGTGAAGTCCACGTGCCCTGGTGTGTCGATGATGTTTACGCGGTGGTTGTTCCATTGAGCTGTTGTCGCAGCAGATGTGATAGTGATACCACGTTCTTGCTCTTGCTCCATCCAGTCCATTTGTGACGCACCTTCGTGAGTTTCACCGATTTTGTGGATTTTACCAGTGTAGTAAAGAATACGCTCAGTAGTTGTTGTTTTACCGGCATCGACGTGAGCCATGATACCGATATTACGAGTTTTTTCAAGTGAAAATTCGCGTGCCATGAGGTTTGTTTCTCCTATTTATTTTTAATTTCTATTCTATTATAACACGATTTTAATAAAAACGGATAGGCAGGACCTACCCGTTCTCAATGTTTATCTTGTTTTTGTTGGTTTCAACTTGTAGACAAGTTGAATTGAACTCGGGCTAAAGTTAGCTAGCCGATTTGAGCCGGAACGGGATGCTGTGTGAAAAAGATAAACTTCCTTGTATTCGTCGAATACTGCGTCAGTTTCCTATTTTCACCTTGCATCCTTACCGTTCCTAGCATCATGATCTAGTTGAGCTCAAGCTAAAAGTCTGGAGAAAAAGATGAATCTCATTGGTTGCAATCGCAACCTGCTTCGATTCCCTATTTTCTCTGGGACTTTCTTAACGCTTTCGCATCCTATCTTACCAACGGAAGTGTGCGAAGGCACGGTTAGCTTCAGCCATACGGTGAGTGTCTTCACGTTTCTTAACTGCTGCACCAGTGTTGTTCGCAGCATCCAAGATTTCTTTTGCAAGACGGTCTTGCATTGTGTGTTCACCACGAAGGCGAGCGATGGTTACCAACCAACGAAGTCCAAGTGTTGTACGACGTTCTGGACGAACTTCAACTGGGACTTGGTAGTTAGATCCACCAACACGACGTGCACGTACTTCAAGTACAGGCATGATGTTTTCCATAGCTGTTTCAAATACTTCAAGTGCATCGTTACCAGTAGCTTCTTTGATTTGCTCAAAAGCACCGTAAACGATTGAAGCAGCTGTACCACGTTTACCATCAAGCATAACGCGGTTGATAAGACGAGTAACTAGTTGTGAATTGTAAAGCGGATCTGGCAATACGTCACGTTTTGGAGCTCTATTTTTACGACTCATTTCTCTTTATCCCCTTTCCTTATGCTTTTGGACGTTTAGTACCGTATTTAGAACGGCCTTGTTTACGATCGTTAACACCTGCAGTATCAAGTGCACCACGGACGATATGGTAACGTACCCCTGGAAGGTCTTTTACACGTCCACCACGAAGAAGCACCACGCTGTGCTCTTGCAAGTTGTGTCCGATACCTGGGATGTAGGCAGTAACTTCGATAAGGTTGCTCAAACGTACACGAGCGAATTTACGAAGGGCAGAGTTAGGTTTTTTAGGTGTCATTGTTCCCACACGAGTTGCAACACCACGTTTTTGTGGTGAAGAAACGTTTGTTTGAACTTTTTTATGACTGTTGTAACCAACGTTCAAAGCTGGTGATTTAGATTTTTCTACTTTTGATTTACGCGGTTTGCGAACCAATTGGTTAATTGTAGGCATCTACATTCTCCTGTGTTTTTTTATTTTTGGTGATGATACACTTGGTGACAGCTACCATCTGTGTGTACTTTTGCAACATTTGTCAGCACGTCCCTGTACACTTTTGAGAGACCAAAAGTAAAAAGTACCGTCTATTATTGTAACACATTTTTTCTTTCCTTGTCAATATTTTTTTCGTTTTTATTCTGATCTTTTATCTCTTTGACACTAGTTCTAACCGCTTTTCTAAACCAAAAAGGAGGCAAAATTGCCTCCTCCTTTCTTGTATGGATTTCCTTCGATTAAACATTCGTTTGAGATGTTTTTAGCATTCTTATCAAAGCCAACCTGATTCTTTTGCGATGTTGGCTGCCTCTGTTCGATTGCCTGCATTTAGCTTGGAAAGAATATTAGTGACATAGTTTCGGACAGTTCCGTTTGATAGATAGAGTTGGTCTGCAATCTCTTGATTGGATAATCCCTGAGCGATTCCCTTTAAGACAGCAATCTCTTGTTCTGTCAATGGATTGGGATGCGTCATAACCACTTCCATCAATTCAGGCGAATACTCCTTGCGCCCTTCGAGGACAGTGTGCAAGGTTTGCATGAGGTCTGCAATGCTTCTTTCTTTCAAGACATAGGCATCCACTCCTGCCTTAATCGCGCGTTCAAAATAGCCGGGGCGCTTGAAGGTCGTTACTACAACTACCTTTGTTTCTAGCTTTTCTGCTCGTATCCACTCCAAGACTTCGAGGCCTGTCTTAGCAGGCATTTCTACGTCAAGGATGGCGATATCTACAGACTCCTTTTCTAAGAGTTGGATGGCTTCTTGTCCATTCTTGGCTTGTAGGACAGACTCCACATCCGCTTGAAAGGCTAGCAACTGGCACATGGCATCTCGCAACATACTTTGGTCTTCTGCAACAAGTAGTTTCATCTTAGTTTCTCTCCTTATAAGGTAGTCGTACTTGCACTTCTGTTGGATACTTCTGACTGATCACCTTTACCTCTCCCGAAAATGGAAGGACACGATCTCGGACTGTATGGAGTTCATCCCCCTTTAGTGAAGGAAAGCCACAGCCATCATCTCTCACTGTTAAAATGAGTTCTTTCTCTGTCCGTTCTAATTTTAAGTAGGCTTTAGACGCTTTGGCGTGTTTGATGATATTGGTCACTAACTCAAGCAAAATCATGGAAGCTGTTGACTCCAATTCTTGAGTTAAGCTAGCAGTATCTAATTGGTGGTTAATTTCCGTTTCAATTCCTGCAATTTCCAGCATTTTTTTAACAGTTGCAAACTCGGAGGCAAGGGTTCTAGTTTTAAGATTTTCAATGATAGTACGGACTTCATTCATGGATTCCTTACTGATCTGATGAATTTCTTTTAATTCTTTTTCCACTTGAGGATAGGCCTGCATTTGAAGTAACTGGAGGGCAAGATCCGTCTTCACACTCAACATAGCAAAAGTATGGCCTAGACTGTCATGGAGATCCTGGCCGATACGACTGCGTTCATTTTCAGCCAAGAAGAGATTGAGCTTTGCATTTTGTTTTCTCTTTTCTTCTTTTAGTTCTTCTGCCATCCGAATTCGATAGAGACCAAAAGTCAAGGCATCAGAAAAGACAAAGGTCACCAAGAAAAAGAGCAGTTGCCAGGGACTAACTTGATCGACCATATAAATCCCTGTCAAAATCAGCGGTTGTAAGACAATAAAGCTGACAAAACGCCAAGAGTGAAAAGAGATCTCATCCAGTTGGTAAATGAGGAGGTTTGATAAATAAAAGATAAACCAAGCGAAGCTCCCATTCAGCCAAACGGAACTGTAAAAAATGTAAGCAAGCATGATCCACCAAGCTAGCCACTGCACGGTGCGATTCTGACTGACTAAAACCGAATAGAAAGCCAGGACAAATAGTAGAGTCCATAACAAGGTTAAAAGCGGGTACTCTCCAATGATGACACCCGCTATAGGAAAGATGATAAACACTGTTGAAATATGAAACATATAATGAGTGTTTTTTAATTTTTCCAACATAGATTTATTTTACCTCGATCCGTTTTTTCAGTTGAATAACCAAGACACCAAAGAAAACTGTATAACCTAGTACAACCAAGGTAGCAAGAATATTAAATTCGTGGTGCTCCAAATAAGTAGAGACGACCTGCATCAGTTGATAGGTTGGGGTCAGTTTTCCAATGGATTGGAGCCATTCTGGGAAGGAACTCAAAGGGAACCAGAGTCCACCTAGGACAGCCAAAGCAATATAGGCAATATTTCCAATAACCGTCATCAATTGAGCACTGGGAAGCAAGCTCACCAAGACCCCCATGCTGATAAAGACAACGCTTCCGACCAGCAAAATAACTCCGATTACTAACCAGTCAAGCCAAGGTAGCGTAATTCCACGGACAAAATGACCAACTGAAAAGACAACTATAATTGATAACAAGAAAGTCAGTAGCGTACTGAACAGTTTTGATACATAATATTCTACCATAGATACGGGAGAATGTTGAATCAATTTTTGCCAGTTGTTTGTCTTGTCAGACTCGAGTGTACTAGGGATACTGAAAAAGGCGCTTGACATGATACTAAAGAGCGTCATTGCAAAAAGATAGGCTTGAAGAGCGATCTCTGGAATATCTGACCCTGACATCATACCAGAAAATATAAGGTAAAACACACTTGGAAGTCCGATGGAAAGCAAGTAGTATACGGCTTGCCGTTTCATCAGAATGATTTCCACTTTCATGAGACTTGTCATATTTTTCATCGTCAATCTCCTTTAGTCTTGAGTCGTTTCGAAGATGCTGTCTAAGAGAGTTCGATTGCGAACTTCAATTTCTTCGATCGTGCAGCCCTGTTCTTGCAAGGCTTTCCATACCTGGCTGGCTTCTTTGGTGGTGAAGGAAAGAGCATTTTGCTTGATTTCAATCTCTTGAACCTGATCCAAAGTGCTGATAAAATCCTGATAGGTTAGAGGCACCGTAAAGTGTTTTTCTTGTTCTTCACCACGCATGGCATAAGGCGTCGTGTCACGAATCAATTCACCCTTGTGGAGGACCAAGATGCGGTCAGCCGTATGTTCTACCTCTTCGATATAGTGAGAAGAATAGACAATGGTCACACCATTTTTCTTTAACTGATCAATAATCTCCCAAAAATGCTGACGTGTTGAGGTATCCATGGCAGCAGTTGGTTCATCTAAGAATAGAATTTTGGGACGACCAATTAGAGCCAATACGAAAGAGAACAAACGTTTTTGCCCACCAGATAGCTTGCCCGCTAGCTGATTTTTCTGCTTGTCCGAAAACCTTAGCAAATCATCAATTTCTTTGTCTGAAAGACTGTTAGGATAAAGTGACTTGAAAAATGATAGAAGTTCTTTCACTTTCAAGCTTTGGACAACTGCATTTTCTTGAGGCAAGACAGAAACAAGCTGCTTTAATCGAGGATCGATTGGCGCAAATCCTTGAATGGTTACCTGACCTAAGCTCACGAACTTGTCACCCAAGAGGCAATCAATCAAAGTTGTCTTTCCTGCTCCATTAGGTCCTATCAAGGCGACACATTCACCATCGTTGATTTCAAAGGAGATGTTCCGCAAGATCTCCTTGTCTTTTATTTTCTTACTCAATTTCTCAACTTTAATCACAGTCATGAGATTCTCCTTTCAACCACTTCATTCCTATAGGGAAAACAACGAAAATCATAAACCCAAAACCCCAAGCACCACGAATGAATTGCCGAAGCAAGGTTTGGTCAAACCAACCAGTAAACATTTCCACTAACCATACCAAGAGTGACAGGCCGATAAAGAGATAGACGATCGCTTTTTTCATTCCTCAAACTCCTTTTTCACATCTCTGACCAATTTCAAACCTTCTCTGACAAGCCAAGACATCATTCCAAAGCCAGCAAAGAGCTCCCAAGGAAAATGATAGAAACCCTTGTCCAATCCTGAAAACATGAGATAGGTCATAACTCCTGCTGCTACTAAACTCACTGCTACAATCATTTTATTTTTCATTTCTTCTTCCTCCATTTCATACTTCAATTATAGCCTTTTGAAGTTAGCGGAGCTAGATGCTTCTGTCACTAGGAAATATGACAAATGTCATAAAAAAAGAAAGTTGCAAAATCAACTTTCTTTTTAATCGATTAAATTTTTATTCTACACTGAAAAGATATGGATATACAGGTTGTTGTCCTTGGTGGATTTCTACTTCTACATCTTCGAATTCTTCTGTGATTTCTTGGGCGATTTGGTTAGCCAATTCTTCACTTCCATCTTCACCAATATAGAAGGTTACGATTTCACTATCTTCGTTCAACATATGTTTCAATGTTTCTGTCAAGGTTTGATGCATGTCAGGGTTTGACACGAGGATTTTCCCATCGACCATACCAAGATTGTCATTTTCATGAATTGCTAATCCATCGATAGTTGTATCACGAACGGCTGTTGTTACACTACCACTTACGACATCACCAAGGGCTGCAGTCATACGTTCTTTGTTTTCTTCGATTGATTTGCTTGGATCAAAGGCAAGAAGACTGGTCAACCCTTGAGGAATTGTACGTGCTTCTACAACAACAGCAGGTTGTTCAAGCACTTCAGCCGCAGACTGAGCTGCCATAAAGATATTTTTGTTGTTTGGCAAGAAGATGATGTTGCGAGCATTGACCTGTTCAACAGCCTTGATAAAGTCTTCTGTTGAAGGGTTCATCGTCTGCCCACCTTCGATGACATAATCCACACCTTGGGCACGGAAGATATCTGCTAAACCTTGACCAGCTACTACTGCGATAAGGGCATACTCTTTTGTTTCAGCAGGCTTGTTTCCTTGAGTTGCTTCTTTTTCAACTTGCGCCTCGTGTTGATTACGCATATTGTCCACTTTTACCTTGATCAAGCTACCATATTTAAGACCTTCTTGCATGACAAGACCTGGATCTTCTGTATGGACGTGAACTTTGACGATTTCATCATCATTGACAACAAGTAGAGAGTCACCTAAGTCATTCAAGTAGTTACGGAATTCATCGTAGTCAAAGTCCTTAGAATAAGTTGGACCTTGTTTGAGAGCTACCATGATCTCTGTACAGTAACCGAAGGTAATATCCTCAGTTGCCACATGCCCTGCTACAGACTTGTGGTGCTCTGCATTGATCATTTCACTCATGTTGGCAGGAGTCGCTACAAAGTCTTCAGAAGCACTGTATTCACCAGTAAGAGCTGAAAGGAAGCCTTCGTAAATGAAGACCAAACCTTGACCACCTGAGTCTACCACACCAACTTCCTTAAGGACTGGAAGCATTTCTGGTGTCTTAGCCAAAGCTGCTTTCGCGCCTTCCAAGGCTGCACGCATGACCTCAACAGCATCATCTGTCTCCTCGGCTTTTTTCTTAGCCCCAATGGCAGCTCCACGAGAAACTGTTAAAATAGTTCCTTCGACTGGTTTCATAACTGCTTTATAAGCTACTTCGACACCGGATTGGAAGGCAAGAGCCAAGTCTTGACCTGTTAATTCATCTTTTCCCTTGATAGCCTGAGAGAAGCCACGGAAGAGCTGAGAAGTGATAACCCCTGAGTTCCCACGCGCACCCATCAAGAGCCCTTTGGCAAGAATGCTCGCTACTTCTCCAACTGTAGAAGCAGGCTTGTCTGCTACTTCTTTCGCACCATTTTCAATGGTCATTCCCATGTTTGTCCCAGTATCTCCATCTGGAACTGGAAAGACGTTCAATGAATTGACATATTCTGCTTGCTTATTCAAACGAGTTGATGCAGCCTGCACCATCTCTTGGAATAAACTGGTAGTAATTTTTGACACGATTATTCTCCTACAACTTTGATATTTTGAATGTAGACATTCACAGTCTGAGCAGTAATTCCTAGTTGATTTTCTAGACTAAAACGAACACGCTCTTGAATGTTTTTTGACACTTCGCTTATCTTTATTCCGTAGCTCAACACGGTATAAACATCAACTGCGATACTACCATCTTCGGCTGCCTTCACGACAACACCCTTAGAATAATTTTCTTTACCAAGGAGGGCTTGGAAATTGTCTTTGAGGGCATTTTTACTAGCCATACCGACCACTCCAAAAATCTCAGTTGCGGCACCACCTACTACGGTTGCAATCACTTCATCTGTCAGTTCGATTTGACCATCTTTTGTATTAATTTTTACAGTCATTTTTTTTACCTCAACTAGTTGATACTCTATTTTATCATATTTCAGCCCAAGTGTAAAAGCAGAATGCTGTATCGGCGGATATTTACTCTATTTTTCAAATGATTTTATCCATGGAGCAAAAGAAAAAGACCTAAGAGGTCTTTTCATCTTTATTAAACGCGTTCAACTTTACCTGATTTCAAAGCACGAGCTGAAGCCCAAACTTTTTTAGGTTTACCATCGATAAGAACAGTAACTTTTTGAAGGTTTGGTTTTACGGCACGTTTTGTTTGGTTCATCGCGTGTGAACGGTTGTTTCCTGATACAGTCTTACGACCTGTAAAGTAACATACTTTAGCCATTGTGTTTTCCTCCTATTAGATCTAATATAGCGGATGTGCTAGCACCACATACCGTACTATGTTATCACACTTTCTCGAATTTATCAAGGGCCTAAACTATTTTTTTATTTAACGTAAACAACTCCAAGTTTACCAAAAGCGACTTCCCCACGGATAATCAAGGTTTTGTTTGTTGGCGCTACAGGAGCATCTGCCTTAGCTGCACCAAAGGAGGTTTCTACTTTCAAATCGACACGCCAGTGTTGTGGAACATAGACAGTTGCATTCCCGAAGGCCACTTCAATATTTAAAGTTGCAAAATCACCTAACATCTCTGCATTATCATAGTAGATTTTTGCATCTCCAAAAGCAACTTCAACTTGGTCATCTACGAGATCTTGATCTTGCTTATAGAAGGTCCCACTACCAAAAGCGACTTCCTTATCCGTAACGACTGTTCGTTCACCGTTGTACCACCATTTTTTGCCATACCAAAACTTACTTGAGTGAGTGAGATAGCCAACTCCTAGCACTGCTAAGATACTAGCCCAAAACAAAGACTGGTTTGGAATAGGAAAAATGTTATAAAAATGATTCGCAATCATTAAGGCTACTAGAGCGGTAAAAACTGCTGATGTTAGATGACGACGAAGCAAAGCTTCAACTGATTGGTAAGCAAAAAAGGCGATACCAATCAAAGGCCATATCTTACCATCCAAAGAAGGAATGCCAAAATTCCCTTGCAGCAAGATCCAAGCTGCTAAAACCAATAAAACAATACCAAATGCTTTCTTTTTCATGTTTTTTACCTCATGTTTCTTAGATTTTCTTTTAGGAGGGATTGGTAATGTCGTGAGACATGAACCTCCTTGTGCGTCTGATAAAAGGAAATGGTGCCCGTTCCTGAAAAGGACTTGTCCACTGAGTAAATCTGACGGATGTTTGCGATAGTTGACTTGGACACTCGACTAAAATAACGAGGCAAGATGGACTCCAACTCATAAAGTTTGAGACGAACTTCATAGGCTTCCTTCTGGTTATGAGCGTAGATCTTGCTCCCTTCTGTTTCAAAGAAGAGAATTTCTGAAAGGTCTAGATAATATTCACCTGTCCCCTTGTAAAAAGTCAACCTCGGAGCCTTTGACTCTTGCAAGAGCCGTTGCAAATCTGCAATTTCATCTGTCAAAGCAGGGGTCTTGATGACAATTTCAGTCTCCTCTAAATTGCCGTCAATCTCAATTCGTAACTTCATCACATCTCCTTTCTGACTCTACTATATCAAAGCTAAGTTAGGAATACAAGGGCAAAAAAGCAAGTGGTCAATTTGAAGCAGTAAGTGGTTGTAGGACTAGCTTAACTTACATGTCAGAATAGGAAGAAAAGGAATCCCCACACCAGACCACAAGCATAGCCAACCAAGACATCCTTGGTATAATGAACACCCCCTAAAACCCTCACCAATCCCAGCAAAGCTGAGAAGAGCAAGCATGCTAAGCCAACAGGTAGACTAGCATGCAGACAGGCCATGGAGATGATGGTTGCCGAAAAGACATGGCGACTAGGCATAGACTTTCCCGAACTATCTTTTTCAAGCAGGGGACTGATATCCCAAGTTTCATAAGGTCGCGGGTGATTGATTTTCTTACGAAACAGGGACAAGACCACAAATCCTGATGCAGGAATAAGCACATAAACCCCAACTTGCTGACCAAGTTCTAGTTTCAGGCAAGTGGTGACTAGCAAGATCAGATAGACTAGGGGCATGGCGACTGTCATCAAACGATTGAAACTGCGTAACAGAAATAAAAGAGGGGGATGACTAGTTAGTCTGGAGCTGATATTTCGATACCATTCTTGATAATTTTTCATTTATAATTCTCATTCATTACCTTGTTTTCGTCTACTGGTGAGACGTTTATCTTCTAGTATAGTGCAGAAAAAGAAGGCCGTCAAGCCTTCTTTTGATTTATTCTTCTGCTTCGTCTTCTGTAAATTGACTATTGTAGAGATCCGCATAGAAGCCACCTTGCGCCATCAGCTCCTCGTGATTGCCTTGCTCGATGATATTTCCATCTTTCATGACAAGAATCAAATCTGCATTACGAATCGTTGACAAGCGGTGGGCGATGACAAAGGAAGTTCTACCTTCCATCAAACGGTCCATGGCTTTTTGGATCAATTCCTCTGTACGTGTGTCGACTGAGGATGTCGCTTCATCCAAAATCAAGAGCGGTGCATCCTTGAGAAGGGCACGAGCAATGGTCAAGAGCTGTTTTTGTCCAACAGACAAGGTCACGGTGTCATCCAAAACAGTATCGTAGCCATCTGGCAAAGTCATGATAAAGTGGTGGATTCCCACAGCCTTGCTTGCTTCCATCATTCGTTCATCACTGATGCCCGTTTGATTGTAGATGAGATTTTCTCGAATCGTTCCTTCAAAGAGCCAAGTATCTTGCAAGACCATTGAAAAGGCATCGTGTACTTCTGAGCGCTTCATATCCTTGGTATCGACACCATCGATACGGATACTTCCCTTATCAATCTCATAGAACTTCATCAAAAGATTGACAATGGTTGTCTTACCAGCTCCAGTAGGCCCAACGATAGCGACCTTCTGGCCTGCATGAGCTGTCGCAGAAAAGTCATGGATGATGGTGCGTTCTGGTGTATAACCAAAGGATACGCGATCAAAGACCACTTCTCCTCTCATGCCAGTCAATTGTCTTTCCTTATGGGATTCATCCTGCATCTCAGCTTCACCTAGAAATTCAAAGACACGTCCCATGGCTGCACTCGCTTGTTGTAAGCTCGTAATCCCTTGGGCAATCTGTGACAGGGGTTGGGAGAAGGTCCGTACGTAAACCATAAAGGCTACAATAATCCCTATAGTGATATGCCCTTCTAGAGCAAGCGCGGCCCCAACGATGATGACCAAAACATAACTAAAATTCCCAACAAAGAACATGGCTGGCATCATGATACCAGAGATAAACTGAGATTTCCAGATACTATCATGCAAGTCTTGGTTTAAACCTGCAAATCTCGCTTTGGAGGTGTCCACTGCGTTGTAGCTGGTCACTACATTGTGGCCAGAGTACATCTCTTCCACATAACCATTGACGGCTGCTAGATTATTTTGTTGGGCTTTAAAATAACCCTGTGACTTGGCCATAATTACTGAAACCGCCGCAAAACCAACAAACGTAGAAACAACCGTTACCAGAGCTAAAATCCAGTTCATACTAAACATGGTCACCAAAACAGCAATCAACAAGAAGCTGGCTGAGATAACTGTTCCGAGACTTTGGTTGAGAGATTGCGCCGCTGTATCCACATCATTGGTCACGCGCGAAAGGGTGTCTCCTTGTGAATGACGGTCAAAATAGCCAAGTGGCAAACGATTGATTTTTTCAGCGATTGCTGTCCGCAAGCGTTTTGAAAAATGCTGAATGCTCGATGAAAAGATATAGGCCTGTGTATAGTTAAGGATAGCACCAAGTACATAGAGAATCACTAAAAAGCTAGCAATACTTGAAACAGCCTCTAAATCAATTCCTGTCATCAAACCATCTGAAATCAAGTTGGTAATTTCCTTAATCTTGGTTGGTCCATAAACAGTGATGATGCTTGAACATACAGCTGCTACAACCGCTACTAGTAGGGGAATTTGGAGACCTGCTAGAAAAGGTTTATAATATTTCCAAAAAGACATTTTCTTATTTTCCATGTTCCAATTCCTCCTTCGATAGTTGTGAGTAGGCAATTTCTTGGTAAACTTCGTTGGTAGCAAGAAGTTCCTTGTGGGTACCTTGTCCCACGACTTTACCTTGATCCAAAACTAAGATCAAGTCAGCATCCATAATGGTAGAAATGCGCTGCGCTACGATGAGCTTGGTCATGGATTTTGTTTCCTCAGCTAGCTCTTGGCGTAGGACACGATCCGTCTTGTAGTCCAAGGCTGAGAAGGAGTCATCAAAAATGAGAATCTCTGGTTTACGAGCCAAGGCACGCGCAATGGCCAAACGCTGTCTTTGACCTCCTGAGAAGTTGGTTCCACCTTGGGCTACTTCTGATGCAAGTCCTGCTTCCTTATCCTCTATGAAGCTTTTAGACTGGGCCAATTCAAGGGCTTGCCACATAGCAGCTTCGCTTAGAGGAGTTTCTTTGCTTTTGCCAAAGTCCAAGTTTCCCTTGACATCTCCAGAGAAGAGCACAGCTTTTTGAGGAATATAACCAACCTTGTTGCGCAAATCTTCCAAGTCATAGTCTTGAACATTAACTTCGTCCACTAGGATTTCTCCATCTGAAACGTCGTAAAAACGAGGCAAGAGGTTGACAAGCGTGGACTTACCTGATCCAGTCGATCCAATGAAGGCTACGGTTTGACCCGTTTCTGCTTTGAAAGTGACCTGTTCCACGACTGCTTCAGAATTTTTAGAGTAGCGGAAAGTCACATCACGGAATTCCACCTGCCCCTGAATTGAAGGATCCGCCGTCTGTGCATGACTAGGATTCTCAATAGAAGGATGCAGATCCAATACTTGATTGATACGTCCTGCCGAAACCAAGGTACGAGGAAGAACGATAAAGAGTGCTCCCATGAGAAGGAAGCCCATCACGACCTGCATAGCATAGGACATGAAGACCACCATATCACTAAAGAGTGGCAAACGTTCTGCCAAACTTGCGTCGTTGATGATATAGGCACCAATCCAGTAAATGGCTAAACTCAATCCACTCGAAATCCCCATCATAATGGGATTCATAATGGCCATCAAACGGTTGACAAAGAGATTAAGTCGAGTCAACTCATCATTAGCTTCTTCGAATTTCTTGTCTTGGTAATCTTCCGCATTGTATGCACGAACAACTCGAATCCCAGTCAAGCTTTCACGAGTGATGCTATTAAGTTTATCTGTCAATTTTTGGATGACAGATTGTTTTGGAAAGGCCAGAGTCATGAGAATAGTGGTCATCAAGACATTGACAATGACTGCCACCACTACTGCCCAGAGCCAGTATTCCGACTTCCCAAGGATTTTTCCAATGGCCCAGATGGCCATGATAGGCCCACGAGTCACTACCTGTAAGCCCATAGTAAAGAGCATCTGAATCTGAGTGATATCATTGGTCGTCCGAGTCAAAAGACTTGGGATTGAAAAACGTTTGATCTCTGTCTGCGAAAAATCCAAAACCTGATGAAATACATCAGTGCGTAGATGGGTTGTATAGGATGCTGCAACGCGAGCGGCAAAGAAACCAACCATAACAGATGAAAAGAAAGCCAATAAAGACAAGCCAATCATCTTCGCAGCTGGTAACCAGAGTTCACCCAACTGCGTTCCAGACGTTCCGAGTAACTCTGTAATTTGTGAAATGTAGGTCGGTACCTCTAACTCGAGATAGACCGAGAAACAAGTGAAAAGAATCGTAAGGACGATCATTCCCCACTCTTTTCCTGTAATACGTTTAGCGAGTTTCTTCATTCTCTCCTCCTATCTTCTCAACATTTTCTTGCAATTGCCCGAGTACCTTTTCAAAGATTGCCAAGTCTGACTTTGAAACACCCTCTAGCAGGCTCTGATCAATCCGATCAAAAAAAGCCTTAACTTTTTGCATCTGCGAACGCGATTTATCCGTCAAGCGAACAAATTTTGCCCGCTTATCGCTCGGGCTCGCCTCTAACTCGACCAAACCATTTTGCACCATACGCTTGACTAAATTACTCGCAACAGATTTGGTAATATTGAGTTCCTGCTCGATATCCTTAATCAAGACCAGTTCCTCTTTTTGTTCACAATGATCTAAAAAACGCAGAACCTGCCCTTGCGGTCCACCCATAAATTCAATGCCACATCTCTTAGCTTCTTTCTGTACCATCAGGTGAACCTGGTGCCCAAAGCGTTTAAAAATCAACATCGGCTTGTCCATGATTGCTCCTTTCTCACGATTGAATATAGTTCTCAGGAGAACTAATTAAGTTTCCATGAGAACTATTTTATCACTTTCAGAAGAGATGTCAAGAAAAAAGTTTCCTAGAGAACTATTTTAGTCTGAATTGACATTGGAGAATATTTTCTCTATAATAAGCACTAGCTACCGTGGATAGGAATCCATTCACTTGATGAAGGGAGAAAACGTTCAAATGAAACCAGAAGAACAAAAAGTTTTAGGGATTTTAGCAACCATTTTTGGAGCCATCGCACTTTTAGGGTCCTGGATCCCGTTTATTAACTATCTATCGTTTTTCATCGCTATTGTCGCGTTGATCTTAGGTATTATCGGACTTATTGCCAATCTCAAAAAACGGAAAACAATGGCCATTATCGGAACATCTCTCGCAGTTGCCTCTGTTGTACTTTTCTTTACGACCCAGATACTGTACGCTAATGTCTACAAAGATTTTATCAGAGAGTTTAACCGTTCCTATAGAGAAGCTAGCTCCTCAATGGAACGCGACTTGACAGATGATACCATTGATTCACTCCCTGAAGAGGAGGAAGAAGACGATACCTTCACTTGGACACAAGAACAGTTCGACGCTTTAATTGAAGGTGACCTTGATAACAAAGGAAAAGGTGGTACCAACTACAAGGATATTATCAAAAAACACGGACTGCCAGACTCCGAGTTTGATTCCACTATTGAGGGCTACGACACAAAGAAAATTACCTATATTGGCATTGATGATAGAATCAAGACCGTTACTCTAACCTTTGTAAAACAGGATAATGGTCAACTCTTACTAGTTCATAAAATAGCTGTAGGCCTAGGAGAAAGCCAGCAGCAAAGAGATTCTGGAACCAGAGTCTAAGTTCCAATATAAAAAGCGAACAGACTTGCTAGCTGTTCGCTTTTTTATTAGAATCCATCGACATTTGTGTAGATCTTTTGGACGTCCTCATCATCCTCAAGAACGCTGTAAAGTTTTTCAAAGGTTTCCAAATCTTCACCTGACAACTCAACTTCTGACTGAGGAATCATTTCCAGTTCAGTAACTTGAAATTCTTCGATACCAGACTCACGCAAAGCAACGATAGCCTTGTGAAGGTCAGTTGGAGCTGTGTAAACAGTGATTGTTCCTTCTTCTGCTTCTACATCATCCACATCAATGTCTGCTTCAAGCAAAAGCTCAAAGATAGCATCCGCATCATCACCAGCAAATACGATAACACCCTTGTTATCAAAGAGGTAAGAAACAGAACCTGAAGCTCCCATGTTACCGCCATTTTTACCAAAAGCAGCACGAACGTTCGCAGCTGTACGGTTGACGTTTGAAGTCAAGGTATCCACAATCAGCATAGAACCATTTGGTCCAAATCCTTCGTAACGTCCTTCTGTAAAGGTTTCGTCTGTGTTCCCTTTTGCCTTATCGATAGCCTTATCAATAACGTGTTTTGGCACCTGCGCTTGTTTAGCACGATCGATAACGAATTTCAAAGCAGTGTTTGATTCTGGATCTGGTTCCCCTTTTTTAGCTGCTACATAGATTTCTACACCAAATTTTGCATATACTTTAGAGTTAGCTCCATCTTTAGCCGTTTTCTTGGCTACGATATTGGCCCATTTACGTCCCATTAGGAATCTCCTTTTTTCACATTTTAATCTTTCTTATTATAACACAAGTCTAGCTGATTTTCACTAGAGGAAATGGATTTTCTTTTGCAAAGCAAGCTAGGATTTCCCTCCGACTGCCACGATTTTCTTGCCTTCTTTTATCCAAGGGTGTCGGGAAAGGGAGAAGTAAAGTTGGACAGTCATCACAACCCAGAGTAGCGGTTCACAGAGAATAACACCTGTGTAGCCTGTCCAAGGAATAATCCAAGCTACGAAAATAATTTTCCCAAACAACTCGATAAAGCTAGATATAAGGGGCAAAAGTTTTTGGCCTAGTCCCTGCAAGCTATTTCTATAAATCAATAAAAGACTTAAAAATGGATAAAATACAGAACTGATACGTAAGTACAAGGTCCCGTTTTCTACCAAGTAGCTGTCTGTCGAACTTGCTAGGAAAGAAACTAGGCTAGGACTGGCAAAAAAAAGGAAAATACAGGCAAGGGCTGCCCAAGACATACTCAAATAGCTCCCTAAACGAAGACCTTGAACAATACGTTCGGGACGTTTCGCTCCAAAGTTTTGAGAGATAAAAGTCGTCATCGATGCTGAAATAGCTGTCATTGGTAATAAGGCAAAGGCCATGATTCGCCGTGCTGCCGTTTGAGCACTGATAATGACTGCACCAAAACTATTGACAGAGGATTGCAAAATGACACTTCCGATAGAGACGATTGACCCCATCAGACCCATGGCTAGTCCCTGCTCCAAGAGATCCACATAGAGAGCCTTATTCCATTTGAAATGTTTGAGACCCGGAAGAAGCTCTGGAACACTCTTACGAATATAAAAATAACAGAGGATTGCTGACAAACCCTGCGAGATAATGGTTGCAAGACCCGCAGACTGAACTCCCAGATGCAGTTGCGTAATAAAATATAAATCCAAGATCACATTAACGATAGCTGAAAAGATAAGAAAAGCAAGAGCCGCAAGGCTATCGCCAATCGAGCGCAGTAAGCCTGCAAAAAGATTGTAAGCAAAACTAACCCCTACACAGGTAACAATCATGGAGATGTACTCATAGGATTGAGGAAGGATTTCTACAGGTGTCTCTAAATATTGCAAGAGTGGATAAAGACCGAAGAAACCTATCAGCATGACAAGAGCACTCAGGATGGCACCCAGAATCCAAGTTGCTGCAACAGCTTCTTTAATCTTAGCAAAATTACGAGCACCGTAAAGACGAGCGATGACAACTCCCATCCCATTTCCAACTCCGAGGGCAAAGCCGATAATCAGATCAAAGATAGCCGTCGTTGCTCCTACTGCTGCTAGGGATTCTTGTCCAAGGAACCGCCCTACAATCAAGACGTCAGCTGTATTATATAGTTGTTGGAAGATATTGGACAACAGAATTGGAAGGGCGAAGCTCAAAAGTGAGGGAAGAATGGAGCCATGAATCAGGTCCACTGTTCGTTTTTTATTCATAAAGATATTATATCAGCTTTCCAGAGGACCGACAAGATTCTTTAACGAATCCTGAAATCAATTGCTTACAGAGAGACAATTTGCTATAATCAAGAAAAGGAGGTCATTTATGAGTTTGACCAGTCAATTAATAACCGATGTGTTTCCAGATCTTGATAAAGTTGAAAAGCTAAATAACGAAGCTTTCCCCGAGGAAGAACGAGTCCCTCTTTCTGAGTTTTTGCGCTATCAGGACCGAGATGACGCCCACTTTTTTGCTTTTTATAACGAAGAAGAATTTGTTGGCTTTGCTTTTGCCATCTCCAACCAAAATGCCTTCTATATTAGCTTTTTTGCCATCATGCCTCACTTAAGAAGTCACGGGTACGGGAAGGAAATTATCGACAAACTAACTGATTTTTACCAGCGGACCATGTTGCTTGAAGTGGAGCGATTGGATGAAGAATGCGATAACTTGGAACAAAGAAAAGCTCGTATGAGCTTCTATCAACAAAATGGCTTTAAAACAGCTAACGCTTTTCTAGAGTATGATGGCTTGAGTTTTGAAATTCTCTACCGCGGTGACCATTTCGACGAGGAAGCCTATCGCGACATCTTCCAAAAATTACAAGATGAACATTATTTTGACTTTCATATCAAATACAGACGCTTTAGTGATCATTAGTTGTTTCAAGGAAGAGAAGTCTAATGAACTTTCTCACGATAAAACGCATAATATCAAGGTTATGAATACTTGATATTATGCGTTTTTATAATTTTGAAATCTTTCCCTAGTTTTATCTTTATTCTTCAATTTCGATTTCAAGTCCATCGCCTAGGTCAAGCGTCACTTCTTGGTTAGGTGCTAGATCTTCTGCGACAGAAGTAGGAACGGTTCCCTCTTCATCTTCAATCAAACCGTATTGAACACGAACCTGATGGTCAATCTCATCAAAAATCTCTGGGTGATCTGCCAAGTATTTCTTAGCATTTTCAGATCCTTGTCCGATTTTTTCACCCTTGTAAGAGTACCATGCTCCTGCTTTTTGGATGATATCGAGATCACTTGCGATCTTCAAGAGCTCACCAGTCTTAGAAATCCCTTCTCCGTACATGATTTCAACAAAGGCTTCCTTAAATGGTGGAGCTACCTTGTTTTTCACGACCTTGATTTTGGTTTCCTTACCGACATTGGTATCTTTTTGGTCACCAGTTCCTTTGATTTGTGTGCTTCCACGAACATCCAAACGGACTGAAGCGTAGAATTTCAGAGCACGTCCACCAGGTGTTGTTTCTGGATTTCCAAACATGACCCCAACTTTTTCACGCAACTGGTTGATAAAGATGGCAATTGTTTTGGTTTTATTGATAGAAGCACCAAGTTTACGCATGGCCTGACTCATCATACGAGCCTGCAAACCAACGTGGCTGTCTCCAATATCCCCATCAATTTCTGCACGAGGTACAAGGGCCGCAACTGAGTCAATAACAACAAGGTCAACTGCACCTGAGTCAATCAATTTTCCAGCAATTTCAAGACCTTGCTCTCCTGAGTCTGGTTGTGACAAGAGCAATTCGTCAATGTTTACACCAAGGGCTGCAGCATAGGCTGGGTCAAGAGCATGTTCCGCATCGATAAAGGCTGCAATACCACCTTCTTTCTGTGCTTGCGCAACAGCGTGAAGGGCAACCGTTGTCTTACCAGATGATTCTGGTCCATAGATTTCGATGATACGTCCCTTAGGATAACCACCTGAACCAAGAGCAATGTCAAGAGCCAAGGACCCTGAACTCATGACTTGCACTTTTTGCTCCGCGCGCTCGCCTAAACGCATGATTGAGCCTTTACCAAAGTCTTTCTCAATCAATTTAAGAGCATCGTTCAAGGCTTTTTCACGATCCGCTCCAAACTTTTTTGAAATCTCATCTAATTTTTTTGGTTTTTTCGCCATTCTGTTCTCCTATATTCTACTGGTCCTTAGACCTACTTACTATTATATCAAAATTTAGTCACTTAATAAAGCCTTGCGAACTAGGTTAAAGGCATGCATAACCGCGATGTGACGTACATCTGCTCGACTCCGTCCTGCGATATTAGCCTTGATCACCTCTGTCCCTTTTGCATGTGCCAGTCCAATAAAAACTGTGCCGGCTGGATGCCCCTCTAGGCTATCTGGCCCAGCTACACCTGTCAGACTGACTCCATAATCAGACTGAGTCTTGAGCCGTGCCTGCTCTGCCATTTTTCGAGCCGTAAACTCAGAAACGACCCCGTGTTCTTTTAGCTCTTGCTCGGAAATATCCAACATCTTAGACTTTTCTTCTAGGCTGTAAGTGATAAAACCGCCATTAAAGATTGCTGAGACGCCCGAAAAGTCTGCTAAAGTAGCTTGAAAGAGACCCGCCGTCAAGCTTTCTGCCGCAGTAATGCTTTTCTGTCTCTTCTTTAGCTCTTCTACAACGACACTTGCGAGACTGGTTTCTTCCCCATATCCATAACAGATGTCTCCCAGTGAATGTCCATCGAAAGTCTGACGATCCAAGATTTGATTTTCTAGGATATCCAGCACTCGATCAGCCTTTTCTTGACTGACTGCTTTTGTGGACAAGCGCAAGGTCACTTCTCCCGTCTTGGCATAAGGCGCCAAAGTCGGATCCGTTTGATGGTCAATCAAATCCGCCAAAATGGTCACCAACTGACTCTCCCCAATCCCAAAGAAACGAAGCACTCGGGAATATAGTTTGGTGCCAGTCATCAGCTTGGGTAAAAGTTGATTTAAGACCATGGATTTCAACTCACTTGGCGGTCCTGGAAGGACTACGTAGGTCACGCCATTCACTTCCGACACTCCTCCTACTGCTAAACCTGTCTCATTTGGCAGTGGAGTTGCCCCTTCTACAATTTGGGCTTGGCGCTCATTATTCGGTGTCCGAGCATAGTCAGGTCTATGAGCAAAGAAAATATCCAATTTCTCTTGTGCTTGAGGGTCAAACACTAGAGCTTTTCCTAAAAATTTTGCCAGAGTTTGTTTGGTCAAATCATCCTCGGTTGGTCCCAAACCCCCTGTCAAAATCACAAGATTGCTACGTTGACTCGCAATCTCAAGCAGGGACAAAAGACGAGCTTCATTATCTCCAACAGCCGTTTGGAAGTAGACATCTACCCCGATTTCGGCTAGTTTCTCTGATAAAAACTGAGCATTGGTATTGACAATCTGCCCTGTTAAAATTTCTGTTCCGACAGCAATAATTTCTGCTTTCATTTTTCCTCCTATTTATCTATTCGAATTTTTTTGAAAAAATCGCAGGAAATTTCCCACGATTTGATTCTTTGTTTTATTCTACCTCTTCGTTTGAAACACTAGTACTGGTTGAAGGCGCTGTCCGACCAAAGGCTGTTTCGTACAGTACCGCATTGGTTTCCAATTCTGTCACTGGCTCTTTACCCAGTGAACTACGCAAGAGATTTTGCATTTCGAGCATATGTTCTGAAGTGACAATCTGATAAGAAATCCCTTGTAGCTCAGCATCTTCTCCGCGCAATTGATGCGTCTCAATATTTTTGAAAGAATCTTGATAGCCGAGCAATTGTGGAATGCTCTTAGCTGATAAGTCCACATTGGTCTGCATGTTATCACTCAAAGCTTTGAGGATACCTTGATAATGACTCACACTGTTTAGGCTCAAAACCTTCTCAACGATTTTTTGAATGACTTCACGTTGACGCTTTTGACGACCGTAGTCTCCTTCAGGGTCTTGGTAACGCATCCGTGAATACACCAAGGCTTCCTCACCATTCAAGTTTTGTTCCCCAACACCAATGGAAATCTTATTAAACTCTTCTTGGTCAGTGATAGAAATTGGAAAACCAAGTGTATTGTTGACGGTGATCCCACCAACTGCATCCACCAATTGTTGAAGTCCCTGCATGTTAACCATTACATAGCGGTCAATGTGGATATTCATCATCTTTTGAATAGTAGAAATTGCAAGCTCTGCACCACCATTGGCATAGGCCGCATTGAGTTTGGCTTCCTGAACTTGGCCATTTTCATTCTCGATCTTAGTCAAAATATCCCGTTCCAAACTCATCATAGTGGTTTTCTTTGTTTTGGGATTAACCGTCAGGAGTATCATAGAATCACTATTCCCTGCCCACGGATCTGTACGTTCCGAATTTCCCGTATCTACCCCCATCAAGAGGATAGTCAGTGGCTCCGTCGCTTCGATAACGTTGGTTTCTTCCCCGATTTTTTTGTAAGTCTTTTTACTTAGGGTTTCTGTTCCCTGTTGGTAGATGGTATAGCCATAAACCGCTACACCTAAAACTGTTACTGCTAGGAAACCTAGAACCATTCCAATTAATTTTTTAATCATCTTGTTATTCATCTATCAATTTGCCCATCAGACAAACATCTAAAAATATCCCTTCTGCTAAATAGGCTCCTCTTTCTTGCAAGCCTTCTATGATAAATCCCATTTTTGAATAGAGGTGGATAGCAGCCTCATTTCGTTTTTGTACACTAAGTTGCAAACGGCGCAAGACACCACTGGCTTTAGCCCACTCGATACCTTCTTCTAGGAGTATTGTCGCCAAGCCTTGGTTCCAAAATTTCTTGCGAACTGCTAGAAAAACATCTCCAATATGCCGAACTCTTAAATGTTGATCCGCTGTGATATTTAAGATACCTGCAATCTCATCATTCAGTAAGGCGAGAAGAGTAATTTGATTCTCCGATGCAGCTTGTTTTTCGATAAAAAGAGCCATTTCAGACGCTGTCATCATGATACCATTTTCATCTAGGCTAGTGAGGTCTGTCTCTTGACCGGCACAATATAAAAATGCAATCAAAGCTGTAGCATCTGAAGTCTCTGCCTCACGAATGCACAACTCATACTCCATCATGAAGCTCCTTGATGAGTTGTTCAGCCCGAGGGCCATGAGCCGTAAAATGAAGACAACGACCCTCAGCTTCTTTCAAAATTTCCAATTCCAAATAGGAATCTGGTAAATCCTCACCCAAAAGATGCCCCCACTCAATAACAGTCACGCCGCCACCAAAGAGAAAGTCATCCAAGTCAATAGAATCAGCATCTCCTTCGATACGGTAGACATCCAAGTGGTAAAGTGGCAGACGCCCTTCATACTCTCTCACGATAGTATAAGTTGGACTTTTAATCATCTGACGGATATCCAAACCCTTGGCAAGGCCTTTTGTAAAGGTTGTTTTACCCGCACCCAACTCTCCCGTCAAGATCAGAACATCGTCTTTTTGAAGCAAATGACCTAATCTTTCTCCGAGAGCTCGAAGCTCTTCTTCATTTTTTGTGTACATGTTACTATTATACCAAAAAGTTTTCTTTTGTGTGAATTTTCTTTATAGACTTACTATGCTAAATTTATAGTTCTCCTTGCCTTTCTCAGAAAAAGGTAAAAATACAAATAACAAATAAAACATCGCGAATCACATGTCCGTAAAATGAAATTTCCCTTTGCACGGATTTTGGAAAGAGGAAACGCGCACATAAAAAACCGAGACCGATATAAAGGAGAATGGAGGAGATCGTTACGGGATTTCTCAAGAAAATAATCGTGCCTAAAACGGAAATCACAACCGTTCTCTTCTTGTTGAGATGGTTGTCCATATCCCGAATATATTTATCAAAAGGTAAGAAAATCCATAGATCTACTCCCAGCAAGAAAAAGAACGAAGGCAAAAAAAGGTCAACTAGATCCTGCTGAAGCTCAGTACCAACTTGGATACTTTCTGATAAAATGAAACAGCTGGCTAAAAGATTGATGATTAAAAGAAGATTATGGATAAGCTTCACTTTCTCTGCAGAATGCAAAATACTATGACTTTTCTGACCCAAGGTATGGAAGTAATTAATCCCAGCACAAAAACCAGAAACTCCCACTATGAGAATTAAAAAATAGACATTTCCTTCTCTTAAGGATAAAAATGATTCCTTCCACAATAAACAACTTCCAAATAAAATTTGAGCGACAGCTAATAATAATAAAACACGAATTGATTTCATCATTTCCTTTTCTTCCTCCGTATAAGAAATTATACTCTGACAGGATTAGAAAATGATAAATGACTTCCGAAATGTCACATTAGGACGCTGAACGGTACAAAAAACAGTTCCGTCATTCACAGAACTGTTCTCTTCTAATCTAATCCTTAAACCAGAGGGCGATTTCTCGTTTAGCTGACTCTTCTGAATCTGATCCATGTACGACGTTTTGAATGGCTTGATTTTCTCCTGCCGCCTTAGCAAAATCTCCCCGGATGGTCCCCGGAAGAGCCTCTTCTGGACGAGTAGCCCCCATCATGTCACGCCAGCTTTCAATTACCTTGGGACCTGAAATGATTCCCACAATTATTGGACCTGAGGTCATAAATTGGCGGATAGGAGGATAAAAACTTTTTCCAACTAAGTCGCGATAGTGTTGGTCAATCAAATCTTCTGAAACTGTTGAACGTAACTCTAATTTTTCGAGTTTGAAACCACGTCGCTCAATTCTTTTCAAAACCTCGCCAACTAGACCTCTCTTCACACCATCTGGCTTAATGATAAAGAATGTTTGTTCCATATAAATCCCCTTGTCATTTTAGTTCTTCTATTCTACCACACTTTATGAAAAAGTGGGAAAATTTTCTGAAACAAAGCAAAGAGAACCCGAAGGTTCTCTTATTTACTTTTATTCTACAGTTTCTTCAGATTGGATTTCCACAGTTTCATCTACTGGTGCAAGTTCTGTCTTTTCTTGTTCAGGAGCCAGATATTCTGCGTCATTGATTGCCTGTGGTTCAAGATTACGGTAGCGAGCCATACCAGTACCTGCTGGGATGATCTTACCAATAATAACATTTTCCTTGAGTCCAAGGAGATGGTCTTTCTTACCACGGATGGCCGCATCTGTAAGGACACGAGTTGTTTCCTGGAAGGAAGCCGCTGACAAGAAACTGTTTGTTTCAAGTGAGGCTTTGGTAATTCCCATAAGAACTGGGCGACCAGTCGCTGGAACCCCACCTGCGATAAGGACATCTTTATTAGCATCTGTAAAATCGTTAATGTCTAAAAGGGTACCCATGAGAAGATCTGTATCACCTGGATCCATGACACGGACTTTACGGATCATTTGACGAACCATAACCTCGATGTGTTTGTCACCGATTTCTACCCCTTGGCTACGGTAAACTTTTTGGACTTCACCGAGAAGGTAGGTTTCAACTGACAAGACATCACGAACAGCAAGGAGATGTTTTGGTTGGATAGAACCCTCTGTCAATGCTGCACCACGAGAAACTTGGTCTCCAACTTCAACACGCATACGTGCTGTAAATGGAACGACGTATTCACCTTCGCCAGTTTCACCCTTAACAAAGACTTTCTTCGTACGAGTTGACGCGTCTTCTTCAATGGCGGTAACTTGTCCCTTGACCTCTGTGATGACCGCTTCCCCTTTTGGATTGCGGGCTTCAAAGATTTCTTGGACACGAGGAAGACCTTGAGTGATATCGGTATTTGAGGCAACTCCACCCGTGTGGAAGGTACGCATTGTAAGTTGTGTACCAGGTTCCCCGATAGATTGGGCAGCGATTGTACCAACTGCTTCACCAACTTCAACCGCATCACCAGTCGCCAAGTTGATACCGTAACAGTGACGGCAGACACCATGACGAGTGTTACATGTAAATACGGAACGGATAGTCACTTCTTCCACACCAGCATTGACAATCTCGCGCGCCTTGTCTTCTGTGATTAACTCATTTGGACCAATGATGACTTCGCCAGTTTCTGGGTGTTTAACAGTTTTCTTAGTATAACGACCATTGAGACGTTCTTCGAGAGACTCGATCATCTCTTTTCCTTCTGCGATAGAGCGGATTAAGAGACCACGGTCTGTTCCACAGTCGTCCTCACGGATGATAACGTCTTGGGCAACGTCAACCAAACGACGAGTCAAGTAACCTGAGTCGGCTGTCTTAAGGGCCGTATCGGTCATACCTTTACGGGCACCGTGAGTTGAAAAGAACATTTCGAGTACTGACAAACCTTCGCGGAAGTTTGAAAGGATTGGCAATTCCATGATACGTCCGTTCGGAGCAGCCATCAGACCACGCATACCGGCAAGTTGTGAGAAGTTCGAGATGTTACCACGGGCTCCTGAGTCCATCATCATAACGATTGGGTTCTTCGGATCTTGATTATCGACCAAGCGTTTTTCCAATTTCTCACGAGCTGCACGCCATTCAGCTGTAACGGCATTGTAACGTTCATCATCAGTGATCAAACCACGACGGAACTGTTTTGTGATTTGCTCTACACGCTTATGAGATTCTTCGATGATTTCAGCCTTGTCTTCAACCACTGGGATATCAGCAATCCCCACTGTCAATCCAGCAAGTGTTGAATGATGGTAACCTAAGTCTTTCAATCGGTCCAAGAATGCAGAAGTTTCTGTTGTACGGAAACGTTTGAAAATCTCAGCGATGATATTTCCAAGGTTTTTCTTCTTGAATGGAGGATTGAGTTCAAGGTTGCGAATGGCTTCCTTGATATCGCCACCTAGTGGCAAGAAGTACTTAGCTGGGAGTCCTTCTGTCAAGTTCGCATTATTTGGTTCTTGCAAGTAAGGTAGGCCCTCTGGCATGATGTCGTTGAAGAGGATTTTACCAACTGTTGTAAGCAAGACCTTGTGTTTTTGCTCTTCTGTCCATGGTTTATTAAGGCTGTCTGTCGCGATACCAACACGTGAGTGGAGGTGAACATAGCCATTGCGGTAAGCCATAACAGCTTCGTCACGGTCTTTGAAGACCATTCCTTCACCTTCACGACCAGCTTCTTCCATCGTCAAGTAGTAGTTACCCAAAACCATGTCCTGAGATGGGGTAACAACTGGTTTACCATCTTTCGGATTCAAGATGTGCTCAGCAGCGAGCATCAAGATACGAGCTTCTGCTTGGGCTTCTTCTGAAAGCGGTACGTGGATGGCCATTTGGTCCCCGTCAAAGTCGGCATTGTAGGCTTCACAGACAAGCGGGTGCAAACGAAGGGCCTTACCATCAATCAAGACTGGCTCGAAGGCTTGGATACCCAAACGGTGAAGGGTCGGTGCGCGGTTCAAAAGTACTGGGTGTTCTTTGATAACTTCTTCGAGGATATCCCAGATACGTTCATCTCCACGTTCCACCAAGCGTTTAGCCGCTTTCACGTTTTGCACGATGTCACGGGCAACGATTTCGCGCATGACAAATGGTTTAAAGAGCTCGATCGCCATTTCGCGTGGCACACCACATTGGTACATCTTAAGAGTTGGACCAACGGCGATAACGGAACGTCCTGAGAAGTCAACACGTTTGCCGAGCAAGTTTTGACGGAAGCGTCCTTGTTTCCCTTTGAGCATGTGGCTCAATGATTTCAGTGGACGGCTACCTGGTCCTGTGATTGGACGGCCACGACGGCCATTGTCAATCAAAGCGTCAACCGCTTCTTGAAGCATACGCTTCTCATTTTGAACGATGATACCTGGTGCATTCAACTCAAGCAAACGAGCCAAACGGTTGTTACGGTTGATAACACGACGGTAAAGGTCGTTCAAGTCAGATGAGGCAAAACGGCCACCATCCAACTGCAACATTGGACGGAGATCTGGTGGAATAACTGGGAGGATGTTAAGAACCATCCATTCAGGTTTGTTCCCAGACTTGTAAAAGGCATCCAAAACATCCAAACGACGGATAGCTTTGACACGTTTTTGTCCAGTAGCTGTTTTCAACTCTTCTTTGAGTTCAGCAATTTCTTTTTCAAGATCTACTTGTTTCAAAAGGTCTTGGATGGCTTCGGCACCCATCTTGGCAACGAATGATCCATAGCCATACTCACGCAAGCGCTCACGGTATTCGCGCTCTGTCATGATAGACTTGTGCTCAAGTGGTGTATCCTTAGGATCAATCACCACATAAGCCGCAAAGTAGATAACTTCCTCGAGGGCACGAGGGCTCATATCAAGGGTTAAGCCCATACGGCTTGGAATCCCCTTGAAATACCAGATGTGAGATACAGGAGCTTTCAACTCGATGTGCCCCATACGCTCACGACGAACTTTTGTACGCGTTACTTCAACCCCACAGCGGTCACAAACAATCCCTCTGTAACGAATGCGTTTGTACTTACCACAAGCACATTCCCAGTCTTTTGTAGGACCAAAGATGACTTCGTCAAAGAGTCCTTCACGTTCTGGTTTCAACGTACGGTAATTGATTGTTTCAGGTTTTTTGACTTCTCCATAAGACCATGAACGGACTTTGCTTGGAGAAGCTAGGGTGATTTGCATACTTTTAAAACGATTTACATCAACCACTATTTCTTCCCTTTCTATTCTAAGTGAACTGCTTATTCTTGTTCAGCAGTTTCTTCTGTTGCTTCCGCTTTTGTTGCTTTCTCTGCTTCTTCAGCTTCAAAGGCTGCTTTAGCCTCTTGAGCTGCTTTTTCGCGGGCTTTTTCAAGGTCATCTACGTGGATGACATCTTCGTCCATTCCTTCATCCAAGTCGCGAAGTTCCACTTCTTGGTCATCTTCGTCAAGGACACGCATGTCAAGACCAAGAGATTGCAATTCTTTCACAAGAACTCGGAATGATTCTGGAACACCTGGTTTTGGAATTGGTTTTCCTTTTGTAATAGCTTCATAAGCTCTCAAACGTCCGTTAATATCGTCAGACTTGTAAGTCAAAATTTCTTGAAGGACATTTGACGCACCGTAGGCTTCAAGGGCCCAAACCTCCATCTCACCGAAACGTTGTCCACCAAACTGAGCTTTACCTCCGAGTGGCTGTTGAGTAACGGTTGAGTAAGGCCCGACTGAACGCGCGTGCAATTTATCATCAACCATGTGGTGGAGTTTGATCATGTACATGACACCAACTGATACACGGTTGTCAAATGGTTCACCAGTACGGCCATCATAAAGGATTGTCTTGGCATCGCTATCCATACCTGCTTCTTTGACAGTGTCCCAAAGGTCTTCAGAACTTGCTCCGTCAAAGACTGGTGTTGCGATGTGGATACCAAGAGTACGTGCTGCCATACCAAGGTGGAGCTCCATAACCTGACCGATATTCATACGTGATGGCACCCCAAGTGGGTTCAACATGATATCAACTGGAGTTCCGTCTGGAAGGTAAGGCATGTCTTCTACAGGAACGATACGAGAGACAACCCCTTTGTTTCCGTGACGTCCGGCCATCTTATCTCCGACCTTGATCTTACGTTTTTGAGCGATGTAGACGCGAACCAGCATGTTAACGCCTGATTGCAACTCATCTCCATTTGCACGTGTAAAGATCTTAACATCACGAACGACACCATCGGCACCGTGTGGTACACGAAGAGAAGTATCACGCACTTCACGAGACTTGTCTCCGAAGATAGCGTGCAAGAGACGTTCTTCAGCTGAAAGATCTTTTTCACCTTTAGGCGTTACTTTACCTACAAGGATATCGCCTTCTTTAACCTCGGCACCAATACGGATAATTCCCATTTCGTCAAGGTTTTTAAGGGCATCTTCCCCAACGTTTGGAATCTCACGAGTAATTTCTTCAGGCCCAAGCTTTGTATCGCGCGTTTCTGATTCGTATTCTTCAAGGTGGACAGATGTGTAGACATCGTCTTTCACCAAGCGTTCGCTCATGATAACGGCATCTTCGAAGTTGTAACCTTCCCAAGTCATGTAGGCAACGATTGGGTTTTGTCCAAGCGCCATTTCTCCATTTTCCATAGAAGGTCCATCTGCGATAAAGTCGCCTTTTTCAACGACATCGCCGACTTTTACGAGCGTACGTTGGTTGTAAGCAGTACCTGAGTTTGAACGACGGAATTTTTGAATGTGATAAACATCTAGGGAACCATCTTCACGGCGAACTTCTACCTTGTCCGCATCTGCGTAGGTAACTTTACCATCATGCTGAGCAATAACCGCAGCTCCAGAGTCATGGGCTGCTTGGTATTCCATACCAGTACCAACGTAAGGTGCTTTTGGATCAATCAATGGCACAGCCTGACGTTGCATGTTGGCACCCATGAGGGCACGGTTGGAGTCATCGTTTTCCAAGAAAGGAATACATGCAGTCGCAACGGCAACTACCTGTTTTGGTGAAACGTCCATGTAGTCAACTACTTCTGCTGGATACTCTTGGTTGACCCCTTGGTGACGTCCCATGACAACCTTCTCAGCAAAAGTACCATCTTCGTTGAGGCGAGAGTTAGCCTGTGCTACAGTAAATTCATCTTCTTCATCGGCTGTCAACCAAACGATTTCGTTTGTGACTACACCAGTTTCACGGTCAACCTTACGATATGGTGTTTGAACAAATCCATACTTGTTCAAGTGACCGTATGATGACAAGTTATTGATCAAACCGATGTTAGGTCCTTCAGGTGTCTCGATTGGACACATACGACCGTAGTGAGTGTAGTGCACGTCACGTACTTCATATCCAGCACGGTCACGAGTCAAACCACCAGGTCCTAAGGCTGACAAACGACGTTTGTGAGACAACTCAGAAAGTGGGTTGTGTTGGTCCATGAACTGGGACAATTGTGAAGAACCAAAGAATTCTTTGATCGCAGCTGTCACAGGGCGGATGTTGATAATTTGTTGCGGTGTCAAAACTTCATTGTCCTGAACAGACATACGTTCACGGACATTACGTTCCATACGAGAAAGTCCAAGACGTACTTGGTTTGCAAGCAATTCACCAACTGCACGGATACGACGGTTCCCAAGGTGGTCGATATCATCCACACGTCCGATACCTTCCGCCAAGTTGAGGAAGTAGCTCATCTCTGCAAGGATATCCGCAGGAGTTACAACACGAACCTTGTCGTCAGGATTGGCATTTCCGATGATGGTTACAACACGGTCTGGGTCCATTGGGGCAACAACCTTGAATTTTTGAAGCACAACTGGTTCTGTCAGAACAGCTGCATCGTTTGGAATATAAACGATCTTGTTCAAGTCGCCATCCAAGTAACTCTCGATACTTTCGATCACGCTACGAGTCATAACGGTGCCAGCTTCTACCAAGATTTCACCCGTTTCAGGATCTACCAATGGCTCAGCGATGGTTTGGTTGAGCAAGCGTGTTTTAACGTTGAGTTTTTTATTGATCTTGTAACGACCAACAGCTGCCAAATCGTAGCGGCGTGGGTCAAAGAAACGTGCCACAAGCAAGCTACGTGAGCTTTCAGCAGTCTTAGGCTCACCTGGACGAAGGCGTTCGTAGATTTCCTTCAAGGCTTCGTCTGTACGAGAGTCCATTGGATTCTTGTGGATATCTTTTTCAACGGTATTGCGAACCAATTCGCTGTCCCCAAAGATATCAAAGATTTCATCATCACCTGAGAAACCAAGCGCACGAACCAAGGTCGTAAATGGAATCTTACGAGTACGATCGATACGAGTATAAGCGATGTCTTTTGAGTCGCTTTCAAGTTCCAACCAAGCTCCACGGTTAGGGATAACAGTTGAGCCGTATCCCACTTTACCGTTCTTGTCTACTTTGTCATTAAAGTAAACACCTGGTGAACGGACCAACTGAGAAACGATAATACGTTCACCACCATTGATGATGAAAGTACCCATTTCGGTCATGATTGGGAAATCACCAAAGAAGACTTCTTGGGTCTTGATTTCGCCTGTTTCTTTATTAATCAAGCGGAAGGTTACAAAAATTGGTGCTGAGTAGCTAGCATCGTGGATACGAGCTTCTTCTAGCGTGTATTTTGGTTCCTTGATTTCATAGCCAACAAATTCCAACTCCATTGTGTCTGTGAAGTTTGAAATTGGCAATACATCTTCAAACACTTCCTTAAGACCATGGTCTAGGAAATCTTTGAATGAATCCGTTTGAATTTCAATCAAATTTGGTAAGTCAAGAACTTCTTTGATTCTTGAAAAACTACGACGGGTACGATGTTTCCCGTATTGAACGTCATGTCCTGCCAAGATGATTCTCCTTTGTAAATAAGTTCCAAGCCTTGTCAAACAGGCTTTTCTAATCGTCATATGGTTTTTAAAACCCCTATCACCGTGTCCCTTCGATGAATTTTCAGAATCTTTAAGTCTTTGTTACAAACGTTCAAAACCCTGAAAAAAAGCACAAAAAGAGCAGCTAAATCTGACTTTTTCAGAAGATTTAACTGCTGTGAGCCTTGTCTGGACAATATTTCAGACAAAACCTACGACAAATGATTATTCATATTATACCTTATTTAGCCAGATTTTTCAAGGTTTTTTTACTACTTTTTAAACAATCTTTTCCTATATATTATTTTAAAATTTCAAGAGAATGAAGCATTATATTTTCTCTTAAAAATTAGGAAAACGCTTGCACCAATGTTTACCTCGTGCTATACTGTTAGGGAACAACTACACAAGGAGAATTGTGATGAAAAAGATCCCATCTCAAACTGAGAAAAAAATGATTTATGGTATCCGTTCCTTGAAGAACGGAACTGGTTCTGTCCTCATTGGTGCCAGCATTATCCTGCTTTCTGCTGCAATGCCAACTATTTCGGCTAACGAAAACCTGCCTCAAACTCAGGAAAATACTAGCGCTGTGACCAAGGCCCCTACTGAGACTGAAACGAGTCAAACTCAAAAGGAAACGCCTATTTCTGAACAAAAGAATGCAAACGCTTCCCTTGACACTAAAAAGGAAGCCCTAGCAACTGACACTACTCTAGCAGCTGAAACACCTAAAAAAGAAGACGCTACTACAAGCCAGCCCAACAGCAAAGAAGAGAAAGTAGATACTAGCACTTCGACGCCAAGTTCTGATCAAAAACCACAAGCAGACACTAGTTCTGAAGAACCAATCGCAGATAACCACTTCCGCATTCATGTGAAAAAACTTCCTGAGGAAAACAAGGATTCCCAAGGTCTTTGGACTTGGGACGATGTTGAAAAACCTTCTGAAAACTGGCCCAATGGAGCCAAGTCCTTCAAGGATGCCAAGCAAGATGACTACGGCTATTATCTAGATGTCAAACTCAAAAATGAGCAAGCCAAGAAAGTCAGCTTCCTTATCAACAATACCAAGGGGGATAACCTGACAGGGGACCGTTCGGTAGAGCGCCTCTCTCCAAAAATGAACGAGGCCTGGCTAGATGAAAACTACAAGGTATACAACTACCGTCCTCAACCAGCAGGAACTGTCCGTGTCAACTACTATCGCACCGATGGCAACTATGACAAAAAATCTCTCTGGTATTGGGGCGATGTCAAGAATCCAAGCAGTGGAGAATGGCCTGACGGAACAGACTTCACTGCAACTGGAAAACATGGCCGTTACATTGACATTCCACTCAATGAAGCTGCAAGAGAATTTGGATTTTTATTACTAGATGAGAGCAAGAAAGGCGATGATGTGAAAATCCGAAAAGAGGATTATAAATTTACAGATTTGAAAAATCACAGTCAGATTTTCCTCAAAGATGATGACGAAACCATCTACACCAACCCCTACTACGTTCACGATATCCGTATGACTGGTGCCCAACACGTGGCTAAATCTCGTATCGAAAGCAGTTTTTCTACCCTCGTTGGAGCTAAGAAAGACGATATCCTCAAACACTCCAGCATCACTGATTACCAAGGGAATAAAGTAGCTATCACAGACGTGGAAGTGGATGAGGCAGGTAAAAAAGTGACCTACATCGGTGACTTCTCAGACACCCAACACCCTTATACAGTCAGCTACGATTCAGACCGCTTTACCACACGTTCAAGCTGGCGCCTCAAGGATGAGTCCTACAGTTACGATGGTCCACTCGGCGCAACTCTAAAAGAAGATGGCAAGCGTGTTGACCTCACCCTCTGGTCTCCAAGTGCTGATAAGGTTTCCGTTGTTGTCTATGACAAGAAAGACCCTGAAAAGGTAGTCGGAACTGTCGCCCTTGAAAAAGGAGAAAAAGGAACTTGGAAACAAACCCTGGATGCAAACTCTGGTCTCGGTATCAGCAACTACACTGGCTACTACTACCACTACCAAATCGAGCGCCAAGGTAAAACCGTTCTCGTTCTTGACCCTTATGCCAAGTCACTAGCAGCTTGGAACAGTGACCTAGCAAAAACAGATGCCGCTCATAAGGTCGCTAAAGCTGCCTTTGTCGACCCATCCAAACTAGGACCGCAAGACTTGACCTATGGGAAGATTCGCAACTTCAAATCGCGCGAAGATGCTGTCATCTATGAAGCCCATGTTCGTGACTTCACTTCGGATCCTGCCATCGCAAAAGACTTGACCAAGCCATTTGGTACCTTTGAAGCCTTTATCGAAAAACTAGACTATCTAAAAGACTTGGGTGTGACTCATATCCAACTCCTTCCAGTCTTGTCCTACTACTTTGTCAACGAATTGAAGAACCAAGAACGTTTGTCTGCCTATGCTTCAAGCAACAGCAACTACAACTGGGGATATGACCCTCAAAACTACTTCTCCTTGACTGGTATGTACTCAAGCGATCCTAAGGATCCAGAAAAACGTATTGCCGAATTCAAAAACCTCATCAACGAAATCCACAAACGTGGCATGGGGGCTATCTTGGACGTGGTCTACAACCATACTGCCAATCTCGACATCTTTGAAGACTTAGAGCCAAACTACTACCACTTTATGGACGCAGACGGAACTCCTCGTACTAGCTTTGGAGGTGGCCGTTTGGGAACAACCCACTACATGTCTAAGCGTGTCTTGGTAGACTCCATCAAGTATTTAGTCGAAACCTACAAAGTGGATGGTTTCCGTTTCGATATGATGGGTGATCACGATGCGGCTTCAATCGAAGAAGCTTACAAGGCTGCACGCGCCCTCAATCCAAACCTTATCATGCTAGGTGAAGGCTGGAGAACCTATACTGGTGATGAAAATACGCCTGTACAACCTGCTGACCAAGATTGGATGAAAAAAACAGATACTGTCGCTGTCTTTTCAGACGACATCCGCAACAACCTCAAGTCTGGCTATCCAAACGAAGGGCAACCTGCCTTTATCACAGGTGGCAAGCGAGATATCAATACCATCTTTAAAAATCTCATTGCCCAACCAACTAACTTTGAAGCAGACAGTCCTGGAGATGTGATCCAGTATATTGCAGCCCATGATAACTTGACTCTCTTTGACATCATTGCCCAGTCTATCAAAAAAGACCCAAGCAAGGCTGAGAACTACGCTGAAATCCATCGCCGTTTGCGACTTGGAAACCTCATGGTCTTGACTGCTCAAGGAACTCCGTTTATCCACTCTGGTCAGGAATACGGACGCACCAAACAATTCCTAGATCCAGCCTACAAGACTCCTGTTCCAGACGATAAGGTCCCAAACAAATCTCACTTATTGCGTGATAAGGACGGCAAGCCATTTGTCTATCCTTACTTTATCCATGACTCTTACGACTCTAGTGATGCTGTCAACAAGTTTGATTGGACCAAGGCAACAGATGGTAAAGCTTTCCCTGAAAATGTCAAGAGCCGTAACTACATGAAAGGTTTGATTGCCCTTCGTCAATCGACAGATGCCTTCCGACTCAAGAGTCTACAAGATATCAAAGAACGCGTCCAACTCATTACTGTCCCAGGAAAAAATGGTGTTGAAAAAGAAGACGTAGTCATCGGCTACCAAATCACAGCTTCAAATGGTGATATCTACGCAGTCTTTGTCAATGCGGATGAAAAGGCTCGCGAATTCAACTTGGGAACTGCCTTTGCTCACTTGAGAAAGGCTGAAGTCCTGGCAGATGAAAATCAAGCTGGACCAGTAGGAATCGCTAAACCTCAAGGTCTCGAATGGACTGAAAAAGGCTTGAAATTGAACGCTCTCACTGCCGTTGTTCTCCGCTTGTCTCAAGGTGGTGCCATCGTCGCTCCAGCTGTGGAAGAAAAACCAGAATTTGATCTTTCTAGCTTGGAAACCCAACAAGACCAAGCCCAAAACCTAGCAGCAAATCCTGACACTCAAGAAACTGCTGCAGAGGCTCTTTCTCAGAAAATCCTTCCAAACACAGGAACTGAGAGCAAATCCCTTCTTGCCCCAGCTGGATTCAGCATCCTCGCCCTTCTCGGACTTGGATGGTTGATAAAAAACAAGAAAAAGAACTAATACTCAATGAAAATCAAAGAATAAACTAGAAAGCTAGCCGCAGGCTGCTCAAAGCACAGCTTTGAGGTTGTAGACAAGGCGAAGCTGACCTGGTTTAAAGAGATTTTCAAAGAATATAACCTAGCCCTCCTATAAAGAAAACACCCCATGGTCAGAAGAATCTTCTAGTCATGGGGTGTTGTTTTTTATGATACACTTATCTATCAAATCATATATTCTACACTATAGGTGGCGTCTGATAAGATACGAGCCAGAAACTGCTTGGTTCGTTCTTCTTGTGGACGACTAAAGAAATCGTGTGGGTTGTTCTCCTCTACGATACGGCCTCCATCCATGAAAATAACGTGGTTAGCGACATCTCTAGCAAATCCCATCTCATGCGTGACGACTACCATGGTTACACCTTCTCCCGCCAACTGTTTCAGGACATCCAAAACATCTCCAACCAACTCAGGGTCTAGTGCAGATGTTGGTTCATCTAACAAAATGACCTCGGGTTTGACGGCAATGGCACGCGCAATTCCTATTCGTTGTTGTTGTCCTCCAGATAGTTGTGAAGGGTAGTAGTCTTTATAGGCAAGTAAACCAACTTTTTCCAAGGCAGATTCTGCACGTTTGAGCGCTTCTTCCTTGGGAACTTTACGAGCTACGATTAGGCCTTCTAGAATATTTTCCAGAGCAGTTTTATTCGCAAAAAGATTGTAGTGCTGGAAAACAAAGGCTGTTTTTTGGCGAATTTCTAGAATGTCTTTCTTGCTCAATTTGGATAAGTCATAGGTTTTTCCTGCCAAGATCAAACGGCCACTATCAGCTTTTTCTAAGTGGTTGAGACAACGGAGAAAGGTCGTTTTCCCCGAACCTGATGGTCCTAAGATAACGACGACATCCCCTTGGTTAATCTGGAGATTGACATCCTCCAGGACCTGTCTCTCACCAAATGTTTTTGCGATATGTTCTACTTGTAACATCCTGTCCTCCTATACAAAACGCGCGCTAGATGCTTTTGCACTCTTTTCTTTTTTCAAATAGCCTTTCTCCAGTAGGGAGAAGCCCCACTGAATCAAACCACAGATCAAAATATACTGCAAAAAGATCACAAAATAAGACTCGAAATACTGGTAGCCGTAGGATGCTTCCACACGGGCAATAGCGGTGATGTCCTTGATGGTCATGACAAAGACCAGGGAGGTCCCTTTGACGATATTGATCACCAGATTGGCCAAGTTAGGCAAGGCTGAGCGCAAGGCTTGAGGAAAAACAATCCTTAGATAGGCCTGGGTTGTAGTCAGCCCAATCGCATGCGCTGCCTCTAGTTGTCCCTTGTCCACCGTCAAGATAGCTGAACGCAAAATCTCCGATAAACTCCCGACTGTCATCAAACTATAAATGATAAAGGCATAGTAGAGAGGATCAAGCTTGAAAATATTAAAGTCACTTCCTATGCTTTTGAGAAATTGATTCAGCAAACTTGGAAACAAACTATAAAAGAATAGAATCAATAAAATCGGAGGAGTCGCTCGGATAAAAGCCAGATAGACCAGAGAAAAACTCCTCACCCCTCGAACCTTGTAAATCTGCCCCAAGGCTAAAAATAGAGCCGGTAAAAAGCTTAAGACCATAGCCACAATCATGATAATCAAGGTGATTGGCACACCCTTCAAGGTCTCCAGAAAGGTCTTTACAATATAGTCTATATCCATTTCTTACCTCCCTTTTGTTTCCAAAGACTTCTCAAGCAAACGACTCAAGCTAGAAATAACCAAGGCAATCCCCCAGTAAAGAAGCGCAACTGCCGTATAGGTTTCCAAAGAGTAGTTCCCTAAATTGCGACTGATCAAGAGATTGCCTGCACCCATAACATCAACGAAACCAATCGTATAGGCCAAGGCAGCATCCCGCATGAGATTGAGAATAGCGGTCGTTATATTGGGAAGAGCAACCTGAAAAGCTTGGGGAAAAATGATTCTCCAAAAAGTCTGACTTGGAGTCAAACCAATACTAAGCCCGGCCTCTGTCTGCCCCTTTGGAATAGCTTGATAGGCCGCCTTGAAGACCTCGGCAACAATAGCCGCAAACAAGAGAATCATCGTCAGGAGAACAAAAATAGTTTTAGACCAGTTGTTGATATCCAAACCAAGCCACCATTTCAGAAATTCTGGCAAGCCATAAAAGACTAGAAAAAGTAAGACAATCGGCGGTGTACAACGAAGGGTGAAAATATAGCCTTTGGAAATCGCTGCAAAACTCTTGTCTTCTCCTACTCGCGCCCAGGCCAAGAGACCTCCAAAAAGGGAACCAAGAAGAGTGGTAAAAAAGAGAATGGACAAGGTCATAGGAAGTGCCTGCCATAAGGTCGGCAAAAACTGAAAGACCTTGGAAAAATCATAAGAAACCATGCAAAACCCTTTCTAATCTTGGAATTTCTGGTCTAGTCTTTGTCTACGTAACTAAAGACATCTTCTTTAAAGTATTGCTGAGATAGCTTAGCAAGCGTGCCATCTTCTTTCAACTCTTTAATTGCTTTTTCGTATTCTTTAGCGAATTGCTCACCCTTTTCATCACGGTGAATCAAGGGATAAGTTGGAATGCCCTTATATGGGAACCAGCTGAGTTTATCTGCATATTGGTGGTAAGGGCCATCTTCTGCGGTAACTGCTTTTTCAAAGGACAGTTTGATATCAAAGAAGGCATCATAACGTCCTTCTAAGACCCAGGCATAGGCATCTGCCACCTTAAAGGATTCTGCTGCAGTTAGCTCAATTGGTGCATCTTGATGTTTTTCGTTGTAGCTAGTGATGACATTCCATTGAGCATTCTGTGGAGAGATAGGAACCAATTTCCCTTTATTCTTGGCAAAGTCATCAATGGTTTTGTATTTTTGTTCGTCTTCTTTTCTGACAGTAAATCCGATAATACTCGCTCCGACTGGTTCAGATGGAATGACAAACTTTTTAGCTCGTTCATCTGTGTACCAAGCTCCCTTGGTTCCGATGTCATACTTGCCTGATTCCAGACCAATCAAGAGATCGTCATCACTGGTACCCGTATATTCAAATTGATAGTTTGCCAACTTCTCATCAACAGCCTTCAAAACAGCTACTTCATAACCATCTGATTCCCCTTTTTCATTGACAAAGTCATAAGGTACGTAGTTTTGTGTATGGGCAACCTTCAAGGTTATGACTTCAGCAGACGAAGCCTTTTCTCCCTCCTTGGCTGGAGCGCCAGCTAAACTTCTCCCGATAATCGTTGCCCCAATTACTGCAACAACTGCTACACCACCGATAATCCATGCTTTTTTACTCATCTTTTTCTCCTTTAGTTTTCAAGCGCTTCTCTCACCCACTGGATACGTTCAACTGCGATATCACTTGGGATGGTACAATCTGCCCCAAGTACCAAGCCCTGTTCCCCAGCTTCTGCAACTAGTTTCTTTGCCTCAGCCTGAATGGCGTCCTTGCTACCAGTATACAGCAAGCCTGTCTTACCATTTTCGAATCCTCCAAGAACCGTACGTCCCTTGAAAATCTCACGACCTTCCTTGAGAGTGATTCCCTCTGGTCCTACAGCCCAGTTAAAGACTTGGGCTGGATAGTCTGCAAAAAGGTGAATATCATTTCGCGCTCCCTCGTAGCCACAGATATGAAGAACAGTGACACCACCAACCGCAATAGCTGCTTCCAGAACCGTTATCTCGCTAGGTGCAATGACGGCTTGATAATCTGCTGCCGACACTCGTTGATCTTGGATACTTTGCACGCTGAGGTAGATTCCGTCAGCACCAGCCTTTTTGATGACAGCTCGGCTGAGACTAGCAATATCTTCTGCAATCACATCCAACACCTTTTTCAGAGCTTCAGGATCTTCCACCAAAAAATCTGCAATAAGGTCATCTCCGCCAGACACTTCCCCAAGCAGCCACTTGAGATAGGTCACAGGAGCAAAAATATTGTAAATCGCAACGATATCTTCTGTGAACTCTTGCTTGATTTTCTTAACCAAGTCCACCTGCTCTTTTATCCAAGCGTGATCTGGCCCGAGTGGTTGAATGGTCGCCAATTCTTGAAGTGATTTTCCTTTGGCAATCGCTGGATTTGGATAAGCAAAGTAGCCATCACTCATGAGTTTGATAAAGTCTGGCTGAACTTCTCGGATAAAGCGTTTATGGCCCTCGATATTCTTCTCGATAATGACTGGATTTGAAAATCCGTGTAGCCATTCGTCTTCGGATGTGAAATGGTGCCAAAAGCCAACTGGCACATGATCAACTTTTTCTCCTCTAAATGCTTTTAAAACCCATTCTTTTTTTTCTGACATTCTTATTCTCCATTTCTTACTTTTTCAACTAATAAACTGCTTGCGATATCATTCGAACGTAGAAAGGGGAGACTGGACTTGGAAAAATCCTGAACTCCACGACATCTCTCTCCATTTTTGCAGTGCCCATTTTTTAGGACGCTTATGGCGATCAAGGCCAGCAAACCGACAACTGCAATGAAGATTCCCCATCTTTTACTTTTCATAGCTCCTCCTTTTAGAGAACAGCTGCCTGCCGAATCCAGTCCAACCTCTCTAAGTCAAAGTCATCTGGAACAGTACAGTCAGCTCCCAGAAGAACGCCTTTACTACCCGCTTCAGCCAGCAACCGCCTTGTTTCATGTTGCAATTCCGCTTTAGAACCTCGATAAAGCAAGCTTTTCTTACCATTTTCAAATCCACCTAAAACAGCCTTGCCTTGAAACAACTCCTGACCCCGTGTCAAACTAACATCCTCATGATGAGTCGCCCAGTTGACAACTTGAGCTGGATAATCCTTAAATATCGTCACATCATTACTCGCACCTTCAAAACCACAGATATGGAGGATATTAGTCCCACCAACCTGATTAGCCGCCTTTAAAACAGCTATATTACTCGGTTCGATATAGGTTTGATAGAGTGCTGGTGTGATGCGCTCATCTTGAATTTCCTGGGTGCTGAGGTAAATCCCATCAACTCCACCTTCCTGGATGATTTTCTGAGTTAAGAAAGCAATGTCTTTTGCAATCACATCTAGAATTGCTCTGAATCGCTCAGGATTTTCAAGCAATAGATTAGCCACTTCCTTATCTCCCCGTGAAGTTTCTGTACGGAACCAGCGCTTGAGGTAGGAGATCGGCGAAAAGATATTGTAGAAAGAAGCAATCTCTTCGGTAAAGGTCTCTCGAATCGCTTGTACCACTTCCACCTGTTGCTGAATCCATGGGTGTTCCTCACCAATCGACTCAATAGAAGTCAGCTCCTGAATGCTTGCAATCTTAGGACTATAGACATTACTTGGATAAAGGAAAAAACCGTCGCTCATGATTTTGACAAAATCAGGACAAATCCTTTCCACATAGTTGCGATGCCCGTCAACACTCTTTTGAAAGATACGTGGATTATTTAATCCCTGCCCCTTTTCTTCGAGTGTTACAAAATGAAACCAAAATCCCACAGGAACTCTTTCCACTTCATCGCCTCGAATCGCTCTAAAGACTAAATCTCTTTTACTTGCCATACCTTTCTCCTTCCATTTGGATTGAAACCATCTTACCACTCCTTTTCCCCTTTTCCCAATATATATTGACTATCAACTCGATTGGAATTTTTTATATCTATAAAGAAAAAAAATCCCTGAAAAGCTTGATGTTACTAGCCTTTCAAAGATTCACTTTATTTTCATCTATTTTCCAAAAAGAAGCTGATATAGATTTTCTATCAAGCCGATTGAATTTTTTTATATCCATCTTCATTCCAAAATTAAGTACATAATTTTATCCTAATACCAAATTACTACTGAAAAATTTATTTTCTCTCGATATTTCCTTGCACAAATCCCATGAAAACGCTACAATATTAATAGACTATTATTAGGAGGATAGGATTATGAAAATATCCAAAGTTACCATTACAATTGCTTCTACACTTGCTTCCGTCATTTTACTGACTGGCTGTGGCACAAATTCGGCAAATTCACAGACAGCACAAAGTAGTACATCTGATAATCAGGTTACAATGACCTATGATCAGTTGCGTTCAAGAGAGAACACTATGTCAACTCTTTGGTATCAAAAAGCAGCTGAAACCAAGGCACTCTATCTACAAGGTTACAATGTCGCTACTAATCGTTTGAAAGAACTACTAAAAACACAGACAGATAAACCCTACTCTATCGTTTTGGACTTGGACGAAACCGTACTAGACAATAGCCCTTATCAAGCGCAAAATGTCAAAGACGGAACAGCATTTACCCCAGAAAACTGGGATGTCTGGGTAAAAAAGGCCGCAGCCAAGGCTGTCCCAGGTGCTAAAGACTTTCTCCAATTTGCAGACCAAAACGGTGTCCAAATTTACTATGTATCTGACCGCACGATAGATCAGGTAGATGATACGATCAAAAACCTAGAAAATGAAGGAATTCCTGTACAAAGCCGCGATCATCTCATGTTCTTAGAAAAAGGCGTCAAATCTAAAGAAGGTCGTAGACAAGCAGTCCAAGAAAAAACCAACTTAGTCATGCTACTAGGAGACAATCTTGTGGACTTTGCAGAGTTTTCAAAGACCTCTGAAACTGAGCGCGACCAAAAATTAGAGGAATTACAAAAAGAGTTTGGTGAGAAATTCATCATTTTCCCTAACCCAATGTACGGATCATGGGAAAGCACTGTTTACAATGGTAATAAATTGGATGCCAAGGGTCAAACTGAAGAGCGCCAAAAAAACTTACAAGGTTTTGATAAATAAAATAAGGGAGCCATATACCAGTTTACACCAACCACAAAATATCGTATTTGAGAGAATATCAAAAAAGACGATTTTCAAGCGGAAATCGTCTTTTAATAGGACAGACTTCTCCAATTCAAAATGTACTTCATTTAGTATATGTGTAGCTATAAATCATATTTTCTAAGTGGTTTATACATGACTGTTCGTCAGGGAAAGCAAATATGCAAAATTTAGAAATTTTGATATAATAGAACTATCAAAAAGTAAAGGAATGATTGGTATGAAAGCAATCAC
>NZ_GL397254.1:1515058-1549051 GCF_000146755.1 Streptococcus sp. oral taxon 071 str. 73H25AP
TCACGCTGATTATGTAATCAAGCGTATTTTTTGTCAAGCCCTAAAACAGACTTTTTCACATTTTTGTGAGAAGGTCTTTTCTGTTGTGTATGAAAGTGAGGTGCTTGTATGAGTCAGACATTGGAAACAGTGATTCAGCAGGCACTTCGTGAAGTGGTGGAAAGTTTTAGTGAACGCTATATTGTTGATGGACTTTTGAAGAAGGATGCCATCATAACAGACTTAGACAAGTATACACCTGAATTGGTGGAAAGCATCTTAACAAATGCAATTCTAAATGAAGCATTTACCGAGGATATTGCTGGTGCGACAATTTTGAAAATCAATGATATCATTCAAATGCTTGAAGTTGATGAATATTGGTCAAACTCTTATACGCGTTACACCAATAAAATCGGATTAGCGACAAATAATCACTATTTAGACGAAATGACAGATGTCGTCCTAGATTTTCCTTACAAAGATACTATTTTAAAAGCTGGTATGACTAAAGATGATGTATCGAAGGAAGATGCTGAAGAATCCTTTTTAAATGAGATAGTTGCTCGAGAGGAAATTGATGTTCTTCTAGATAAAAAGATTTTAAAAAATGCAAAGAAATATACTAAAGATGGTGTTTTTGAAGCTTCAGAAATTCAGGATACAGATAATCTAATTATAAAAGGAAATAATCTCCTAGCACTCTATAGTTTGAAAGAACGATTTGCTGGAAAGGTGAAATTGATTTATATTGACCCACCGTACTACTTCCTGAAAACTAAACCGACAGATACGTTTACCTATAATTCTAATTTTAGTTTATCCAGCTGGTTAACCTTCTTAAAGAACAGGCTATCAATCGCTTATCAGCTTTTATCGTATGATGGTTTACTTTTTTTAAGCATGAGTGATGAAGGAACTCACTATCTTAAAGTCATGATGGATGAGATTTTTGGAATTGAAAACTTTATTGCCGATGTTACTTGGGAAGCTAGAAGTTCAGTTTCAAGTGATGGTTTGTTTTCAATGAACAGTAATCATATTTTGGTCTATGCTAAAAATAAAGACGCCATTGATAAAAATGATTTTAGGTTAGCTCTTGATATTGAAACATTTAAGTATGATGATAATGATGGACGAGGTCCATATAGGCTTGAACCATTCGATGCTCCAAATATCCGAAAAAATCTTCAATATGAAATAACCAATCCCAATACCAGAGATATCTACATACCTCCAAAAGGACGATGCTGGAGAACTACAAAAGAGAATTATGAAAGATGGTTGGCTGATAATCGTATTCGATTTGGTGTCAACGGAACATCAAAACCACAACTTAAAGCCTATTATTCAGAAGTAAAAATGGCAGGTAAAGGTAAGGCAAGTAGTTCAATTTGGACAATTCAGCCTAATAGTATTACTTGGAGAGAAACCAATACAAATACTTCTGCAACAAAGCACCAACAGGAGTTATTTGGAGAAGAAGTATTTACTAATCCAAAACCAGAAGAGTTAATTAAACGCGTCTTAGAACTATCTACAAATGAAGGTGATCTTGTCCTTGACTTCTTTATGGGTTCGGGAACTACTGCAGCAGTTGCTCACAAGATGAATCGTCAGTACATCGGTATTGAACAAATGGATTATATTGAAACCGTAGCGGTAGAGAGATTAAAGAAAGTTATTGATGGAGAACAAGGTGGCATTTCTCAAGATGTTGCTTGGTCTGGCGGTGGTTCATTCATTTATGCTGAATTAATGGACAAAAATGCAACCTTTATTGATGCTGTTCTTAACTCTAAACATTCTGATGAATTAAAGGCTATCTTTGACGACATGAAAGCCACACTTGATTTTGATTTCAGAGTGGATTTACAAGAAGTCGATCAATCTATCTGGAATGAAGAGTTTGAAATGCAGAAAAAAATTCTTGTGAAGATTATTGACAAAAACCAGCTCTATCACAACTATTCTGAAATTGACGATGAAACCATTAAATCGCAATTATCTCAATCAGATTATGATTTCAATAAGAGTTTTTATGGGGAGAAATGATGGTTAGAAAAACAAAGAAAAAAGAACTGATCTTTGAACTCTTCGATGAATTGAAACAGCTGGATATGGATATTTTGAACGAACAGCACGGTTGGGAATTACCACAATATATTATAGAAAATCTCAAACATGAACCACGTTCTTATCAGAGTGAAGCTATTCGCTATTTTCATTACACTCAAGCATCAGATACTTTCAAGTTTCGAAAACCAAGACAGCTGATGTTCAATATGGCAACTGGTTCGGGAAAGACTGATTTGATGGCTGGTTTAATCCTCTATCTTTATAAAGAAAAAGGGTATCAAAATTTTCTGTTTACAGTGAATACAAATGGTGTTCTGAGTAAGACCATTGATAATCTAACGAATGCTCAATCTACTAAGTTTCTTTTCAATTCTAACTTAGAAATTGATGGGGAACATATCTTTATCAACCAGATTTCAGGAAGATTTCCAGATTTTCCTAATAAAAATGTAATTAATATTAAGTTTGTTTCAATTCAAACATTGACAAATGACCTCTTCACACAGGCAGAAAATATCATGTCATTAAAAGATTACCAGAAGACAAAAATGGTTATTCTGGCGGATGAAGCCCATCACTATTCTGCTTCTACGAAAAAGAAAAATAAAGCAGAATTGGAAAAAATCTCATGGGAAAAAAGTCTACTTTCTCTTCTTCACGCACATGTTGATAATCTCTTGCTAGAATTTACCGCAACACTTGATTTTGACGATGAGACCATTTATCAAAAATATCGAGATAAGATTATTTACCGTTATACCTTGGATTCATACATCAAAGAGCGATATTCAAAAAATGTAAGACGCATTCAGACGGGGAATTCCAATGAAGATAATATGCTTAGTACCGTTCTTCTGAGTGAATATCGTCGCAAATTTGCTCTAGAAAAATTTGGGATTGAGATAAAACCAGTCATTCTTTTCAAATCACATAAAATTGATGCTTCCTATGAAGCAAATAATCTATTCAATGAGATGATTGATAGTCTGACTGTGGAAAGTTTAAGATCGTTCCTTATTTCGCAACGGAGAAGTGTATCAGAAGAGCAAAGCCATACTCTACAGCTAGCTTATCAGTATTATCTCGAAAAGGATGATCTTTCAACTGTTGTTCGAGAAATTAAGCGTGGTTTTTCACCAGCTAGAATTCTAAATGCAAATGATTCAGATAGTGGCTCAAAAGGGTTGCTAGAAACAGGACAGTATCAAGCCCTCAATTCGCTTGAATCGCCCAATAATCTGTACCGTGTAGTCTTTGCCGTAGCAAAATTAACAGAAGGTTGGGATGTCCTCAATCTTTACGATATCGTTCGTATTAGCAACTTGGGAAAAATGAATGATAAAAGAGATGCTAAATCAACCAATTCCGAGGCTCAGTTGATCGGACGTGGGGCACGATACAATCCTTTCTCCTTAAATCAAAAGATTTCTTACCAAAGACGATTTGATGAATCAGATGAAACAGCAAGTCTTTTGTTGGAAACACTACACTACCATACCCTTAATGAACCGCAATACATCAAGAATTTGATGGCATCACTTGACAAGATGAATCTTGCAACTGGGACTGATGAAAAAAATCCTCCAATTGAAATCAAACTGAAACCCTCTTTCAAGAAAACCCAAATCTTTAAAACAGGTAAGCTTTACTATAATGAAACTGAGGAAATTCCTGACAGTCACTATGTGAATCTACGTGCATATGGTATTGAAATTTCTAAGCTAGCCAATGTAACCTATTTAAAATCCACCTATGAAACAGCTTACCTTTCAGCTGAAGCAATAGAGTTAAAAACGTCCCAATTGAGGGGAATTGATATTCGTTATTTTAAAAAATCAATTAGTCGCTCTAACTTTTTCCGATTTGAAAATCTGAAAAGATATCTTCCAAATCTCAAGTCTATGGAAAATTTTTGGGGTGAAAATTGGCTAGATTTGCAAAATCTTACACTCTCTGTCACAACGGAAAAAGAAACCATTGTAGAAGATTTTTCTGCTATGGAAAAGCTGAAAATTGTTGATAACTTTTTTAACCTACTAGCTACTCAAATAAAGGCAGGTTATCGCAAAGCAAGAGGTACGAACCGCTTTATCGGATATCCAATTACAGAATATCTCGTTGATTATCGCAAACGAATACCTAATTATGATACGGCTAAACATAGTGGCTCCTTCATCGAACAAAAAGTAGCTAATATTAGTTTTGAAAAATTTGACTTTTTTGCTTATCAATCAGCTATAATCAATAGAAATGAAGAAAATCTAGTTAATGCTATTGCCAACCATATTGATGAACTAAGAGAACAATACGGTGATGTTTTCCTCATTCGAATGGACGAAAACATGCTAAAGGGGACAGATAAAGTTGAACGATTGAAATTGCACCAATTTGAAGAGAATCCACGGGAAATCAATTTTTCAGGATTTCAACCAGACTTTATCCTACTTCTTCAAAATAAGGATTACTATCTTCAAATCTTCATTGAACCCAAAGGTGAACAATTGGCAGAAAAAGATAGATGGAAGGAGGAACTTCTTTCATATATCAACGACCATCAAGAAGATTTGATTTTCGAGGATGAAGTTGATGGAGTTATCATCAAAGGACTTAAATTCTATAATCAAGAAAATAGTAAGCAAATACTCAATCAATTAGCACAGATAGCTCTTGAAAAACCACATTTTGGTGGAAATATTAAGCTGGACTTATTCTAAATATCAAAAAGACGATTTCCGCTTGGATAATCGCCTTTTTTGCTATTTTATCTTGTAGTTGGTATAAGCTGGTATATATTCCCTAGAAAGTATGCTCTATCCCTTGGTACCAAAACTGTAGTCCCCATTAATCTTTGTGTGGCTATCATAGTTTTTCATTAGAATGGAAGTTTTATCCATACCTTCAAACGCCTTTTTAAAGTGTTCTTTCTGCTCTTCAGCTTTCTTTTGATCTTGAGACTGAACCGTCTCTTGCACTGCAGCAATCCGTTCCAGGTTTTGCTTTTTCGCTTGTCTCTGCTGATGGATCAAAATCGTACGTATCAAGTAAGAACTAGACAAGACGATACCAACCAGCATAGCAATAATACTTTTTTTCTTCTTCATTTTCTTCTCCTTATAAAAAATTAAAGGCGAGCAAAAATACTCCTCACTCAAGTATACCAAGAGAGAGCAAAAAAGTCTAGATGAACTAGACTTTCTTAGCTTATTCTACTGTTACTGACTTAGCAAGGTTACGTGGTTTGTCCACATCAAGGCCACGGTGGAGTGTTGCAAAGTAAGCGACCAATTGTGTTGGCACGACCATTGAGATTGGTGAGAGATAAGGGTGTACAGTCGTAAGGACGATATCATCGGTCTCTTTAGCAACATTCTCTTCTGCGATAGTGAGAACCTTGGCACCACGAGCTGCGACCTCTTGGATATTTCCACGAGTATGGTTAGCAAGGACTGGATCTGACAAGAGGGCCAAGACAGGCGTTCCTTCTTCAATCAAGGCAATGGTCCCGTGCTTGAGTTCTCCTGCCGCAAAGCCTTCACATTGGATGTAAGAAATCTCTTTTAGCTTAAGACTGGCTTCCATGGCTACATAGTAGTCTTGACCACGTCCAATGTAAAAGGCATTGCGAGTGGTTTCAAGAAGCTCACGAACCTTGGCATCAATGGTTTCTTTTTCTGAAAGAGTTGATTCGATAGACTGAGCTACGATTGACAACTCATGAACCAGGTCAAAAGCTTGCGCTTTGGCATTGCCGTTTGCTTCTCCAACTGCTTTTGCCAAGAAGGCAAGAGCTGCGATTTGTGCTGTGTAGGCCTTGGTTGATGCCACGGCAATTTCAGGACCCGCGTGAAGAAGCATAGTATGGTTGGCTTCACGTGAAAGAGTTGAACCTGGCACGTTTGTCACTGTTAAGCTCGGGATACCCATTTCATTAGCCTTAACCAAAACTTGACGGCTATCAGCTGTTTCACCAGACTGGCTGATAAAGATGAAGAGTGGTTTCTTGCTGAGAAGTGGCATACCGTAGCCCCACTCAGATGAGATTCCAAGTTCAACTGGTGTATCTGTCAGTTCTTCCAACATCTTCTTAGAAGCAAATCCTGCGTGGTACGATGTTCCAGCAGCAAGGATGTAGATGCGGTCTGCATCTTGAACAGCCTTGATGATAGCTGGATCTACGACAACTTGACCTGCCTCATCTGTGTAGGCTTGGATGAGTTTACGCATCACCGTTGGTTGCTCGTCGATTTCCTTGAGCATGTAGTAAGGATAAGTCCCCTTACCGATATCTGACAAGTCGAGCTCCGCAGTATAGCTAGCACGTTCACGGCGATTGCCATCATAGTCTTGAACTTCGACACTATCAGCCTTGACGATTACCAACTCTTGGTCATGAATTTCCATGTATTGGTTGGTCTCACGAATCATAGCCATAGCATCTGAGCAGACCATATTATAACCTTCTCCAAGACCAATCAAAAGTGGAGATTTGTTCTTAGCAACATAGATGACATCTGGATTTTCAGAGTCAATCAAGGCAAAGGCATAAGAACCACGAATGATGTGAAGGGCTTTTTTGAAGGCTTCAAGAACTGAAAGACCATCTTCTTCAACAAATTTCCCAATCAAGTGAACAGCGATTTCCGTATCGGTTTGCCCCTTGAAGTGGTGACCTGCAAGGTATTCTTCCTTGATTTCAAGGTAGTTTTCAATCACTCCATTGTGCACCAAAACAAAACGTCCTGTCTCAGAGCGGTGTGGGTGAGCATTGTCTTCCGTTGGTTTCCCGTGAGTCGCCCAACGCGTATGTCCGATACCTGTTGTTCCCTCAACACCAGCTGTCTTGGCAGACAATTCTGCGATACGACCGACAGCCTTGACTAGATGATTTTCAGCACCACCTAGGACAAAAATCCCCGCAGAATCATAGCCACGGTATTCGAGCTTTTCAAGCCCTTGAATCAAAATATCAGTTGCATTTGTGTTTCCAACAACACCAACAATTCCACACATAGTATATACGACACAGACCAGCTGTGCTTTCTCCTTAAATTGGTATAGTCTAATTCTCGCTTTACGGAATCAGCAAAAACAGTATATACTTGTTTTTCTCACTTGTCAAGGATAAAAATTGGTATAGTTTTTCTATCTGGTATTTTATCAAGATTTCACTTGATACCTGACAAGTCGGCATCAATTACTTATAATAAGGGGAGGAGGTATTGGCCATGTGGTTTTTCTTCGCACTTTTATCAGCTATCTTTGCAGCCTTAACGTCAATTTTAGCCAAGATTGGGATTGAAGGAGTTCCATCCAATCTAGCAACTGCTATTCGTACAGTCGTCGTCATTCTTATGGCCTGGGCTATGGTTTTCTTGACCAATAGTCAGACCGAAATTGTCAACATCAGTAAAAAAAGTTGGCTCTTTCTCATCTTATCAGGCTTAGCCACTGGCGCCTCCTGGCTCTGCTACTACAAGGCCTTGCAGATGGGCAATGCGACTGAGGTATCTGCTGTCGATAAATTCAGTCTCGTCATTACCCTCGTTCTAGCCTTTTTCTTCCTACAGGATGTCCTGACGTTTAAAACAATTATTGGCTGTATCCTGATTACGATTGGGACCTTGGTGATGATATTGTAATAAAAAGTGAGATGAATACCATCCCACTCTTTTTATTCTTAAAATCCATTATGGTCGCTGAGCTCTTTGAACCAGTGGCCTGATTTTTTTAGACGACGTTCCTGTGTTTCCAAGTCAAGCTCAACCAAACCATAGCGGTTTTTATAACTGTTGAGCCATGACCAGCAGTCAATAAAGGTCCAAATCAAGTAGCCCTTACAGTTAGCACCGTCTTCAATAGCACGATGTAGTTCACGCAGATGCCCTTTGACAAAGTCAATACGATAGTCGTCTTGAATCATCCCATCTTGACGGAATTTGTCTTCCCCTTCAACACCCATGCCATTCTCTGTCAGCATCCACTCAATATTACCATAATTTTCCTTGATATTTTGAGCGATATCATAAATCCCCTGCTCGTAGATTTCCCAACCGCGGTGAGGATTGATTTTACGGCCCGGCATGACGTAAGGCTCATAGAAATGCTCTGGCAAAAGCGGGCTATCAGGATGTTTAGCAAAACATGGAGCCATGACGCGCAAGGGTTGGTAATAGTTGACTCCAAGAAAGTCCACAGTATGCTCCCGAATAAGGTCCAACTCTTCAGCTGTAGAATCTGGCAGCAAATCATGCTCAGACAAGATTTCTACCAACTCCTGTGGATAAGCCCCCAAGACAGACGGATCTAGGAAAGATTGGGCTTGGAAGAGGTCGGCAATGCGAGCAGCCTTGACATCTGCAGGATGCTGGCTACGTGGATAGGCTGGTGTCAAGTTAAGGACAATTCCAATCTTGGAATCAGGCAAAACTTCATGACAGACCTTAACCGCAAGACTGCTAGCCAGTTGCGTATGATAAGCAACCTGAACCGCCGCTTTGGCATCTACCTTGTGAGGATAGTGGGCATCGTAAAAATAGCCAAATTCTACAGGAACGATGGGTTCATTGAAGGTGATCCATTGGTCCACCAAGTCACCATAAGTCTCAAAACAAAAACGAGCATAGTCTTCATAAGCCTTGACGGTTGTCTTATTTTCCCAACCATCCCCATCTTCTTGGAGGGCAAAAGGCAGGTCAAAGTGATAGAGATTGACTAAGAGACGAATCCCCTTGGCCTTAATCGCTTCAAAGACCTGACGGTAGAAAACCACCCCTTGCGGATTGACCTCTCCACGGCCCTGTGGGAAAATACGAGACCACTGGATAGAAGTTCGGAAGGCTGTATGCCCAGTCTCTACCAAAAGCTCAATATCCTTTTCCCAGTTTTCATAGAAAGTTGATGTTTTGTCAGGTCCAATCCCATTGTAGTAGCGATTTGGCTCTACTTGGAACCAATAATCCCAGAGATTATCTCCCTTACCATCACCAGCTACACGTCCTTCTGTCTGTGGGCCAGAAGTCGAGGAGCCCCAGACAAAGTCCTTTGGAAATTTTAGCATACTTATACCTCTTAACTTGATTATGTATTTATTCATTCCCATTATATAGAAAAAACAAGGTAAAAACTAGTTACATTTTTGCCTTGTTTTTCTTCTGATTATAGTTTTTATTTCTTGCTTAGGATTTCAAGGGTTTCGAGCAAGTTATCTGCATGAACTTCAATGGTGTCACCAGTCGCCTTAATCTTAACTTCTACGATACCATCAGCCGCTTTCTTCCCAACGGTGATACGGATTGGAAGACCAATCAAATCGCTATCGCTAAACTTCACTCCGACACGTTCGTTACGGTCATCTGTCAAGACTTCGTAACCAGCTTCCATCAAGCTTGCTTCAAGTTTTTCTGTTAAGGCTTGCGCTTCTTCATCTTTGACATTGACAGTGATCAAATGCACATCAAATGGTGCCAATTCTTTAGGAAAGTTAACTCCCCAAGCATAACGGTATTCACCTTTTGGCGTTTTGTTAACAAAGAGGCGAGCGTGTTGCTCTATAACGGCTGAAAGGAGGCGGCTAACACCGATACCGTAACATCCCATGATGATTGGCACAGCACGACCATTTTCATCCAAAACATCTGCACCCATACTTGCTGAGTAGCGAGTTCCGAGTTTGAAAATATGACCAATCTCGATACCACGCGCGAAGTTAAGAACACCTTGTCCGTCTGGTGAAATTTCACCCTCACGAACTTCACGGATATCCACATATTCTGCAGTGAAGTCACGACCTGGGTTCACGCCCGTCAAGTGATAGCCATCTTCATTAGCCCCCACAACAGCATTGCGAACATCTTGCACCTTACGGTCTGCAATGATTTTCACATTCTCTGGCAAAGCAACTGGGCCAAGCGAACCAAATCCTGCTGGGATAACACTTGCTACTTCTTCTTCGCTAGCCACATCAAAGAAATCTGCACCCAAATGGTTTTTCAACTTGACTTCATTAAGTTGGTCATTTCCAACTAGAAGGGCTGCAACAAGCTCACCATCTGCCATGTAGAAGAGGGTTTTGATCGTTTGTTCTTCTGGCACGTTAAGGAAGGCTGCGACTTCATCGATGGATTTAACACCTGGAGTTTCCATTCGAGTCACTTCTTCTTCCGCAACGACACGGTTGCTTGGTTTGTACTCGTTTGTTGCCATTTCTAAGTTAGCTGCATAGCTAGACTCACTTGAGTAGGCAATGGTGTCTTCACCAGAAACCATCCATTTGAGCAATTCTGCCTTGATTTCTTCTTGTACTTCTGCAGGAATTTCATCAAATGATGCAACTGACTTGTCCAAGACAACCCAGCGGTCAAGGTCTGTACGAGCAGGAGTGATGGCCATAAATTCTTGGCTATCCTTACCACCCATGGCACCACCGTCACCGATGATAGCCTTGAAATCCAAACCACTGCGAGTGAAGATACGTTCGTAGGCCGCCTTGTACTCGTCATAAGTCACATCCAAACTATTGTAATTAGCATGGAAACTATAACCATCTTTCATGATAAATTCACGCGTACGGAGAAGACCGTTACGTGGACGTTTTTCATCACGGTATTTCGGTTGGATTTGGTAAAGGTTGAGTGGCAATTGCTTGTAAGACTTGACAGAGTCACGAACAATAGCTGTAAAAGTTTCTTCGTGTGTCGGACCTAGGATAAAGTCTGACTTTTCACGGTTTTTCAGTTTATAAAGGTCTTCACCATAGGTTTCATAACGGCCTGATTCACGCCAAAGATCAGCACTGAGAAGGGCAGGAGCCAACATCTCCACCGCACCAATCTTATCAAACTCTTGGCGCATGATATTCTTAGCCTTTTCAATCACACGGTTAGCGAGTGGTAGGTAAGAATAAACACCGGCAGAAACTTGACGAACATAACCAGCACGCAACATAAGGGCGTGGCTGATAACTTGAGCATCGCTTGGCATTTCGCGAAGCGTTGGGATTAGCATTTTACTTTGTTTCATAATATTCCTCGATTATCTAAAAGAAGAGTCGCATAATGTCATTCCAGGTCACAGCTAGCATCAAGGCAACCATGATAACTACACCAGCCATGGTGACATAGGTTTCAATTTCTTGTTTAAGGGGTTTCCGGCGGATAGCCTCTAGGATATTGAGCACAATCTTTCCACCATCCAAAGCTGGGATAGGGATCAAGTTAAAAATCCCGATATTGATGGAAATCATAGCTAAGAAGTAAAGGACATTCTCAATTCCATTTTTAGCAGCATCGCTACTTGCCTTAAAAATAGCAACGGGACCACCGAGTTTGTTCAAATCTGGATGGAAAATCAAGTTTTTCAGAGCCGAAAGGATACGGAGCCCTGAGTCAGCAGCAGTTGTAAATCCACCAACAAACATGGATAGAAAGTCTGACTTGACTCCCGGTTGAACCCCGAGAATGTAACGCCCTTGATTCTCTTCTGGAGTCACCGTGACTTGTTTTTCGCTACCATTTTCAGAAATGGTCACATCTAAGGTCGGAGAGGTCTTGTCCTTGGTATCGGCTTCCACAGCCTGGGTCAAGTCTTGCCAATTCTTAACCTCATGCGAGCCGACCTTGGTAATTTGAGCGGTCTCAGCTACACCTACCTTAGCCAAAGCTCCCTCTGGCATGACATGAAAGAGATTTGTCTGAGTATCTCTAACACCGCCTTGCAAAAAGATCAGGATCCAAAAAACAACAACACCTAAGATAAAGTTATTCATAGGACCTGCAAAGTTGGTGATAAGCTTACCCCAGATAGAAGCATTTTGATACTGTACATCCAGAGGAGCGATGCGTACTTCGGTTCCGTCTTCTTCAACAACCGTCGCATCATGATCCACTGCAAAAGTCTTTTCTTCTTCCAAGACCAAACCCTTGATAAAGAGCTTGTCTTCAAAGTCAAACTGGGTTACCTGCATAGGAAGGGCCGTTTGATCCAACTTCTTTCCTGAGAGGTTGATCCGTTTGACCTTGCCATCGTCGGCAAGTGTTAAACTGACTGGAGTTCCTGTCTTGATCTCTGTCGCATCATCACCCCAGCCTGCCATACGAACATAGCCTCCTAGAGGAAGGATCCGAATGGTATAAGCAGTGCCATCCTTACCGATATGGGAAAAAATCTTGGGCCCCATACCAATGGCAAATTCACGAACTAGAATGCCTGATTTCTTGGCAAAATAAAAATGTCCAAACTCATGCACCACCACTATAATCCCAAAAACGAGGATAAAGGTTAGCAATCCAATCATTCAATCTTCCTTTCTTTAAAACAGGCCAAATAAGTGCATCATTGGAAACACAATCAGCATGCTGTCAAAGCGATCCAACACACCGCCATGTCCAGGGATAAATTTTCCAGAATCCTTGACAGCAAAATGGCGTTTCATGGCACTCTCAATCAAGTCACCAAACTGGCCTGCTACACTGAAGAAGGCGGCAAAAAGACTCATCCTATAAATTCCATAGGGAAGAGCAACTGTACTGTCCACTAGCATGAAGAGTACTGTTATCAGTACCGCACCTAGAATACCCCCAACAAAGCCCTCAATACTCTTATTAGGAGAAACTCTCGGGGCTAACTTATGCTTGCCAAAATTCACCCCCGTCAGATAAGCTGCACTATCTGTCGCCCAAACGATAAAGAGAGCCAGGAGAACCTTATCAAATCCAGCTATACGAGCATCTAGTAAGGCATTGAAGCCAAAACCAACATAGAAACTCACAGCAATCGGAAAGGCAGCATCTTCAATCGTATAGTTTTTACTGAAAACGGTTGTCCCTAACATTATTGTAATCAAAACACTGTAGACAACTACATTGCCATCAACCGGCAAAAAAGTTAGGTAATTTTCTAAGGGGATTGTGAGGGCAAAGGTTGCAAGGAGGGTCAAGGTGCCCTCAATGGTCATGGTCTTTAGTCCCTTCATGTGAAGGAGCTCATGGACACCTAGCATTGCTAACAAGCCAATCCCTATCTGCAACAGGAGCCCGCCAACAAACAAGACGGGAAGGAAGATAAGCAGAGCCAGTCCAGCAAATAGTGTTCTCTCTTGTAAATCCTTGGTCATATTTTCTCCTAAACTCCTCCAAATCGGCGATGACGACGATTATAGGCAAGAATTGCTTCCTGTAAAGCTTCCTCGTCAAAATCAGGCCACAAGGTATCCGTAAAATAGAGCTCACTATACGCCCCCTGCCATGGAAGGAAATTGCTCAAGCGTAATTCTCCACTGGTACGAATAATCAAATCTGGATCTCGCACATCCTTAGGCAAATGTTGGGTGAAGAGATAGTTGCCAATCAATTCCTCTGTGATATCACCTGGATTGATTTTCGCATCTAATACATCCTGAGAAATCAGCTTAACAGCCTGTGTAATCTCAGCACGTCCACCATAGTTAAGCGCAAAATTGAGAATCAAGCCTGTATTGTTCTTGGTCAATTCCTCTGCTTTTTTCAAAGCTTCAAAGGTCGGCTTAGGCAGACGGTCTGTCTCCCCAATCATCTGAATCTTAACATTATTTGCATGTAATTCAGGGACGTAGTTATCATAAAACTCGACTGGCAAGTTCATGATAAACTTGACTTCCTGATCTGGACGAGTCCAATTTTCCGTAGAAAAAGCATAGACCGTAATAACCTTAACGCCCAGTTTGTTGGCTGCCTTGGTCACCTTTTGAAGGGATTCCATCCCTGCCTTGTGACCAAAAACCCGTGGTTGCATGCGTCTCTTAGCCCAACGGCCATTCCCATCCATGATGATGCCAATATGATTAGGAACCTGTCTTGGAACCTCAACTTCTACAGCTTTATCTTTCTTAAAAAATCCAAACATGATCTTATTCCTATTCAAAAATCTACCGTTTTATTATACCATACTTCCCTATTTTCTTCTATTGCTAAGTTACTATCATTACTTGTAAGTAACAAAAAATAAGCCGCCTGATTGGGCGACTTTATTTTATAGGGAGATTATTATGAAAAAGTTTTAGGAGTTTAAGTTAAGTTTCTCTTAACTTATGGACTTAGTATACCGCCCCTAACTTAAATTTTTCTTAAGTTTTTTGAGAAAGCCAGATTTTTCCATTTTTCTTGCCAATTTTTCTTGGACAATCGCTCTTGATAGAGTTTCATCCTTTCCTCATTATCTAGAAAATGAGGAGTTGGGGAAACCTGGAAGTTCATAATATCCTCTAAACCATAGGGGGCAAAGAGCTCTAAGGTGGAATTTTCATTCAAGCGAAGACCTACCGCCGTGCAGCGTTCTGGATACTTACTCATAGCATCACGAGAACTGGTATCGGGCGCAGTGTGAGGACTGTGCAGATGCATATAGACCTGATTTTTCAACTCCCACTGGTACTGAGGAAAATCCTCTCTCAGCTTTTTCTCTAGGGATACTGTTTCCTCATAAGAAACATCTGGATCAAAGAAAATCACATCCACATCTGTTTCACGGTCAAAAGGCGATTTGTCTGACAAGAGATTCCAGATGAAATTCCTGACAGAACCTGCCGCCAACCACGAGTCTTTCAGATCAAGGTCACGAATGATGGTCAGAATGGTCATCATATCTGGATTTTTTCTAAAAACCTCTAGAATATCTTGCTCATTTTTCACTGTATTCATACCCCAAATGTTCATAAGCCTTGGCTGTCGCGACCCGTCCAGAACGAGTTCGCATGATGAAACCTTTCTGGATGAGGTAAGGTTCGTACATATCTTCGACCGTCTCACGCTCCTCGGCAATATTAACCGAAAGGGTTCCCAGCCCAACTGGACCACCACCGTACATCTCAATCATGGTATGAAGGATTTTTTGATCCACATAGTCCAATCCTTCATGGTCAACATCTAGCATGGTTAATGCCTTATCGGTAATGACATCATCAATTAAGCCATTCCCCATTATCTGTGCAAAGTCGCGCACGCGCTTAAGGAGGCGATTAGCGATACGGGGAGTTCCTCGACTGCGTAAGGCCAGCTCTGCAGCTGCCTCATGGGTAATTTTCATCTCAAAAATATCAGCCGTCCGCTCAACAATTTCCGTCAAGTCAGCGTGGGCATAGTATTCCATATGACCTGTAATCCCGAAACGCGCTCGTAGAGGATTAGAAAGCATACCAGCACGGGTCGTCGCACCAATCAAGGTAAAAGGTGGCAAATCCAAATGAACACTGCGACTGCCTTCACCAGCCCCAATCATGATGTCGATGTAAAAGTCCTCCATGGCACTATAAAGTACCTCTTCCACCGACATGGGCAGGCGATGAATCTCGTCAATAAAGAGGACGTCTCCAGGTTCCAAATCATTCAAAATCGCTACCAAGTCACCCGCTTTTTCAATGACAGGCCCAGAGGTCTGCTTGAGATTGACTCCCAGTTCGTTGGCAATAACAAAGGCCATGGTCGTTTTCCCCAAACCTGGAGGCCCAAATAAGAGTACATGATCCAGTGCTTCATCCCGCATTTTGGCGGCTTCGATAAAGATTTGGAGCTGGTCCTTGACCTTATCCTGCCCAATATATTCACGTAAATATTGGGGACGTAGGGTACGTTCTACCAACTCCTCATCACCCATGATTTCATTATCTAAAATTCTACTCATGCTCCTATTATAGCAAAAATCCAGCCTACAAACAAAAAAGCCACCTGATTGGGTGACTTCTTTAGGGAGATTATTATGAAAAAGAAAAATTTAGGATTTCATTAAATAAAGGGTACTCAATGAAAATCGAAATCAGACTGGGCAGATAGACGCAAGCATAACTATGGTTAGCTAAGTCGACTCTAACGAAGGTTGATGAGATTTTCGAAGAGTATTAGGAGGTCTTTATTTAATGATTATATAATACACAAGGAGACTTAAAATTCCCTTAATTTTTAAATCCATTACTAACAATTTTCTTGAACAGCTGTTTGACCTGCAATACGTCCAAAAGTAAAGATATCCGTAAGCGAATTTCCTCCTAGACGGTTACCTGCATGGAGTCCACCTGCGACTTCTCCGGCAGCATACAAACCAGGAATAATCTGACCTTTTTCGTTCAAAACGTGTGTTGAAGTATCAATCTTGAGTCCACCCATTGTATGGTGAACGGCCGGTTTTCTCGGTGTTGCGTAAAATGGCGCAACCTCACACTTGAGATCAAAACTACCTTTATTAAATTCAGGATCAAAACCTGCATCTACATAGGAATTGTAATTCTTAATCGTTTCCACTAGAACTTGTGGATCCATACCAATCTGAACCGCCAACTCTTCTATCGTATCTGCACGATAGAGAGTTCCTGCCTTGACTTGGGCATCGATTTTTTCTTGGCTAGTGTTGTAGGCAGTTTCCTTGATGCGGTCATCCGCAATCAAGTAGAACAAGCCACCATTATCAATCGCCGCTTGAGATAGCTTGTCTCGACTACCGTACTCATCTACAAATCGCTTCCCTTGAGTATTTACCATGATGAAGTTAGCTGGAGGAACTTGAAGTCCTGAGAAGAGAGCTCCTGTCACTGGATCGGATACTGGCATCATTTGACTAAAGCCCATACCCACCAAATCTGCACCTACACTTTGACCTAAAAGAATACCATCCCCTGTTACAGCTGGTGTATTAGATGTGGCAATATCATCTGCAATTTCAGTCCAGTAGGTATTGTATTTTTGTAGCATCTTGGTATTGGCACCAAATCCTCCAGAAGCTAGAACAACAGCATCTGCATTGACAATGATGGTTTGACCGTTTCGACCTTCTGCTCTGACACCCTTGACAGCCCCTTCTTTTACAAGCAATTCTTTAACTGGAGAGTCAGTCAAAATCTTGCCACCATTTTCTAGAACATATTTTTGTAGGACAGATATAAAGGCATACCCCATTGGTTGAACCGGCTTATGACCACGACGCCAAAGGGCTCCAACTGGCATTGTCACTTCGCTACGAACAAATTCAACACCAATGTCTTCCAACCAACGAACAGACTCTAGGGCCCGTTCGGTTAAAACAGATACTAAATCGTATTGGCCATGAATTTCATTTCCTTGTAAATCTTTTCGTTTCCCACCGATATAGGTTTGGATACGGTAAAGTAATGTAGAGTCAAACAAATAGCTTGGATTCTGCAAATACTGCTCAACCTCAACTTTCAAGGCTCTAAAGTCCTCTAGATATTCTGGGTCAATCGTTGATTCATCTATCGCAATCAATTCTTGAAGCGTATGTGCCTCACCTGGATGAGCTGCGAAGGTTCCTTGCCATGCTGGATCTGGTGCATTCATTGGACCACCTGCACGAACAGTATTTCCTCCAATTGCTGGGAATTTCTCAACAATAATCGGCTTCTTACCAGCTTGTAAGACTGCAGCAGCCGCAGCTAAACCAGCTCCTCCACCTCCAACGATGACAACGTCTGCCTGATAGGTTTTATCTTCTTTATCTAGGGCAGATGGCGCTTTTGAACGCTTGCGTAAAACATCTGGATTTGCACCAGCTTGTTTGACCGCACGCGCAACTCCGTCCAAGACACCATTTGAAGTTACAGAAGCTCCTGACACCGCATCAACATTTAAGGTTTGTCCCTCAATGATTTCTGCTGGGATACGAGTAAAGACAACATCTGCGATTCCTGAAGATTCTCCAGAAGAATCGATTTCGATTTTTTCAATACGGTCCTCAGAAACCGTGACATCCATCGGCAATTTACCATTATGGCCTTCAGTTGTAACATGGTAAGTCCCCGGTTCAAATCGAACTTCTTCAGGAAGATTTAGTTGGTTTGCAACGGATACAAAGCGAAGGAAGCGATAAAAACAACTATCTAGGAAATCTACAGTTCGCTCCTCAATTAAATTTCCATTATCATCAAATGCTCGATGAGCTCGACCAAGTAAAAACTCACTGCCTGGCATAACTGTTGCATTTACTCCAGGAGCATCAAGAATCTGACGAAGACGAAGTTGGGCACGTGAAGAACCTTGAATATCATAGGAAGCTCCTACAATCATTGTCGGCTTTCCGTCTAGTGGATGAATGTTAAAAGACAACCACTCGAGCAAGCTATTCAAACTTGATGGAATCGTATGATTGTGCTCGGGTGTCGAGATAATGACACCATCAGCTTCTGAAATAGCTTGATTAAACTTCTGAATAATAGGTGTATCTGTTTGATCATCTGTTTCATTGAACATTGGTACATCTGTTATCTCTAAAATCTCAATATCCGCTTTTGAAGCAAAATGTCTTTTCATAAATTGCAACAGGTTGCGATTATAGGATTTTTTTGCATTAGTCCCAACAATAGCTACTAATTTCATGGATTGTTCTCCTTTCTTGAAATACTTATGCTTTTAACCATTCTTCCCAGATGAATGATTTCTTACGATTTGTATCTTCAGGTTTTACTAAAGCTTTTGTTAGTTCAACAAAATTTTGAAACTCTGAAAAATGTTCTTCTAGTTCTGCAACCTTTTCAGGATTGTTCAAATGGCACTCATCATCCAGTACTTGCTCAGAATGACCTAGAAAGAACTCTGTACCAGGCATAACTCTCGCTTTAAGCTCCGGCGCATCTAAAATCTGACGTAAATGTGCCTGCGCTCTAGATGTTCCTAGCGAACCGAGAGAAGCACCTACAATCATAGTTGGTTTATTGATTAAGGCACGACTGGTATAGGCAATCCACTCCAAAGCAGAGGCCAAAGGTGCTGGTATCGTGTGATCGTACTCAGGTGTTGAAATAATCACACCATCTGCAGCAAGAATTTTTTCTGAAAAAGCTTGAACTTCAGCTGGCGCTTGCTTGTCCTCAGGTTCGTTAAATGCTGGCAATTGTTTGATTTCCAATACCTCAATGTCGGCTTTATCCGAAAAGTGCTTTTGCATAAATTTCAAGAGTTTCCGATTGGTTGAGCGATCTGAATTGGTTCCAACGATAGCAACTAGTTTCATCTTGGTACCCCTTTCATTTATTTAATCTAATTTCATTATACTACTTTAGAAAATCTTGTAAATCCTTGATAATAAAGACCGTGTTATTCTATCAGATTATCGTACTTTAGTACAAGTTCGTGAAAAAATTAACAAAATATCTTCTTAAACTATTGACCAGCTTCCTTAACTATGATATAGTCTTGGTGAAAAAATATACATTTAAGGAGGATGTTTTTATGAAAGAGACATTCAATCGTTGGAGGATTTTAGTCGCGTCTACAGCCATTCTTCTTTGCACAGGTGCCGTCTATTCCTTTTCTGTTTTTGCCGGACCACTTAGCAGTTCAACAGGCTGGTCCATGTCTGATATTATGTTAGCATTTGCTATCAACTCTGCAATCGGCCCTATCCCCATGATTCTTGGAGGTTATTTAGTTGACAAAGGTTATGTAAAATGGACCATCGCCCTCGGCGCTCTCCTATTTGCTAGCGGATTTTACTTAACCGGCTATGCCAATTCACCAGCCATGCTTTATTTGACCTATGGATTAATGGCCGGGCTTGGTCAAGGTTTTGCCTATTCAGGTGCCCTCTCCAATTCACTTCGTCTCTTCCCTGATAAACTTGGCTTAGCCTCTGGAATTCTGACAGGCGGAATGGGATTTGCCGCAGTCATCGCTTCTCCAGTCGCGAGCAATCTCATTCAACAACAAGATGCCTTCTTTGCTTTTCGTACAATTGGGCTAGTCTATATAGTTGTTATCATCTGTGCCATTTTCTTTATCAAGGCAGCTCCAAGTGGCTACCAACCAGCAGGCTGGAAAGCTCCAGTACAAACTAAGCAAGGACCTACTAATAAAAACTGGAAACAAATGCTACAAAGTCCTCTGTTTTACATTATCATTAGCATGTTCTTTGTTGGCGCCTTTTCTGGTTTGATGATTGCCTCTCAAGCATCACCAATCGGTCAATCAATGTTTGGACTCTCTGCAGGCACTGCAGCTCTCTATGTCTCTCTTTATTCAATCGCAAACTCTAGTGGTCGTTTTATCTGGGGATCACTTTCTGATAAAATCGGCCGTTCAAAGACCTTATTGATTATTTATTCTGTCATTGTCCTAGCTTTATTCTCCCTAACTATCGTCCCTGGTCAATTCGGGTTTACCTTAGGAATTATTGGGCTTGGTATCTGCTTTGGTGGTGTTATGGGGGTCTTCCCATCTATCGTCATGGAAAATTACGGTCCTGCAAATCAAGGGGTCAACTACGGTATCGTCTTCACTGGATATTCTTTAGCAGCATTTTTCGCTCCCAAAGTCGCAGTTCAAATGGCAATGGCTAATAATGGAAATTATAGTGTAGCTTTTTATGTTGCTATTGCTTTGGCCTTTATTGGACTTATGCTTACTATTTTTTATATGAAAAAGAAAGCTTAAAACTCGAAAACTTCCTAGATAAGGAAGTTTTTTTGGTATAATAAAAGTAGTAATAGAATATTGGGAGGATTTACCATGGCAGACCGTTCACATTTCTTACGAGATAACCCATCTGACTTCCCATATGATTTTGAAAAACAAATCCTATCCAAAACATCTCCTGACACAATCTATCATTGTCATCCTGAACTAGAGATTATTTACGTTACAAAGGGTTCTGCCATCGTTCATATCAACTCAGAACGCTTTGAAAGTCGCGAAGGAGATATATTTCTTATCCAACCGACCTCTCTCCATGCTATCTATTCTCACAAAGATCAAGAACTATTTTCTACCAGCTTTCGAATTCATCTAGATTATCTTGGGAGAAGTCAAATTGACAGCTTTAGCCAACGCTATATCCAACCCCTCCACTCTGGTCACTTTTGCCTTACTCCCCAAATATCACCAGGCGATAAGGCCTATGATCAAATTCAATCCTGCCTTCTTTCCCTCTTTTCTATCCTTGAAGAAAAAGGCATATACTACGATCTACTCATAAAATCTAAACTATACGAATTGCTTCATCTTCTCTTTAAGTATAGATACGTCAATCGACACTATACAGATGATACCTACCAAAAATACCAAAAACTAAAAGAAGTGATTTGCTACCTTGAACAGCACTACGCAGAACCCGTTCATATCGAGCAACTAGCTGCAACATTTGGATATAGTAAAAATCACTTTATGAGTATTTTCAAGCAACATACTGGAGCCAGTTGTATGGACTACCTGCTCCAGTTACGTCTTGAGAAATCCTGTGAGAGACTCGTCCAAACCAACCTCAGCATTCAAGAAATTGCAAGCCAGGTCGGTTTCACCAACCTTTCAAACTTCAACCGTCAATTTAAGCAACACTATCACCTAACACCTAGACAGTATCGAAACCAACAACTTAAAAAGAAAACATAATTCTTTCTCCTTAGTCTTTTCTAAGGAGTTTTTTCAAACAAAAAAGCCACCTGATTTGGTGGCTTCTTTAGGGAGATTATTATGAAAAAGAAAAGTTTAGGATTTCATTAAATAAAGTTAGGAGGTCTTTATTTAATGATTATATAATACAAGATGAATCTTAAAGCTAACTTAACTTTTTCTCTGATTTATCATTTTTTTAAAATTTTCCCCAAATGGAATTTCCTTTCTCAAACAACAAAAAAGCCACCTGATTGGGTGACTTCTTTAGGAGATTATGATGAAAAAGAAAAGTTTGGGATTTCATTAAATAAAGGGTACTCAATGAAAATCGAAATCAGACTAGGCAAATAGACGCAAGCATAACTATAGTTAGCTAAGTCGACTCTAACGAAGGTTGATGAGATTTTCGAAAAGTATTAGGAGGTCTTTATCTAATAACTATATAATACACGAGGAGACTTAAACTTTACTTAATAAAAAATAATTTTTTATCTTTTTCGATCCACCCAAATCATTCCTGTGCAATCATAAGTAGATAGGGTTTCAAAGCCCAAGGAACGATAAAATCCCAAGTTTTTATCTGTTTGGTCTGTCACCAGTTGGACTTGATAGGCATCTTTATAATCACCTAAAGCCTCTTTCATCAAGTCGCTACCAATCCCTTGGCGCTGATAGCTAGGCAAAACGATCAAATCATGGACAAAAATAGATGAAAAACCATCTCCGACCAAACGGACCAAGCCAACCACGGCATCTCCATCACGTGCCAAATAAATCGCTAATGAGTGAGACAAGGCCTTCTCCAACATTTGGGGTTGATGTGTATAATTTGTCCATCCAACTGCCTGATAGAGATGCAAAACATCTTCTAACTTGACAACTTCTTGCTTTCTCACGCTAATCATGTCATCACCTCTTAGAACTCTCTCAAGCTCTTGTACTGCCGTCCATTTTTATCAAAATTTTCAGGAGCCAACCATGTTTCCAAACGAGCTTTAACTTGAGGCCAGTCCTTATCAATCATAGCGAGCCAATCCGTATCCCTCGTGCGCCCCTTATAAACAACTGCCTGGCGGAAGGTTCCTTCATAGATAAAGCCCAAACGTTCCGCAGCTCGTCTTGATGGCAGATTTAGAGCATCGCATTTCCACTCATAGCGACGATAGTTAAGCTCTTCAAAAACATAGCGAGCTAGGAGATATTGAGCCTCTGTCCCTATACGTGTTCCCCTGAGTTCTGGAGAAAAAGTGACAGCTCCCACTTCTATTACTCGGTTATTCTGGTCAATGCGCATGAGAGAAAAAGTTCCCAAAGCCTTACCAGTTGCCTTGTCTATAATCGCATAGTAAAAACGGTCCTTACGAGCCAACATCTGATTTAAGACGGTAACCAGTTCCTCCATATCTGCCACTGGCTCCTGAAAGAGGTAGGTCCACATCTCCCGAGGAGTATCGGGTCCATAAACAGCTAGCAAATCCTCTTCATGCTTTTCCACCGAAAGAGCCTCTATCCGAGCGTAGCGCCCTTCTAAGAAATCAATGGAAGGCAATTCACCTGGAGTATAACCTTCCATTGACTCACCAATCATCTGACCATATTCGTTTACTGGCATCGTTTTTCTCCTTGTTTTACACTGAAAATACTATATCATAATTTGCTCTATATGGAAACTAGCACTCTCCCCAAACCTCATCCTCAACACTACATTAGTGATTCGTTTTCTTTCTTTTATCTTCTAAGGCTTGATTAATTCGTTGGGTGAGCTTGTGAGTTTGCCAGATCTGATACAACCATATCAGTCCATAAATTAACAAGAAAAAGAACCAAAGCAAGGGACTCAACAATGCTGAACCCCAGCCAAAAAATAGGTAGGTCAATACTAAAATAGTAGCTGTCGCTAATAAATGAACTCCTACACGCATACTATAAGCAAGAAACTCTAGCCTTTCAAGGATTAAGGTCAATACCCCCATAATTCCACTCATCAAAAACAAAGCTAGAATATTTTTTGTCGTTGGTGCAGGATAGGTAATACCTGAATAAAACTGAGCCAATAACACCAAACTCAAATAAACAAAGGAGGCCGTCCGCATTCCCGATACAAAATAAGCAATCAATCGCTTCATGATTTTCTCCTATAAACCTAGATAATCCATTAAGGACTTAACGTATTTCCGACTCACACTAGATTTGATACCCCGAGTCATCTTAGCCATCATGTTCCCTGAAAAGCTATCCGATAATGACTCTAAATGGTCAATGTTTATAACTGAATGACGTGATATCTGTATAAAGTTACGTCGATTAATTCGATTCTGAAAGTTTGTCAATGTTTCCTTAGTTTTATAAATCCCGTCTACTGTATAAATTGTCAACAAATTTTTATCGATATCCGCTAGAATAAGATCCTCAATTTTCACCATAACCAGATGATCATCCGTTCGAATAGGAATAACCACATGATTAGTCGTTGAAAATTGTTCTAAATACTCCATGACCTCTCTTGCTTGGTCGGTTAACTGAGCTGCCTGAATTAAAATGTGTGGGTCTTTTTCTGAAAACTCTGTCTTCATTTCAAAACGAATCTTCATTTTCTCTCCAATACATCTTTATTTTCTCTTGCTAAACACTTTAACAAATAACATCCAAAGAAGAATAGCGACGAGACTGATAATAACCACTATAAAGTATGTTTCTTCCTTTGTCAATAGTTCTTGCCAGTTGATTTGAATTCCCATTTTTTCTTGAAATTCCTGTAACAGACCGCTATTTCCTGTAAATGTGGTCTCTAATGGCTCTTTCATTAAGACTTGTCGATAGAGAGAAGCAATATAAGTTGCAGGGGTACATTTCATGAAAAGCTGTGCAGAATCAGGTAATACTCCAATAGGGACATAAGTTCCTACTAAAAATCCAGAAGCAGTCCCCACTATCGTTGCCAGTTTACCAAGACTATCTACAGATTGAAAACGGTAAATCAAGAGAACATTTACCAAACTTGAAAGCAGACTGCTTAATAACATAATCAAAGCGATTTCCGGTAAATGACTGATAACTGGACTTTCTTTAAAATAAAAACTCATAACAGCATACATAAACACCTGCATAACAAAAGAAATGACAATACTACTGATTAGATAGGACGCCTGTAAGCCCCAGCTACCTAAATCTGTCAAGAAGAGATCTTGATCCACTTGATTTTCGCGATCCTGTACCATTTGTGTAAGAGCCGTAAAACTGGTTGTAATCCCAGTCACAGCCAAGGTCCCACCCATCAGCCAGTTGTTTAAAAGGTTCGTATTATCAGGGAGTTGAGACCAAGCATCCGTTAAGTTCTTCTGCAAAAAAATGATATAAAGGAGGAAGGAAATCAATGCCCCCAATAATGAGAAAAATACTCCCGAACGATTACGAAAATATAAGATAAAATTCCGTTTCAATAAAGCTAACATTAGCGAACCTCTCTTCCTGTAAGTGCAATAAAGGCATCATCCATAGTACCCGGACGAAACTCAAAAGAATCAATTTCTTCTCGAACTTTTGCCAAATATTCAATGGCCTCCTGTGACGTCCTTGGATAAAAAAGATATTCCATCTCATTTTCTTCCTCGACTGTCATTCCATTCTGTCGCAATTTTTCTAGATCCTTCATTTCCTTAAAACGAATTTTTAGGATATTAGATGCATACTGGCTTTTAATAGTAGTCGCAGAACCTTGCGCAATCACTTTCCCATGATCAACGATATAGATTCGATCCGCTTCATCTGCTTCATCCAGATAATGAGTCGTTAAGATAATAGTCATCCCTTCATCCTTTTGTAGTCGATAGAGTAGATCCCAGATGGATTTGCGAGTCTGAATATCAAGACCTGTCGTTGGTTCATCCAAGAAAAGAATATCTGGCTGCGAAAGAAGAGCACGCGCAATATCAACCCGACGTTTTTGCCCACCTGACAAGGTCCCATAGAGTTGTTTCTGGAAAGCAGTCAAACCCAGTTGATGAATCAAATCATCCACACGACTTGCTGCAATCTCCTTATACTGTTGAGCACGAATCGTGAGATTTTCCCTAACCGTCAACATCTCATCCAGTACACTGGCTTGAAAAACCACTCCGATTTTCGTATTTGGCGCATATCGAATCTGACCCTGTGTCGGCTTTTTCAAACCGATTAACATGGAAATAGTGGTTGATTTCCCTGCACCATTGGGTCCCAAAATAGCATTGAAACTTCCTTTTTCAAACTCTAACTGAATATCATCGACAGCCATATGATTGCCGTACCGTTTAGTCAAATGTTTAGCTTGTAAAATCATATTTTTTCCTCCTCTTAACCACACTAGTTTAACAAAAAGAATGAAAGAAAAATCGACTTTTGAGATAAGCAGTTAAAATGAAAGGCCAAGTGGTAAAATAATGGGGGTTAAGTTTTAAAGTGGGGCAGATTGCAACCATTTTTCTCCTGTCGAATCACTAGAGGAAGTTGAAAATCACTTACAGCAACATATTGCCCTTTTAAATATGTGCTATAAAAGAGATGTTTTACCACATCTAGCAGAAAATCCAAGAGTCGGTAGTATTGTTCTCGCCAAAGCAAACAATAAAAAATGAATCAGAAATCATGACACACTCTCCTTTCTAGTAAAATGAAAATGCTGAATGGGGCAGGATTGAATTTGAAGCAAGCAAGTATGGTCCTGAATTTGAAACTGCCATTAACGATAAGTCTATCTATTAGGAAAGAAATCTTCAATACAAGCAAAAACAGCTCTTGTTATCCAAGAAGAGCTGTTCTATTTTATGAAAGAGAGAGTCACTAGTGACCCTTGTGCTTCTCTCTACGTTTTTGCTGTTTGCGTTCAAATTTCTCTTGCTTGAGCAATTGCTTTTGGAGACTAGACTGTTGTTTTGAATGCTTTTTTCGTTCGTCATACTGCAACTGTAAAAGCTCTTGTGACTTAGAAGAAACTTTCTGCTTTACTTGTTTCTTCACAGCTCGCTGCAGACGCTTCGGATTCTTAATCTTCACATGCTGTTTGACTGTTGCCTCTGGACTAAAAGATAACCGAACAAACTGAGTCTGTATAAGTCTCAAAATTTCATCCTCTTTTGGTTCCTGACCAAATGTCACTCGACAAACTTGATAAGTTCCCTCATACTCTTGTTCAAACAATCCATGCCAAAATCCATCTTCAAAATAAACTGTCAAGCCAATTGAAACGATTTCCACGACAGCACCTCCTTAAATCTATCCCTAAGAACGGACAACCAAGGAGGAAGGTTACTGATAGGCTTGCCTACGTCTGGACTACCAACCAGAACTGTGTTTTTATCTTAGTTGGGACTATTATAGCACGGTTCAGCACTATCTACAAATTTTTCAGATGTGTATCAAAAAAATTTATCGTAGCAAACCAAGAGTCTACACTTTCTTTCATTAATAAGCGCCAATCTTTTCGATGACGATGATTCGGTTGATAAGCAACCGTCAACATATGCCCTGTTTCATGGTATTTTTTGAACAAAATGGATTTCCCCTTATAATGTGAAATAATATCATCTATCGCGGATGATGCATTCCATATTTCATCAACATCGCTTCCTAGTAATAATAAAGGAGAGGCAATTTTACTCACATCAATCTGAGCCCTACTATCTTCAGGAATATGCTTTCCCAAAAACTTGTTTAACAAATAATTTCCTAGTTGAAACTTTTGATACGGAAGTTCTTTTTGCAAATATGTCCAAGAAGATGAATGAGAGTTGAGTTTTCCCTTTATTCCCTCAAATATTACATTTGAGGGGGAATTGAGTACCAAACATTGCACATCATCCAAAATACTTTGTCCAGCCAGAACAAGCTCGGCTCCTTTAGAGCGACCATATATTCCTATTTTTGTATTATCAACTTGAGGATGATGATATAGAAAATCTTTCGCCTCCTCCAGACATTCTATCGGAATTCGTTCTAAATTTTTGGGCAATCCCTCTAAACCAAAATAAGCTATCGCAAGACAAATATAGCCTCTAGAAGATAAAAGTTGGGCAATATTCTGAGCTTTTTCAATTCTTCCCTCACTTCCGCTAACAATAATCAAGGCTGGTGCTCTTCTCAACTTTTCATCATAAAATAATCGACCTTGAAAATGCTTATCATAAATATCTTGATACCTTATTCCCAGATTCATATAACGCCTTACAAAATTTTGCTCCGCAACCACATCTTTCCCCAGCTTGATTTTAATTTCAACACCAAAACGATCTCGCAATGGAATTCTATCAAGAGAACTGGGTAATCTCCTTTTCCTATTCTTCAACGGTTTCGCATTAAAGAATAAGCCCATTCCTGAAATCCCTTTATAAGATCCCGAAATAGATGCTATCTGAGAGGTATCAATCATACCGCCCTGATCAGACAAAAAAATTGCAGTTGATTTCCACATGACATCATGATCTAAAAGCAAGGGAGCATTTATACAGTAGTAATCAGATAGGTACATTTCCACACAATACCTTGCCCTTGGTTCTAAACCATTGATAGTAATATAAAAAGATTCATCTGCTAAGTCAGTTTGTGAAATCAGTTCAATGTTTACAGTCATATCTTCTCCTTTTGTTAATATACTTAACAACCAAATTTAAAATTTACCGTGACTTTTACCACGGTAATTCCCCCCATACCTTTTCAATATCATCCATCAATTTCACAACTGTCTGAAGCTCTTCCTCGCTATAGTTGTTTAAAACTGAAAAGACCGATTTTTCAATATATGCTTGTTGCTCCTTATGGATTTTAAAAACTTCGATGCCTTTTTCAGATAATCTCAAATATTTATTTTTCCCATTATTCGGAGCAAAATCAAAAACAACTAAATTTTTTTGAATTAATCTCCTAACACTTTGAGTTATTGCACTTCTAGAAACTTCTAATAATTCAGATAATTTTACTAGATTTAAGGGCTGATTTTTCCCAATCACAACAATCAAATGTACCTCATTCAACGTAATGGATTTGTCAATACTAATTTTATGTTGATTTTTTTTTAACTGTTCAAACGCTAAAATAAATCTATTGAAACGATTATTAAATGTAATAAATTCTTTTTTATCCATAATCTCTCTTTTCTTTGTTAATTATATTAACAAAACAGAAACTTCTTGTCAAATAAAAATCCTCCAGATTCTACTCTGAAGGATTCCTATCTTATTTCACAACGATATTAACGAGTTTAGTTGGCTCAAACAGTTTGGGGAACTGTTTGAGGTTGCAAATGAGCAAATAAATTGGTTATTTCACCACAATATTCACAAGCTTGTTAGGGACACTAATCACCTTCACGATTTCCTTACCGTCAATTTCTGCTTTAACTTTTTCATCCGCTAGAGCGATTTCTTGCAATTCTTCGCGTGACAGGTCTTTAGCGACCATGAGTTTGGCACGAACTTTACCTTTGATTTGGACGACGATTTCGATTTCGTCTTCAACCAATTTACTTTCGTCCCATGTTGGCCAAGCCACGTAAGAGATGGATTCACCTGTTGCTGCAACTGTTTGCCAGACTTCTTCTGCCAAGTGAGGTGCAAATGGGGCGATCAACTGGATAAAGCCTTTGGCATAGTCCACATAGAGTTTGTCTTCCTTGTTAGCAGCGTTGACAAAGACCATAAGTTGGGCAATGGCTGTGTTGAATTTCATGGACTCGATTTGCTCAGTGACAGCTTTGACTGTTTCATTGTAGACCTTGTCAAGAGCACCATTGTTTTCCGTAGCGATTTCTTTACTTGTAATCAAACGGTAAACACGGTCGAGGAATTTACGGCTTCCTTCCAAACCTTCTTCTGACCAAGCGATTGAAGCGTCAAGTGGTCCCATGAACATTTCATAAACACGAAGGGTATCAGCACCGTATTGTTCCACTACATCGTCTGGGTTGACAACGTTCTTGAGAGATTTAGACATCTTGGCTGGTGCTTGCTCCAACTCTTCTCCTGTTTCCACATGGAAGAAGGATCCGTCACGTTTTTCAACCTTGTCAGTCGCTACAAGAGCTCCACGGTGGTCACGGTAACTTGTTCCCAAAATCATCCCTTGGTTAAAGAGTTTTTGGAATGGCTCTTTAGTAGGTACAACACCAAGGTCATAGAGGAATTTGTGCCAGAAACGAGCATAAAGCAAGTGAAGGACAGCATGCTCTGCACCACCCACGTAAATATCTACTGGCAACCATTGTTTGAGGAGCTCCTCGTCAGCCAATTTCTCAGTATTGTGTGGGTCAATATAACGGAGGTAGTACCAGCTTGAACCAGCCCATTGTGGCATGGTGTTGGTTTCACGACGACCTTTGACGCCATCTTCACGAGTCACTTCCAGCCAGTCTGTCAAGTTAGCTAGTGGACTTTCACCAGTACCTGAAGGGCGGATATCCTTGGTTACTGGTAAGACAAGTGGCAATTCACTTTCAGGAACAGCTGTTGAAGTCCCATCTTCCCAATGAATGATTGGGATTGGCTCACCCCAGTAACGTTGACGACTAAAGAGCCAGTCGCGGAGACGGTAGGTAACCTTCTCTTGACCACAACCTTTTTCTTCCAACCAAGCTACAATTTTAGCAATCGCTTCTTCTTTGTTAAGACCGTTCAAGAAATCAGAATTGACATGAAGTCCATCTTCAGTATAAGCAGCTTCCGCCACATTGCCACCTTCTAGCACTTCTACGATTGGAAGACCAAACTGTTTGGCAAATTCCCAGTCACGTTGGTCGTGGGCTGGCACAGCCATGACAGCACCGGTTCCATAGCTAGCAAGAACATAGTCTGCAATCCAGATTGGAATTTCCTTGCCATTGACAGGGTTGATGGCATAAGCACCAGTCCAAACACCGGTTTTTTCCTTGGCAAGGTCTGTACGAGCCAAGTCAGACTTGAGGCTGGCTTGGTGTTTATAGTCTGCTACTGCTTCGGCTTGTTCTGGACTGACGATAGCATCAACCAAGTCATGTTCAGGAGCCAGAACGGTAAAGGTTGCACCGAAAAGAGTATCCGGACGAGTAGTAAAGACAGTGAATTCCTTGTCTGTTCCTTTTACTTTAAAGGTTACATTGGCACCAGTTGATTTCCCAATCCAGTTGCGTTGCATATCCTTGATAGACTCTGGCCAATCAAGGTCATCCAAGTCATGGAGTAAGCGCTCCGCATAGGCAGTGATTTTGAGCATCCATTGGCGCATTGGTTTGCGGACAACTGGATAGCCTCCACGCTCAGAAGTTCCGTCAGGAAGGACTTCTTCGTTAGCGATAGCTGTTCCTAGTTCCTCAACCCAGTTTACTGGGACTTCCGCTTCATAAGCCAAGCCTTTCTCGTAAAGTTTGGTGAAGATCCACTGAGTCCATTTGTAGTAGTTTGGATCTGTTGTGTTGACTTCACGGTCCCAGTCATAAGAGAATCCAAGCGCATTGATTTGACGTTTGAAGTTGGCAATGTTTTCTGCTGTAAATTCTGCTGGGTCATTCCCCGTATCCATAGCGTATTGCTCAGCTGGCAAACCAAAGGCATCCCAACCCATTGGGTGAAGGACATTGTAACCTTGGGCACGTTTGTAACGGCTGAGGATGTCGGTTGCAGTATAACCTTCTGGGTGTCCTACGTGCAATCCAGCTCCTGAAGGATATGGGAACATGTCCAGAGCATAGAACTTCGGTTTTGAGGCATCTGTTCCTGTCTTAAATGTATGATGTTTCGCCCAGTAGCCTTGCCACTTAGGCTCAATTTCCTTATGATTGTAAAAACTCATGCTATTTCTCCAATTTTATGATGTTACTATTATACCATTTTTGGGGGAATTTGAAAGTCGAGAAAGAATCTTTTCCCTCCATTGTCAAGAAAGATTGGCACCGAAAACAATCTTGCTAAGCAGAATAAAAAACAGCTCTTAGAGCTATCTTTTATCAATGCTTATTTTCTTCCATCTTCTCACGTCCCAGTTCCCGATAGCTACGGTCACCAACGACATCGACTGTAAACTGACCGTTCTCGTATTCTAGAATGGTCACGCTACCATTATCTAGACCATGCGGATGCATGCCATTGATGAGATAAACCATCGTACCAATGGTCATCCCGTGGCTAACAACCAGGGCATTGCCACCACCTTGTTCTTCCATTTCTTTGGCAATCGTTTCGAAACCTTCTCTGATACGACCACTGAGTTTTTCCCAACCTTCAGCCCAACCAGCAGTATCAACCTCTACCAAACCTTCAGCTAGCTCCGCATAGGATAACTGATGAACATGATCCACCTTGAAAACACGAGGAATGACCCCCATAAAGAGGTCTCCATCATAGGCCCCATCAAAACTACCAAAGCACCACTCACGGATTCGCTTATCCATGCGGTAAGGGATTTTCCCTTGTAAGCCCAGTTCTTCTAGGATAATTCCCATGGTCTGAATGGTACGCCCTGAGTCACTGGAATAAGCTCTGTCAAACTGCAAACCAGACTCTCTCAAGCCAATTCCTAACTCATGAATTCCCAACTCACCTTCTGCGGTTAGAGGCGTATCACTCCATCCTTGAGCACGTCCAATCGTGTTAAACATGGTTTTCCCATGACGGACCAAGTACAATCTTACTTTAGACATTTTCTATCCTCCATTTTCTTCTATTATATCATGGATCAAAGAAATATTCGGCTTTCAAAAGCAAAGCCAACATTTGTAAATTATCCAAAAGAAAAGCTACCCTCATGGTAGCTTCCCTAGGAGATTATTATGAAAAAGTTTAGGATTCCTATTAAATAAAGTTAGGAGGTCTTTATTTAATGATTATAGTATACACAGTCATCCTTAAACCCAACTTAAATCTTCTCTCTTTTTTATTAATTTTTAAAACTATGGATTGGAGCCGGGATTTGCCCACCACGAGAGATGAAATCAACAGACGAAGCCCCGTTGACCTTCATCACTGGAGCGGTTCCTAGCAAACCACCAAACTCAATCATATCGCCTTCTTTGCCCTTAGGAATAATACGGACGGCCGTTGTTTTCATGTTAATGACACCGATTGCCGCCTCATCCGCAATCATAGCCGCAATGGTTTCAGCAGGCGTATCTTCTGGAATGGCAATCATATCCAGCCCAACAGAACAGATAGCCGTCATAGCTTCTAGCTTTTCTAGATTCAGAGAGCCATTTTGCACCGCAGCAATCATCCCCTCATCTTCAGAAACGGGGATAAAAGCACCTGACAAGCCACCGACTTGGTTACAAGCCATCACTCCGCCCTTCTTAACTTGGTCATTCAAAAGAGCGAGGGCAGCCGTCGTCCCATGCGTACCAACTGTTTCTAGGCCCATTTCTTCAAGAACACGTGCCACAGAATCACCAACTGCAGGAGTAGGTGCCAAGCTTAGGTCGACAATTCCAAAGTCAACACCAAGGCGTTCACTCGCCATTTGACCGACCAGCTGACCTATACGAGTAATCTTGAAGGCCGTTTTCTTGACTGTTTCCGCTACTACATCAAAGCTCTGTCCACTAACCTTTTCCAAGGCGCGCTTGACCACACCAGGACCCGAAACCCCGACATTAATGATAACATCTGCTTCCCCTACACCATGAAAGGCCCCTGCCATAAAAGGATTGTCCTCAACAGCATTAGCAAATACGACCAACTTGGCCGCACCCATATCTGATAGCGCAGTTGTTTCCTTGATGATACGTCCCATATCAGCGACCGCAGTCATGTTGATACCTGACTTGGTCGAGCCAATATTAACAGACGAACAAACCTTGTCTGTCTCAGCTAGAGCGCGTGGAATAGAATTGATGAGTATCTCATCTCCTTTTTGATAACCCTTTTGTACCAAAGCTGAGAATCCACCGATAAAGTCAACACCAATCTCCTTGGCAGCCTTGTCAAGTGCCTTTGCCAAAACAACATAGTCTGTCGCATCAGTCGCAGCACCAATTAAAGAAATTGGAGTCACCGATACCCGTTTATTAACAATAGGAATCCCAAGTTCTGCAGCAATTTCGTCTCCTACAGCCACTAAATTTGCAGCTTTAGTGGTAATTTTTTGGTAAATCTTTTCAGCAGCACGATTGATATCTGGATCAATACAGTCCAAAAGGGAAATCCCCATGGTGATGGTTCTGATATCGAAGTTCTGCTCCTCGATCATGGCAATGGTTTCCGTAACTTGTCTAATATCCATGGCTACCTCCTAGATATTGTACATAGCATCAAAAATCGCTGCACTTTGGATATTGATTTTCACATTCAAGGTTTGCCCAAAACTTTCAAACTCATTTCTAAGAGTGGTGAAATCCTGCTTTTTATCACTAGATACAACTGCCATCATTGTAAAATACTCATCCAGTACTGTCTGAGAAATATCGTCAATATTCAAACCCAACTCTGCAATCTTAGTAGACACTCCCGCTACAATACCAGCCTTGTCCTTGCCAACCACTGTAATAATAGCCTTCATCCTTATACCCCATTTCTACGATTATTAGAAAACCTGAACGTTTTTGATTTTCTTTTTCCTTAGTATAGCATATTTCCGTAGAAAATAC
>NZ_GL397254.1:1549488-1560147 GCF_000146755.1 Streptococcus sp. oral taxon 071 str. 73H25AP
TTCTTGCTATTGCGCTAGCATCTATTATTTTCCGAACGATTGAACTTATCTGCAAGCAAACAGAAATTGTCAGCTTTAAAGATTCTCTTCGTGGCTTTCAAAGTGATTTGATCGGAAAGATCTTTGTAACAGTTCTTGTTAAATCATTATTACTTTTTCTATGGGGTCTAATATGGGCGCTGTCCATTATGACTTTCACCTTCGGGGTATTAATCTATGTACTGATGTGGTACATCGTAGTAGCTAATGGAGGAATTGAACACTGGGGTAGAATAGTTAGTGAATCTTTTGAGCAGCTCCCTAATGCATTTAATAATGAGTACCTGCTAAACAACGGGTTGATCACCGTAGCAATCATTGCAATCATTGTTAGTATTCCCCTCGGTATCATTGGACTATCTATCTACCTGCCTAAATATTATGCTTATTCTCAAACAGAGTAGGTTCTTTACGATCAGATTACTGAGAGACGTTATGCAAGGCCGCTTGGAGTTATTCGCGAGAGTAAATCATTGATGAAAGGCTACAAGTGGAAACGTTTCTGTTAGAAAAATAGATAAGTTATCTGGTTCCACCTTTTCCTTTAGCATCTCACGCCGGACAAGATCCTGTGAAATCACAAGCATCCCACGACCAAAATGATTTTGTAATTTTTTAGCTAGGCTGGTTTTCCCAGAGTCGGAATTACCCCGAATGATGACTAGTTGCGCCATTAGTCAATCTCCTTCACCAAACGATTGTACTCGCGCTTGATACAACGGTTCATGACGATATGATTGCGACCTGCCACCCGCAAAATTTCTTCCGCTTCTTGACTTTGAAGTCCCAGCTGCGCCCAAAAAATCTTGGCATCCGTCTCAATAAAATCACGCGCCACATCCGGCAAAAATTCGCTTCGCCGAAAAACATTGACAATATCCACGGAAATAGGAATATCCTGCAAACGCGCATAAGCCGTCTCGCCCAAAATCTTTTGACCCGCTAACTTAGAATTGACCGGAATGATCTGATAACCCAGCTCCTGCATGACCCTTGAAATACGATTGCTAGCCGTTTCTTCGCGGTCAGAAAGTCCAACTACTGCAATCACTTTACTCGTCTCCAAATAGGTCTGAATCATGTAATCACTAGGATTTTGAAATTCGTACATAAAACGCCTCACTTATTTCCTTATGACCAGTATAGCATTTTTTGAAAAAGGAGGTAAAGATTGGAGCTGGGATTTTTTTAGTAACGAATCAGCAAATAGAACCGCTATTTATGATATAATGGTTAAGTAGATAAAAATATAATAATCTTACCAGCGACAAAAATAACTGCTAACATCAAAGGAATATAATGAAAAAATTTTTTAATTTATTGACAAACTTAACGATTATAGCCGGTATCCTCATCATCAGTTACCCTGTTATTAGCCAAATTTATTACAATTACCAGACCAAACAAGAGGTTAAGGACTTTGATTCGTCTGCACAAAAATTAACTTCTGAAGACGTGACGGAACGGATAAAACTAGCTACTGCTTACAACCGCTCTTTACAAAATTTGACAATAACAGATCCCTATACCAAAGAAGAAAACGCTAAAGGGCAAGCAGAATATGCTCGAATGCTGACTGTTCATGAAAAAATAGGTAGAATCTCCATTCCTAAAATTGATGTTGACCTGCCTATTTATGCCGGTTCAAGTGAAGAAGTCTTACAAAAAGGGGTGGGGCACCTTGAAGGAACCAGTTTGCCGATTGGTGGTCAGAACACCCACACTGTTCTAACTGCCCACACGGGCTTGCCCAATAATCGCCTTTTTACCGACTTGGATAAAATGAAGGTAGGCGATAAATTTTTCATTCAAAATATCGCTGAAACACTTGCCTACGAGGTTGATTCCATAACGGTGATTGAACCGACTCAATTTGATTCCTTAAATATCGTACCTGACAAAGATTATGTGACTTTGCTGACTTGTACTCCTTATATGATCAATTCACACCGTTTACTTGTGCGAGGCCACCGGATCCCTTACAAACCAAGTGAAGAAAAAGTGAAAAGTCCGATTAGTCATATCTCTATTCCACCGCTTTATCTAGTCGTTTTCGCAATTCTATTCCTCATTTTCATTATTTTGGCTTGGAATAAGTGGAAATCGAAAAAAGCATAGAAAGAGCTATCATGTCAAGAAAAAAGAAAAACAAAAAATGGTTACAACTAAGCCATAAGATACTTACCATTCTGGGTTGCTTGATAATCTGTTATCCCTTTGTCAGTCAGATTTATTACCAATATGTGACTATGCAGGAAACAAAGCAATTTGACGACGAGAAAGGTAAATTAGTTGATCAAGATGTTGAAAAACGCATTGAACTCGCTAAAGCCTATAACAGCACCTTGTCCCCGGAAAAAATAGGAGACCCTTTCTCAAGCAGAAAAAAAGAGGAAGGTGTAGCTGAATATGCTCGCATGTTGCAACTGCAAGAAAAAATTGGTTATGTCACTATCCCTTCTATCAATCAAAAAATTCCCATCCGGGCAGGGTCATCTGAGAATGTCTTGCAAAACGGAGCAGGCCACTTAGAAGGAACCAGCCTACCCGTCGGTGGAGTTAGCACCCATACGGTCATCACCGCCCACAGAGGACTTCCCACAGCCAGACTTTTCACCGACTTGGATAAGGTAAAGGTCGGAGATGTCTTTTACATCACCAATATCAAGGAAACCTTGGCTTATCAGGTAGATAAGATTTTAACCGTTGAGCCTACCGATTTCAAACCAATACTGGTTAAAGAAGACGAAGATCGTGCCACTCTTTTGACTTGCACACCTTATATGATCAATTCTCATCGCCTACTCGTTCAAGGCAAACGCATACCTTTCCACGAAGCTGAAAAGGAGAAAAAAACAAAGATTGACTTTTTTGCCCAATACAAATGGTTTATCCTTCTTGCTACCGGACTCATCCTCCTACTCTTAGGCTATCTACTCTTTAAAATGTTAAGAAAGAAAGGAAAAGAAACATCACTTTCATGAAAAAGAAAAAACAATTACTTGGGCTGAGCCTCCTGTTAATTGGAATTGCGCTCTTCCTCTTTCCTTTTTTATCTATGATTAAAGAGGACATTTGGCAATCCAATGCTCAGCGCACCTATCAGCAGACCAGCGAGGAAACATTCCAAAAACTACGAACAGCCTTAGAACAAACCACTGTCACCGGAGCTATCCAAGATATTTTCCTAACAAAAAAAGAGACCGACGCCAAGCAAAAAACGCCCTACTCAGATCTGCTAGATACCAATCAAGTCGCTGGACGCATGACCATTCCTGCTTTAGGACAGCATTTCGACCTCTATCTTGACGCTGACTATGATAAGCTCCTAAAGGGCGTAGCGACTCTCGTCGGAACATCTGCTCCTCTGGGTATAAAAGGGCAACGACCGATTATCGCAGGACATAGAATTAATTATAATGACGTGTCTTTCTACTTTCTCCCCTCTCTCAAAAAAGGAGATAAAATTTATTTCGATATTCTTGGAAAAAATCTAGAATACGAAGTGACCGATAGCGAGATCATTGATGAATACGAAGGCGAAAAACTTAAACCAATCGAAAATGAAGACATGGTTACGCTCATGACCTGTATGAACGAACCAAGATATGACAAACGGCTCCTTGTCAATGCAAAAAGAGTTGTTTCAGATAGTGAAAAAAAGCAAAATGTATCTACTAATCCCTTGATTCCCTTTGTTAGCAACCAACATATTAAACTTGGTTTCAAATTACAAAGGCTTGCCCCTTATTTGATTGTGATTGTCGGAACAGCAATCTTTCTCTTTTTCAGCAAACGGCTATGGAATATCATAAAAAAACACTGATTCATCAGTGTTTTTTCTCGCTTTTATAAAGCTTATATCCTATCCCGATTAAGACGACGGCAAATCCTAAAAACCAATAAATGGCTAAGGTTCCCGTTTTGATAATCGGTGTTCTTGGCGTAGTCGGTGGCACAAATGTATTGGTAATCACAGTGCCAGTTTTATCTGCCATGTTTTGATAAGTTGCTGTATAGCCATTAGGAACATCTTCTTCAGCTGTGTAGGTGTAATCTTTCCCTGCCGCATCTGTTTTTTCTAAATTCATAAAGGTATGTTCCCAGTTGTTGCTGTCATTCAGCTCAATTTCATCAATGACTTGCCCATTTTGTTTGAGATGAACAGTGATACTGTTTAGCTTTTTACCTTTCCATTCTTTCCGAACTTTAAAACTCGTCTTGTCTTCTCTCTGTTTTAAAACTTGCTTGGGATAGACATGAACGGCGTCATTTCCTACCGTGAAATAGCTGCCATCGGGTTTTGTCACAGGCAGTTCTACTTCTAATGGAACTGGTGTCGTATCACCCAACATCTGATTTCCTGCTAACTTTGATTTTTCTTTATTGACAACAATATAGTACTTACCTGCCTTCAAACCGCTAAAGATGAGACGACCACCATTTTCAGTTATCTTTGTTTGAACAAGCTCTCCATCCGCCTTATCCTTGTGAATATCAAAGGCAACGCCATCAATGGTTGAGGCCTCACTACCAAAATAATTCTCAATGTCTAAAGGTTGTCCAGAATAACTATCTTTTCCTCCACCTTTGGGCCAACCATTCAAATCTTTTAACTTAACCAAGGTTAACACAATATCGTAGGTTGCATCTGACGAGGCTTGATTTTCCTGAGATGAGACGGTTGTAAATGGCCGCAAAGCTACCAAAATAACAATGGCCGTAAGTATGGATAGCAGACTGCTCAATATACTTTTTCTTGTCATAGTATCCTCCTAAAACATAGCACTTGCACTCTTCACTAGGATATTCAACTCTTTTAAATACCCTAGTGAAGAGGTAAGGATTGTCCTTACTTCTTCATTTTATTACTTAGCTGAACGACGTTTTGCAATGAAACCTAAACCGACAACCAAGACACCCGCTGCAATCACGAGAGCAGAACCGATACCACCCGTTTGTGGAATTGTTACCTTGTTGTTGTTAACTTGGTTAATTCCACCTGTGTAAGTTGTTGATGAGATAGTGAACTCAACTGGTTGTTGCAACAAAGCGTAACCTGTTGGTGCTTCAACTTCGACCAATTTGTACTTAGTTTCACCAGTGGCGTTGTCATTTCCTTTTACACCATAAGGAAGCCCCTTAACTTCAAAAGTACCATCAGCTGCTGAAGTGAAGACAGTTGCATCTGCTTTATTAGCAACCCACTCATTTTTAGCAGGAGTTGTTCCTGATGCAGCTGTTTGTTTCAAATACTTGTCACCAGCTTCATTTGTAACAACAAACTTAGCCCCTGCAAGTTTAGCTGATGTCGCTTTGTCAATTTTTTCAAACTTAGCACCACCAGTGTGGAGTTCTGGAGTTTCATTAGGTTTAACTTCTTTTGTTGAATCTGGGTTAGTACCATAAGTCAACTTAACATCATTGGGGTTGGCTGCACCCATAACCGCTTCTTCATTGATGACTGCGTCATAAGTAATAGTGATAACATCTTTTGGATTTAATGTTTTGATGTAATCTTCATTGAAAGCAATGCTAATTGCTGCTCCTTTTGTACCAACTGGATCTGTACCAGTAGTTGAATAGTTAGAAGGATTTACAACAGTGCCACCATTTTTAACAACAAGGTTGCCTGTGTAAGTCAAACCTGCTGAGAACTTATCGGTGAATTTTAAAACTTTATAGTCTTTAATACCTTCTGGCATTGTAGAAGTGACCTTGAAGGTCTTTGTTTCACCAACAAGAGCAGTATCGTGTTTAGCGTCTTCGCTAACTACTTTGTCAATACTTGGTTTGTCAACGGTATTTTTGGGATAAACATGAACAGCGTCAGTACCAGTTGTGTACCATCCACCTGTAGCCTTAAAGACTGGAAGATTGATTTCCACAGGAACAGCAGCTGAGTTAGCCAATTGTTCATCTGAAGTAAGTGTTGATTTTGCTTTGTTTTCAACGATATAGTATTTACCAGCTTTGAGACCAGTAAATGTAACAGTACCATCAGCTCCTGTTGCTGCTCCAGCTACAGGAGTACCTGTTGGAGTGTCTTTGTAGACATCAAACCAAACATTTGCCAATGTTTTAGCTCCAGAACCAAAATAGTCTGTCACATTCAATTTTTGACCAGTGTAATCTTCATTGTTTACACCAGTTTGTTTTGGCCAACCTGTCAAGTCTGACAGTTTAACCTTTGTCAAAACAACATCGTAGGTATCGTTTTCGCCAGGTGCGTTGTCTTGCGCAAAAGCTTTAACTGCTCCAAATGCTAAAAGCACGATACTAAGAGCTGCTAAGAACGAGAGGAAATATCGTTTTACGTTTTTCATTGTTTTGCCTCCTAAAAAGCCTTTCTATTTTTTTGCATATAATGTAAAATTACTGCCAATGTTAATGTTAAAGTTCCCATCAAAATATATGGTAGGATACCTGAGCCACCCGTGTTTGGATAAGTCGGATTCACCTTATTTTTCACCGTCAAGGTTGCTGTTTCTCCGATATTTGTATCTGTAAAGGTTACTTTCTTTTCAGACGCATTACTGATTTCCAAATAATACTTTGGAACAACCTCCTCGATGTAGTAGGTGTAGTACTTACCGGTGGTCTTATCCTTAGGTGGGTAGCGTTTTGTAGCTTCCCATAGATATGGAGCTGTCGCATTTCGTTCCAACTGAATTGTCTCAACAAGCTCTCCATTTTGAGTTTGTCCGTCCGTTGTCCGGTACAACTTAACCTCTAGTTTCTTCGGTAGCTGGTCATTTGCAATCGGATTGCCGTCCTTGTCATACCAGAGTTTCTGGATCTTAATTGACGGATACCTCGTGTTGGTGATGACAAATCCATTTTGAGCGTCACCGCTATAATCGGCATCGTATTCAGGTGGAATCTCCTTTTCTCTGACCACGTACTTAAAGTCGGTGATTTTCTTCTCCGCTGCTTCTTTTTGTAATAATTTAGCGGCAGATTCTTCATCTGGTAGCGGACTAAAGGTATCTTTCCAGTTATTGCTGTCAGAGAGCTCTTTTTCTTCTTTAAGCTCTTCTTTTGCAACACCGTCTTCCTTCCAAGTCGCGTAAAGCTGTGCCGTTATTTTAGAATGTGTTGTTTCAGAGTCACGCCACTCCTTCTCAACCGGAATGGTAATTCGCTTGTTGACTTTGTTGGTAACTACATTGGATTCACCAAATTTTGGTTCGGTATTGTATTTTACTTGGAAAGTATTAACAGCCGTCTTGCCACCAATATTATGATCCTTGTCATAAGCCGGAGCTTTCATATCCAGGATTGCATGCAAAATGGTGTACTTATGAATGACCGTTGTTGGTTTAGAAACAATCCTGATTGCTGTTACATCTTTATAGTCGCCTGGATTCTTTGTCCAATGTGAACTATTTACCTCTGTGGCAGCATTCATGGATGGATATTTATCCGTTCGATAGTAAATATCAAAATCCGCTGTCTTATCTTCATCACCGACTTTCACAGTGATTGGACCTGTCAAGGTGTTTGAAAAGGCAGATTCGGCACCACCCGCTGTCGTTCGACCGCTGTCTCCAACATGAGGAAGGACATCGTAAATTTCCACCCTTGTTAGATCTTTATCGTAGTAATTTCGCACTTGCAGGTCATATTGGAAGTGACCCGAAGTGGAAGTTAACCCACCGTACTCTGTTTCAATACCGTCTTTACTGAAGTCTCGACCATAATATTGAGGCCCACCTTCAACCAGTGGCTCTGTACTACGGATCATCTTAACACTCTGCAGACTTTCTGTTACATTCCCTATAACCTTTGAAGTTGCCTTTACGACCTTGTCCGTAGTGTCGCCGTTCATGTTGATGTCTCTTTCGTCATCCACAATCTGATTTGAATCGGAATGAATGGCATCTGGGAACGGTTGACCATTGTCTTGGTAGAAATAAAGTTCATTCGTGTTATTGAAAGTTGGGGTCTCTGCCTTACTTGGGATAATGTCACTATTGATTTTTAATCCCTTTAGTTTGAAAGCATAACCTGTCCCGTTATTTAAGTCTTTTACCAGACCTGATTTTAATTTGATTTTGACCGCTGTTCGACCACTACCATTGTAGTTTTCAATAACTGAAAATTTATCAATCATGGCCAGATTTGCTAGCCCGATTGCTTCAAGCATATCTTCTGCTTTTGTTTTGTCTACACCTGGTGCAATACTAACCCCTTTAGGAAGAAGATCAACAAGCGTTGGATTCTTTAGGTAGCGTGCTTTAGAAAGCTGTTCAAAATTTAATCCCAATAGGAAGAAGACTGATTCTCCCTCGATACCTGAAGTTTGTCCATCTGTATTCTTTGATAGACGAATCTTTTCTACAAATGGTACAAACTGTTTGCTCCATTCATCGGATATATTAATTGGAACATCTTGATTTTGAGAGTTTTTCACTTTCGCTTCAAGACCGACCACATTTTTTATATCCTTTGCAGCAGAATAAGGAACATGATAAGGGTCTTTGAAAGCCATATAGACGAAACCATCAATGTACTTTCCAACTGGTAATTCATAGCCCTTAATAAAGTGGATAGTTATTTTAGTGTATTTTGGAGTGACAGCCGGCACTGCCGATTCTGTCATTTCTCCATTTCGGATCTTTTCGGCAGCGGTATTTAGCTCATTTTGTGCTTCTTCATTAATCTGCTGTCCTGGCTTAAAAGTATCATAATTACCATCGCTCTTATAGGCACGGATTTCCATCTTGTCATTGATAGGTTTACTATTTGATCCTTGTCTTTCAAAGAAAGAATCGACGCTAGTGAAATACAGCCTTGAGTCAAACTTGCTGGCATCTTCAACCAGAGTAATCTCTTGCATTGGTTTTGATAGTTTGTTTTCTACCTTGACTGTATAGTCTAGTCGCTGTGCGTAAAGTCCAGCTACATCGTGTTGCACCGTCTGGTGTTCTGTCCTCTTGGAAAGAAGCCCCGTCCCACTGAAATCATCTGCAATGAGATTAAAAGTTATATCGTCACTATTTTTATATTCTTCATTTGGCGATGGATTGAAAGGAGTTGCTGTGATATCCGCCTTATTTGTAAAAGTAGGTTTGTTGTTGCCGTCTTTATACTTAGCATCAGGAAAAGATAGGTACAACATAGCCTTGCTGACGTCAATATTGTGACGGAAGTCCGTATCAAATTCACTTTCTAAGAATTCCTTTGTATAGGTCACTGTGCCAGTGCTACTATCGTAAGTCCAGCCAGGATTAAGGGCTTGGTCAAATTTAGCAGTAACCTTTTGACCCTGACTATTCGTATAAGTCGGTAGCGTATCCTTGATGACGACTTTTTTCATCATCCGCTGCTGACCTGAATTTGCCTGTACTTGATATGTGAAACTGAACGGTATAGGCTCTGCACCGGTTTCAGAAATTCTAGTCGGATCTTCTGTCTTAGCTGTTCCTCCGTAGAGAAGCTGACCATCTTCGCTACTAGTAGCAACTACCTTTGTTAGGTTCATATTTGGATAAGTTGGAGTATACTCCTGATCATTTCCTGTGTATAGAACTCCACCATTCTTATCCTTAAGAGTAACCTTTGGTTGTAGCTTATAGTCTTTTGGAACTAACCCGTTTGTAAAGCTAAAAACATAAGGTATGCTAATCTTGGTTGTTGATGTAATGGAATTGAAACGAATACGATAAATCGTCTTCCCATTTTTCACTATTTTTTCTGCACTTTTGATTAGAGTGATACCTTCGGTCGGAACTGTAAAGTTATCTAGATAAGCATCTGTGTTCAGCACCTTACCGCTCTGATATAGAGTGGTTGGCATTTCAATATCTAGATAAGGTTCTTCTATGTCTGAGGTTAAACTAGTTCCATCAATATCCACATAAGTGGTAATCTGTTCATCTGTACGATAAGCCGTATTTGCATTTGGCTTTATCGTGACAGTTGGAACTGTTGCCGTCGGTGTAGGAGGAGGGCCTGGTGGTAATGCATCGTCATCATCTTTTGATGTAGTCGCAGCTGGAGTTGTTTGACTCGTTGAGCTGTTACTTTCTTGACTAGAACTACTAGAGGTTTCCTGACTCTTATTGACAGTGCTTTTCTGAGTTTCACTACTAGAACTTCCCGAGTCTTCTTTTTTGGCAGTTTCAGCAGAGTTACTCACTAGAGCAGAAGACGGGCTGGTCTGTACTTGTGCAAAAGCAAGAGAAGCACCACTCACTCCTTGTAAAATTGTGTTCATAAGCAGAATTAGAACTAAAAATAGACTGCCTTTTTTCTTCATTGCCTCTCCTTTTCTAAAATTATTTCACCTTCCGGACGAAATTTAATATATATTAAAACATTTCATAAAACAGCTTTTTATGAAATTTATTTCTGTATGGAAGTCATGCTATTCCCTTCAGGACCTTGATTTAACCAAGTCCAAAAGAAAAGCCCAACAAACGAGAGCCCCTCATGCTGTTTGTTAGCTAAAACAAGTTAACGCTTTCCTACACACTGGACACTTTCAATCATTGGTTGTGTAACATATTTATACAAGTGCAAAACCTTGATAAATACATCCCTGATTACATCATATCATATTTATTTAATTAAGACAAGTCAAAAAAATTTAATCTTCAAATTATTTCTATATAA
>NZ_GL397254.1:1560603-1715356 GCF_000146755.1 Streptococcus sp. oral taxon 071 str. 73H25AP
CGGATTTCTTTAGCACGAGCTTCAGTTGTCACGATTGATTCGTTGATCAAAAGGTCAGTTGTCAAATCGCGAAGCATTGCTTTACGTTGTGAGCTAGTGCGTCCTAGTTTACGGTAAGCCATGTATTCCTCCTTTATTTATCTTTTAATCCAAGACCCAAGTCAATGAGTTTGAATTTCACTTCTTCCAAACTCTTGCGTCCAAGATTTCGTACTTTCATCATCTCTGCTTCAGATTTTTCTGTCAAATCATGCACAGTATTGATACCGGCACGTTTCAAACAGTTGTATGAACGCACAGACAAGTCCAGTTCCTCAATCGTCCGATCCAAAATACGATCGTCAGATTCAGTATCAGCTTCTTTCATCACTTCAGTTGACTTAGCAATCTCAGTAAGATTTGTAAACAAATCAAGATGTTCTGTCAAGATACGTGCTGAAAGCCCTAAAGCATCTTCTGGAATAATTGTTCCATTAGTCAAGATTTCAAGGGTTAATTTGTCAAATCCATCATTGCTACCTACACGAGCAGGTTCAACTTGATAGTTGACTTTTGTAACTGGTGTATAAATAGAATCTACAGCAAGTGTTCCAACTGGTGCATTATCTTTTTTGTTTTCATCAGCAGGTACATATCCACGACCACTGTTAACAGTCATTGTCGCTTTTAGGGAAGAACCTTCACCGATTGTAAAGAGATAATGATCTGGATTTACAATCTCAATATCACTGTCAGTCAAAATATCTCCAGCTGTAATTTCAGCAGGACCTTCAACGTCAAGTTCAATGATTTTTTCGTCTTCAACGTATGATTTCACTGCAATCCCTTTAATGTTCAGAATGATTTGCATCACGTCTTCACGAACACCTGGAACTGTGTCGAACTCATGCAAGACACCTTCAATATTGATAGATGTCACTGCTGCTCCTGGTAGAGAAGCTAGTAGTACACGACGAAGAGAGTTACCAAGAGTTGTCCCGTAGCCACGTTCAAGTGGTTCGATTACAAACTTGCCATAATCTTTATTTTCATCAATTTTTGTTATATTTGGTTTTTCAAACTCAATCATTTAGTTACTCCCTCTTAAACGAAAAGCAGTGTAATGCGATGATTATACACGGCGACGTTTTGGAGGACGAGCACCATTGTGTGGCACTGGAGTCACATCACGAATTGCTGTTACTTCAAGACCAGCGGCAGCAAGCGCACGAATAGCTGACTCACGACCAGAACCTGGACCTTTTACAGTAACTTCAACTGATTTAAGACCGTGTTCTTGTGCAGATTTAGCAGCAGCTTCTGAAGCCATTTGAGCAGCGAATGGTGTAGATTTACGAGAACCTTTGAAACCAAGAGCACCAGCTGATGACCAAGCAATTGCATTACCATGCACATCAGTAATCATAACAATAGTGTTATTAAATGTAGCGTGAATATGAGCAATACCAGATTCGATATTCTTTTTCACACGACGTTTACGTGTTGGTTTAGCCAAGACTTTTACCTCCTATATTATTTTTTCTTACCAGCAATCGCAACAGCTTTACCTTTACGAGTGCGAGCGTTGTTTTTAGTGTTTTGTCCACGGACAGGAAGTCCACGACGGTGACGAATACCACGGTAAGAACCGATTTCCATCAAACGTTTGATGTTCAAGTTTACTTCACGACGAAGGTCACCTTCAACTTTGATTGCATCCACTTCACGACGGATAGCATCTTCTTGATCTGATGTAAGGTCACGTACACGAACATCTTCTGAGATTCCAGCAGCAGCCAAAATTTTCTTAGATGTTGCAAGTCCGATACCATAAACGTAAGTCAATGAGATTACTACGCGTTTGTCATTTGGAATGTCAACTCCAGCAATACGAGCCATGTTTTCTCCTTTCTATCTTATCCTTGACGTTGTTTGTGTTTTGGATTTGCTGGGCAAATTACCATAACACGACCATTACGACGAATTACTTTACAGTATTCGCAAATTGGTTTGACCGATGGTCTTACTTTCATTTCTTATCCCTCCAAGTTTTTCGATTATTTAAAGCGGTAAGTGATACGTCCACGTGTCAAGTCATATGGACTCATCTCGACAGTAACACGATCTCCCGCTAAAATACGAATATAGTTTTTACGAATTTTACCAGAAACTGTTGCTAAAATCTGATGTCCATTTTCAAGTTCAACCGTAAACATTGCGTTAGGCATTGTATCGACTACTTTGCCTTCAACTTCAATCACATCGTCTTTTGCCACGCAAAAGCACCTCCATAAATTTCGATTTGATGCCTCTAAACATAGAGACAACAATTATAAGTCAGACTATCTCAGTATAACATTTGTAGCGATTTTTTGCAAGTGTGAAAAACGCTTTATTTCAAATTTGTCAATACTTTTTTGATGTCTTTGAACACATCATTGATATCTTGATTTCCTTCGATATCGTGGACCAAACCTTTGGCACGGTAGTGAGCAATGATTGGTTCACCTTGTGCAATATTCACATCCAAACGACGCTTAACTGTCTCAGGTTTGTCATCTTCGCGTTGGTAGTAATCTTCTTCTTTGTAGTCAACTGGTGGGTTGAAAACTTTGTGGAAGGTTTCACCTGTTTCGCGGTGGATGATGCGGCCACTCAAACGTTCCAAGAGACAGTCTGGGTTCACTTCGATGTTGATTACACCTTCCAGCTCGATACCAAGTTCAGCCAATGTTTTGTCCAAGGCATGCGCTTGTTCAATCGTACGTGGGTAACCATCCAACAAGAAACCTGTTTCCTTGATGTCGTCCTGAGAAAGGCGTTCTTTAACAATTCCATTTGTAACTTCATCTGGAACCAACTCACCTTTATCAATGTACGACTTGGCAAGTACACCCATTTCAGTTTGATTAGCCATAGCAGCACGGAACATATCTCCAGTTGAAATGTGTGCCACGTGGAATTGCTCCACAATTTTAGCTGCTTGCGTTCCCTTACCTGCTCCAGGTAAGCCCATAATCAAAAGATTCATGATAGGATCTCCTTATTTTGTATTTAAATAGAAGCAGAAATTTGTTTCAACCCCTATTTAAAAACAAAATAGAAGAGGGGAGACGAAAATCTCTCTAATCGATAGACCTTCATACTCCACTCTCTAAGCAAAAGTAATCTTGCTTTTATTCTGTTTTGTCCATGAAACCAACATACTTACGTTTCAATAGGTAACCTTCTAATTGTTTGATTCCTTCGATACCTGTCGAGATAATGATCAAAAGACTAGTTCCCCCAAAAGCAACTGCTTCTGAAAGTCCAAAGACATCTTTTGCCACAATCGGCAAAATTGAAATCACACCAAGGAAGAGTGATCCGACTGTCGCAAGACGACGAAGAAGCTTCGACATGAATTCTTCAGTACCCTTACCAGGACGGACCCCATGAATGTAGGCCCCACTCTTTTGCAAGTTTTCTGCTGCTTTCTCTGGATTGATCTGTACAAATGTATAGAAGAATGTAAAGAGAATGATTAGCAAGGCATACATAGCAACACCTGTTGGAGATGTTGTAGATAACATTTCCTGTGCTGTACGTACCCAAGCCCAATCGTGACCTGTAGCACTCAAAAATTGAAGAATGGCTGCAGGTGCTGCTGTAATGGAGCTTGCAAAGATAACTGGGATAACCCCCGCTGGGTTCACCTTCAATGGAAGGTATGAACTAGATGGGGCACCTTGAGCAACTTTTGTATATTGGATTGGAATTTTATATTCTGCCTGTTGAACATAGGTTGTAAAGTAAACAATCAACAAGACAGCGATAATCAAAATAACGACAAAGATAATAGATGAAGTCAAACGGCTACTTGGAATATTGACGAAGTAGTCAACATAGATGCCTTTAATCATCTCAGGGATTGAAGCGACAATACCTGCAAAGATGATCATAGACACACCATTTCCGTATCCTTTATCCGTAATTTGTTCTCCAAGCCAAGTTACAATCATACTACCTGCTGTGAGGATAATACCAATGGTAACAAAAACCTGTGGAGTTAAAGCTGTCGTTAATAATTTCGCTCCAGATAGGGTATTAAACCCTGCTGTAATCCCGATAGATTGAACGAATGCAAGCACAAGTGCAATATATCGAGTAGCTTGGTTTAGTTTTCTCCGTCCTACTTCTCCTTGTTTGCCCCATTCTACAAACTTCGGTAAAATATCCATTTGTAGCAATTGAACAACGATGGAAGCAGTGATATACGGACTTACTCCGAGTGCGAAAACGGAGAAGTTCTTCATGGCATTCCCTGAAACAAGACTAAGCATGTTCAAGAAAGATAATCCGCTGAGAGCTTCCAAACTTTTCGCATTCACACCTGGAACAGTAATACTTGTCCCAATACGGAAAACAAGAATGATAAAAATCGTAAAGAGAATTTTTGATCGAACTTGTTTAACCTTGAGCGCTTCTTTTAATAATTTAAAAAACATGGGTCACCTCTCTTAGATGACTTCTACAGAACCACCTTTAGCAGTGATAGCTTCCTCAGCTGATTTAGAGAATTTAGCTGCTTTAACAGTCAATTTCTTAGTCAATTCACCGTTACCAAGAATTTTAACGCCTGATTTTTCAGCTTTCACAATTCCTGATTCGATAAGCACAACTGGAGTCACTTCAGCACCGTCTTCAAAGACGTTCAATTGGTCAAGGTTTACAATTGCGTATTCTTTAGCGTTGATGTTAGTGAATCCACGTTTTGGAAGACGACGGAACAATGGAGTTTGTCCACCTTCAAAACCAAGGCGAACTCCGCCACCGCTACGAGCTTTTTGACCTTTTTGACCGCGACCAGATGTTTTACCGTTACCTGATGAAGTACCACGACCAACACGGTTACGTACTTTACGAGAACCTTCTGCAGGTTTCAATTCATGAAGTTTCATTTTTATTTTCTCCTCTTTTGTAAAATGCTAGCGCCGATAAGGGAGAAAAGGTTGTCTCCCTTATCAACTCGCCTATACGATGTCATCATAGATGACTATATCCAGTTTTAGGGGATGGTATACTGCACATCCCCTAAGAATCATTAGTTTACTTCTTCAACTGTTACCAAGTGAGATACTGCAGTGATCATACCACGGATAGCAGCGTTGTCTTCTTTGATAACAGAGCTGTTCAATTTGCCAAGTCCAAGTGCTACAACAGTTTTACGTTGTGATGGAATGCGTCCGATTGGAGACTTAGTCAAAGTAATTTTAATTTGAGCCATTTTATCCCCTTTCTTATGCCAAATCAGAAACTGAAATACCACGAAGGGCAGCAACTTCTTCAGCGCGTTTCAATTGTTTCAAACCTTCAACAGTTGCGCGAACAATGTTGATTGGAGTGTTAGAACCAAGTGATTTAGATGTAATATCTGCCACACCTGCTAATTCCACAACGGCACGAACCGCACCACCAGCGGCAACTCCAGAACCTTCTACAGCAGGTTTCAACAATACTTTAGCTCCACCGAATTCTGAAAGAACTTCGTGTGGGATTGTTGTTCCAACCATAGGAACTTCAATCAAGTTTTTCTTAGCATCTTCTACTGCTTTGCGGATTGCTTCTGGAACTTCTTGAGCTTTACCAGTACCAAATCCTACACGACCGTTGTGGTCACCGACAACAACAAGAGCTGCGAAACGAAGACGACGTCCACCTTTAACAACTTTTGTAACACGGTTGACAGCAACTACGCGTTCTTCTAATTCAACTGCATTGTCTTTAAATGCCATTTTCTAGTGTCCTCCTATTAGAATTTCAATCCGTTTTCACGAGCTGCATCAGCCAAAGCTTTCACACGTCCGTGATATAGATATCCACCGCGGTCGAACACCACTTCTGAAATACCTTTAGCGTTTGCACGTTCTGCAACGAGTTTACCGACAGCAACGGCTTGTTCAGTTTTAGTTCCTTTTGAAACTTCTTTGTCAAGAGTTGAAGCACTTGCGAGCGTTACACCCGCTACGTCATCAATCACTTGAGCGTAGATGCCTGTATTAGAACGGAATACGTTCAAACGTGGGCGATCAGCAGTTCCAGAGAGTTTTCCGCGAACGCGACGGTGGCGTTTTTGACGGAGTTTGTTTTTATCTGGTTTAGAAATCACAGTTTTCACCTCTTTAGTTTTAAATCGCGTGCTATGCACAAAATTGGAAAATAGGTTGATGGTTGAAAATCAACCACTCAACATTATTTACCTGTTTTACCTTCTTTAAGACGAACGTACTCTCCAACGTAACGAATACCTTTACCTTTGTAAGGTTCTGGTGAACGAAGGCTACGTACGTAAGCAGCTGTTTGACCAACTACTTCTTTTGAAATTCCGCTAACAACGATTGTTGTTGGGTTTGGAAGTTCAAAAGTAATCCCTTCTGGAGCTTCAACTTCATCTGGATGAGATTTACCAACAGCCAAAACAAGTTTTGATCCTTGAAGTTGTGCACGGTAACCAACCCCACGCATTTCAAGTTCTTTCTTGAATCCTTCTGATACACCAATTACCATGTTATTCAAAAGGGCACGAGTAGTTCCGTGGATAGTTTTCATTTCTTTTGAATCGTTTGGACGGTGAAGAGTTACTTCAGTACCTTCCACTCGAATTTCAATATCTTTTGAGAACTTACGAGTAAGTTCTCCTTTAGGTCCTTTTACAGTTACTACGTTGTCATTGTTAGTGACTTCAACACCAGCAGGCAACACGATAACTTTATTACCAATACGTGACATGTTTATTTTCTCCTGTTAAATTGTCAGGCCTTGACGGCCAGTTTTCACGGGGTTAAATCGATTTCTCGATTTAAAGGAACATTTAGGTTTCAATTTCAAAGTGAATCTAGGCATCGTCTCGCAGGCATAACTTTTTGGGTTAGGCAAGAGACGATAACGAAGAGTCACAAAGAAATTGGGAGCTAAATATTACCAAACGTAAGCGATAACTTCCCCACCAACGTTCTTTTGACGAGCTTCTTTATCAGTAAGCAAACCTTCAGAAGTTGAAAGGATAGCAATTCCAAGTCCGTTAAGAACTTTTGGAAGATCTTCACGTTTTTTGTAGACACGAAGTCCTGGTTTAGAAACACGTTTCAAGTTAGTGATAACTTTTTCACCGTTTGGTCCGTATTTAAGGAATACACGGATGATGCCTTGTTTGTCATCTTCGATGATTTCAACGTTTTTTACAAAACCTTCGCGTTTAAGGATTTCAGCAATCCCTTTTTTGATGTTTGATGCAGGTACTTCAAGTACTTCGTGTTTCGCTTGGTTAGCGTTACGAATACGAGTTAGGAAGTCTGCGATTGGGTCAGTCATAACCATTTTGTTTTTCTCCTCTTACTAGTAGTTTGCAAGTTGCACTTGCTAGTTAATGATTGAGCTAGGCTCAGATAGTATTGATACATTCAAATGAGAGAACTCTTATTTGAACACGAGCTACAACCTGTGCAAAAAAGATAAATTTATTTTGGAGCATCGCTCCTTCACCAAATTTCCTATTTTTGCTGTGGTTGTTACGCTCTTTATATCATGATATTACCAAGATGCTTTTGTTACACCAGGAATTTGTCCTTTGTAAGCTAATTCACGGAAGCAAACACGGCAAAGTTTAAATTTGCGGTAAACTGAATGTGGACGACCACATTTTTCACAACGAGTATAAGCTTGAGTAGAGAACTTCGCTGGACGTTTGTTCTTAGCAATCATTGATTTTTTAGCCATTAGATTTACCTCCTATATTATTTTGCAAAAGGCATTCCAAGGCCTGTAAGCAATGCACGTGACTCTTCGTCAGTATTAGCAGTTGTTACGATAACGATGTCAAGACCACGAGTTTTGTCAACGTCATCAAAGTTGATTTCTGGGAAGATCAATTGTTCTTTCACACCAAGAGTGTAGTTTCCGCGTCCATCAAATGATTTTGTTGGAACACCATGGAAGTCACGCACACGTGGAAGTGAAACTGAAACCAATTTATCCAAGAATTCGTACATACGTTCACCACGAAGGGTAACTTTTGCACCGATCGCTACACCTTCACGAAGACGGAAGCCGGCGATTGATTTTTTAGCTTTAGTGATAAGTGGTTTTTGACCTGAGATAAGTGCCAATTCTTCAGCAGCTTTTTCAAGGCTTTTAGCGTTTGATACAGCTTCACCAACACCCATGTTCAAAACGATCTTATCTACTTTAGGTACAGCCATCACTGATGAGTAGTTAAATTGTTCTGTCAAAGCAGGAACTACTTCATTAAGATATTTTTCTTTTAAACGATTTGCCATTATACTTCTCCTTTCCTTCGTGATTAATCAAGCACTTCGCCTGATTTTTTGTTGTAGCGAACTTTTTTACCGTCTACAAATTTGTAACCAACACGACCAGCTACACCGTTTTTGTCCAAAACTTGAACGTTTGATACGTGGATAGCTGCTTCTTTCTCGATGATACCACCTTGAGGAAGCTCGTTAGTTGGACGTTGGTGTTTCTTAACGATGTTAACACCTTCAACGATAACTTTGTTTACTTTTGGAAGGGCAGTAAGGACAACAGCTTCTGTTCCCTTATCTTTACCAGCGATTACGCGAACTTTGTCGCCTTTTTTTACAAACATTAGGTTTCTCCTTGATTTTTCTTACGCCCACAAGGGCACCCTAGCTTGAAGCTAGGGGACTAGTTTGTTTCTAAAAATTAAAGTACTTCTGGAGCAAGTGACACGATCTTCATGAAGCCACCTTCACGCAATTCACGTGCAACTGGGCCAAAGATACGTGTTCCGCGAGGAGTTTTATCATCACGGATGATAACAGCTGCATTTTCGTCAAACTTGATGTATGAACCATCAGCGCGACGAGCACCTGATTTAGTGCGAACGATAACAGCTTTTACAACGTCACCTTTTTTAACCGCACCACCAGGAGTAGCTTGTTTTACAGATGCCACAATGACATCACCGATGTTCGCAAATTTACGTTTAGAACCACCAAGAACTTTGATAGTCAAGATTTCGCGTGCACCGCTGTTGTCTGCGACTTTCAAACGAGTTTCTGTTTGAATCATTTCAGTTTTCTCCTTTCAGGCTTGATTAGATGATAACCGCTTCTTCAACAACTTCTACAAGACGGAAACGTTTTGTAGCTGAAAGCGGGCGAGTTTCCATGATACGTACGATATCGCCTTCTTTGGCAACATTGTTTTCATCATGTGCTTTGTATTTCTTAGAGTAGTTAATACGTTTACCATAGACTGGGTGGTTACGTTTTGTTTCAACTACAACTGTGATTGTCTTGTCCATTTTGTCAGATACAACACGTCCAACAAGAACTTTACGATTATTGCGTTCCATTGAAATTTCTCCTTCCCTAGTCTATTATTTCGCTTCAGATTGAACTGTTTTGATACGAGCGATTTGTTTTTTAACTTCTTTCAAGCGAGCTGTTTGTTCCAATTGACCAGTAGCAGCTTGGAAACGAAGTTCAAACAATTCTTTTTTCAATTCGTTTTCGCGCTTCGCGAGTTCTTCTTGAGAAAGACCACGAAGTTCTTTAACAAATTCTTTTACTTCATTAAGTTTCATGCCTTCTCCTTATTCTGCTTCACGTTTTACGAATTTAGTTTTAACTGGCAATTTGTGGCTAGCAAGACGAAGCGCTTCACGTGCAATCTCTTCAGATACACCAGCGATTTCGAACATCACTTTACCGCGTTTAACTGGTGCAACCCAACCTTCAGGTGCCCCTTTACCAGATCCCATACGCACACCGATAGCTTTAGCAGTGTATGATTTGTGTGGGAAGATTTTAATCCAAACTTTACCACCACGTTTCATGTAACGAGTCATGGCGATACGAGCAGCTTCGATTTGGCGGTTAGTAATCCAGTGGCTAGTTGTAGCTTGAAGACCGTATTCACCGAATGCTACTTCTTTTCCACCTTTTGCTTCACCGCGCATTTTTCCACGGAATTCACGACGGTGTTTAACACGTTTAGGTACTAACATTGGTTATTTACCTCCTTTAGTGTTTTTACGAGCTGGAAGAACTTCACCACGGTAGATCCATACTTTAACACCAAGTTTACCGTATGTAGTATCTGCTTCTTCCCAAGCGTAATCGATATCTGCACGAAGTGTGTGGAGTGGAACAGTTCCTTCTGAGTATCCTTCAGCACGGGCAATATCTGCACCGTTCAAACGACCTGATACTTGAGTTTTGATTCCTTTAGCTCCGGCACGCATTGCGCGTTGGATTGCTTGTTTTTGTGCACGACGGAAAGCAACACGTTGCTCCAATTGACGAGCAATGCCTTCACCTACAAGGTGAGCATCCAAATCAGGTTGTTTGATTTCGATGATGTTGATGTGTACTTGTTTTCCAGTCAATTTGTTAAGTTTTGCACGGAGTGCATCAACGTTAGCGCCACCTTTACCGATAACCATACCTGGTTTAGCAGTGTGAAGTGAAACGTTAACTTTGTTCACTGCGCGTTCGATTTCGATAGTTGAAACTGCTGCGTCAGCAAGTTCTTTTTGAACGAATTTACGGATTGCAAGATCTTCATGAAGGTAATCCGCGTATTCTTTTTCAGCATACCATTTGGCATCCCAATCACGGATGATGCCGACACGCATACCAATTGGATGTACTTTTTGACCCACGATGTTACCTCCTTATTTTTCTGCAACAGCTACAGTGATGTGAGCTGTACGTTTGTTGATTGGTGAAGCTGAACCTTTCGCACGTGGACGGAAACGTTTCATAGTTGGTCCTTCGTTTGCGAATGCTTCAGATACTACCAAGTTAGCTTTATCCAAACCAAAGTTGTTTTCAGCGTTAGCTACAGCTGAATTCAAAACTTTCAAGATGATTTCAGCAGCTTTGTTTGGAGTGAATGTCAAGATTGCAATAGCGTCGGCTACGCTTTTACCACGAATATTGTCAAGAACAAGACGTGATTTACGAGGTGAAACACGTACTGTACGAGCCATTGCTTTAGCTGAAGTAATTTCTGCCATTTATGTTCTCCTTATTTTCTACGTGTTTTCTTGTCGTCTGCAGCGTGACCTTTGTAAGTACGTGTTGGTGCAAATTCACCAAGTTTGTGACCTACCATGTCTTCTTGGATGTAAACAGGTACGTGTTTACGTCCGTCATAAACTGCAATAGTGTAACCAATGAAACTTGGGAAGATCGTTGAACGACGTGACCAAGTTTTGATAACTTTTTTCTTTTCGTCGTTAGCTTGAGCTTCAACTTTTTTCATCAAATGCTCATCGACGAAAGGTCCTTTTTTAAGACTGCGTCCCATTTTTATGTTTTCTCCTTTAAATATTGTACCACAGCGGCTTGCGCTCACATGGAGCGCTACCGAGCTGGCGGATTTCCTAGTTGCTTAAGCGACTAGTTTACTATTATTTCTCGTTGCGACGACGAACGATAAGTTTGTCAGATTTCGCTTTCTTGTTACGAGTTTTAAGACCAAGAGCAGGTTTGCCCCATGGAGTAGATGGCGCTTTACGACCAACTGGTGCTTTACCTTCACCACCACCGTGTGGGTGATCGTTAGGGTTCATTACAGAACCACGAACTGTTGGGCGGATACCTTTCCAACGGCTACGTCCTGCTTTACCAAGGTTTACAAGTCCATGTTGTTCGTTTCCGACAACACCAACTGTAGCACGACAAGTTCCAAGAATCATACGAACTTCGCCAGATTGAAGACGAACAAGAACGTATTTACCTTCTTGACCCAATACTTGAGCAGAAGCTCCAGCTGCACGGACCAATTCTCCACCACGACCTGGTTTCAACTCGATGTTGTGGATCAAAGTACCAACTGGGATGTTAGCAAGTGGAAGAGCGTTTCCGACTTTGATATCTGCTTCCGGGCCTGAAACGATACGTTGACCAACTTCAAGACCTTTTGGAGCGATGATGTATGCTTTCACACCGTCTGTATAGTGTACAAGAGCGATGTTTGCAGAACGGTTTGGATCGTACTCGATTGTTTTAACAACTGCTTCAACGTTGTCCTTGTTGCGTTTGAAGTCAACTAAACGGTAGAAGCGTTTGTGCCCACCACCTTGGTGACGAACAGTGATACGACCGTTGTTGTTACGACCAGCCTTGTTCTTCAAAGCAACAAGCAATGATTTTTCAGGAGTGCTTGTTGTGATTTCAGCGAAATCCAAAGAAGTCATATTACGGCGACCGTTTGTTGTTGGTTTATAAACACGAATTCCCACGATATTTCCTCCTTAGATTATTCAGCTTCAGCAGCAAACAACTCGATTGCTTTTGAATCAGCTGTAAGAGTGATGATAGCTTTTTTAGTTTTGTTAGTAAAACCAGTGTAACGTCCAACACGTTTAGCTTTAGGTTTTACGTTGATTGTGTTGACATTTGCAACTTTAACACCTTCAAAAGCAGCTTCAACAGCTTGCTTAATCAAAAGTTTGTGTGCACGAGTGTCAACTTCAAATACATACTTTCCTGCTTCAAGTTGAGCCATTGAGCTTTCAGTGATAACAGGTTTTTTGATAACATCATACAAATTCATTATGCAAGAACCTCCTCGATTTTAGAGATAGCTGCTTGAGTAACAAGAAGTTTGTCACTATTTGCGATGTCAAGAACACTTGCAGTTGTAGCAGTCGCAACTTTCACGTTTGGAAGGTTACGAGCTGAAAGAGCTGCGAATTCGTTTCCTTCTTCAAGAATAACAAGGACTTTAGAATCGATGCTCAAAGCTGCAAGAACTTTTGCAAATTCAGCAGTTTTTGGAGCTGTAAATTCAAGAGAATCAACGGCTACAAATTTGTTTTCAGCAACTTTTTCTGAGTAAACAGATTTAAGCGCAAGGCGACGAACTTTTTGAGGAAGTTTGTACGCATAGCTACGTGGAGTTGGTCCGAAGACAGTTCCACCACCACGCCATTGTGGAGAGCGGATAGAACCTTGACGAGCACGTCCAGTTCCTTTTTGACGCCATGGTTTGCGTCCGCCACCTGAAACAGCTGAGCGATTTTTAACTGCGTGAGTTCCTTGACGAAGGCTAGCACGTTGGCTGATGATCACATCAAACACAACAGATTGGTTTGGTTCAATACCAAAGATTGCATCGTTAAGAACAACTTCGCCAGCTTGTTTACCAGTTTGGTCGAATAATGTTACATTTGCCATTTTGACTGTATTCCCCTTTCCTTATTATTTACCAGCTTTAACTGCTGACTTGATAGTGATAAGAGATTTCTTAGCACCTGGTACGTTACCTTTGATAAGGATAACGTTCTTTTCTGGAACAACTTGTACAACTTCAAGGTTTTGAATTGTCACGCGGTCGCCACCCATACGTCCTGCAAGGTTTTTACCTTTGAACACGCGGTTAGGTGCAACAGGTCCCATAGAACCTGGACGACGGTGGTAACGAGAACCGTGAGCCATTGGTCCACGTGATTGTCCGTGGCGTTTGATAACACCTTGGAAACCTTTACCTTTAGAAGTACCAGTTACGTCAACAACGTCTCCAGCTGCGAATGTTTCAACTGTGATTTCAGCACCAACTTCCAAGCCTTCAACGTTTTTGAATTCACGAATGAAGCGCTTAGGAGCCGTGTTAGCTTTCGCTACATGTCCTTTAGCAGGTTTGTTGCTCAATACTTCGCGTTTGTCATCAAAACCAACTTGAATAGCGTTGTAACCATCTGTTTCTACAGTTTTAACTTGAAGAACAACGTTTGGAGTTGCTTCAATAACTGTTACAGGGATCAATTCGCCAGCTTCAGTGAAGATTTGAGTCATTCCCACTTTTTTCCCTAAGATTCCTTTTGTCATGAGAAAATAGTTCCTTTTCTATATTTTTTATTCAAAAAGTTTTTAACGAGCGTTTTTCATGCTCAAGGTATCATGCTTTAGATTAAAGCTTGATTTCTACGTTTACACCACTTGGAAGATCCAATTTCATCAAGGCATCAACTGTTTTTTGAGTTGGGTTAACGATATCGATCAAACGTTTGTGTGTACGCATTTCAAATTGTTCGCGAGAGTCTTTGTATTTGTGAGTCGCACGAATAATTGTGTAGAGGCTACGCTCAGTTGGAAGTGGGATTGGCCCCGCAACTTGTGCACCTGTACGAGTAGCTGATTCTACGATTTTTGCAGCCGCTGTGTCAAGCGTACGGTGTTCGTAAGCTTTCAAACGGATACGGATTTTTTTGTTTGCCATCTTTTTCTCCTTTTCGTCTATTTAAGATAATAGGCTAGCTCCACAAGAAAACCGACGCGCGTTGCGTGGCAATGCAACCGAGCGTGTCGCAACCTCTTGCATCAAAGCTAAGGCTGTATTTTACAGCACCATAATAGAATAACACAAAGCCCCTGCGATTGCAAGGGATTTGTTAGGTTTTTTCGTTTTTTTGGGATGAAACTGTTTTCTATTTTTATCTTTCCGAGATTACGGATTTACGTCTATAAAAATCAATCTTTTCTTCTATACAATACGAGTCATTTTGACCTTGAATGTATCTTCTGATTGATCTACTAAAATGTCCGCTTTAGACTCGGTTTCTCTATAGTATCGCAGATACTGCTCCCGTCTCATCTGATGGCTAGCCAATACAAAAGATGCATCGCGATTTCTCATAGTCGTATCTCGAGCTAAGCGCCTCTTTAATTCGGTCTCCTCATCCGTGTAGAAACAGATAGTTTTGTCAAAGAGTTCCTTGGGTAGAAAACCCACAGACATCCCTTCGACAATCAGAATCGGTTTGGCTCCAGACAAGACCTCGCTAGCCTTCCACGGTTCATCGATTGTTAAGACATCCATACCTGCCTGCAAGGCGAGAATATCTCTCTGTAAACTTGCCAGTTCATGCGCCACTGGCAGACAAGCTGTTACCTTTTGATCAGGTGCTTGCTTTGGTATTACCAGGTGACGTTCTGAAGTGATATAGGGATCTGTTTCTAGTAAATTTACTGTAGTAGAATCTAGGGCCTGATATAATTCCTGAGCGAAGGTTGACTTGCCTGAAGCTCCATGACCGTAAATCCCCAGCGTCCTAACCCTTCCCGTTTCAATCTCTGAAACCAGTTGTTCTATCAGGTCTTTTTTCTTCATTCTCTCTTCACCTGTTCATAGCTTTCTTTTCCGTCATTAAGCTTGTCCCAAATCACCACTTGCCCACTTTTGAGAGATTTTTGCACATCGATAATCCGTTGATTAGAGGAACCTCGAAACTGGAGCATGAGATTGCGCTTGCTTTTATCATACCGTCCATCGACAAGGATATCAATCAGCGATAAGAGTTCCAGTTTATCTGGAGTCTCCAGCATCATTTCTTCCCACGTGTAGCCCGTCCAGGACCAGATGTCTTTGTCTGGCAATTCCTTTCGAATGCGTTTAACGAGAGGCAAGAGAATTCCTGTATTAAGAAAAGGTTCTCCTCCTAACAGGGTCAAGCCTTGAACATAGGGCTGGGCAAGGTCTTCCATAATCTGTTCTTCTAACTCTGCTGTATAAGGAATGCCTGCATTGAAAGACCAAGTCGCAACATTATAGCACCCTTCGCAGTGAAACATGCAACCTGATACATAGAGAGAGTTTCGCACACCTTCTCCATCGACAAAGTTAAAGGCCTTGTAATCAATAATCCGCCCTTTACTGAGTTCTTCACTTTTCCATTCACCTGGTTTTGGTGTATTCCATGTCATCCTTCTACTCCAAATCTATCCAATAGCGCTGACTTCTATCGATTGTATTTTCGTAAACACCGCCAGCGGAGAGAATCGTGCGGCGGCTGGCTTCGTTGTCTTCATCGCAGGTAATCAGCACTCGTTCCAATCCTTGCTTTCGAGCCTCCGCTAGTCCTAATCTCAACTGCTCCTTCCCATATCCTTTGCCTCGTTGACTGGGACGGATAGAATAGCCAATATGACCGCCTTCCACAAATAATTTGTCATTCAAGGACAATCGCAGATTCAAAAATCCTAGAGCACGACCTACATCATCAAACAATACGAACTGAATTGATGGAACGCGATTTTCAGGCAAGTTTATTCCCATTTCTTTATCCTGATTACTATCCAGCCATTCCTCATAAGAAAAATTTTCTGTATCCCAGAAACCACCGTCGTGAGGCGACTGTGCTTGTTCAAACTCTGCCATCATCTCTAAAACTGTTTCTTTGTCCGCCAATATCGGTCTGCGTAGTTCCATCCTTACCTCCCACTATGAGAAAAGCGAGAGCGGACTCTCACTTTTTCTTGTTCTTGTTTAAAAACTGTTCTCTGAGGTCGTGCAAGCGTTCTTTTTTGCCTGTTCCACCTTTAGAGTGTTTCTCGTGATAACGAGTCACTTGAGCACGTCCCTTATCGTCTAATTGGTATTTCCCCATTGCGTTTCCTTCTAATTTGTTACTTCATGTCCTGCCGTTTTAATGGTTGAGCCATTCATGTGTTTGACCCGCGCAGCGATTTCCTTGTGGCGTCCGTTAACCATTGGACGCGCTTGAGGGTTGCCTAGATAGCCACAAGTTCGTTTGACTACATCTACTGTTTTAGGGTCGCTATTCCCACAGTTGGGACAAGCAAAGCCCCTCTCTGTCGGTTCAAAATCCCCTTCAAAGTCACACTTATAACAATGGTCAATCGGAGTATTGGTCCCTAGATAACCGACACGGTCATAGGCATAGTCCCAAACAGCTTCCAGGGCCTTAGGATTTTGTTGAAGAACTGGATACTCACAATAGTGGATAAAACCACCTGACGCACCTGCTTCTGGATAAACTTTCTCAAAGTCTAATTTTTCAAACGGTGTTGGATTTTTCCGGACATCGTAGTGGAAAGAGTTGGTGTAGTATTCCTTATCCGTGATGTCAGGAATAGAACCAAACTTTTCTGTATCCAAGCGACAGAAGCGATCTGTTAGACTTTCAGACGGTGTTGAGTAGATAGAGAAATGATAGCCATATTGGTCAGACCACTCTTCCACCCGACGTTTCATATCGCGAATGATGTCAAGCGTGAATTCCTTGGCTTCTGGATTATGTTCCCAGCTATTGCCAAAGAAGACCGTCGCTACCTCGTACAAACCAATGTAGCCCAGCGAAACTGTCGCACGACGATTCTTAAAGAGCTGATCAACGCTCTCGTCTTTTCCAAGACGGTGTCCGAAGGCCCCGTACTGATAGAGAATAGGGGCGTTTGCTGGTGTTGCTTCCTTGGTCCGTTCAACACGGTAAACTAGAGCATCCTCCGCAATGTTCATCCGCTCGTTGAAGATTTCCCAGAACTTATTCATGTCGCCCTCAGACTCAAGGGCAATGCGAGGAAGGTTGACCGTCACAACACCTAGATTCATCCGACCAGAATTGACTTCTACGCCATTCTCATCCTTCCATCCTTGGAGGAAAGAACGGCAGCCCATAGGAACCTTGAAAGAACCAGTCAACTCGATAATCTTATCATAGGATAAGACATCCGGGTACATCCGCTTGGTCGCACACTCGAGGGCCAACTGTTTGATGTCATAGTTTGGAGCCCCTTCTTCCAAGTTAAGGCCTCTTTTAAGCGTAAAGATGAGTTTAGGGAAGATGGCTGTGCGGTGTTCTGAGCCAAGACCCTTGATACGAATGGTCAAGATAGCTTTTTGAATTTCCCGTTCAAAACGATTGGTTCCCAGACCAAAACCTAGCGAAGTAAAAGGTGTCTGTCCATTTGAAGTGAAGAGAGTGTTGATTTCATACTCAAGAGATTGCATGGCATCATAGATGTCTTTTTGGGTTTTCTGCCAAGCATAATCATCCCGTTTTTCAGGCAAGACCCATTCTTCTGCATCTTTGAGGTGCTTTTGGTAATTCTTCTCTGCATAAGGCGCCAAGACTTCATCAATACGGTCAGCTGAACAGCCCCCGTACTGGCTAGAAGCAACGTTGGCGATGATTTGTGAAATCTGAGCTGTCGCAGTCTGGATAGACTTGGGACTCTCTACCTCTGCATTACCAATTTTAAAGCCATTTTCCAACATGCCTTTAAAATCAATCAAACAGCAGTTGGTCATAGGTGTATAGGGGCTGTAGTCCAAGTCATGATAGTGGATATCCCCTTTTTGGTGAGCATTGGCTACATGCTTAGGAAGCATTTGCAATCCGATTGATTTCCCTACAATCCCTGCTGTCAAATCACGTTGAGTGTTGAAGACATCGCTGTCTTTATTGGCATTTTCATTGACAACTGCTTGATCTTTATTGAGAAGTTTATGAATGCTAAAGTTGATATCTGTCGCTTTTGAGCGCTCAAAATCCCTCTGTGTCCGATAAGTGATATACTCTTCAGCCAAGGCATATTCTTTGGCTTCGAGAAGTTCATGTTCTACGATATTCTGAATCTCATAAATCTTCACACCTTTAGGGAAACGACTGTGAATTTCGGTAACGATTCTTTCAACTAGACCATTTAGGCGTTTTTCTACTAGAGGCGTAACGTCCATAACCTTTTCCGCCGCCTTGTGGAGAGCCTTGTCAATCTTGTCTACATCAAATACTACACGTCTACCATCTCGTTTTTCAACGAACAAGGTGGGAACGGTTGCAAGCTTTTCTTCTAATACAATCATATCCATGCTCTTTTCTAAAATGTTGTTCTATGAAGTATTATACCACTCTAAAAATAAAAATCAATATCTTGTGTTAAAAATCCTAAAATTTTTAAAATTCCACAAGATATTGATTTTGTTATTTGAATTTATAAAGCTTCAACTCGCTAGTATCTGTCTGAACAAGCTCATAGTTTTCACTGAGCCAGCTCTCTACATCTGACCACAAGGCAACTTTTTGATTGACCATAATCATCTTCGGTTCATTCTCTTTCAGGTCATTCATCAGTTTGGTTTTATTTTCGTCACTTGCAGTATAAAGTGTTGGCGTCACTAGAGAGGTCGGTGCCAAGCGTTCGCTTGTACGATAGAAATCTGGACGATCATCCCATGCATAGACACGATCTTCAGAACTCGTTTGTTGTTTGACTACGCTAGCAAGTCGCTCTCTCTCCTGATAAGTCACCGGGTGCGAAAGGTAGCGACTCGCGATAGGGAGAACAATGAGGTAGACAAGGGCAATCAGTGGTAGATAGAAATTTCCTTTGAGGAAAGTGGCTTTATTCTCACGTCTTCTTCTACGACGACTGCCTCCATCAGAAACATTTTCTTTAATCCCTGTCAGAAGGAGTAGGGTCAAGAAAGGAAGGAGAGCAACGAGATGAGTACCGTTGACAGGTTCTTTTGAGAAAATCAAGAGCCCCAAAGAAAGCAATAAGCCCAAACTAGCAGCAATTGATAGGGAATACTGCTTAGCTGGTTTTGACTGGAACAAACCAGAAAAGAGTAAAGTAAGGGAACCTAGCCCAATGGCAAGTAAGCCGTAGAAGGCTGTATTTTCAAGCAAATGCGCATTTGAAAAGAGGCTAAGAGTATTTACCGGATACAAGGTCTGGCTAATGGCATCCCCAAAACTACCTGTTAATACTGTATAGTAGCCCAAAGGATAGAATAAGAGTGAGAACCCTAAGGCTGACGCAAAAAATTGATATAAACCATGAACAAAGCGACCTTTGCCTAAGTTAAAGCCGATAATTCCCAAGGCTAGTGTAGCTGCAAATAAGGCTGTTGGGATTGGCGCAAGGAAGAAAGCAAGTGCAAGGCTCATACCAACACGTAAAAATCCTTTGTCATCCTTTGGAAAAGCTAGATAATTTGTAACGATACTCAATGAATAAAATAGGAAAGGCAAGGCTAGCAAGAGAGCATAGCCACCACCAAAAGCGAGACCTGCTACCAACAGATTAAACACAAACACAAGCTGCTTGGCTTCTTCTACACGGCCTGTAAGAGTATCCGCAGATTTAAAAAGAAAAACGCCTGCTCCAAACAAGGCCAACCACTCAACCAAAGCAATCAGAATACTGCCTTGTGAAAGATAGGCAAGCAGGTAATAGAGCAATCCCTCCGTCCCAAAATAATCGGTATACATTTGACCATTTTGATGCAAGGCCCAACCAGTATAAAGATCCTGAGTTTGTTGCGGGCTTACTAAACCAAAAATAAGGGGGATAACCACAGAAATAGCTGTAGCCACTAAACTCCAAAGCAAGATACTAAAAAAGGGAATCGGAGCTCCTTCTCGCTTTTCTGGAACGGACCAGTCTTGGTAATGAGATTTTTCTTGTTTCTCATCTATTTTCCCGTATACATTCATTCAATTTCTCCTCTAAGTTTATCTGTTTTAGTATATCAAAATCTTACAGGAATGTCAGCTTGGGATTGATATTTGCTGAATTTCTTATCCAATAGCGCAAAGCGTTCGATTTCACGAAAACGGTGGAATCGACTATTTCTATACTCTCTGATAAAATCATCATCTTCTAGATTAAGCATGGTTTTCTCCTTTACTTATCTATTCGTAAGAAGACAAAAAAGATCCAGCCTTGGGCTAGATCCTGATGGATAGTTAGAGCATAGGCGCAAACAACTGGACAATTTCCTTGATCAGGCTTTGATACCAGCTTGTTTTGATGGTGTGGGGATAAATTTCTTGAGAAACTTTAAAAATCTCTTCGAAATCCCTTTCAATATCGATGATGGACTGCGTCCTATAAAGCAAGACGGCATTTTCATAGTGGTGAAGCAAACTCCGATAGTCAAAATTGATGGTTCCCACAGTAGCTGCCTCTCCATCGACAAGCATTTGCTTGCTATGAAGGAATCCCGGGCTATACTCATAAATTCGAACCCCCGCAGATAGCAAGTCTGGATAGGCTCCTCGAGTAACTAACTGAATAACCTTCTTATCTGGGATACAAGGCGTCACAATTCGCACATCTACCCCTCTCAGAGCCGCATTTTTGATACTTTCAGTTAGATCATAGTCAGCAATCAGATAGGGAGTCGTGATATAAACATAGTCTGTGGATTGATTGATAAGGTTTTGATAGACCGTTTTTCCAACCTGGGCTCGGTAGATGGGTTTTGGTCCACTACTATAGGGAATACAGAGCCCCATCCCATCTTTGGGTTGATTTTCGAGATGGTATTGGTCAAAGTCGCTAATTTCCCCACGGTTGATATACCAGGTTGACAAAAAGAGTCTAGTAAAAGCCTTAACCGCCGATCCATCCAGGCGAATACCGCTATCCTTCCAGTAACCAAAGCGTTCGATATGGTTGATATACTCATCGGCCAGATTGGCACCACCTGTATAGGCAATTTGACCATCGATAATCATGATTTTACGGTGATCACGGTTGTTATAAGCAACAGTCAAGCGTGGAATCACCTTGTTAAATTTATGGGCTTCAATCCCTCGACCACGAAGCTGGATGGTATAATCTCCAGGCAAGGTTGCCATACAACCAATATCATCATAGAGGAGCTTCACCTCTACTCCTTGAGCTGCCTTTTCTTCCAAAATCTCTAAAATACTATTCCACATCAAACCTTCTTCGATGATATAGTATTCGAGAAAGATAAATTTCTCCGCTTTCTTGAGATCCTCTAGCATCTGACCCCACATGCTTTCCCCTGAAGGGAAAAAATGGGTATCCGTTCGATTATAGACATCTGCATTTGTGTCCATGCTGAGGAGAGATTTGATAACCCCGTAAGCTGACTTGTCTTGTTCCTTTAACTCCAAACGAAGAGCTCTGCTATTGTCCTCTCGATCAACCATTGATTGGAGCTGCTTTAGTTGCTTCAATTCTTTTTTAGATAAACGGCGTTCTCCAAACATGATATAGAGCAAGGGACCAAATACTGGCACAAAGGCTACTAACAGCCATGTTACCTTACTCTCAGGATTCATAGACCGATTGACAATTGATACAATAGTCGCTAAACTCACTAAAATGACTAGGATAATCCAAACAATCGGTGCCATCTGCCCTAGATAGAGAAATAAACCAAAGACGATAAACAACTCTGCCAACATGATGGTAATGCTAAAACCATATTTGGACATGAGTAGCTGCATTTTTCTAGTTGTCATACATCCCCTTCCTTTTCTAACATTCTCCCTCACCGCTTGATAAACTAATATTTCTACTAGTATACCTCAGTTCAGGGGTAGATAGCAACCTTTTACCTTTTCTAAAGTTCCAGCCGTTCCGTATTTAGATAATTGTTACAATTTTAGAGCCAACATATTGACCGTCATACCAGCTGCAGTCCCCATAAGGTAGATGACATCTCCCTCCTTGACCAGCCCATGATCTAAAGAATAAGCCAATCCAAACGGTACAGAGACTGACACCATATTTCCATAGTCAGTGACGAGATTGAGGTACTGATCCTCGGCCACACCTAGTTTTTCCATGACCAGAGGAAGAGCACGACTTGCTTGGTGAGGAATGATATAGTCCACGTCTGCCAAGGCTAGCCGTGTTTTTTCTTGAAACTCTTCAAACATGACTGGGATCTTGCGAGCAGACAAGAGGAGGATTTTCTTCCCCTTCATGTCAAACATATAGTTGGTCTTAGTCGCTTCAGAGTACTCTTTTGGTTGAAAAGAAGTCAGACCTCCACGAATCTCCGTATCGTGAGCTCCTTCCGACCAAGTACGTTGGAGACTAGCAATGACCCCTTTTTCTTGATGACTTTTTTGGAAAATAAAGGCTGCCGCCCCATCACTAAAGAGTTCAAAACTTTCTTTTTGCTTGGGATTGAGCCCTAAACTACCAACCTCACTGGATACAATCAAGACACGACCGTATTCGCCCGCCTCAATCAAGTGGGACATAGTCGATAGAGCAGAAATAAAGCTGGTACAGGTCGTATTGATGTCCATTGCTGGAATTGAGAGTCCTTTTGCCACGCGCTCATGAATCAAGGCAGCCGTACAAGGAATAGGCTGAACACCAACTGCACTAGCTGATACAAGGCAATCGATATCTTTAATATCCAAATTTGCATGTTCAAGTGCATGGTGGATAGCTCCTTCTGCCAAGTCAAGTTGCGTTTCTTCATTTTCAACTACACGATAACGGGTTTGGTCTTTGAATTGGACGGTATGCTTTGGAAGGCAAATGCCATAACCTGCGATTTCTACATGTCTTTTTACTTCCGTCATTGTCTTTTTTTCCTTTCATAAACGTTGGATACGTTTGAGTTTACGGCTAGTATCCCAGTGATAATCTGAAAATTGGATTTGAGGAACGATGAACTCTTTTTGCTGGGCCAAGAGTTGGAACTGTGCTAAAATTGCTGTCTCTACGTCCTCATCTCGTCGGCTTAGACAAACTTCCACTAATTTCTCGGAATGTTGCTTAACTTGGTAATCTCCTACATTCTCCACAAAGAGGATGCAACGCCTGATAAAGTCTGGATAGATCGTTACCTGTCCCCCATCCTGCCCTTCAAAGTAGAAGATATCGTCAGAGCGTCCTTCGACCTTGTCAATCCGTGTATAGTAGGAGCCACAGGGACAAGGCTCCGGATTTTCAACCAAGATATCATTGAGCTGGTAGCGATAAACAGGCTGACTGCTTCGCTTAAAGTCCGTAATCACTGGATAAAAACGGCGATCATCTAGATACTGCTTTTCTACAAAGATAATGTCTTCGTTGAGATGCAGATTGCCAGCTGAGCAAGTGCAGGCTAGGAAACCTTCTGTCGCCTGATAAACTTGGTCAATAATGGATAGAGAAAAGGCCTCTGCGATGCGTTCCCTATCACTATCTTCCAAGATTTCCGCCACCGAAACGATTTTTTGTGGGTGAATAGCTAACTCTCCATCCTTGAGGCGCTTGCTCAATTCAATCAACATCGAGGCTGGCGCCACAATAATCGTTGGTTGGTAGCTATTGAGACGCTCTATATGCTCATCTGTATGTTTGAAAATATCAAAATACTCTAGACGAATGAGCGCTGTATTGATGGTCTGATAGAGTTCATTATCGGCTCTCAGGAAAAAGGCGATGCGATGGCCAAACAGCTGGCCCTTGGGCAACATCTTGGCTAAAATAGCCGCCGCCCACATACTACGCTCTTTCTCGGTCGTGATAAAGAGGCCCCGATGTCCAGATGTCCCTGAAGACAGACCGACTGCTACTTCGCCTTTAAGTTCACTGAAATCACGGGTTTTCTCACCTTCAATAGCTAAGGATAAGGCTTCATCACGATCCACTCCTTGGGTGTTGAGCTCATTGAAATGTTCCATCATAAAAGCCTTATCCATATGGTCAAAGTCGCTAGGCACCCCATTTTTAAAGTAGGGAGACTCTCGCTTTAAAAAGTCCATATAGTTAGCTAATTGCTTTTTCTGATAGTTTTCTACAGCTTCTCGAGATTTGAAATGATGAAGCCAGCGAGTTTGGATAAAGATTTTAAGAAAGGTTATTTTTTTCATATAAGATTGACTCTATCCTTTCTACAGGGTCATGACTAACAAGCACCTCAATTCCGTCTTTCAAGACTTCCTCCAGAAACTCTGCCCCCTTGATATAGGCTTCCTTGTTGTCCTGCACCAAGGAAGGAATCAAGTGCATCTGCTTGGTATAAGGTAAGAGGTCAATTCCCCAACAGAGGTCTGCTGCAATGAGAAGCTCATGATCAGGAATAAAGAGACAGGCTTGCCCCTTGGCATGTCCATCTACTGATGCTACTAGGATACTGCCATCTCCAAAGAGGTCACAAATTGGACCATAGGGAAAGTTTGAATAGCGCTGATTTGCCTTGATAACGGTCAGTCTTTTCTCAAAATCAGCTGGTAAAAACTCTTTAAAGATCAAATCCTTAAGCTTGGGTTTCTGATAAACTTCAAAAACCTCTTGAGTCAGGATAAATTGAGCGTTCGGGAAAAAACTTGCCCCTCCTAAATGGTCTGGATGGAGATGAGACAACATGACATAGGTAATCTCTTCTGGTCTAATTCCTTTTGCCTTCAATAAGTATGAAATCTGATCCTTTTCCGTCATCTGAACAGGAGTTCCTAGACGGTAAAAACCATAGCGTAGCTTCGTCTTAATGTTATAGTGATAACCCGTATCATATAGTAGATAGCCCTTGTCTCTGTGCTTAATCAGAAATACGCCAGCTGGGAAGGTCATCTTTTTATTCTTGACTCCTTTAAATAGCAAACCCGCATAACTAGTACAATATCCGGCAGGGAAATAATCAATACTTTCGATAATCTTGGACATATTGTTCAATCCCTTCCGAAATACTGATTTGAGGGCGATACCCCAAGTCTCGCTCCGCCTTGCTGATGTCCAACGTCTGGCTATAACGGAGCAGATAATAGGTATAGCGTGTCAGAGCCGGTTCACCTTTGAGTTTCAAGACCCTATATAGAAACTCTAAACTACTGGCAATAACTGAAAGAAGAGGAGCTGGCACTTTTCTGTATGTTATTGGATAGCCCAACCCTCTTAAGGTTTCTTCTATCAAATCCTTAAAGGCTCTTGGTTCCCCATTGGTAATATTATAAACTTCGCCACTAGCTTGAGGGGCCTCTAGTGCCAAGCGAATTGCCAGAGCGACATTTTCCACACAGGTCATATCCATGAGCTGACGACCGTCCCCTATCAAGGGAATGCCAATCTTCTGACTGAGTTTGAGAACTCGGGGCAAAATACTGGTATCCCCAATCCCAAAAAGTCCACGAGGTCGTAAGATAATACTCGGAACATCGGGATAATCCTCAAACAGCTTCTCCGAAGCTAGTTTACTACGAATATAGTTGTTAAGCTTGTTTTCCTGCGGAGCTTCGCTTTCTTTGATAGCTAGCTGGTCTCGAGGCGCAGCATAGATGCTAGGTGAGGATACGTAAACCAAGCGTTGGATACCAGTCTCCTGACAAGCCTCTAAAACATACTTGGTCCCTAAGACATTTGTCTGGTAGAAATCCACCCAAGGTCCCCAAACGGTAGAAAGAGCACCCGCATGCACAACCATGTCCATCTCTTGACAAGCCTGAGCTAAGTCCTCATGTTTGGTCAAATCTCCCTGAAAAAATGCCACAGTAGAAGTTTCTAAAGACTGACCAACCTTGCTATTACGTCCAAAGGCTCGTACCTGATAGCCCGACTGACTGAGCTCTTCAACAACATACTTACCTAGAAAGCCCGTAGCACCTGTTACCAATACTTTCTTCATTTTTTACTTCTCCTTGTCCCCTAAGAGTCGATGTATTTCGCTCTTCAGAATCTCTGTTGGCTGATAGATTTGAGCTGCGCGACTGAGTTTGTTCAAGTCTGACCAATCATCTCTATCCAACAACTCATCAAAAGCGCGTCCAATCGCTTCTGTATCCTCTCGTTTAGCAGTCAGGGCAATCCCTGCCTCTAGGCCACGAACCGCATAGTCATACTGATCATAGTCATGGGGGAGAATCAAGGCAGGCTTGCCATAGATGATACATTGGTAAAAAATGCCCGCACCGCCATGATGAATCACATAGTCCATCTGGGGAATGTATTCCTTATAGGGAAGATAAGATACCACAGAAACATTGTCCATGAGCTCCTCACATCGGAAGTCTTGTCCACCAAACCCCAGAGTCACAAAGAAGTGGCAATCTGGATGTACTTCTGCCAATTGTTGTGTCTGATAGAGGAGATTGTCTTTGGCCCATGCTAGCTGAGTGCCGCAGGATACAAGGATCTTCTTATAACCTGCATAAGGAGACAAATCGAGGGGATAATTTTCTGCCCTCTCAATCGAAGAGCCAAAAGGTCCCACCCAAAGATAGTGCTCTGGAAAACCACTTTTCAGCTCCAACTCTTTCATCCCAATTCCCAAGACGGAATAGGGTGAATAAATGGTTTCCTGATTCTTCTGATTGTAGAGTTTAAAATTGTAACGTTTCAATCGTTCTCTCAATAAAAAGCTTACGATTCGTTTCCCTAAACGAGTTCCTTTTCTTCCTAACCATTGCTGAGCAGATTGGAAAGATGTTTTTGGACTGCCCATTCCTCCAAAGAAACAAGGCGGTCCATCTGTCGTTTCAATGGCAAACTGTGTCGCCATCGTGGTAATCCAGGGAATATTCAACTGTTCCGCTACAAGTCCTCCAGAGAGGGTTATAAAGTCCGCAATCACAATATCCGGTCTATTTTTCTGCCACTCTTGCACTAATTGATCTGAAACCACATTTATCAAATCAAGACTAGCTGACAACTGTCGATAAGCAGAAATAAGGTTTAATTGCCTTTCATTGTTGGCTACACGTTCAAACTCATCTACACAATTTTCTAAAATGGGAATCACCTGGAATCCCATCTCCTCTGCAACAACTTTTCGTTGCGGTCCTGTAAATAATCGAATCTCATACAAGGGATCATTCAACAAGGGTGCGAGTAGATTCAGGGTTGGGAAGAGATGCCCACTTAAGGGTACTACAACCACATCAATTTTGATTTTTCTCATATGTCTAGGATAGCAAATTTTTAAAAAAAGAACTACCAAAATGATAGTTCTTTCCAATATTATTTATATTTTTGGGAATACGTCGCTTCCACTCTACTTAATCTTTAGAAGAGTTCTTTATAAAGAGCAATGGTCTCTTCTAAAGTCGGCATAAATGGATTTCCAGGTGCACAGGCATCAATCAAAGCATTCTTAGAAAGGTAGTCAAAGTCAAAGTCCTTCTCTTCGATACCAAGTTCAGTGAGTTTCTTCGGAATGCCTACTGTTTCAGACAATTTTTCAATCTCAGCGATAGCGTAGGCTGCGCATTCTTCATCAGTTTTCCCTTCAACATGAAGCCCCAAGGCTTTAGCTACATTGCGGAAAGCTTCTGGTACGCGTTTAGCATTTTCACGTTCTACAACTGGGAGCAGCATGGCACAGCAGACGCCATGTGGCAAGTTATAAACTGCACCTAGTTGGTGAGCCATAGAGTGAACATAGCCCAAACCAGCATTGTTAAAGCTCATACCACCGAGGAAGATGGCATTGACCATCGCCTCACGCGCTTCAATATCATGGCCATTTGCTACGGCACGAGGGAGGTACTCCTTGATGAGTTCAATCGCTCCGATAGAGAGTTTCTTGGTCACATTATAAGCACCCGGTGTGACCAAGGCTTCAACAGCGTGGGTAAGAGCATCCATACCTGTCGCCGCTGTCAATCCTTTCGGTTTTGAAAGCATAAGTTCTGGATCATTGACTGAGATGAGGGCGAGGCTGTTCTTATCAACCATTACCATCTTGACCTTGCGTTCTTCGTCAGTAATGACATAGTTAATGGTGATTTCTGCTGAAGTTCCAGCTGTTGTATTGATCGCAACCACTGGCATCCCTTTTTTAGCAGACTTGTGAAGACCTTCGTAGTCCTGTGGTTTTCCACCATTTGTAGCGATGATAGAGATACAGCTAGCTGCATCCTGAGGAGATCCTCCTCCAAGACTGATGATAAAGTCACATCCATGCTCTTTCAGGGCAACCACTCCGTCTGTGACATTCTTGCAAGTCGGATTTGGCTCCACATCGCTAAAGATCACATATTCGATCCCTTCAGCATCTAGTGGTCTTAGGACCTTAGGTAAAATATCGCTACCTTCAAGAAACCTATCTGTCACCAAAAGGGCCTTCTTATATCCCAGTTCCTTGATATACGGACCTACTTCATTTACAACACCTTTACCGATAAGGTTAACTGATGGAACGTAAAATGTAGCCATATGCTTTTCCTCCTGCGCCTCTGCGCTATTTGATTATTTACTATAAGTATACGACCTTATAAGAAGTTTTACAAATATTTGTAAGCGTTTTAAGTAAAAAGTTAGTAAAGAACAGCCAGCCACTTTTTCAAGAAAAAAACTCCAAAAAGATAGCTTTCATCTCATTGGAACTTTTACTTAATCATTATTGCTTCGTTAAGACTACTCGGTCAGATGCCTCTCGGTCCATATCATCGATAATCAATTGATTACCATTAACCGCGTAAATTTTAACATCATCTCCGATAATGACTCGTTGATTTTCTGGCTCAAAGCTAACTTGCTGGATTTCCTTATCTCCATCTGGTTCGACCTCAGTCCATGTACCAGTTTTACCTGTTACAACAAGAGTAATCTGGTCATTCTCATCTTTTCCAGTATAGGTACCATCAATATTAGTCGGTTGAGCTGCCGCAGCGGTGTCCTGGCTTGAGGACGCCTGTGGTTGACTAGCACTGGTAGCCGCACTAGAAGATGATTCTTGTTGAGTAGATGATTGTTGAGCAGATGGCTGGGTAGATTCTTGTTCCTTAGGCCCACAAGCTGCTAAAAGACTAAGAATTGCTAAAGAAGCAATAGAAAGTGTGAATGTTTTCGTTTTCATAGCGACTTCCTTTCTTTTGTGCTAATGTATTTCTGAAATCGTTTTCGAGTTTTCCTATCCCCAGTATAGCAACTTAAGTCTAGAAGGTCAACTAATCTCATGATCTCCCACCAAACCCGCTCGTACTTCCGAGATAAAATAGAGAGAGCCCGTCACAAAAAGCAAGTCCTGATTGTTGGCATTTTCTTCAAATTCGCTGATAAAATCACGATAAGAGTCAACCAGTTTATAACCAGAAACATCGCTTTCTTCTAGAGATCCTTGGTAGTCAAAGCCTGTTACCTTAAGTTCCACCTGAGGCAACTGCTCTGTTAGATAGGCTAACATCCCTTGGTAATCCTTGCGCTTAAGAGCGCCAAAAAGGACATGAGCCTGGTATCCTTGCTGGATTTTCCCTTGGATAAACTCGACCAAACGAGTTAAAGCTGGAAGATTGTGAGCCCCATCTAGGTAGATTTTCGGACGAATCCGTTCCAATCGACCTGCCCAATGTGTCTCCTTCAAAGCCTGTCTGACAAGCTCTTCTTCGACACCTTCCTCTCTTGACGCCATAAACAGAAGAAAAGTTTCTAAAGCCAAGGCGGCATTTTCTTGCTGATAAGCACCTTCCAACCCGATTTCAAGCTGGGAAAATCTTGCTAGGCTACTTGAAAAATCTCCTGCATTCAAGGTGAAGTCTTGCCCAGCTTGATAAAAGCCTACATCTAACTCTCTCGCTTTACTTTGGCAGACAAGCTCTGCTTCTGGAGAAAGCTTAGCAATGACCGCCTTCTTGCCAGACTTGAAAATACCAGCTTTCTGATCTGCTATTTCCTCCAGACTATCGCCCAAAGTCTCCTGATGATCTAGACCAATCGAAGTAATAACTGCAATCTCGCCTGTTACGACATTAGTCGTGTCAAGCAAACCACCAATCCCCACTTCTAGCAGAACTAGATCCACTTCCTGCTCTTTAAAGTAAAGCAAGGCAATCAGGGTCAACAACTCAAAGAAAGACAAGTGGTCATGTGTTTCTAAAAGAGTTTTCTCCATCTCTTTGACTCGGTTAGCTATACGGATAAAGTCTTCATCTGCAATCGGTAGCCCATTGATACAGATTCGATCATGGATACTAATGATATGAGGAGAGGTAAAAGTACCAACTTTTTTACCATGGACGACAAACAACTCCCTCATAAAGGCAATAGTTGACCCTTTACCGTTAGTCCCTGTTACGTGGATAATGGGATAAGTCTTCTCAGGATTCCCCAACAAATCCACTGCTCGCTGCATTCGTCCAAGACCAGATCTAAAGTTTAAACCAATCCGACTATGAAGCCATTCTTCTATTTCAAACATACATGTCTCCTTAACAAAAGTCCAATCAACTACCGCATCAAAGTATGATTACAAATAAAAAGCGAGGCCGGGACAACAATCCCGACCTCTTACCTGGTTAAGCTAATCACTAGCTACTATAAATTTCAACGTGGGGTAAAAATATCCCCTGGACGTTCCAACTCTCTCCAATTTCTGGGAGTTAGGCTAAAAACATCCCCCGGACGTTCCTGCTTTTTCTTATTTCTAGAAGCAGGGCTGATACAGTCTCCCAGACTGTATCACTCCTCCATAAAGCTGTTGAAGACTTCTTCAATCATGTTCCATTCGTCTTCTGAGTCTTCTGGGATTGGTTGCAATTCACCTTCTGTTCCATCTTCATTTTCGATGAATGAGTAGGCTTGGATTTCAACTTCACCATTTTCATCTTCTTCTGCGTTAACTGGCACTAGAAGAACATAGTTTTTACCAAATTCTTCTTTCCCGTCGATGGTCAAAAGAATTTCAAACAAGGTTTCATTTCCTTGCTCATCTACTAGTGTAATCAATTCACGTTCTTCGTGGTCATGGTTGTGATCGTGTGACATAGTTTCTCCTCTGTCTTAAAATTTTCTATCTAAATAATTTTGCAAAATTAGCTGAGCAGCCAACTTATCAATAACTTTCTTGCGCTTGTTGCGGCTAATATCTGCTTGTTCAATCAACATACGCTCCGCAGCGACCGTTGTCAAACGCTCATCCTGATAGTCTACTGGTAAACCAAAGAGTTCTTCTAGCTTGGCACCATAGGCTTGACTGGCTTCTACTCGCGGACCGCTGGTATTGTTCATGTTTTTAGGCAGACCTACTACAAAGCGTTCCACCTTATAGCTGTCAACCAATTCCTTGATACGGTCAAAACCGAACTGGCCCTGATCCTCATTGATCTGGATGATTTCAAGGCCTTGAGCAGTGAAGCCTAGGGGATCGCTAATGGCAACACCCACTGTTTTTGAACCGACGTCCAATCCCATAATTCTCATAGATTATAGATCGACTCCTTGTCCTTTAAGGTAGTAGCGTACCAATTCTTCAACAATTTCATCGCGCTCATACTTACGGATTTGATTTCGTGCATTGTTGTAACGAGGAACATAGGCAGGGTCTCCACTCAATACATAACCGACGATTTGATTTATCGGATTATAACCCTTTTCATTCAAAGAAGCATAGACATCTGTCAACGTCTCGCTAATCTCTTTCTTATTGGAATCATCCAATTTAAACCGTACAGTTTCTTCAGTAAATCCCATTCTAACACCCTCTTTCCTTAGAATAGTACTATTATAGCACATTCCCTGACGTTCTACAAATAAGTCAGTCTATTAATTTGGATTTTCTATTGTTCTGTCGCTCCATTTGCCACTCTATCTGCAATATATTGGCTAGGTTCGTTTTTTAAGAGATTTTCAAGACCGATATTTTTTAAATATTCTATCTGAGATGCCTTTTTGATATCCAATACTTGAAAATCATAAGTCGTTGTAGTCTGGATTTCTGTCTCGCTGAGTAGCTTTGTTTCCAGTGTAAATCCTGCCAGTTTGCGCGCCTCTTGGATGGTCTCATCCTTCTCTTCAGCTTCTTGAAGTGCTTTTTGCGTCTCCTCTAGGCCATTTTCAGAGATAAAGTTCTTGAGTTCATCCCCGACAGGTCGTTTTTGCTGGATGGTCAAGGTTAAAAACTGATTGCCTTTATAAGTAATCGTTTGAGTCTGTTGCGTCCCATTTTCCGACTTCGGCATCAACAGAGTCTTAGTGATAACCGTATTCTTTTCAGCATTGTCCAAAACGGGAAGGTTTGATTGGATGGGGTCAGATGCTGTTGTAGAAGCAGCAGAGGTTTCCTTTTTTTGCCCACATCCTGCAAGCAAAAAGAGGAGAGCAAAACTAGCAATTAGTAACTTTTTCATAATTCCTCACATGATTTTGAAATAAAAGAGAAAACAAGGCCAAGAGTCACTCCCAGCCTTGATGTTTTATAGAGCTGCACGTAGACGTGCTTCTGCATTTTCTACATTACGGACAGAGCGTGGCAAGAAGGCACGGATATCATCTTCTTTATAGCCGACTTGCAGGCGCTTCTCATCAACGAGAATCGGACTCTTTAAGATCCGTGGTGTTTCCATGATTAAGTTGAGCACTTCATTGACACTCAAATCCTCGATGTCAACTCCAAGTGCCTTAGCGTAGCGGTTTTTTGATGAAACGATACTGGCAATTCCATTATCTGTTTTCGTGAGAATATCTAATAACTCTTCTCTTGTAATTCCTTCTTTACCGAGATTTTGTTCTTTATAACTTAACTGGTGGGCATTGAGCCAGGTTTTCGCTTTTTTACAGCTAGTACAACTTGAGACTGTATAAATTTTGATCATGTACCTACCCCTTTCGCTACATGTTACTATCAGTTTAGTCTATTATACCATAAAAAACATCCGACTTGCGACCTATTTTTAAAAAAATTTAACTTTTTTCGCGATTTCCGTACTTTTTTCTTGACAAAATCAATTTATAACCAACTTCTAAATTTTTTGATATAGATTCGTTTCACAACTGTGACACTTATCATATAAAGAATAATTATCAAAAGCAAAAAGAGGAAATAAATTGGTTTCAAAGGGGTTAAATGAAGCAGGTTAGCAATTGAAGAGTAGGGAAGGAAGGTCACAAAACTAGCTGCTAGCAAGGTTGTCCCAAGAACCAACCATGATGGCCGACTTTGTAAGAAAGGAAGTTTTGCTGAACGAAGCATATGGATGACCATGGTTTGGGACCACATGGATTCAATGAACCAACCTGTCTGGAACAAGATGATAAAGCCCCTTGCAGACTCTGTTCCGTGAGCATAGGCTTGACCTGTCGCCATTGGGACAATGACAAAATAGAGCAAGATAAAGGTTAAAATATCAAAAGCAGACGAAATCGGACCCATCCAAATCATAAAGCGAGTAATAGACTTAGCTTCCCACTTATGAGGATGTTTCAAAAAGTCTTCATCCACATTATCAAATGGCAAGGCAATGCAAGAAAGGTCGTAGACTAGGTTTAACACAATCAAGTGAATCGGAGCCATAGGAAGGAAAGGTAAAAAGATACCAGACACTAACAGAGAGAAAATGTTCCCGAAATTAGAGCTGACCGTCATCTTGATATATTTGGTCATATTAGCATAGACTTTGCGTCCTTCAACCAGCCCTTTTTCAAGCACCATCAAATCCTTATCTAGCAAAATAACATCGGCAGTCTCTTTGGCAATATCTACTGCTGTATCAACAGAAATCCCCACATCGGCTACTTTCATAGAAGGGGCATCGTTGATTCCATCTCCCATATAACCGACACAATGTCCATTGGATTTGATTTGTAAAATGATTCGTGCTTTTTGATCCGGAGAGAGTTTGGCAAAGACAGTCACCTTCTCAACTGCTTGGGCCAACTCTTCGTCCGTCATGGCGTCAATATCAGAACCCAACAAGATTTGATCAACGTCTAGACCAACTTTTTCGCAAACTGCTTGGGTTACCTTCTCATTGTCCCCCGTCAAGATCTTAGTTTGAACACCATATTCTAATAAAGCTTGGATAGCAGGGGCAGCAGATGGTTTTGGTGGATCTAGAAAGGCAAGATATCCTGTTAGAATCATCTCTTTTTCATCTTCAACTGAGTAAGCAAAACCTTCTTTTAGACCTGTTTTATAAGCGACTCCCAAGACTCGCAATCCCTGTTGATTGAGTTGGTCCACTTCTTTTAAGATTTCCACTCGGATATCATCCGTCAGAGGGCTAATCTGACCTTGATATTCCACATGGGTTGAAATCGCAAGCATTTCTTCTAAGGCTCCCTTGGTCACCATACTGACAGTCCCCTCATCATCTTTTACAATGACGCTCATCCGTCTACGTTCAAAGTCAAAGGGAAGTTCATCAATTTTTTGAAATGTTTGATCTAGATTTTGTAGAAGGCTGTGTTCTTTCGCTTCTTTTTCTGTCCGTTTGATAATAGCTCGGTCCATCAGATTCTTTAAACCTGTTTGGAAATAAGAATTTAGATAAGCTCTACGTAAGACAGTAAGGTCCAAATCTCCATGGATATCCAAAGGATATTCCAACACAATCTCGTCCTGAGTTAAAGTCCCTGTTTTATCTGTACATAAGATATCGATGGCACCTAAGTCCTGTATAGCATTGAGTTTTTTAATCACGACCTTTTCTTTAGCCATGATGATGGAACCTTTTGCTAGACTAGCTGTAATGATCATTGGCAACATTTCTGGTGTAAGACCCACACCAACACTAAGTGCAAAGACACCTGCTTCCAACCAGTCACCGTCTGTCAAACCATTGGCGAAAAATACAATGGGAACCATGACCAGCATTAATCGAATGAGCAACCATGAAACGGTGTTCATTTCACGTTCAAAAGAAGTTGGTTCATCATAGGTATTCAGAGTCTGTTCAATAGCTCCCATCATAGTATGATCACCAACTGCCAAAACCATCGCTTTTGCACTACCCGATATGACATTTGTTCCCATAAAAGCGAGGGATTCAGATGCTAGCAAACTATCCAATGAGGGTTGTTCCACTTTTTCTAAAGCAATTTTTTCGACCGCATCACTTTCTCCAGTCAAACCTGACTGTTGAACAAAAAAGTCGCGTGATTCAAATAAGACGACATCTGCAGGAATCATGTCCCCTGCACTTAATTTCACAATATCTCCTACAACTAATTCGTCGATTGGCAACTCTTGTTCAAGACTATCGCGAATAACCGTAGCTGTATTCACAATCATTTTTGAAAGATTGGTCGCAGCTTTATCGCTTCGCAGTTCTTGGACAAATCGAATGCCACCAGAAATGAGGACTAGGACAACGATAATGATAGATGTCGTTGGATCCTCTTGACCAGGTTTGGCAAGCCAGACGTTTGTAACGAGAGAAATGAAGGCAATCACAAGCAAAATAATTGTGAATGGATTGATGATAGACTCGTAAATCTTTTTAATGATTGAATCCTCTTGACCCTTGGTGATAGTATTTTCTCCATAAAGGTCACGATTTTTCTCCACCTGCTCCTCAGTCAAGCCTGTTAGACTTGTCTTATAAAAAGATAGAGTTTCGTTTAAAGGTGTGTGAATAGCTGTTGTTAATCTTTCTTTTGTAGTTTTCATTGGTTTCTCCTATCTGTATGAATGGCGATTTCACACACAGGGACCAATCACTTTATGAGGGTAGAACGACACAAATCAGCGATTGGCTGTGTATGTGCGGTTCTGGATGATCGTCAATTTGCATCGTTTGTCTCCTTTCTTTGTTCTAAAACAGCAGAAAGTCCTACCATAAAATGGTAGGACTAAAAACTCATTATCTGTTTTCGTTCAAGCTTTAACTCCATAGGGCAATGTAATGAGCTTAGTCTTGACCTTCGCGATCAGGACTGTTGACCAACGAGTAGTGTCTCCACTGCTTTGCGGTAGTCATCCGTATCCCTATGGTAGCCTCACCTACCGTTTTCGCCTATCAGTATAAACCTTTCAATAGTAAAAGTCAATGATTTATCTCATTTTTCTTAGATAACAATCAATTCCTTTAGAGCTAGGGTCAACAATTCGCACCCGTTATCTGTAATTAAGATATCATCTTCAATACGAACGCCGTATTTCCCTTCGATATAGATACCTGGCTCATCTGTCAAAGTCATTCCTGCTTGAATGCTCTCAGTAGAAGTTTGGCTAAAGTAGGGTTCCTCATGGATATCGAGACCGATACCATGTCCAATACCGTGGGTAAAGTAGTCACCATAGCCCGCTTCTACGATAATATCACGAGGGATTTTGTCAAAGTCTCGGAATCCTAGCCCAGCCTTAGCCTGGTCGATCAGAGCCTGGTTAGCCTTCAAAACAGTGTTGTAGATTTCTGCTTGTTCGTCACTGACATGCCCCAGATAGATAGTCCGTGTCATATCGCTGACATAATGGTCATAGAGACACCCGAAGTCCATGGTTATGGCCTCTCCCAGCTCTACTGGTTTATGCATGGGATGGGCATGAGGTTTAGAAGAGTTGATGCCACTTGCTAGAATCGTATCAAAAGACAAGCCTGCTGCTCCTAGCTCACGCATGCGGAAATCAAGGAAGTTGGCAATTTCAATCTCTGTCTTACCAGGCTTGATAAATTCAAGGGCATCGTGGAAAGCTTGATCTGAGATTGAACAAGCCTTGCGAATAGTCGCAATCTCTGCCTCATCCTTAATCATTCGAAGAGCTTCAACAAACTGAGTCTGTGGAACTAGTTCCAAACCTTCAAAAGTCCCCTGCATACGGTGGTAGTAAGAAACTGAAATTTCATCTTCAAAACCGATCCGAGAAAGGCCCATGTCTTTTGCAATCTTTGCAATAACAGCCAACTCATCGCGGTCAGCCACAATCTCAAAATCTGTTACTTCTTGCTTAGCTGCAATGATATAGCGAGAGTCTGTCACCAAGACCTGACGGTCACGGCTGATGAAGACTGTTCCATTCGAACCCCAAAATCCTGTCAAATAGTAGACATTTTTAAGGTTGTTGATGATGATTCCATCTAGTTCTTTTTCTTGCATTTTAGCTAGAAATGCTTGTACACGTTTATTCATGATGTAACTTTCCTTTCAAATAGTGTCCTGTGTAGCTGGCTTCATTGGCCGCTACTTCCTCTGGTGTTCCTGTTGCGATGATGGTTCCACCACCGACACCGCCCTCAGGTCCCAAATCAATAATATGGTCTGCCGTCTTGATGACATCCAGATTGTGCTCGATAACGAGGACGGTATTGCCATCGTCAACAAAGCGAGCCAAGACTTTAAGCAAGCGAGCGATGTCCTCTGTATGAAGCCCTGTCGTCGACTCATCCAGAATGTAGAAAGATTTTCCTGTCGAGCGTTTGTGGAGTTCACTAGCCAACTTCATACGCTGGGCTTCTCCCCCAGAAAGGGTGGTAGCCGGTTGCCCTAAGGTCACATAGCCCAGCCCGACATCCTTGATGGTCTGAAGTTTGCGTTGAATCTTGGGAATGTGTTGGAAGAATTCTACCGCATCGTTGACGGTCATATCCAAGACTTGCGAGATGTTCTTTTCCTTGTAGTGAACTTCAAGGGTTTCACTGTTGTAGCGAGTCCCATGGCAAACTTCACAGGCAACATAAACATCTGGCAAGAAGTGCATCTCAATCTTGATGATCCCGTCACCCGAGCAGGCTTCACAACGGCCTCCCTTGACGTTGAAACTGAAACGGCCCTTCTTGTAGCCTCGTATCTTGGCTTCATTTGTCTGGGCAAAGAGGTCACGTATATCGTCAAAAACTCCCGTATAGGTAGCAGGGTTAGATCTTGGAGTCCGTCCAATAGGACTCTGGTCAATGTCAATCAAGCGGTCTACATGCTCAATCCCTGTAATCGTCTTAAACTTACCAGGCTTGTCTGAATTGCGGTTAAGTTTTTGAGCGATGGCTTTTTTGAGAATACTGTTGATTAAGGTCGATTTTCCTGAACCCGATACCCCCGTCACTGCGATGAATTTTCCTAACGGGAAGCGGGCAGTGACATTTTGTAGGTTATTTTCACGCGCTCCTGTCACTTCGATAAAGCGGCCATTTCCTACACGGCGCTCTTCTGGTACTGGAATGGCACGTTTACCTGACAAGTACTGGCCGGTGATAGACTTGCTGTTACGAGCTACCTGCTTTGGCGTCCCTGCAGCGACGATTTCTCCACCAAAAACACCGGCACCGGGACCAACGTCAATCAGATAATCCGCCTCACGCATGGTATCTTCGTCATGTTCCACCACGATAAGGGTATTGCCCAAATCACGCATCTTTTTCAAGCTGGCAATGAGACGGTCATTGTCCCTCTGGTGAAGTCCAATCGACGGCTCATCCAGGATATAAAGAACACCTGATAAGTTGGAACCAATCTGGGTCGCCAAGCGAATACGCTGGCTCTCCCCACCTGAAAGGGTCCCTGCCGAACGAGATAGGGTCAGATAATTGAGTCCAACGTTATTGAGGAAGGTCAAGCGGTCCTTGATTTCCTTGAGAATGGGGCGGGCGATGATCGCTTCGTTTTCAGACAAGGTCAACTGGCCGACCAACTCCAAGTGGTCTGCGATAGACAAGTCTGAAATCTCTCCGATATGGGGTCCTTGCTCGCCACCAACACGAACAGACAAGGCCTGGTCATTGAGACGGTAACCGTGACAAGTTCCGCAGGTCAGTTCATTCATATAGAGACGCATCTGGGTGCGAGTATAGTCACTATTCGTCTCGTGGTAGCGACGTTTGATATTACCAATAACTCCCTCAAAAGGAATGTCAATATCCCGCACACCACCAAATTCATTCTCATAGTGGAAATGGAATTCCTTGCCATCTGAACCATAGAGAATCAAGTCCTTATCCTCTTCTGACAGGTCCTCAAAAGGCGTGTCCATATCCACACCAAAGGCTGTCATGGCTTGTTCCAGCATGTTCGGATAGTAGTTGGATGAGATAGGATTCCAAGGTGCTAGCGCCCCCTCACGTAGCGTTTTGCTGGAATCTGGCACCACTAGGTCGATATCCACCTCCAGCTTGATTCCCAAACCATCACACTCACTACAAGAACCAAAAGGAGCATTGAAGGAGAAGAGGCGAGGCTCTAACTCTGGTACGGTAAAACCACAAACTGGACAGGCATAGTGCTCAGAGAAGAGCAACTCAGAATCGTCCATAGTATCAATAATGACATAACCTTCTGCGATACGAAGGGCAGCCTCAATGGAATCAAAGAGACGGCTACGGATACCCTCCTTGATGACAATACGATCAACCACGACATCAATATTGTGTTGCTTGCTCTTGGATAGCTCTGGTACTTCGGTCACATCATAGACCTCCCCATCCACTCGGACGCGGACATAACCATCTTTCTGAATCTTTTCAATGACACTCTTATGTTGCCCTTTTTTCTTACGAATGACAGGGGCCAAGATTTGTAAGCGTTGGCGTTCAGGCAACTCCAAGACCTGATCGACGATTTGCTCCACAGAAGAAGCTTTGATAGCCCCGTGTCCGTTGATACAGTAAGGCGTCCCCACACGTGCGTAGAGGAGACGCAGATAGTCATTGATTTCAGTCGTTGTCCCGACGGTCGAACGAGGATTTTTACTGGTCGTTTTTTGGTCAATGGAAATAGCTGGGCTGAGGCCATCAATGGCATCTACATCTGGTTTTTCCATGTTGCCCAAGAACTGACGAGCATAGGCTGATAGACTCTCTACATAGCGACGTTGCCCCTCCGCATAGAGGGTATCGAAAGCTAGGCTGGATTTTCCAGATCCTGACAAGCCCGTTACGACGACCAGCTTGTCTCTTGGAATCTCCACATCGATATTTTTCAAGTTATGGGCACGAGCCCCATGAATGACAATTTTATCTTGCATCTTTGTTCTTTCTAGTCCATTATTGCTTTCCATTATACCAAAAAATGTGAAATTCTATTACCCAAAAAGCTGTTTTTATAGTATAATAGTACGGTGCAAAAAATGAATCACTGAATAGTAGGAAAGGATAGGGGATATGAAACAAGTTTTTCTCTCAACAACAACTGAATTTAAAGAGATTGATACACTCGAACCGGGTACTTGGATCAACCTCGTCAATCCTACACAAAATGAATCACTGGAAATCGCCAACGCCTTCGATATCGACATCACCGACCTCCGAGCACCGCTCGATGCGGAAGAAATGTCCCGTATTACCATCGAAGATGAGTATACTTTGATCATCGTTGACGTTCCCATCACTGAGGAAAGAAACAATCGCACCTACTACGTAACGATTCCGCTAGGGATTATCATCACAGAAGATACCATTATCACTACCTGCTTGGAATCACTACCTGTTCTTGATGTTTTTATCAACCGTAGGCTGCGCAACTTCTACACCTTTATGCGTTCACGCTTTATCTTCCAGCTTCTCTACCGAAATGCAGAGCTTTACCTTACGGCCCTCCGTTCAATCGACCGTAAGAGTGAACAGATCGAAAGTCAACTTCACAAGTCTACTCGAAACGAAGAACTGATCGAACTCATGGAATTGGAAAAGACCATCGTCTATTTCAAAGCCTCACTTAAGACAAACGAGCGCGTGATTAAGAAATTGACCAGCGCAACCAGCAATATCAAAAAATACTTAGAGGACGAAGACCTACTTGAGGATACCCTGATTGAAACCCAACAGGCCATTGAGATGGCAGATATCTATGGAAACGTCCTTCACTCTATGACAGAGACCTTTGCCTCTATCATTTCCAACAACCAGAACAACATCATGAAGACTTTGGCACTTGTGACCATTGTCATGTCGATTCCGACCATGATTTTCTCAGCCTACGGGATGAACTTCAAGGACAATGAAATCCCTCTAAACGGCGAGCCTCACGCCTTCTGGTTAATCGTCTTTATCGCCTTTGCTATGAGTGTCTCGCTCACTCTCTATCTCATCCATAAAAAATGGTTCTAAGAGGAATCCCTATGTCTCAGATTGATTTACAAAAACTAACCAAGAAAAACCAAGAGTTTATCCACATCGCTACCCAACAATTTATCAAAGATGGTAAGACAGACGCTGAAATCAAGGCTGTCTTTGAGGAAGTCATTCCCCAAATCCTTGAAGAGCAAGCCAAAGGAACGACAGCTCGTTCCCTCTACGGGGCCCCAACCCACTGGGCTCATAGTTTCACTGCCAAGGAGCAATACGAAAAAGAGCATCCAAAAGAAAATGACGATCCAAAACTCATGATTATGGACTCAGCCCTTTTCATCACCAGCCTCTTTGCATTGATTAGCGCTCTAACTACCTTCTTCTCTACAGATCAGGCTATTGGCTATGGGGTGATTACCCTCTTGTTGGTTGGACTTGTAGGAGGACTTGCCTTCTACTTGATGTACTACTTTGTCTACCAGTACTATGGACCAGACACAGATCGTAGCCAGCGCCCTCCATTCTGGAAATCAATCCTCGTCATTCTGGCCTCTATGGTCCTTTGGTTGGTTGTCTTCTTTGCAACAAGCTTCCTACCAGCCAACCTCAATCCAGTCCTTGCTCCATTGCCTTTGGCTATCCTGGGGGCTGCCCTTCTCGCTCTTCGCTTCTACCTCAAGAAACGTTTCAATATCCGAAGTGCGAGCGCAGGTCCATCACGTTATTAAGAATAGTGAAAAGCTATGGCACATAGTCAATCTTTAGCTCAGCAGATTCGAAAAATTCTAGCGCTCAAACTCCCTTCCCAAATTTTCGAAGAAGAGCTAGAAGAAAAGAAACTGTTTGGTGGTCTGGCCTTTATGATTCGTGGGAAAATGGTCCTTACAGTCAGTTCCAGAAAGGACGAGTTGGTTATGGTGAGAATTGGCAAAGAAATGGAAAAGCAAGTTCTACCCCGAACAGGAGCTCATACAACATTGATGAGAGGGCGACGTTATCATGGCTATATAGACCTAGACATAGAAGGTCAAAAAGAACTGCCTTACTGGATTGATTTAGCCCTCTCCTATAATCAAGACTTAACCAAGTAACTCATATCTAGTGAGATTAGAAATTAGAAAAACGAAAAGCAACTGCACAGGCGGTTGCTTTTTCACTTGCTTTCTTGAGATCCAATAGCACTTCTGAGTCTCATTCTTGTAGTTTTCTCTCACCTTTTGTGATAAAATAGGCTCAATCTATTTCTAGGAGGGTGAGATATGGTTTCTACTATTGGTATTGTTAGTTTGTCTAGCGGTGTTATCGGAGAGGATTTTGTCAAACACGAAGTCGATTTGGGTGTCCAACGTCTCAAGGATTTGGGACTCAATCCTATCTTTTTGCCCCATTCGCTAAAAGGTTTAGACTTTATCAAGGACCATCCTGAAGCGCGTGCAGAGGATTTGATGCAGGCCTTTTCGGACGATAGCATTGACATGATCCTCTGCGCCATCGGTGGAGATGATACCTATCGTTTGCTACCATACCTTTTTGAAAAGGACCATCTCCAAAAGGTTATCAAACCAAAGATTTTTCTCGGTTTCTCGGATACGACCATGAACCACCTTATGTTACACAAACTAGGGGTCAAGACTTTTTACGGCCAATCATTTCTAGCAGACATTTGTGAATTGGACAAGGAGATGTTGCCCTATAGCTTTCACTACTTTAAAGAACTGATCGAAACAGGAAAAATTTCAGAAATCCGCCCTAGCGACCTTTGGTATGAGGAGCGGACTGATTTTAGTCCCAAGGCCCTGGGAACAGCTCGTGTCAGTCATGTAAATACTGGTTTTGACTTGTTGCAAGGAAGTGCTCAGTTTGAGGGAGAAATTCTCGGCGGTTGTCTTGAATCTCTTTATGATATCTTTGACAACTCTCGATACGCAGACAGCACCGAGCTCTGCCAAAAGTACAAACTCTTCCCTGACTTATCCGACTGGGAAGGAAAGATTCTCTTGCTAGAAACAAGCGAAGAAAAACCTGAGCCGGAAAACTTCAAAAAGATGGTGCAGACTTTGAAAGAAACTGGGGTATTTGAGGTCATCAGTGGACTCTTGGTCGGAAAGCCAATGGATGAAGCCTTCTATGACGACTATAAAGAGGCACTATTGGATATCATTGATAACAATATCCCGATTGTTTGTAATCTGAATGTCGGCCACGCGACACCAAGAGCCATTGTGCCCTTTGGCGTTCACGCCTATGTAGATGCACAGGAGCAAGTCATTCGCTTTGACTATAACAAAAAAAGCTGAGATGAATTTCTCAGCTTTTTCTCTTGTATAACTACTAAAACGTCACATACTACTGATAACTAAACTAATCAAGGAAAGGCTATTGCCTAACATATGAACAACTAGAGGATAATAAATATTCTCTTTTTCTTTCACATAAATAATAGAAAACGCAATGCCTCCACCTAGATAACCGACTGCACTGACCCACTCTGATAAAGCCAAACTGTGCATATGAGTCAGAGCAAAAACAAGTCCTACCAGAAGAATGCTTAGCCAACTTGACAGACGTTTCTGCAAGTGATGTAACAAGAGCTGACGGAAAAAGAGTTCTTCCACAAAAGGTCCGATGACACAAGCAAAAACAGCTATCAGTAATGGTTGTTCTTGAAAGGTGCTTTGAATATTCGACTGGTTTAGACCTTGTCCGACTAGCCCAAAAAACTGCTTCAACATCTCTGATACAAATTCAAAGACAAAAGTCATCAGAAAGAGAAAGATCCAGCCTGTTAAGACGCCAAAGAAGAATTTCCTTTTAGTCTTTCTAATCTCATTCCATTGTTTGATCAATCTATCCTTGCACAAGAAAGAGCCATATAGAGCTAGTACTACATAAACTAGATAATTTGCAATAGCAGATGGCATCAAGAAAGCCATCAATTTAACGCCATCAAATACAAAGAGAACTGTATAGAGAATCGCAAAAATAAGGATTCCCTTATGTTTATTAGACATTATTTATCTCCCCTTCCACTCACAATCATTTTCGTGGTCGTTAATCAGACCTGCTGCTTGTAGAAATGACAAGACTGCAACGGGACCTGTGAACTTGAAGCCTCGTTTTTTGAGATCTTGAGATAACTTTTCAGACAAGGCTGTTTTAGCAGGTGCTAGGTGATAGTCAGGAACATCATTCACGATCGTTTTTCCCTCAACAAAAGACCAGAGATAGGCATCAAAGGAGCCATATGCTTTCTGAACTTGTAAAAATGCTTGGGCATTGGCACGCGTAGCAAAAATCTTGGCACGATTTCGGATGATGGCTGGATTGTCTAACAAGGCTTCCAACTCCCCATCTGTCATTTCCGCGACCGCCTGAATTTGATAGCCATGAAATGTTTCTCGGAAAGCCTGGCGTTTGTTTAGCACCGTTTCCCAAGACAGGCCTGCCTGATAGGTCTCCAAACAAAGCAACTCAAAAAGGGCGCGGTCATCATGAAGGGGCTTTCCCCACTCCTGGTCGTGATAGGCGATGTAGAGCGGATTGGTCATCTTGACCCACGAACAGCGTTTTAGCATACTCTTCTCCTATTTTACCAACATCTTAAGGGCCGACTTGATATAGTTCTCAGCTGTATCCGTCGTTCCTTCAAAGAATTTCTTGATTTTCTTGAGTTCGGTCGCCTTGTATCCCAGTGCCAACATGGCTTCCATAGCTTCTTCCAGTTCTTGGTTTTCATTACTCGCTTGCACAGCGACTTTGGCAGGAAGATCATCACTAGCGACGACTACCTTGCCTTCCAAGTCCAGCACCATCTGCTGGGCTGTTTTCTTGCCAATTTTAGGGAACTTGGTCAAGTAGGTGATGTTCTTAGTCTCGATGGCTTGAACCAGGCCAGCATTGTCATCGGCAGCAATGATTGCAAGAGCTGAAACAGGACCAATCCCTGAGACCGAAATCAGACTGAGGAAGAGTTTTTTCTCATCTTCTGATCGAAAGCCGTAAAGCAGATGGGCATCTTCACGGACAACTTGGTGCACATAAATCTGATTTTCTTGGTTAACCTGACCTGAGTAAGCATAAGGATTGGCTACATGCAAGATATAACCGATACCATTTGCCTCAAGGACGATATATTTAGCAGTGATTTTGGTAATGATTCCTTTAAGATATTCGTACATAGTTTTCCTTTTCTCTTAATTTGCCTATCTAGTATATCATATTTCCCCAAGACAGACTGCAACAAAAGGTGCAACCTCTGGTTGACAAATAGTACAGGAGATTGTATTCTCATTATAAGTAAAAATTGTTAGGATAGAGGTAGAAAAAGGAGGGTAGAATGATGAAACTCGCAGAAAAACTATTTGAACTCAGAAAGGAAAAAGGTTGGTCACAGGAAAAGCTAGCAGAACAAATTAATGTTTCTCGGCAAAGCATCTCCAAATGGGAGTCTGGACAAGTCCTTCCTGAAATCGAAAAAATCATTGAATTAAGCAAGATTTTTCAAGTGACAACTGACTATCTACTGCTGGATGAAAACTCTGAAAAAGGTTCCACAGAAGTGAGCTTGGAGGAAGACAAGGACAAATACTATAAAGAGGTTAAATCCTTTGGTCTCTGGCAAGTGATTTATATTTTCGTTTTGGCTCTGGCTATCTATCTCTTTTTAGCTGGTTCAAGTTTCCCAGCCGAATTCACCGCTTGGATCTGGCTAACCTTCGTTCTCTTAATCGCTTCTGCAGTTGCTATCAACAAGGCTCTCAAAACAAAACAACGTTATCTTGATAAGGTCATTGGCCTTGAGAATCCTTCAGACAAAGACGACTCTACAAAACCTTGAATCACCTAATCCAGTTTTCACAACACTTTTTATAGAACTGGTCTTGTCAAGCAAGTGTAAACCTCGTGTCAACTTGCCCAAATCGAATCAAAGTTCCCACCTTAGAAAAACTAAAAAGCCTTGTTCAAAAGGAACAAAGGCTTTTTGTGTTCTTAATATTTCCCCAACTCTCGTAGGCTCGTATGATTTTCCTGAATGCGTCGGAACATCTTTTCCATATCCGACTTGGTGAAATGCACCAAAACAGGACGTCCGTGGGGGCAGTTGTAGGGGTTATCACATTGAGAGAGCTGATAGAGGAGCTGTCTGGCTGAGTGGTCATCGATACGATGGTTAGCCTTGATAGACCGCTTGCAGGACATCATGATAGCCAACTCTGCTCGGTATTTCTTGATAGAAACTTCCTTGGTCAAGAGCAGCATATCACACATTTCATAGATTCCTGACTCGATTTCTTCCTCTACCATCCAAATAGGATGTTCACGTAGGATAAATTGATTTTCTCCGTACTCTGCTAGAAAGACGCCCACTTCCTCCAAAAGAGGCATTCTTTCCCTGAGACGAAGGGCATCATCTGCAGGAAATTCAAAGATGTAAGGTACTAGGAGTTGCTGCTGACTCTGGTCAACATTGCCAATACTTTCTCGGTATTCCTCATACTTGACCCGTTCCTGAGCAGCGTGCTGATCTATGATGTAAAGTCCATCTCGCCCTTGGGCAAAGAGATAAGTCCCGTGCATTTGCCCGAAAAATTCTAGTTCTGGGAAACTAGATGACTCCTCTCGTTCCAGCTTGTCATAAGCCTTATCGAGACTGGCAAGGTCTAGCTCTGGATGGTCTAGTTGATCATAGCTGACAGGCTTTCTCTCTGCAAAATGCAGTTTTGCAGGCTTGGTCAACTGCTCCAAGGTTTCCTTGGCAAACAGGGTTAAATCCTGCCCTTCCTCAGTTAATTCAACCTGATGATCAGCTACCTCAGCTTGAGTCGGACTAGTTATTGCTGGTTGTTCATAGTAAAGCATATTTTCTTTGAGTGGGAGAGTGGTCTGCTCTACTTTTTCACAATTACGAAGGGTAGACTTGGCCAGATTTTCCAAGGCATCTGGAATCAAGGTTTGTTCCTTAAGACTCTTTGCGATAGCTTCTGAGACCAGCTTCATCAGCTCTCTTTCCTTGGAAATCCGCACTTCTTGTTTGGTTGGATGCACATTGACATCAGCCAGATAAGGATCGATATGGATGTGAATGACAGCCAGTGGAAAACGTCCCACCATGAGCTTGCTGCCATAGCCGTCAAGGATAGCGCGATTGAGCAAGAAGTTCTTGATATAACGGCCATTGATGAAGAGGCTGATATAGTTACGATTTGCTCGGGTTAACTCAGGCAGAGACACAAAACCTGTAATTTCGAAATCTAAGTCAGAGTTCTCAATTTCAATCATCTTCTTGGCACTCGCCAAACCGTAAATCCCTGCGATGGCTTGGCGTAGTTGACCAGTCCCTGCTGTCCGCGTCATTTCCTTGCCATCACTAATCAAACTGAAGGAAATCTCAGGATGAGCCAATCCCAGACGGTTGACAATATCAATGATATGAGACAGCTCCGCTTGCTGGCTCTTCATATACTTGAGGCGGGCAGGTGTATTGAAAAAGAGGTCCTCCACACAAACCTTGGTCCCCACAGGACTTGTCGCTGGGATAATTTCTTCGACTTCTCCCCCACGCGCAACGAGCTTAGTCCCATGACTCGCACCATCCATCGCGGTCAACAGAGTCAAGACACTGACAGAAGCGATAGAGGGCAGGGCTTCCCCACGAAAACCAAGCGTCCGAATCCGAAAGAGGTCTGCTTGATTTTTTATCTTACTAGTTGCATGTCGACGCAAGGCCAATTCCACCTCATCGTGAGCAATTCCATGACCATTATCGGTGATTTGGATTTTCTTGAGTCCAGCTTCCTCGATCTCAATGATAATCTGGCTAGAACCCGCGTCAATGGCATTTTCTACCAACTCTTTGACTACACTGGCAGGACGTTCAATCACTTCTCCTGCCGCTATCTGGTTTGCCAGCACCTCTGGCAATTCAATAATATGAGACATCTTTCAGCCCCTTTCTGTATCTATTTTCCTAGAAATTGATTAGTGCTATTATACCATATTTCAGATGTTACCAGAAAAAGCAAATACCACATAGACTCCAAATCTCTCCACATAGACAAAAGCTCTTGCCATGGGTCGTAAAATAGTGTTTAATAAAGGTGTACAGGAAGTGATCACAACCTTGTATAACTGAAAAGGAGGGAAATTTATGAAAGTAGAACTACAGATTAAGGAGACTTACGAGGAGGAAAAGCTGATTGTCCAAGCTCCTCAAGAAACTAAAAACGTCCAAAAAATCATCGAATTTGCTGAAAATCTTGACCAAAAAGAAACAATCAAAGGAAAGTTTGAAGATCAGGTCTATCTAGTTAAGATTTGTAAGATACAACGCTTCTATATCGAGAATCGAAAGGTTCTAGCAGAAACTGCATCTCAGACCTACAGCATTGATTTACGACTCTATCAAGTTCTTGAAATCTTACCGACAACTTTTATCCAAATTTCCCAATCTGAAATCGTCAATATCGACTCCATCTCTCATCTCAAACTAACCCCCAACGGCCTGATCGAAATCTTTCTCAAAAACGAAAGCTTCACCTACTCTTCACGCCGTTACCTAAAAACCATCAAGGAGAAATTAGAACTATGAAAAAACAAATCTTTCACGATGCAGCCGCTGGTGTACTCATCGGCCTCATCCTCTCTATCCTCTTTTCACTCATTTATGCACCAAATACCTATGCCCCACTGAGCCCCGAGTCTCTGATTGGCCAAGTGATGGTGCAACATCAGGTTCACGGTGCTCTAGTCTTGCTCTACTGCATGATCATCTGGTCAGCTATCGGCGTTCTCTTTAGCTTTGGTGGTCGTTTATTCAGCCGTGACTGGAGCTTGCTCCGTGCAACACTTTCCCATTTCTTCCTCATGCTGGCTGGCTTTGTCCCACTAGCGACTCTGGCTGGTTGGTTCCCCTTCCACTGGACCTTCTATCTCCAGCTCATTCCAGAGTTTGCGATCGTCTACCTTATCATCTGGGTTATTCTCTATAAAAGAGAAGCTAAAAAAGTAGACCACATCAATCAACTCTTGGCTCATAAAAAGTAATAGAGAAAAATCCCACTCACAAACACATGAGTGGGGTCCTTTTTATAATTTTTGTTTAAGCTCAACTAAGACATTCATAGCCTGCATAGGTGTCATATTGTAAACATCCAGTTTAGCTAATTCTGCTAGGATAGGATGTTCTTCAGGCGCATCAAAGAGTGACATCTGCTCTGTAACAGCACTTGTTTGTCTCATCGGCGCAGGACTTTCCGTCCCTTGATTCTCCAGTTGAGCCAATATTTTATCCGCCCTTGCTAAAAGTTCTGCTGGTAAGCCAGCAATCTTAGCAACATGGATACCATAGGATTTGTCAGCTGGTCCTGGTTCGATCTTGTGAAGGAAGGTGACCTGTCCATCCTGTTCTAAGGTTGCCACGTGGACATTGACCAAGTGTTCCAAGCTAGACTCCAGACTGGTCAACTCATGATAGTGGGTTGCAAAGAGGGTTTTGGCTCCGATATGTTCATGGATGTATTCGATGATGGATTGGGCCAGAGCCATTCCGTCATACGTTGCAGTTCCGCGTCCCAATTCATCAAAGAGAATCAAGGAGTCCTTGGTCGCATGCGAAATGGCATTGTTGGCCTCCATCATCTCCACCATAAAGGTTGATTGACCTGAAACCAAGTCATCTGCTGCTCCGATACGGGTAAAGATAGCATCGAAAATAGGCAAATAGGCGCTCTCCGCCGGCACATACGAGCCCAGCTGGGCCATAACCGCAGTCATGGCTAACTGGCGCATGTAGGTTGACTTCCCACTCATGTTGGGTCCTGTAATTAGCTGAATACTCGTATCCTCTGCCATCTGGATACTATTTGGAATATAGGTCTGAGCTCCCATGACCTTTTCGACAACAGCATGGCGCCCTTTCTGGATATCAATTTGTGAATCGTCTCCAAACTCCGGTCGGATCAAATGCTGGGTTTCAGCCACAACCGCCAGACTTTGCAAGACATCAACGGTCGCAATTCCTTGTGCTAAAGCCTGCAAACGCTGGATGTACTTGCTGACTTCCTCACGGATGCGCATAAAGATTTCATATTCTAGGTTGGCTGACTTCTCACGCGCCTCCAGCATATCTCCCTCGATACGGGCCAATTCTTCGGTACCAAAGCGTTCTGAGTTTTTCAGCGTCGCCTTGCGGAAAAAGTGGGCAGGTACATTTCCCAGTTGTGAATTGGTCACATGGAAATAGTAGCCGTCCTTTTTATTGTAGTCAATCTTAAGCGTGCTGATACCAGAGTTTTCCCGCTCCTTAGCCTCAATCTCAGCAATCCAGCTAGTCCCTTCTCTGAGCACACGACGGTACTTGTCTAAGGTCTCATCAAATCCCGTACGGATAATGCCACCTTCCGTAATCACGTGAGGAGCTTCAGGAGCAATGGCAGCACTAATCAAGCTCTCCAACTCAGGGATGGCATCTAACTGTTCGATAAGATAGGCCAGGGCAGGTTGCTCCATCCCTTCTAAAATCGCACGAATCCGTGGTACACTAGACAAGGTGGTCGCCAACTGCAAGAGATCCTTGGGATTGGTCTTGCCAAAAGAAACCCGACTAGCCAAACGTTCGATGTCATAAACACCCTTGAGACTGTCCGTTAAATCACTGCGCTCAAAGAAGTGGTCAAGAAAGACCTGCACCACCTCTTGACGTTGGACGATTCGCTCCTTATCAATCAAAGGACGATGGATCCAAGACCGTAAGAGCCGCATACCCATAGCCGTTTTGGTTTCATCCAAAAGCCAGAAAAGACTGCCTTGCTTCTTACCTGAACGGGCATTCTCAACCAAATCCAGACTAGCCTTGGTCGCATAATCCATCTGTAAGAAATCTTTGATTTCATAGCGGATAACTGGTTTGAGGTGGTTCAATTCCCGCATCTGGGTCCGGTGAACATACTGGAGCAGCTTACTAGCTGCTGCTTGCTCCACATCTGCCAGTCGTGGATCTAGTAAATGAAGGTCCTCAAAGCCTTCTTTTTCATAAGAAAGTACCAGATTCATCTGATGGCTGAGGATTTGTTCTTCTTCCTCAGACAAGTCATAACCCAGCACCACTTCTCGAGCCTTGAGGTTGCGAATTTCCCCACAAACTAGCGTAAAATCTAATAGACCTGTCACATAGAAATCACCCGTCACCAGATCCATATATGCTAAGCCAAATTGATTGTCATCACGATCTAAGGCAACCAAAAAATTATTCTGACTATCCGGCTTACTGCTATCAACGACCGTTCCAGGTGTGATGACCTGGACCACCTCTCGCTTGACAACACCAACCGCTTGTTTAGGATCTTCCATCTGTTCTGCAATGGCAACTTTATAGCCCTGCTCGATCAATACATCGATATACTGTTGGGCAGAATGATAGGGGACGCCCGCCATGGGTATCGGATTTTCTGCATTTTTATTCCGACTTGTTAAGGAAATTTCTAAAATTTGCGCTGCATTAATTGCATCTTCATAGAACAACTCGTAAAAATCACCCATCCGAAAAAGCAAAAAAGCATCCGGGTATTGTTTTTTAATATCCACATACTGTTGCATGCCGGGTGATAGCTTTTCTGTTGCCATTTTCCGTCTCTCCTTGCTAAAAATAAGTCTTGAGAGCAACTCCCAAGACCTTATTTATCTTTCATCAAATCTAGCAAACGATCTTCCATCAGCTTGGCAACGTGCTGGTCTCGACAAATAACCAATAAGGTATTAGCACCAGCAACCGTTCCTAAAATCCATTCATCCTTGTTTGCATCTACAATGTTTGCTAAGACTGCAGCTTCTCCAAGTTTGGTATGAAGTACCAAGGTGAACTCTGCTCTTGCAACTCCTTCTAAATGATGAGACAAAAACTCAACTAAATCAATCTTATCTGTCTCATTTGCTAGTACATAATACACCATATCATTTTTCTTAACCTTGGTCAAGCCGATTTCACGCAAATCACGTGACAAAGTCGTTTGTGTCACATAAACATTACGAGATTCTAAACGATCTTGAATCTCTTTTTGTGTCCCAAGTTTTTCTTCGGTGATCATCTTTTTAATCAATTGATGCCGTTCTCTTTTTCTCATATTATCCTCTTAAGTGAATATTTATAACAAGTTTTACATTTATTTTATAACTACATTATACCAAAAAAACTAGATAATTCAAAAAAATTCTTTTCTTTCTCAAAAAATGTAGTAAATTGTGTTAAAATAGTAAAAAAGCCCAAAAGGAGCCCTTATGAATACAAAAGAATTGATTGCTAGCGAGTTGGCTAGCGTCATTGATAGCCTGGACCAAGAGGCTATTTTAAATTTACTGGAAACACCTAAAAACTCAGAAATGGGAGACATCGCCTTCCCTGCCTTTTCTCTAGCAAAGGTCGAGCGTAAAGCTCCGCAAATGATTGCAGCAGATATTGCTGAAAAAATCAATAGTCAAGCCTTTGAAAAGGTTGTTGCTACAGGACCTTACGTCAACTTTTTCCTTGATAAAAGTGCTATTTCGGCTCAAGTATTACAGGATGTTATCACTGAAAAAGAGCACTATGCTGACCAAACCATTGGCAAGCAAGAAAATGTCGTTATCGATATGTCTAGTCCCAACATCGCTAAACCATTTTCTATTGGTCACCTGCGCTCAACGGTTATCGGAGATAGCTTATCACATATTTTCCAAAAAATCGGCTATCAAACGGTCAAGGTCAACCACCTAGGAGACTGGGGAAAACAGTTTGGAATGTTGATCGTTGCCTACAAAAAATGGGGCGACGAAGAAGCTGTAAAAGCACATCCAATCGATGAACTTCTTAAACTCTACGTCCGTATCAATGCTGAAGCTGAAAAAGATCCTAGTTTGGACGAAGAAGCACGCGAATGGTTCCGTAAACTTGAAAATGGAGATGAGGAAGCTCTCGCTCTTTGGCAATGGTTCCGTGATGAAAGTTTGGTGGAATTTAACCGTCTTTACAATGAATTGCAAGTCGAATTTGACAGCTACAACGGAGAAGCCTTCTACAATGATAAGATGGATGCTGTTGTAGACATTCTCGCTGAAAAAGGACTTCTTGTTGAGTCAGAAGGTGCTCAAGTTGTCAGTCTTGAGAAATATGGAATTGAACATCCAGCCCTTATCAAGAAATCTGATGGTGCAACTCTCTATATCACACGCGACTTGGCTGCAGCCCTTTACCGTAAAAACGAATACCAATTTGCAAAATCCATCTATGTTGTTGGTCAAGAGCAATCTGCCCACTTCAAACAACTCAAGGCAGTACTACAAGAGATGGGCTACGATTGGAGCCAAGACATTGTCCATGTTCCGTTTGGATTGGTAACAAAAGAAGGGAAAAAACTCTCTACTCGTAAAGGAAATGTCATCTTGCTAGAACCTACTATTGCAGAGGCTGTTAGTCGTGCCAAGGCTCAAATCGAAGCGAAAAATCCTGAGTTAGAAAATAAAGACCAGGTTGCCCACGCTGTTGGAGTTGGGGCTATCAAGTTCTATGATCTTAAGACCGACCGTACAAATGGATATGACTTCGACCTTGAAGCTATGGTATCCTTTGAAGGAGAAACTGGACCTTACGTTCAATACGCCTACGCTCGTATCCAATCTATCTTGCGCAAAGCCGATTTCAAACCAGATACAGCTGGCAACTACAGCTTGAACGATGCTGAAAGCTGGGAAATCATTAAACTACTCCAAGACTTCCCACGTATTATCAGTCGTGCGGCAGATAATTTTGAACCTTCTATTATTGCGAAATTTGCGATTAGTTTGGCTCAAGCTTTCAACAAATACTATGCACATACACGTATCCTAGATGAAAGTCCTGAGCGCGACAGTCGTCTAGCCCTCAGCTACGCAACTGCAGTCGTCCTCAAAGAAGCTCTTCGTTTGCTCGGGGTAGAAGCGCCAGAGAAGATGTAAATCGCCAAAGTTACTTGATTGCAAAGCAATCTAAGTAACTAACACCAAATCCTATCAGGGATTTGGCTTGGCGCTTCACTAGTAAAGAAACATAAATATTCTCGATTTATGTTTCTTTACGTCGTAACCAGAGACACTTGCCTAAACACCTCACTAAATTGGTCAATCAAATCTATTAATTAGTTTAAGGGCTGGTTGTAATCTTCAAGTCACTTGAATGCAAGTCAATCTAAGCAACGAATGTCAAAGCCTATCATAGATTTGGTTAGGCGCTTCACTAATTCGATCTATTCACTACTATTTCTTTATCATACATGGAGATTTCCTATGAGCCAATATGCTTATATCCTCGTTATAATTAGCTTGGTTTTCCTTTTTCTGCTCAATAAGTACGAGAAAGAAAGACTGCAAAAGCTCTACCAAGAGCAACTCTTGAAGGATGAAATATTTAAGGCTGACATCAAAGAGAAAATTCACACGACTGACAACATCAATGATGTCATTGCACATATCAATAAAACTTACCATCTGGGAATGTTGCTATCAAAAGACATCACAGATCAATTAAAATGACCAAAGTCCGAGAAGGAAACTTCTCGGATTTTTATTCGCCCTAGTCAACATTATCCCCTTGAAACAGTCACAGTTATTTTCATATGATTTTTGTGAATTTTCAGGATTTTCTAACTTTTTTCAAAATATTCTTGCATTTCTTTTAAGTTTTTTGTAAAATAGAAGCTACCTATTCAGATTATTCTGAAAATTCAAAAACGGGAGCATCTATTATGTCACAAGTTACTTTATCAAGCCAGTCAACCTGGACAAGCAAACTAAAGGCAATGGGGCCAGGTATCCTCATGGCTTCTGCCGCCGTTGGAGGTTCTCACATCGTATCCTCCACTCAAGCTGGTGGTTCTTATGGTTGGTCACTACTCCTCTTAGTTATCTTGGCCAATGTTTTTAAATATCCATTTTTCCGTTTTGGTGCCGAATATACTGCTGATACTGGTAAAACCTTGGTCGAAGGCTACGCTGAAAAAGGGAAACTCTATCTCTGGATTTTCTTTATCCTCAATGTCTTTTCTGCTATGGTCAATACAGCTGGGGTCGCTATCCTTTGCTCAGCCATCATCGCTAGCGCTTTTCCAATGATCGGTCTTAGCATCACTCAATGGTCCCTCATCCTTGTTGCAGTCATTTGGGCCATGCTACTCTTTGGTGGCTACAAACTGTTGGATGGTATGGCAAAATGGATCATGTCAGCTTTAACTATTGCAACTGTTCTTGCAGTTATCATTGCAGCAATTAAGCATCCAGAATACAGCTCTGATTTTGTTGAGAAGACACCTTGGCAAATGGCAGCCCTCCCTTTTATCGTTTCCCTCCTAGGATGGATGCCTGCCCCTATTGAAATTTCAGCCATCAACTCACTCTGGTCTGCTGAAAAGAAAAAGACTGTCAACTTTAATACAGAGGACGCCCTTTTCGACTTTAACGTTGGTTACATTGGAACTGCTATCCTGGCTGTATTCTTTGTAGCACTCGGAGCACTCATTCAGTATCCTACAGGACAAGCAGTTGAAGCCGCTTCAGCCAAATACATCTCTCAATTCGTGGGTATGTATGCCTCTGTCCTTGGAGAATGGTCCCGTTATTTGATCACCTTTATCGCCTTTCTTTGTATCTTTGGAACAGTTATTACTGTTATTGATGGCTATTCCCGCGTTAATCAGGTTTCCCTACGACTCTTGTTAAGTCAAAAAGAGGATGATAGCAAATCTTTGAACATCTGGATGACCATTACCGCTATCATCGGTATCGTCATCATCAAGTTCTTTGCTGGTCAAGTTTCAACCATGCTTCGCTTCGCCATGATTGGTTCTTTCCTGACAACACCATTCTTCGCTCTTCTGAACTATGTTTTAGTGACACATGAGAATAAAAATCTTCCTTCTTGGCTAAAACTCCTCGCTATCGTAGGATTGATTTTCCTCTTTAGCTTTGCTATTTTCTTTATCTATGCACTTGCCATCGGAAAAGCAGGATAGTTTATAAATCGGCACCCTTACAAGGTGCTTTTTGCATACTTAAAAGCAGTTGAAAATCTCAACTGCCCCTCAGTACTACTTTATTTTTCTATTTCTTGTCAATAAATATGAAAAAGAGAAACTTCAGAGACTGCTTCAAGACCAACTATTAAAAGACCAAGCTTTTCGTACAACTATTGAAGAGAAGATTCAAACGATAGAAAACATCAATGATGTCATTGACTACATCAATAAAAGCTACCGTTTAGGAATTCCAATTGCAAAAGAAATCGTTGACGAAATTCGCAAATAATAAAAAGACTCGAGAAGAATCTTCATCTCGAGTCCTTTTCTATTTTTTCCTGATAACTAAGATTCCCACCAGTATAACTATTCCTAGTGATGCCATGGTTCCGTATTCTGACAAACTTTCATCAAGAAAGTTCGCGGATAACTGCATCAGAGTAATCGCTAAGAGTAGCAAGGCACTGCATAGCAGAATATCCTTGAAGCTTGGTTTGCGTTTTATATACTTTAAAAATGATCTCTGTAGTTTACTCATTTCGATTGTTCCCTTTTGAAGTAAATCCTTTATCCATAGAACAAAACTCTAGCTTAGAAAATCTTCCTCTTACGAAACCTCAAGCTCGTAGAGCTCTGCAATGATCCCAGCAACCTTCTTGATATCTCCCAGCATACCACGCATTTCAAAGTCTGCTAGAACTGGGAAGCCAAAGCGCTGGCTATACTGCTTGGCTGTCAGGCAGTACTGATTGTTAAAATTGCGATTGCCAGATCCCACTACCCCAAAACACTTACTAGCATTGTCTCCATAGGCGATAAAATCACCCACTGGAGTCGTCAGAATCTCAACATCGCCGTTATCGACACCATTTCCACCTTCTAGATAGGTTGGTAAAAAGGCGACATAGGGGTGATCCATTTCAAAGAAATCTTTCCCTTCCTTGACCAAATCCTTTATATGGATTTTTTGGACCTCAATCCCTTCGTACTGGGACAAGAGATAGTCCTTGAGACGGCTTACAAAACTCTCTGTATTCCCGCTCAAACTGATATAAACTAAGGATATTTTTTTCATATTGACCTCGATTTTTATTTTTGGATATTAAAAGAACTACCAAAATTGTAACTTGATAGTTCTTTTTTGTCAATACTTAGGCAGCCTCTTCTGCTTCGACTTCCTCAGTCAAGTCCTTTTGTTGACGCCACATCTTGTAAAAGACTAAGGCTAAAAAGAGAACATTGATGATGATGAACAAAATATCCGTCCCTTTTGCTAATGCTCCCATTCCTAAGCCAAGGGCACTATCTTTGATTAATTGAACTGCATCTTGAATGTTCATATAGCTATAAACCAAACCAACAATAGCTAGTAAAACATAGCCAATATAAGTATAGTTTGCAAATTGCACGTTTTTACGTACGAGAAATACAAAGGCCACTACAACTAAAATTGCAGATAAAATAATCAACAACATATTAAAAATAGAGTGAGAGGATTCTGACACTTTGTAAGTATAGTTGACCGTGTCTTCTAATTGCTGGGCAGTGAGCGTCCCGCTATTCGCCAGGCTAGCACGAAGAGCATCTTTACTTGGCAATGGACTCAAGATTCCAAATAGTGACATAGATGAAATAAGGGCTGATAGGACTAGCAAGACCCAAAGATAAATAGGATTCTTTTTCATGTTTTCCTCCATAAGATATTTTGAACATTATAGCATTTTTTGTACAGGAATACAACTTTTACAAGCTGGTTTCGACTTGTTTGCGATAAGCTTTTGGTGATTTTCCGCACAATTTACGGAAAACCTTGTAGAAATATCCAACATTACTGTAGCCAACTGCATAGCAAACATCTTCAATACTATCATTGGTTGAAAGCAAGAGCTGTTGTGCTGCCTTAATTCGCTGTTTGTTGAGCAATTCAGCAAAGGTCGAGTTGGTTTCTCGCTTGATTAGCTGACCGAGATAGACAGGATTGATAAAGAGATCCTTGCTGATATCCTTAAGCGAGAGCTCTTTCTGATAATCACGCCCAATCACCTCCAGAACGCTCACCACATTTTCATTCATGCGGTACTGGCCAAAGAACTTGGTCAAGGTTTCTTTGATATAGGCAACCAATTCTTCAAAGGAGTTAATGGCATGGATGGCTTTGACAATCTCCGTCATATCATCCGCTTTTAGATGCTCAAACAAGTGGAAGACATCCATGACAAACTGAGTGAAGAGCTGCTTCGTGATGGCAACGCGCGGGGTATTCTTCAAAACAACCTTCTCTAGCAGGGTTAATTCTTCAATGATTTGATTGATATTCCCTTGGATAATCACCCGATAAATCGGCTCGTAATAAGCAAACAAACTCTCGGATTTTTCTAGATTGACTGAACCGTAGAAGAGGGCTTTTTCAGCATTGATCTTCCAATTCTCAAAGGACTGCTGGTAGGGTGCTTCAAATGGTGTCACGACGATGCCATCGAGCGGTTGATCAGAGATGAAAATCTGCCAGTCTTGCCCCAAAACATAGTAAGGAATGGTAAAAGAGCCTTGCTTTTCCTTTGAAAGTCCTATCCACCAGTTTTCTTTACCTGCTAAGAAACTGATAAAGCCTTCTTCATCTAATTCTTGACTGAGGGTCTGACTTTGCTCCACCTTTTCTTGAAGCTGTAGCGCAATCTTTTCTAATAAATTGCCCAACTCCACCTTGTCTACTGGCTTGACTAGATAATCCACGACACTCAGGTTCATGGCTTTTTTGACATAATCAAACTCCTGATAACCAGACAGCAAGATATAATAGGTATCTGGAAGTAGCTCTTTCATTTCCCTAATCATCTCAAGCCCTGTCTTATCTGGCATGTTGACATCGGAAATGATCACATCCACTGGATTTTCCTTGACGTAATCCAAAGCATCATCTGCGTGATTAGCTGTCGCGACGACTTGCATATCCCATTTTTCAAAGGGGATTAATCGCTTGAGCCCCTCTGTCACCATGTACTCATCGTCTACTAATAAAACTTTATACATTTCTACCCTTTCTATTCATCCTGGATAGTGATATGGTAACGAACACCTTCTTGCTCAGCTGACTCTACACTGATTTGGTAGCGATCCCCAAAGTAGAGAACAAAGCGTTCGTGTACATTCACTATTCCAATTGATTGCCGCTCTCCACTGTAGCTTGCTTCGTGTTCAAAACTTCGTTGAGTTAATTTTTCTTGCAAGCTAGCTAGTTTCTCAGAGGACATTCCCCGACCATTGTCTACTACTAAGATTTCAACGAATCCTTGACCCTTCAAGGCTTTGATACTGATGACATTATCTGTTCTGCGATGGTCAACACCATGGGCAAAGTAGTTTTCTACTAATGGTTGGAGTGTAAATTTTGGAATCCTCATTTCTTCCAATTCTGGTGCAATCTTGAAACCATAAGCAATGGATTTAGGATAACGTACCATACAGAGATAGCTATATTTTCGGCAGAATTCCAACTCCTGCTTCAGCGTGGTTTCCCGCTCGTCGGAGATATTATTTCGTAACAAACTGCTAAATTCATAGATAATATCTGCCAGTTCATCCTGACTTGCCATAACGGCATACATCCGCAAAAACTCTAGAGTATTGTACATAAAGTGAGGATTGATTTGAGCTTGTAGGGCTCGCATATTGGCATCCTTTTGACTGAGCTCTAGCTGATAGATATCGTGGATATTTTTTTCTAGGCGATCCAACATATCATTGGTTGTTTCTGCAATGAGAAGCAACTCTTGGTCTTTTTCAGAGGTATCAATTCGAAGGCCTTCTTCTCCTTGAGCAATCACCTCGATCGAATCTACTAGATCTACGACCTGTTTTTGGTAATTTGAGAAAGTCTGTCTAAGGGTCACGTACAAAATGATGATAAAGAGAATACTTAGCCCAATAATGACAGCTGAACTCGTCAAAGTTCCAGTAAGAACAAAATTTTTAGGAACAGCAGCTCGAACCTGATAACCGTGAGAGGTAACACCTACAAACCAGTTCTCCCTCTCGACTGATACCTTCTCCCCAATATGGAACATCTCAGTCTCAAAAGGCGAAGTTACTGTTACAGCCATCGGGATATGGCCCCTTGTATTGTCAATAGCTCCATGGAGAACATCTGACGATAAGGAGATATAGATAACTCCTAAATCCTTGTCAGACACAGGATCGGAAACGGGAATGGCAAAACTGTTGGCTGTCGGCTTAAAATCCTCCGCAGGGACTTTCTCTCCGCTGCGTTTTTCTCTAGTCGAAACATACACTTCCTTATAGTCCTGAAGGACAATAGCCACTCCAGTCACAAAATCATTCCGAACATAGAGATCGTCGATATTTTCATACAAGGATACCGAGATATAGGGCGAAGCCTTGCGCTCTAATTGCCAATAAAAATAGTCTGGTGTACTGAGACTAAAGTACTTGTAAATCCCTTCGATGCGAGCTTGATTTTCAACCAAAGCCTGGGCAATCTGAGTCGACTCTCTATGGTAATATTCAATCTCACTTACTGTCCGAGTCGTCACACGTTGAGCTACCCGTTGGGCTTCTTTCTCACGTGAATCCCAGTCAGCATACGAGAGCATAATCGCAAAACTGGCAATGATCACAATCATAACCAAACTATAAATCCGTAAAAGAGAGTGAAGCCAGAACTGCTTCATTCTATTTTGTCGCCAATTTTTCATGGATACTTTCATAAATAGGTTCCAACATATCACTGATAAAGAAATGCCACACACCAATTCCTACAAAAAAGAGGAGGGCAGGCATATAGTAACCAATTCCTACAAGCATGACTGTACCAAATAAAACCTTGGCAATTGCCGGCAAATTCATAAAAATCCCGATAAGGGATAATTTCACGGTATTTCGGTAGGATAAATCAAAATATACCTGAAGTTTCAAAGAAACAGTATAGGCTAGAAAGACAAGGGCAACTACAAGAATATTAAGAAAGGTTGCCAAGAGATGAAAAATAGTTTGATGGGGCAATTGAACCAAAAGATACAGACCATAAACTAACACTAAATCTACAAATACAAAACTATAGAAAGCTAGATTGCTCTTGACAAAGTTACTCTTATATAGTTCCCAAGCTTCTTTCAAACTATAAGCCCGATAAGTATAACCGTGCTCCGCATACAAACTCATCAGGGTGGCACTAGCTGGTGCCAAACCCAAAACTACTCCTCCTGCTAGTGTTAATAGCCAGAAATAAGCCGTCGCAATCATTCCCAAAAAGATACGATTAAAGACGAATTCTAGAAATTTTCCCATGCTACTCTCCTTAAACTAACGATGTAACTATTATATCATATTTCAAACGTTTTCAAAAATATAGAACTCCCATTTACAATCCTTAAAAAGCGTGATACAATTGGTTTTGTTAGTTTGCATCAAGGAGATTCTCATGAAGAAAAATATCTTAACCACCCTCTTAGCCGCCGTCCTCTACTTCCTCTGTGTGGGGATTGGAGTCTTCCTAGGACATCTGGTCGACCAAACAGGCAATATGTTCTACGCGCCTGCCTTTTCTGCCCTTGTCGGTGGCAGTGTCTACATGCTTCTTTTAGCAAAGGTTCCTCGTTTTGGCGCTATTACAACTCTAGGCCTTTTTATGGCACTTTTTTTCCTAGCTAGCAAGCATGGCGCTGGTGCCTTTCTCCCAGGAGTCGCCTGTGGTCTTGCAGCAGATGCCATCGCTCGTCTCGGAAACTACAAAGACCGAATCAAAAACATCCTCTCCTTCCTTGTCTTTGCTTTCAGCACAAGTGGGCCTATCTTCCTCATGTGGATCCGTCCCAAAGCTTACATGGCCACCTTACTTGCGCGTGGGAAGTCACAAGAATACATCGACCGTATCATGGTCGCTCCCGAGTTGGACAAAATCCTTCTCTTTGTTTCAAGCATCCTCCTAGGTGCCTTGATGGGGGCTGTGATGGGGCAATTTCTAAGTCAAAAAATCACCGATAAAATGTAAGGTAAAAGCCCTGAAGACTAGCAATGCCTAGTTCCAGGGCCTTTTTGTATACAATCTTAGAATTCACTATAGATAAATTCTTGAATATTCGAAAAATCGGTCACAAAACAGTAAATCACGATGCTTAAGATAACCGTATAGAAAAATAGTGTCCACAAGATTAAACGCTGTGTGTTAGTTAGCTTGGTTTGCAAATTTGTAAAGTTCTTTTTCAACTTCCATCCATCCTTTCACTCCAACGTGCATCACGTCAAATAAAAAGTAATCATCATACTCTCTGTTTCCATAGTTTAGTACCGTTGCACCATGGCTTTTTGCGACATCTTCTATTTTTTTATAAGTTTTTTCTCGCATTTCTCTTGAGACACCAGTGTAGTCGTTCCATTTCCCGTTTACTGGGAAAATAATAACCTCAACTTCAATGCCCAATTCCTTAGCAACTGTCAAGAAAAGTTCCATATCTGAATATTCTGGTGACTCTAGGTAACTCAAATCTTTATTAGAATCTTTCAGCGATGCATAGCGGTCTTTTAAGTAAGTATTGTAGTAGTTATTATCAACAGCATAATCATTATTGTCTGTTTTCTTTTTGACCTCTTCCACAAACTGATCCGTCATCTTCTGCCAATCATAGTCTGGGGTTTTGTCTCCTAGCGAAGGATAATCTGATTTGGCATGCTTTTGATAAAAAGTCTGTTTGAGCTTAAAGGAATACATCGCGTTATCTAACTCTAATAGTTTTTTATCAACAATAGTTCCTTTTCCATCTATGAAATAACTTTTATATTTTTTATAGATGTCATTTTGTTGCTTGTTTCCCTTGGTGATTTCAATAATACGATTGATCAGTTTCTCTTTCGTTTCCTTACTAATCTTGTCATTATCTAGCATGTGGAAAATATGTTCCTGAGAAGCCTTGTTCAAAAAGGCATCTTGATGGGTCCCATCTTTTTCAAACCACTGAACCGACTCTACTATAGCTACTTTTCGCTTACTCATAGACCCTTCAATAGAGCCCAAGGTCGTAGCCTGAATGATGTTTTGAGAATAACTAGTCCCAATCTGCATGATATTAAAATCGTTGTAGTTAAAAATTTTATTTGGATGATAGTCTTCATTTATCGTTGCAACCAACTCTGAAGAACCCATTAGAACCAGTGTATTGGGGGTGATATTGCTTGTTATAATATCTCTACTTTTATACTTTTCATACGAGGTGCTATAACGAATACTGTTATCCTTGACTTTATAATAATCGTCAATCTTCTTGACATACGTCACATTTAAAAGGGCAAGCGTCGCAATTACGAGCACAAGCGATAGTAAAAATGCTTTTAATTTAATCATCTCGTTTTATCCTATCCCTTCGATCTGTCCGATTTCTTTTCAATCTCTTATCTCTTTAAAATCGTAAGTAAGATTTTATAGGGTTCACCTGAAAAGATAAAGAAACCAACCATAACCAAATTCATGGTCACAAACCAACTTAGTAGCTTATACCAGTTTTTGTTTTTATTTTTCTTATAAAAATTGCTTTTCTTTTGATACACTTCAAATCCAGCCATCAAGACACCATGGTAAAAACCATAGACAATGTAACTAACACTGAGACCATGCCAAAAACCCATGACCAACATATTGACCATATAGGCATAGGTTGCATTGTGTAGTCTATTTTTAAACCATTTTTTCCTGATAACCTGCATCAATACTCTTGAAAATACAAAATCTCTCAACCAGGTCGACAAGGTAATATGCCATCTGGTCCAGAAATCCTTGATATCGACACTCAAGAAAGGTTTGTTAAAGTTCATCGGTGTCTGAATACCTAGAATATTACTACTTCCAACGGCCATTAGACTATAGCCTGCAAAGTCGAAGAACAGATACAAGGTATAGAGGTACATATACTTGATTGAATAGACGACTGTGCCCGTATTGCTTAGAGCAAGTAACATCTGGTAAACATAGGTTGATAAAACAACCTTGTAAAGAAGGCCTAGAACAATACGATACACACCGTCCCCTGCTAACTCTAGATACTCTTTTCGTGGCATGACCTCGTTTATCTCTTTTAAAAATCTCCTACTCCGATCAATCGGACCAGCACTAACTGTTGGGAAAAAGAGCAAAAACTGTAAATAATCTTTTACACTGATTTTTTCTTTGATCAAGCCATCCAATATCTCTAGCATGATCTGAATGGTCTTAAAGGACATGTAAGAAATTCCAATAAAGGCCAACAAATGCAGAGAAGTCAGGGCAAAGACTTTATTGATTACTAAAGGAAGAATGGAAAGGAAAACCAGTGGTTTCAGCCTCTTTGCTTCTATCCTCTGCGCTAGAAAAACCAGAAAATATTGATAAACGACAAAGGCAAGCAAATAGACCATCATCGCTCGACTCTTACCATAGATAGCTCCTGCAAATAAGAGGGAGAGCACCAAAATATAGTAGTCCTTACGTTTTTCAAAAAAGTTTACCACAAAACCAATTAGTAAAACTACAAATAAGAGAAGGAAAAACTCATTTCCCTCGAAATAATTCATACCAGCTAGACTCCTTTACATTATCATCCCTCCTACAGCAAACTTTCCGATTTGCTAATTGAGGGACCTTTCTTTATTATAGCATATTTCTAAAAAGAAGCTTTATCCTTCTTGCATTTCGGTGAGAAAACAAAAAGGAGTCCCATTGAACTCCTTCCATTATTTATGACTTAATTTCTTGGTCAAGAAATCTCCCAAGAACTGGATTGTAAAGATAATCAAGATGATAATGATGGTCGCCAAGATGGTCACATCGTGATTGTAGCGGTTAAACCCATAGGCAATGGCCACGTTACCGATACCACCAGCACCAACCGCACCGGCCATTGCTGTTTCCCCAACAAGGGAAATCAAAGTCACAGTCGTCACACGAATCAAATCTGGAAGACCTTCTGATAGGTAAACACCCACGATATCCCAGAAGGTCGCTCCACTAGCCTGGGCTGCCTCAATGACACCGCCATCTAGTTCAGCCAAGACCACCTGCACCTGACGGGCAAAGAAGGCAAAGACTGCAAAAGAAAGGGGGACAAGGGCTGCATTTGGCCCGATACTAGTCTTCACAATCAAGTGAGACAGTGGCGACATGATTGCCAAGAGGATGATGAAGGGAACCGCACGGAAAATAGAGGTAATCTTGTCTAAAATCCAAAAGATAACCTTATTTTCCAAGACACCACCTGGAGCTGTCAAGACGAGGAAAAGACCTGCTACCAACCCCAAGAACCCTCCGATGATGAAGGAAAGAACTGTCATATAAAGGGTTAGGTAGATGGCTGTTCCCCAGCCTGCTTGACCAGCCCAGCCCATTTTATAGACATTTGGTAAATAGGTTTGAATCAATGACTCCATCTTACTGTCCTCCCTTCAATACTTTTAGCTGTACGCCTGCTTGACGAATAGCTTCTTGAGCACCTGCTAGCGCTGCTTTTTCACCTGACAAGACCACAACCAATTCTCCGACTGGAGTGCCATCGAGAATTTCGATATTTCCATAAAGGATATTAGCCGTTACTTGGTAACGCTTGTACAATTCATTCAAAAGTGGCTCGTCTGTCGAAGCCCCTGCATACTTGAGCTGCACTAAGATACTGTTCTCAGATAGATGCTCTACGATTTCTTGCTTCTCAATCTTGACCATGGCTTCGTCAATACCTGTCGCAGTTGAGATAAAGTCTTGGGTCAAAGGTTGTTTAGGGTCTGAGAAGATTTCAAGAACACTGCCCTCTTCAATCAAACGACCATCCTGCATAACTGCCACACGGTTAGCAATGTCTTTGACAATCTGCATTTCGTGTGTAATCAAAACAACAGTCAAACCTAATTTTTGGTTCAAATCTTGCAACAAGGCTAGAATTTGCTTGGTTGTCTTAGGGTCGAGGGCAGACGTTGACTCATCTGAAATCAAAATTTTCGGATCATTGGCCAAGGCACGCGCAATAGCCACGCGCTGTTTTTGTCCCCCAGATAGTTGTGAAGGGTAGTTTTCAGCACGATCCGCCAACCCAACCAAATCCAACAACTTAGCTACTTTGGCTTTCTTTTCTTCCTTGCTGAGTCCAGAGTGTTTGAGGGCAAAGGCTACATTTTCCTCTGCTGTCTTTTGACTCATCAGGTTGAAATGCTGGAAAATCATCCCAATGTCTTGACGCTTACGACGCAACTGCTCTGCTGTCAAGGTCACCTTACCATCAAAAATGACGTCGTTATCAATGGTAATTTTGCCTGCAGATGGTTTTTGCAAGAGGTTAATCACCCGTACAAGAGTGGATTTCCCTGCTCCAGAATATCCAACGATTCCGTAGATATCCCCTTCTTGGATGTGAATGGTCACATCCTTAACCGCTGCGATGGTTCTCTTCTTTTGGTGAAAAGTCACATCGATCTGATCTAACTTGATAATATCTCTACTCATAGCTTCTAATCAGCTCCTCTACTAATTCAATATGGGTGTAGTAATCGGCGATTCGCACGTTTTCATCTCCACCGTGGTCTCGGCTATTGGCATTTCCTAGACCGAAGGCCACCATTGGTACCTCTAGGGCATCAAAGACCGTATGCATAGGTCCTGTTCCCGCTGTTGTCGGTAAGACCGATACGCCCTGAGGGTAGAATTTCTTGGCCAATTCGATCACATTGAGAATGGCTGGCGCACTCATATCGCTTCGATAGCTCATCTCTCCCAAGGTATAATATAATTCTACCTTATCAAAACCATTTTTGTCTAGCTGTTTCCGAATTTTTTCCAGAACATCATGCGGTTCTAAGCCAGGAACCAGACGAACTTCTAACTTGGCATTAGCTTCTGCTGGCAAAATCGTTTTAACCCCTTGCCCTTGATAACCAGACTGGAATCCTTCTATATTGAGGGCGGGCTCGAAAAAGAAACGTTTTAGAAAGGCTGCACGATCCTCTTGTAAGAGAGGCAATTCCAAGCCGTAAATGCGACTGATTTCCTCTGGATTGCCCTGTGCATAGGTATCAACCAAGGCTAACTCCCGTTCATTTGGCTCTTGCACATCCTCGTACAAGCCTTCAACCAAGATACGGCCATCTGCAGCGCGTAGGCTACTTAAGGCCTGGATAAGATACCATGGTGCTGACTCCACGACACCACCATAACTCGAGTGAATGTCCACATCCGCACTTTTCACCTTGGCATCAAAGGTTACGATTCCCTTGTTCCCACCAGAAATTTCTAATTGCTCTAAGGCATTTTTAGTTCCTTGCTCCCAAACTAGCAAATCTGCTCCACGAAGTTTGTCTGCGTGTTTCTCTAAATACTTATCTAAATCCATAGAAGCAGACTCCTCTTCCCCTTCCATGATAAAGCTGATATTGACAGGTAAGTCATCGTGGTGCTGCATATATTTTCTCAGAGCGCTCAAACGAGCCGTGATATGGCCCTTGTCGTCGTCAACCCCACGCCCATACATAAAGCCATTTCGAACAGAAAGTGTAAAGGGATCCTCTGTCCAGATCTGATCTCCATCCGCTGGTACGGTGTCATAGTGGTTATAGAAGATCAAGGTCTTAGCATCTGGACGCGAACTCTTGAAATGCGCCATGACAAAAGGCGCCGTGTAGCTCTCATCAATCTCGACTTCAGCTCCCACATGCTTGAAAATCTCACCCAGATAGTTTGCGACTTCCCTGAGCCCGACCTGCTGGGCAAAGACTGATTTCTTGGAAATCAAGGTACGCAAAACTTCAAAATAATGTTGGGCTACATGATCCTTTTCAAATTTTTCAATCTGTTCTTGTTCGCTAGGAAAAACCATTTTTTCTCTCACTTTCTACTGAGGACTTGTGTCTATGGACGGACTACAAGATCATCTTCTTCAAAACCAACAATCTAGACAAAAGCAAGAGGTGGAATTTTCTCTCCCACCTCCCTGTTTCTTATTACCAAACTGGTTGGTCCAAACCGTCTGATGTTTCTTCGATAACTTTTTTCACTTCATCAGTGTGGTAAGCCGCGATCACTTTCTTGATAGCATCAGCCTTAGGCGATGATTCCCAATCTTTTTTCGCAACGATGATGTTGTACCATTGTTTTGAATTTTCATCAGCCTGTTCTTTGAAGAGTGCTTTCTTGTAGTCCAATTTTGCTTCTGTAACGAAGGTATTGTTTACAACAGCAGCATCAACTGATGACAATGAACGAGCTGTTTGGCTAGCGTCCAATTCAGTAATTTTCAAGTTCTTTGGATTTTCTGTGATGTTCGCAACTGTTGCAAGTGCAGTTCCAGAAACATCCAATTTGATCAAGCCAGCTGATTGAAGCAAGTAAAGCGCACGGCTTTCGTTTGTTGCATCGTTTGGTACGGCAATTTCACCGTTATCTGGGATTTCTTCCACTTTGGTGTACTTGTTTTCTTCTCCATTTTTACCTGAGTAAAGGCGGATTGGTGAGATGTACGTATCTGCAATCGCTACAAGATCTTTCCCGTTTTCTTTGTTCCAGTTGTTCAAGAAGTTGTAGTGTTGGAAAGCGTTCAAGTCAACTTCACCGTCAGCAGTTGCCTTGTTTGGTTGTGAGTAGTCTGTGAACTCTGTGAATTCCAATTTAATGCCATCTTTTTCAACCAATTCTTGGACTTTGTCCCAACGCGCTTCTTCAGAACCGCTACGGTTAACTGTTGCAATTTTGACAACTGTTTCATTGTCCGCTTTCTTTTCTGAATTTCCGCAAGCTGCAAGAGCCAAACCTGCGACTGTAGCAAGCGCTGCTACACCGAGCCATTTTTTAATTTTCATGATTCCATCTCCTTTAAAAATAATACCGTAATAGTATCTCATACTTTATTTGATTTCGCAAATTGTTAATAGATAGGAAGACCTATAGTTTGAAACTATACATATTAAGCTAATATTAAACGACATTCGCTTCTGGACCTCTACATAAAAAGCTAGCTAGCTGCTCGCTAGATAGCTTTTAAGAATTATTTACCTTGTCTTCTGCGTCGTGTTGCGATGCCTGCTAAGCCGAGGCTCGCAAGTAAACCGTAAACTCCGAACAGAGTCGTTTGTCCATCTACACCTGAGTTTGTTCCTGTATTTGGTAATGCTTTTGTAGAAGCTTTTTCTCCAGGTTTATTAGCTTCTGCACCTTGAGGTTTATCAGCAAGTTTACGAAGATCAAATTCTGGAAGTGGGGCTTGAATTGGTGCATTTTTTGGTAGGCCAATAATCATTCCATCTTTTTCTGCCACTTTTAGCATATTTTCTGCTTCAAGTACATCTAATAAAGCTTGTAGCTTCACTTTGGCTTCTGCTAGGGCTGCTTGAGCCACTTTCAATTCAGCCTCTGCTTGATCACTAACTTTCTGAGCCTTTGCTCTATCCTCTTCTGCTTGCTTCAATGTTGTTTCTAAGGCTGATGCTTGACCTTTCAAGGCCATTGCTTTATCGCGTTTTTCTTCTGCATTCTTAATAGCTGTAGCCAATTCTGCTACCTTGGCTTGCAAGGCTTTTAGATTTTGGCTTGCTTTAGTTGCCTCTTGTGATTTTGTAGCAACTAATTCAGATTTTGCTTTCGCATCAGCAGTTAAGGTTGCCAAATCAGATTTAGCTTGTTCCAAATCCTTTTTAACTTGTTCACGCGCATTGACTAAATTATTGGCTTGTTTATTTAATTTATCCAAGTTTGCTAACAAGTCCGCTTTTTTAGTTTCAGTAGCTACTTTTTTAGCATCTTTGTCAGCTTTTTCTGCTTTCAACGATGCAAGTTCAGCCTTAAGATCAGCAGATTTGTCAATAACTGTTTTTTCAACATATACAAAGTGATGCTCAGGCAAGAACTTCATGCGTTTACCATAGAAGGTCGGATGCAATTTATCGTCTTCATTAAAGGCATAGAAATTAGAACGGTATTCCTTCACTGTTTCAGGTGTATAGGCATTACTTATATATGTATGATAAATATAATTAGGATTTTTTCCTTCAATTGTTCCTTGGGCTACACCTACTTTTCCTCCAACCGGTGTAAGCAGGGCTCTGCGGTGTCCGTAGTCGATTCCTTTTATATTATTAAAGTCTGCATACCAAGCTAAGAGTGATTGATAAGCAAACTGTTTATAAGTCATGATCTTATCGAAATTATAAATCGTTTGACCGTTTTTAACTTCCACAAAGTTTGGTCCACCATCGGATCCAGGAATTAGATAAGACATTCCAATATTTTCTACACGAACATCTTCTCCATCTGGGTGTGATAACTTGGTATCATGGCTGAGGACTCCAGTGGTAGCCATTTCATTTGAACGTTCTTGTGCATGTTTAATGTAGGCTTCATCTAGGGCTAAGTCTTGTGTAACACCATTAGCATGACGGAGTTCATTTACTAGCTCAATGAAAGCTTCTGTCAATTTGCGATTGTCCACAACAAACTTAAAGACTGGTCTTGTTTTATATTTGGATGGATTTGCATTGTAGTCAGCCATAGCCTTAGTGAAGCGTTTCATTTCTTCAGTTGCTTCTATTTCAACTTCACGAACACCTTGGAAGTAAACATTCTCCATCAAAGGATTGCCTGAGGCATCTTTAGGACGATATTGCTTGTTATAGTCATAATCACTATCAAAAGCTGGAGCTTTACGTCCTTGTTCTTCTGGATTCAAGACCTTTTTCAAAACTGTTGGTTTGTAATTATCAAGCTCCTTTTGTTTGTCTGCGATCTTGTTCGCTACTGCATTTGCTGCTTTCGTTTGTTCTTGAAGAGACTGATCGGCTTTTTTAACCTCGTTTTCTGCATTAGAGATTTGATTTTTAAGACTTTCATCAGTCATGCCATCTAGTTCAGCTTGTTTTTCTTTTACCTCTGCTGCTTTAGCGTCACGCTTTTCATTGGCAGATTGGCTAGCTGTTTTAGCTTCTGTTTCTGCAGATTTAGCTGCTGTTGCTGTAGATTCTGCATTTGCCAAAGCTTTGTCAGCTTCCGCTTTTTCAGCACTCTTCTCAGATGCTACCTTTGATTCCTTTTCGATGATAGCATCAGCATTTTTAGCTATCTCAATAGCTTTCTTAGTATCGGCAATCTTCTTATCAGCCTTGGCTACATCCTTTTTAGCCTCCGCTTCTTTCGGAGCTTTTTCATCTACAGAGGCTTGAGCTTTTTTAACTTCCTCTTGCGCATCTGTAATCTGTTTTTCAGATGATGATGGTGCAACAGCTTTTTCCTTAGCATCTACAGGCTTTTCATTAGCTTGAACTTCCTGATTTATCGCACTTGCTGCTAACAAAGCAGTCGCTAATGTAAATGAGGATAGAACTTTTTTATATTTCATGACAATCTCCTTTAAAGGTATTATATACTATTATAACCCATGTAAGCGCCTTCTGTCAAAGGATATGAGGTAAAGAGGTCATTTTTTGAATGTGCTTACATAAAAAATACCCCTGTCATTAACAGAGGTGTTTTTAATTATTTAATGTCAGCTTCTGCTGGAAGATAAGTGTCTCCGAAGAATTGTTTTGACAATTTTTCAAGCGTTCCGTCTTTGTAAAGTTCTTGGATACGTTTGTCTACAAATGTTTTCAACTCATCTTGACCTTTAGCAAGAAGTGGGTAAACGTAAGGTTGTTGGTCGCTTGGAAGTTCAATAACTTTCAGGTTGTCCAAACCTTGGTTTTTGATAACTGTCTCTACACCGATTTTATCAAAAATCTTGTAGTCAAACTGACCATCGCTCAAGCGAGACATGATTTGTTGGAAATCAGCCTTGGTGTAGTTAAGAACCGTTGGATTGTCAGCGTGTTGTTTGTTGTAATCTTCTAGCTGTTTAGCTGATGTTGTCCCTTGAACAACTTCTGTTGATTTTCCACCGATATCATCAAGCGATTTAATGCTAGAATCATCTTTCTTCACTACAAGGACGTTAGGATTTTTAGCAGTTGGAGCTGCATAAAGGTACTTTTCAGCACGTTCTTTGGTATAGCTGATATTGTTCACAGCCATTTGGTAGCGATCGCTATCAAGGCCTGCAAAGACACCTGACCACTCTGTCTTTTCAAACTTGACATCGTATTTGTCAGAGTCTTTAAAGATAGCACGGACTACTTCAATCTCATAACCAGTTAACTCACCATTTTCTTCGTAGTTGAATGGTTTTGGTGAAGCATTGGTTGCAACGATAATTTCTTTCTTACCAGCTGCTTCTCCTTCTTTCTTAGCTCCACCTGAGCAAGCTGCTAATACACCTGCGGCAACAAGTCCCAGAGCAGCAAGAGATGAATATTTAACGATTTTTTTCATGTCATTTCCTCCAAAATAGAATACTTTACTATCTTAACAGAAAATATTTTTTTTCGCCATTATATGATTTCTATCTCGGTGATAGGTTTTTCTTATGGCTGACTAAAAGACCAGACGCAAGACTGCAATCAAGACCACCCCAAAAAGAACTGTCCCCACTAGATTGCGGTAGCGAAAGGCTATCCAAGCCGTTGGAAAGACTGCTAAAAAGTCCAGCCATTTGATCTGAGGAAGGCTCCCAACCTTGCCAGTCACTACGCTTGAAAGAATCAAGGCAAAGATAATGGAAACAGGCAAGAACTTCAAAAAACGCTCAACGATAGCTGGCAAACCCTTGTACTTGACCAAGATGAAAGGAATCATACGGGGAACCCAAGTCACTAGGCCTGAAAAGATAACGGCTAACAAAAGATATTTACTGACCATCTAAGACCACCCCCATGGTACAACCTAGCAAGGTCGCAAAAAGAACAGCTAGCGACTGAGACACCACTGTCAAGAGCAAAAAGAAGGACACCGCAACAACGGCTAGGATCATCAGTAGATTCCGTACAGGAACCCGTCTTTGCATAATCTGAAATTGCGAGGTAAAAATCCCGATAAACATCCCAACAAGGGCAAAGTCCAAGCCAAAGACTTCAGGATTTGGAAGAAGGCCACCTAAAGCTGTCCCCGCAACTGTCCCAACAAACCAGGCTACATAACTATTGAGATTGTTCCCGTGCATCCACATGGGATGGACTTTATCTGTATGGGCTAATTCTCCCATCAAAACCCCGTAGGTCTCATCTGTCAAGAGACTGGACATGCCGATATTTTGCCAGAGACTAGTATGGCGGAAATAGGTCGATGCATGCAAGCTCAGCAAAAAGAGGCGCAAGTTGATCAAAAAGACTGTCATAGTAATGGCTGCGACAGGCGCTTGTACTGCAATCAATGCCAACATGGCAAACTGGGCGCTCCCAGCATAAACAAAGAGGCTCATCAAGCCCATCTCAACAGGTGTCACATAGGGCGCACCGATAATCCCACAGGCCAGTCCGATACTGACATAACCAAGGGCCGTTGGCATGGCTGCCTGTGCACCTTCCCAGAATCCTTTTTCTTTCATCTTTCTCCTCATATTCTCTCCAATTGAGTCTGTTCGTCATCACAGCCACAGCACTGACTATTATAACATATTCAAAGAAGAGAAAAAAGTCTGCTGATTTTGGCCATCATAAAAAGACTGGCAATCCAGTCTCAAACACCTATTATACAAATTTTCCGCTAAATGCTCTCACGAATATTCAAGAGCATGACAAATGCGGTTAGGAGTAATAGCAATAGAATAAAGCTGACTGCTAGGGTCCCAAAACTTGTAGCAATCGTTACGAAAACGATTGTGAATAGACTTGGTAAAACAACCGTAATAGCACCAATAGAGGATTGAACCGCTCCCATTGACTCCTCAGGTATTTGTTTAAAGACGAGTTCTTGCAATCTAGGAGAGAGTATTCCTGCGATGAAGGCATCCAAAGAGCTGAAAAGCAGAATCAAGCCAAAATGAACTGTGGCAAATCCTACTAGAAGGAGTAACTGGATGACGACCGAAGCGTATAGAGCTGTTTTTATAGAAATCGTATTTTTCAAATAGCCACTTACAAGACTTCCGACAATAAGTGCTGACAATTCTAGTGTTGATAACAAAGCGAGTGATTGACCAGTTTGTAAATCCAAAAACGGTTGGTTTCTTAAAAAAAGAGTCGAAATAGGAACAGTGACATTGATCACAGCTTGGCTGATAGAGACGATAAATAAAATGAAGATCACTCTATCCAAATTCCAGATCAATTTTGATGATTGGAACAAATGCTGGCAAAACGATTTTATAGAAAGACCTTCTTGATAGTTAATTGTTTTTTCAACTTTCAAAAGATCATTTTTTATGAAGAGAATACCTACAAATGCTATCAGAAACGCCAGAGCGTTTAGCAAGGAAATGAACTGAATGGAAAGAATTCCTAGTAAAACCCCTCCTAGAATATTACTGATTGTCCGAACTAAACTAACTGTTGATTGTTTAAAGCCAATAGCTTCTGTCAGATGTTCTTTCCCAATGATTCTTATAAAAATAGGAGTTAGCATGGCTCCTGAAAAGTAACTCAATGTATCCGACAAGAGATTCATTAAACAAATAAAGAATACAAGCCATAAGGAAAAGGACCGCCCTGAAAGCGAAAGTGCCACTATAGCATAGAGTACAAATTTGACAAGACTAATAACCGTATACTTTAGAACACGATGGTGTTGAAAGTCAGCCAAAACTCCCATAAAGATTTGCAGGACTTGAGGAACAGTCTCTGAAATCGTGATGAGTAAAATCGCCAAGGGAGCAAACGAAGCATCTGCCACATAATTCAAAAAAGCAAGATAAAAAATCGTATCCCCAACCGTTGAAATCCACTGGTTGATGGTTAATTGCCTAAAATCTCTATTTTGAATAAATACTTTCATCGCAACTCCTTTTTGAATTCAAATGGGAACTTTTCCCCAAGGATAGACCGATATTATTGAGCACCTAAAATTACAGCAACGGTAAAATTTGACCAATGCCATTGTAGACTATGTGCAGTCCAATAGGCCAATAAATGGACTTTGTCACTCTAAACAAGACTGCAAATATGAGACCACCACCCATATATGAGAAAAAGTCTGTCAAAACCCAACCATGATTACTAATGTGCAAGATTCCAAACAAAGCAGCCGAACCGAGCACATCCAGTCCCCATTTCTTTCCTTTTTCCAGAGCGGTCATCACCAATCCACGATAAATCATCTCTTCAAAAATAGGACCTGCAATCACAGGATAGAAAAAATACATAAAAAATGCCGTAGCTCCTGTAAAAGTAGGAACATCCAGTTGATAAGCAATTTCATTTTTTGTGGGTGGGAAAAGAAAAAAGGTGACGAAATTCCAAATAACAAAAGCAAGAAGAGCTAGAAAGGAATAAAAAAGATAGGAACCTCTAAATTTTCTGCCATTTCCCCGACCAAATCATAGCAATAAGAGCAAATAAAACCACAAGAAAATTCAACATCATATCCGACAGATAATAGGCAAAGTCAGATAGACCAGTAACAAGGTCGCTGCGTAAAACTAGACCACTGAACTTCTGGTCAGCAATAACTAGTAGAAAAGCTATAAAAAGGTAGTAGCGTGAGATTATCTTTTTCATATTTCATCTTTCTAATATCCAAACACCAATAAGCTCACGATAATTAAAAAGGTATTCCACAAGATGTGGAGTGCCATTGACCAATAAATTGAACGTGTATAACGAAAGAGCATGCAGAGTAGCAGACCTGCTCCTGCATAAATGATGAAGTCTGTTATCACCCATCCATATTGCAAAACATGGATAAGACTGAATAGAGTTGAGGAAACAATTATATCAACATAGCGCTTTTTAAATTTAGATAAGGCTGTCATCAGAAGTCCACGGAAAACTAACTCCTCAACTATCGGAGCAATAAGACTGCCGTAGAAAATACGTGTCACAAAATAACTAATTCCCGTCAAATTGGCTACGGTTTCTTTTATAGCACTCCCATTTTGCGTGCTGGGAAAGATCCGAGTCGTTATATTTACCCACAAAAACATCAATATAAAGGAAAGAAAGAAGATACCCAGATAGGACCAACGAAACTGGAATCGACCGTACTCTTTCCAACGTTGACTCTTAACAAGAACCACAGTAGCAGCAATTCCTTCAATTACTATCAATAAAATTTGAATCCCATAAAATCCAAAATCTGATAATTGATCCATAAACTCTAATCTCACTACTAAATTAAAAATCAAGTAATAGGACACAAGCACCAAAATGGTCCCTAGATAAAATTTCGTTTCTTTCCCTTTCATAGTTGATCCTTTTAAGTTTTATTTACGTCTTCTTTCAGCCAAACCTGCCCAGAGTCCTTTCATCCAATCAAAAGCTCCGTAAGGGCTTGGTCCAATACCTCCGCCTCCCCAAATCGGTAAAGCAATTCCACCACCATTGCCTGGGTTAACCACAAGGTTTCCTCCGTAAACTGCCTCTAACTCCACTTCTGTTAGTTCCATTGTTTCTGCAAATTGTAAATTCAACATCATTTACACTCCTTCAATTATGTTATTTGTAAACCACTTCTGCGACCTAGGATTTGCTTCAAATGTCTTACAAGGACAGTATAACACGAAAATTGGCTTATTTTAGAAAATCGCATATTTGATATTTTTTCTCATGGAAATTTCACATTTGCGATTTTGATTGATTTGATTATTTCACTGATATAATATAGTTACCATTATGTAGGAGGACATGAAATGAAGAAACAAATCATAGCATTATTGACAATCGTTGCTGATATTATTATCATTTCCCATCTTTAGCTAATCGATAAGTTCTTTATATTGCTGTAAGCGTAGTTCAAAAAGGGCTGTTAATTGTGGATTTTCTAATATTTGCAGAGATTGGATAAAGTGTTCAATCTCTTTTTGATTGCTCCTCTTAGTTTGAAGGAAAATGCTCATCTTCTTTAAAAACTGCCACAATAATTTCTCAAAAACATCGTATGGTCGGAGCATGCTCTCCAACTCGGCTTCAAAGATTGGGATATAGGAAAAAAGTTTGCGTTCCATGAGCTCTGAGATAATATTTAACAGCCCTTGTTTCATATACAGTCTATTGTGTGCCAATTCTTTAAATTCCTTTGATTTTTCAAGTAAAGAGGTTGATAAAAAGATTAGGTCCTGATTACTCAAGAAGGGCATGGTGTTACAAAAAAGATAGAGTTCAAACCAGGTCCAAGACTCGATAGCATAAAGGTAGGTGGTCAAAAACTCACGATCCTCCTCTTCGAGTAGATAGCTTTTATCCAAGGAATGGATAGCATTTTTAATCACAATAGCATTTAAACGACGATAAGTCTGTGCCATCTGTTCCTGCTCAACTTCCTCTAATAGTTGCTCTAAGCCAGCTATATCTTGATGGGCAAAACGATCTACAACTTTTCGTCCAAATCGCATGTGTGGGGATTCTTGATAGTTGTTGAGCTTGTGTCCAAATTCATCGAAGGTCACATTTATCCCTTGGATAGCTAGGATCAGCTTATCCGCAGACAGCATAGACTGTCCCAGTTCAAACTTGGATAGCTGGGATGCTGTCAGTCCATCACAAGCAATATCTGACTGCTTGAGTTTTCGCGCCAGACGCAGTTCCTTGTAAAATTCTCCCAATTCCATTCTCTCAATCATCTGACCACCTCCTAATTTTTACATATTATATCATCATTTTTACATTTATGTCAAAATATTCTGACATTTTCCGGAGTTAAAAAGCCAGCCTCAAGCTGACTCTTTATTCTATGGTATCAAAGGCGAGACTCGGTTTGGCATTAAGGTCCAAGTCTGCAAAGTTTTCTTTATTCCACTCGCTGACGCTGGCATAGGCAATCATACCTGCATTGTCTCCGCAGAGGCGCAGAGGTGGGATGATGACCTTGACATCTGTGATTTCAGCTGCTAGGCGTTCTCTGAGCCCTTTATTAGCTGCCACACCACCTGCCACAACTAGGGTTTTTACGGGATATTTTTCTAAAGCCTTCTTGGTTTTTGCCATGAGAATATCCATGACAGTAGCTTGGAAGGACGCACACAAGTCCTCTGTAGACAGGCTTTCTCCCTTTTGCTCGGCATTGTGGTGAAGATTGATAAAGGCAGACTTCAAACCTGAGAATGAAAACTCTAGATTGTCCTCCTTAATCATGGCACGAGGGAAATCATAAAGATCCTGCCCCTGATGAGCTAGCTCATCAATCTCGCGACCTGCTGGATAGGTCAAGCCCATGACACGGCCGACCTTATCATAGGCCTCACCAACTGCATCATCCCGAGTTTCCCCAACAATCTTATAATCCCCAGCCTCAGAAACATAGACCAACTCCGTGTGCCCACCGCTAACCAAGAGAGCTAGCAAGGGAAACTCCAAAGGCTCAACGCTCTGAGCCGCCATGAGGTGGCCAGCCATGTGATTGACGGGGATAAGTGGCAGGCCATGTGCCCAAGCAAAGGCCTTGGCAGCTGACAAACCAACTAGCAGAGCTCCAACCAATCCAGGTCCGTAGGTAACCGCCACAGCTGTTACATCCTCTTCGGTAATTCCTGCTTCTGCCAGTGCTTCCTCGATACAGGCTGTAATAACCTCGACATGGTGACGGCTAGCCACTTCTGGCACTACGCCCCCAAAACGTTTGTGACTCTCAATTTGACTCGCAATGACATTGGACAAGAGCTGGTCGTCGTTTTTTAAGACAGCGACACTGGTTTCATCACAGGATGTCTCAAATGCTAAAATATATCTATCCTTCATCTATTTCTCTCTTCATGATAATGGCGTCCTCAACTGGTTCATGATAGTAAGCCTTTCGCTCAGCGATGATCGCCATCTTTTCTTTCTTGTAAAATGCTTGCGCTCGTTGGTTTGACTTTCTGACTTCTAGGAAAATTTCCTTATCTACCGGCAATTGAGTAAACAAGGCTGACGCAATCCCCTGGCCCTGATAGGCTCCTTTGACAGCGATTTGCAGGACTTCTGCCTCAAAGAGATTCTCCTGCACAGCTAGAAAGCCAATCACTTCTGCCCCATCATAAGCTAGAGCGTACCAAGTCTGGTCTTGGGACAGGTCTGCTTGGATTTGTTCCAGCGTCCAAGGGCTGACTGGGTAAACAGCTGCCATGACAGCATAGATGGCTTGAGCTAGTTCAGGCTGTTTTTGGATTCGTTTGATTTCTATCATAAGCGTTTAATGTAAGACTCACCAGACTCGGTGTGGTTCTTGAGCCAATTTTCCTCGGCTTCGACACGCTTGAGGTAATTTGGCACAAAGTCGTGCAAGGAGTCTTCTTTCTTGTCCCATGCCCAAAGAGCTAGATTAGCTACATTTGGCAAGGTTTCTTGGTAGCTAGCTTGTGGTAGCTGTTCTTGGATCTGCTCCACAAAGGGACCAACTTCTCCGACAAAGGTTACCTGTTCAGCATCCGTGACTTTTTCTAGCACTTCCGCAAAGGACAGGTGTGCTTCAGGGAAGACAGGTTGAGCATTTTCATAAAATCCTGCATAAACATTATTGCGACGTGCATCCATGATAGGAACCACCAAGCCTTCTTGTTGGCGTGGCACCAGAGCCAATAGACTAGACATCCCAACTAACTCAATGTTCAGGGTATGAGCCAAGGTCTTGGCAGTTGCTACCGCAATTCGTAAACCTGTGTAGCTACCAGGTCCCTCTGCCACCACGATGCGATCCAAATCTTTGGGCGTCAGATCCAGACTCGACATCAAAAAATCGATGGCAGGCATGAGGGTAATACTGTGATTCTTCTTAATATTAATCGTCGTCTCGGCAAGAACCTGCTTATCCTCTAAAATGGCGAGAGAAAGAGCCTTGCTAGACGTATCAAAAGCTAATACTTTCATAACACATTCCTATCTTTTTGTCTGCTTACTATTATACTACAAAAGCTGACGCATGGGAATTTTCTTTGCCCCCAAACAAAAATGCCTACACTTAACTAAAAAACAATTCGCAAATAAAATTCAAAAAATCTTCACTTTTCCTTTTCTTTTCCGAATATAAAAGTGAACAATAAAAAGGAGGAAAGTTCAATGACAAATTTTGACGTTCTTGATAATCAATTTTTATCCCTGTCTGAAAATGAATTATCAGATATTGATGGCGGTCTCGCTCCCTTGGTTATCTTTGGAGTAGCAGTATCTTGGAAAGCTATCGCAGGTGGAGCAGCACTTATAGGTTCTGGTTTGGCAGCTGGTTATTTTTTAGGAGGAGATTAATATGATTAAAGATTTGAACAACTATCGTGAAATTTCTAATAAGGAATTGCAAGAAATCAAGGGTGGTTTTGGTGTAGGTGTTGGCATCGCTTTATTCATGGCTGCTTACACTATCGGGAAAGATCTTCGTAAGAAATTTGGATAAGTCATGCTAGATAAAAATTACATTTTTAGAAGGGTTAACTTTTTTCTCTTCTTCGGCTATTGCTTGCTCTATCTTCTAAATGATTTAAACATAACTAGGATCCCCTTACCAATTGACCTATCTGTTTGTATTGTTTTATTTTTATGCTTCAACTCTATTTTTGAACAGAAGAATTGTTAACATAAAAATAAGAGTAAATTCTGAAAGCAAACATTTATTCCATTGTCATGTCATTTTAGAAAAATGCAAAAACCACCTCATCTATCAAGATGAGGTGGTTTTTCTCTATATTTAGATGAATAATTGAGCTCAAACATTTAAACCAAAGTGAAAAACGAGCCATACAACGTAGGTGACAAGGAGGAGAAAAATTGAATAGAGCGTCACAAAAGCAAGCTTCCAAAGGAATTTTGTTTTACGGTGCTCTAGATACGTAAAAATAAGATTTCCACCATAGACACAGGCTACAAAAACTATAAACATCAAGAGGCGAACCCCTACTGCAAATTCAAACAAACTAAACATCCTTAATCCTCCTTATTTTAAAAACTATAGGAAATATTCCCATCCATAAACTTCCCTTTCCATTATAACACCTTAGAGCTATCCAACCAAGCCCTACCTGTCTTTTTGCTCCTTCTTTCCCTCCCGACTTTCTCCATTTCCGTCTTTTACTAATTTTTCATTTTGTGGTATAATTGAAATAATTGTAACGAATCAAGGTCAATCTAGACACAAAATGGAATGAAATCAAGCAAATCTCTGCTAAAAGTTTGGAATAAGTTGACCTATAAATAGAAAGGAACTATATGATTTACAAAGTTTTTTATCAAGAAACAAAAGAACGTAGCCCACGTCGTGAAACAACACGCTCACTTTACCTAGACATCGATGCCAACTCAGAACTTGAGGGCCGTATCGCTGCTCGCCAACTTGTCGAAGAAAACCGCCCAGAGTACAACATCGAGTATATCGAACTCTTGTCTGACAAATTGCTAGATTACGAAAAAGAAACTGGCGCTTTCGAGATTACGGAGTTCTAATATGGCCTACACTCTTAAACCTGAAGAAGTCGGCGTTTTTGCCATCGGTGGTCTGGGAGAAATCGGGAAAAACACATACGGAATTGAATACCAAGATGAGATTATTATCGTTGATGCTGGGATTAAATTTCCAGAAGATGACTTGCTGGGTATCGACTACGTTATCCCCGACTACTCTTACATCGTAGACAATATCGACCGCGTCAAGGCTGTTTTGATTACCCACGGACACGAGGACCACATCGGTGGGATTCCATTCCTGCTCAAGCAAGCAAATGTCCCTATCTATGCTGGACCACTTGCCTTGGCTTTGATCCGTGGAAAACTCGAAGAACACGGCCTCTTGCGCAACGCCAAACTTTACGAAATCAATCACAACACTGAGTTGACCTTTAAAAATCTCAAGGCAACTTTCTTTAGAACGACTCACTCTATTCCAGAGCCTTTGGGGATTGTCATTCATACTCCTCAAGGGAAAATCGTCTGTACGGGTGACTTTAAGTTCGACTTCACTCCAGTTGGAGAACCTGCAGACTTGCACCGGATGGCTACCCTTGGTGAAGAGGGTGTGCTCTGCCTCCTCTCTGACTCAACTAATGCAGAAGTGCCAACCTTTACCAACTCTGAAAAAGTCGTTGGTCAGTCCATCATGAAGATCATTCAAGGTATTGAAGGACGCATCATCTTTGCATCCTTTGCCTCAAATATCTTCCGTCTCCAACAAGCAACAGATGCCGCTGTTAAGACTGGACGTAAGATTGCGGTCTTTGGACGTTCTATGGAAAAGGCCATTGTCAACGGAATCGAGCTTGGCTACATCAAAGCTCCTAAGGGAACCTTTATCGAGCCAAATGAAATCAAAGACTACCCTGCAGGCGAGGTTCTTATCCTCTGTACAGGTAGTCAGGGCGAGCCGATGGCAGCCCTCTCTCGTATCGCTAACGGAACCCACCGTCAGGTACAACTCCAACCCGGCGATACCGTTATCTTCTCTTCTAGTCCAATCCCTGGAAATACCACTAGCGTCAACAAGTTGATTAACATTATCTCAGAAGCTGGTGTCGAAGTCATTCACGGAAAGATTAACAATATCCACACCTCTGGACACGGTGGTCAGCAAGAGCAAAAACTCATGCTCCGCTTGATTAAGCCCAAATACTTCATGCCTGTCCACGGTGAATACCGTATGCAGAAAGTCCACGCTGGACTAGCAGTGGATACAGGTGTCGACAAGGACAATATCTTTATCATGAGCAATGGTGATGTACTTGCCCTCACTGCTAACTCTGCCCGTATCGCAGGGCACTTCAATGCTCAAGATATCTATGTTGATGGCAATCGTATCGGTGAAATCGGCGCTGCTGTCCTCAAAGATCGTCGCGATCTATCCGAAGACGGTGTCGTTCTAGCAGTCGCAACTGTTGACTTCAAATCGCAGATGATTCTGTCTGGTCCAGACATCCTCAGCCGAGGCTTTGTCTACATGAGAGAGTCTGGAGACTTGATTCGTCAAAGCCAACGCATCCTTTTCAATGCTATCCGTATCGCATTGAAAAACAAAGATGCTAGCATCCAATCTGTCAATGGTGCTATTGTCAACGCTATTCGTCCCTTCCTTTATGAAAATACGGAACGTGAACCGATCATCATTCCAATGATCCTCACACCAGATGAAGAATAAAGCAACAAAACAGCTCCGAAGACGGGGCTGTTTTTCTCTATGCTTTCTTTTCTTGATTCTTAGAAATACTACGATTTTTACCTTCAAGATACACCATCAAAATAGAAATATCTGCTGGGTTTACTCCCGAAATACGGCTGGCTTGGCCGATGGTTTCTGGATTGATGACTTTGAACTTCTGACGGGCTTCCGTCGCAATAGAATCAATATCATCCCAATCAATATTGGCTGGAATGCGTTTTTCTTCCATGCGTTTCATCTTGGCAACCTGATCCATGGCTTTGGAAATATAACCCTCGTACTTGATCTCTGTTTCAATCAATTCAATGACCTTGTCATCCAAGTCCTCTGCAGCTGGACCGATGAAGGCCACCACATCTTGATAAGAAACTTCTGGGCGACGGAGAAATTCCTTGGCTGTCACCGCATCTGTTAACGGCTTGAAGCCCATCGCTTCAACCTTAGCATTGGTTTCCTGGACTGGCTTAAGTTTGATGCTGTCGAGACGCAGCATCTCATTGTCAAATTGATTTTTCTTAATCTCAAAACGAGCCCAGCGTTCATCATCCACAAGCCCAATCTCACGTCCCATCTCGGTCAAACGCATATCAGCATTGTCATGACGTAGGATGAGACGGTATTCGGCACGACTGGTCAAGAGACGGTAGGGTTCAATGGTTCCCTTGGTTACCAAGTCATCAATCATCACCCCGATATAGCCGTCACTGCGCTTCAAAATCAATTCAGGCTTGCCTTGGATTTTCAAAGCCGCATTGATACCAGCGATAATCCCTTGACCAGCAGCCTCTTCGTAACCTGACGTTCCATTTGTCTGACCAGCTGTGAAAAGTCCTGAAATCTTCTTGGTTTCCAGAGTCGCACGCAATTGGTGTGGCAAGACCATGTCATACTCAATGGCATAACCTGTTCGCATCATCTCTGCATTTTCCAAACCTTTGATGGAATGAACCAGCTCGCGTTGGACATCCTCAGGCAGACTGGTTGACAAGCCTTGGACATAGACTTCCTCTGTATTGCGTCCTTCTGGTTCAAGGAAGAGCTGATGGCGTTCCTTGTCCGCAAAGCGCACAATCTTATCCTCAATCGACGGGCAATAACGAGGTCCCACTCCCTTGACCACACCTGTAAACATAGGCGCACGGTGGAGGTTATTTTGGATAATCTCATGACTGGTACCATTGGTGTAGGTCAACCAGCATGGCACCTGATCCTTGACATAATCCTCATCGCGCGAAGTATAAGAGAAGTGATTGGGTGCTTCATCTCCTGGCTGAATCTCAGTCACATCGTAGTTAATTGAAGAAGCCTTGACACGTGGAGGCGTTCCTGTCTTGAAACGACCGATTTCGAGACCCAGTTTCTTAAGATTGTCAGCAAGGTTAATCGAAGCCAAGCTGTGGTTTGGTCCTGATGAGTACTTGAGATCCCCGATGATAATTTCCCCACGGAGGGCAGTCCCTGTGGTCACGATAACGGCCTTAGCAGCATATTCCTGATGGGTCGCTGTACGAACACCAACAACCTTGCCATCTTCCACCAAAATCTCATCAATCATGGTTTGACGGAGGGTCAGATTCTCTTGATTTTCAACCGTCTTGCGCATTTCCTTAGAGTAAAGCTCCTTGTCAGCCTGCGCACGAAGGGCACGAACGGCAGGACCCTTCCCTGTGTTGAGCATCTTCATCTGGATGTAAGTCTTGTCAATAGTCTTGGCCATCTCACCACCGAGGGCATCAACTTCACGCACGACAATCCCCTTGGCAGAACCACCGATAGAAGGATTACAAGGCATGAACGCCAACATTTCAATGTTGATAGTCGCAAGCAAGACCTTACAGCCCATACGGCTAGCAGCTAGGGATGCCTCCACCCCAGCGTGTCCCGCACCGATTACAATAATATCGTATTCTTCCGTAAAATTATAAGTCATTTCTTAACCTTTCAAAAATTTCTCGTAAATAAGGAACTATCTTCTCCTCCTCTAGAGCTTGATCCATAGTAACCCATTTAAAGTGCGTATGCTCTTCAGGATCTAATCTGATAATTGGCTTCTCCCCAACCCACTCTGCTTTATAAACTAAGCGAGTAAAGACAGTATCCTTAGAGGTATCCAGTTGACTATCTTCGTGAAGAAGTTTGAGCGAATTGCTATCTAGCCTAACTCCCGCTTCTTCAACACATTCTCTAAGAGCTCCATCTCGCGGAAGTTCACCCTTTTCAACCCCACCACCAGGAATATCCCAGTAAGTTGGATAAACGTTGGGTTCTCCTCTTTTAATTTCCGAACGCTGAATGAGCAAATAATCATCACCACTATGAACAAGTACATGGGCAATAAGCTTAACCATTATTTTCTCTCCTATTCCTCAAGATGAATGTGTCTTAGTTGGCCGTCCCAATCGGGTAAGGCTGTTTTTAAAAAGGCTGGAACTAACTGGTAAGCCTCAAGCTTATCCAAGTCAATCCATTCACAGGGTTGCATTTTCTCATCTTCCTGCATGGTCAATGGGGCATCCTCAAGCAAATCCACCAGATAATGAAACTCGATATTGTGATAGGAAATACCGTCTTGTTCAAAACGATTTTCAACCACGAAAGCTAGTTGGCTAGCCTCAGATTTGACACCTAGTTCTTCCCTCACTTCACGAACTACAGCGTCCTCCGTTCTTTCATTGACTTGAATCGCACCGCCAATAGTGTAATACTTGCCCTTATCTTTGGTGACTAGGAGCTTGCCATTTTGGACAATCAAGGCTGTCGCCCGAACACCAAAAACCGTATTCCCCACTTTTGTCCGAAAGTCTTGCTGAGTCATTCTTGTCCTTTCCCTTAAACGACACAAAAACAGTCAAAACTCCAAAGAAGTGCAGGACAAAAAAGCCTGCAACATCCATGAGCTTTGACCATCATTTCTATTGCTTTTATTATTGTAGCAAATTAAGAAAATTTGTCAATCTATATGTACTGACAAACCTTACCGTTACGGTAAGCATTGTCAATCAAGCCACCACCGAGACACTCTTCGCCATCGTAAAAGACAACTGCCTGTCCTGGTGTGATGGCGCGTTGCGGTTCTGCAAAGATGACCTCTGCCTTGTCTCCTTTGACATGGACTGTCACCTTAGAATCCGGCTGACGGTAGCGGAACTTAGCCGTACATTCGAGCGTAAACTCTTCTGGCATCTCACGAGTAAAGTGAACTTGACTGGCCTCTAGACTTGTTGACATGAGCGAATCATGGTAGAAACCTTGTCCGACATAGAGGATATTCTTGCTGAGGTCTTTTCCAACAACGAACCAAGGCGCATTATCACCGCCGTGTTGTCCACCGATACCCAGTCCACCACGCTGGCCAATCGTATAGTACATAAGGCCTGCATGCTCGCCCATATCGCGACCATCCACAGTCATCATGCGACCAGGCTGAGCTGGTAAGTAGTTGCTGAGAAAGTTTTTAAAGTTCTTTTCTCCGATAAAGCAAATCCCTGTCGAATCTTTCTTTTTAGCAGTGGCAAGTCCTGCTTCTTCTGCTAGTTTTCGTACCTCAGGCTTTTCCAGATGTCCCAAGGGGAACATAGTCTTTTGGAGTTGTTCTTGCGAAAGTTGGCTGAGGAAATAGGTCTGGTCCTTGCCATTGTCCACGCCACGAAGCATGTGAACGATACCATCCTCATCACGCGCCACTCGAGCATAATGCCCCGTCGCTACATAGTCTGCACCCAAGGTCATGGCATAGTCCAAAAAGGCCTTGAACTTGATTTCCTTGTTGCACATAACATCTGGATTTGGCGTACGTCCTGCACGGTACTCCGCTAGAAAATACTCAAAGACGCGGTCCCAGTACTCTTTTTCAAAATTGACAGAGTAGTAAGGAATGCCGATCTGGTCTGCAACCGCAGCCACATCCTTGTAATCTTCGGTCGCCGTACAGACGCCGTTTTCATCTGTGTCGTCCCAGTTCTTCATGAAGATACCGATCACATCGTAGCCCTGCTCCTTGAGCAAGAGAGCCGTCACCGACGAATCAACACCACCACTCATCCCCACAACAACACGTGTTTTAGAGTTATCACTCATGGTAAGTCTCCCATCTATTCGTTTATTCATACCCTTCAAAATTCTATTTACTATGACTTTCAATAGAATTTCTTTAAGTATAGTCTTTTCGTTTGCTTTTAGGACTAGGCAACGAGTCGCAGGCATAACTTGAGTTCGCTCAATCAGTCTGGGAGACTGATTGAGGTTATAAATCAGACAAGCTCTGCTTGCATCTCATTTCGAGTTAACGACGTAATAAAAGATAAACGAAATGACTAGTTCACGATTGAAGGTCGTGTGTGCTTCAACGATTGAAGGTCGCTTGAGCAGTATTCATTATAACACGCTTGGTTGGAGAAGACAAGAAAGAGGCTGATAAATCATCTCAGCCTCTCTTTCATACTTTGCAAATGAATCAATTTTCCCCTTTAAGTTCTTTCTTCGCTTGTTCTATCTGGTATTTCACTTGCTCAAAGCCGCTTCCTCCTAAGGAATTCCGTCTCTGAACAGCGGTTTCTGGACGCAAGTAGATATAAATATCCTCTTCAATCAGGGGATGGTAGACTTGCAACTCCTTCAAATCCCAATCTTGGATATTTTTACCATGCTTGATAGAGTCTAGAACCAATTTCCCTACAATTTCATGTGCTTCTCTAAAGGGGAGGCCTTTTTCTGCCAAATAATCTGCCAGTTCGGTCGCATTCGAAAAATCATTCTCTGTAGATTGCTGCATTTTGACCTTATTAACCTGCATGCTCGATAGCATACCTGCCAACACATCCAGAGAATTTAAAATCGTTTCTACTGTATCAAACATGCCTTCCTTGTCCTCTTGCAAATCCTTATTGTAAGCCAGAGGCAAAGACTTCATGACGGTCAATAGTCCAAGTAAGTGCCCGTAAACCCGTCCTGTCTTCCCTCGAATCAACTCGGCCATATCAGGATTTTTCTTCTGGGGCATGATAGATGAACCCGTTGAAAAGCTATCAGACAAGCTAATGTACTGATACTCAAAACTGCACCAATTGATGATTTCTTCACAAAAACGACTCATATGCATCATCAAAATGCTGGCATTTGATAGAAATTCCAAGATAAAATCACGGTCACTCACAGCATCCAAGGAATTGGTATAAGGTTGTTGGAAGCCCAGTAAATCACTCGATAATTGACGATCGATTGGAAAAGTTGTCCCCGCTAAGGCAGCTGCACCCAGTGGAGATAGGTCCGTATGTTTCAGGTTAAATGCGAATCGCTCGCTGTCCCTTTGAAACATATTGTAATAAGCCATGAGATGGTGGGCAAAACTAATCGGTTGGGCGTGTTGTAAATGGGTATAGCCTGGCATGATGGTTTCCACATGTTTTTCAGCCAAATCCAGCAAAACACTGTTCAGATTCGCCAACTTATCCAAGACATGGCCAAGCTGCTCCTTTAGATATAAGTGCATATCCGTTGCGACTTGGTCATTCCGAGAACGAGCCGTATGTAGTTTCCCAGCCAGAGGACCGATTTTCTCTGTCAGCAACACTTCCATATTCATATGAATATCTTCATTTGCAATATCAAAATGAAGCTCTCCTGCCTCTAAATCTCGCAACAAAGCTTGCAGACCATCTTGGATCTGCTCTGCCTCTTCCAAGCTCAAAATCCCAGTCTGTCCAAGCATTTGAACATGAGCTAGGGAACCCATCAAATCAAATTTTGCCAGCTGGTGGTCAAAGGAAATACTCGCACCGAACTGCTCTACCCAATCTTCCACAGTGCCTTCAAATCGACCACCCCATAATTTTGTATTTTTCGACATATTCTGTCGTCCCTTTCTATCGCGTCACTACTCAACATTTTTCTGAACTTCTGAATAAACCTTAGTCGGAAGCCCCCAAAGCTTGATAAAACCAACAGCCGCATCTTGGTCAAAGGTATCCGCACTAGTATAAGTCGCCAAATTTTCATCGTAAAGAGAATTTGGAGATTTCCGAGCCACTACCTGAGCATTCCCCTTATAGAGTTTAACTTTTACAGTTCCATTGACAACTTTCTGTGTCTCCTTGATATAGGCAATCAAAGCCTGAGTTGCTGGGCTAAACCACAAGGCATTATAGATGAGATTGGACAACTCATTTTCGATAATAGGTTTGAAATGAGCCACTTCTCTCACAAGAGTCAAGTCCTCAATCTCCTTATGAGCTGCCAATAAAGTCACAGCACCTGGGCACTCATAAATCTCTCTTGACTTAATACCGACTAGGCGATTTTCCACATGGTCAATACGACCAACACCGTGTTTGCCTGCAATTTCATTTAGCTTTTGGATCAATTCAGCCAGCTTCATCTTCTCTCCATTAAGGGAGATAGGCACCCCGCAGCTAAACTCAATGTCAATAAATTCAGGACTGTCTGGCGCCTCTTCTGGCGAAGATGTGATTCCAAATGCTTCTTCTGGTGCTTGGTTCCAAGGATTTTCCAAGACACCACATTCATTTGCGCGTCCCCAAAGATTTTGATCGACAGAGTAAGGATTGTCAAGGTCAGCAGGAACTGGGACGCCGTTTTCTTTGGCATATTGGATTTCTTCTTCACGAGACCATTTCCACTCACGAACAGGCGCAACTACTTTTAAATTGGGATCCAAAGCTGCAATAGAGACTTCAAACCGAACTTGGTCGTTTCCCTTACCTGTACAACCATGGGCAATTGTGGTTGCCCCCGTCTGATGAGCTATTTCAACGAGTTTTTTTGAAATAAGAGGGCGACTCAGAGCAGATACCAAGGGATACTTCTGTTCGTAGTAAGCATGTGCCTGAAGAGCCACTAAAACATAGTCATTAGCAAATTCTTCCTTAACATCAATGACATAAGACTCTACAGCCCCAACCTTGAGAGCTTTATCATGGATGAACTCCAAATCTTTTCCTTCGCCCACATCCATACAAACAGCGATCACATCATAGTCTTTTTTTAACCATGTAATAGCAACTGATGTATCCAATCCACCTGAATAGGCTAAAATAACTTTTTCCTTACTCATTTCTCTTCCTTCTTTCTATTTTTCGATAGAGGCTTTAAAAGCATCGTCAATCAATTTTTCCAATTCCCCAGAATCCTTCAACTTCTGGATGGTTTTGTCAACCGCCTCTTTTAATTCTTTACTGTCTTTTTTCATCGCAACAGCGTAGGAATCTTCTTTGTCATTGTCAAAATCAAACTCAGCGATGGCTAGGTCTGGATTATTCTCTACAAATCCTTTCGCCACTGGTTCCTCAAAGATAACCGCATCTAGTTGCCCTGATTTCAAATCTGTTATCAAATTTCCATTTTTAGGAAGTGAAACGAGAGAAGCATTCTGCAAGGTTTCTTTGGCCAGAGTTTCCTGGATAGAACCTTTCTGCGCTCCAACCTTTTTCTGAGCCAAATCCTTCACTGATTGATAATTCGTTAATTCAGATTTTCTTACGATAACCTTATTTTTCGAAGTGTAGTAGGGAATTGAAAAATCGTAAACTTGACTTCTCTCCTCCGTTTTAGAAACACCTGATATGGCAAGATCGGCCTTGCCTGAATCAAGACTAGCCAGTACATTGTCAAAACTCATTGGAGAGAACTCCACTTCTACACCTAGTTCCTTTGCGATGGCTTTGGCGAGCTCAACATCTGAACCTACAATCTGATTTTTCCCATCGACCAATTTCTGGTATTCAAATGGAGCAAACTCTGGATTTAGGGCCACCACCAATTTTCCTTTAGCCTTAATGGCTTCAACACCTTGGGATTGAGTGTTACTACAAGCAAATAATAAGGGAAGCATAAGCAAACCAAACATCGTCATCAACACCTTCTTCACTTTATTCATAGAAAAGCCTCCTTTTATTTTTATACTTTATTATTGTATAAATAATACTCTTCTCATCCTCGTTTGTCAATAGAAAACTGTATTTTATTTCATTTTAATCAAGAAAAAGCTTATTACATGATATATTTTTACATATAATAAGCTTATTTATACTATTTAATTTTTTTAAAAATACAATTGTCCAATTACAAGTAAGATGAAGAGATCAACGAACTCTCCACATTCTCTTTCACAATTCAATAACTCGATGGCATTGTTGAGCCACATAGGCATCGTGGGTAACGATAATGACCGTTTTACCTTCCTTGTTCATATCTAAGAGAAAGTTCAAAACCAAATCTCGATTTTCAGAATCTAGAGAACCGGTTGGTTCATCTGCTAAAAGGAGCTGGCTGGGTTTTAAAATGGCTCTAGCAACTGCGATTCGCTGCTGTTCTCCTCCAGATAACTCTGAAACCTTTTGATGTAGAATTGATGGCAACCCCACTCTCTCTAAAATTTCTTCTATCTTTTTGACTTTGTCCTTCTTGGATAATTTTACATACTTTAGAGCGAGCATGAGATTATACTCTACCGTTTCATTATCAATCAGAGCAAAGTTTTGAAACAGATAGGAGATATGTTCGCGGATAATCGCTTGCGACTTAACAGAATTGACAGGTACATTTTGCTGACCGAAAATTTCATAATGTCCACTGTAATCGCCATCTATCAAACCCAAGAGATTTAACAAGGTTGACTTGCCACTGCCACTTTTTCCAACAATGGCAACTAAATCTCCTTGGTTAATTTTTAGAGATAAGTTCTCCAAAATAACTTTTTCCCCAATGGTTTTCGTAACATTTTCCAACTTTATCATAAGTGATCCCCTTTCAATAACTGCACTACATTTCGTTTTTCCATCTTAGAGCCCAAGAAAAGTACAAACAGAATATCTAAGCCTGTAAATCCTGCGAAAAGCAAGAGCGGGAACAGTGCCTGTGTAAAGAATAGCAGGACTATAAAAGGGAAGCTATATACCAACAAGAGAATCCTCAAGAAAGAACGATACCGATCTATCAATTTCCAACCCATGAACTTCTTGGTAATAATATCTGTTCGCTTCAATAAGAAAGTTGTTGCTAGTAAGAAGTAGGAAATCATCATACTAAGAAGGCCAACCAAAGCAAAGAGTATGTTGAAATTCCGAACAGCATCTCGATAAGAATCTACTTTCTCTTGTTGAATGGCTTGAATAGATGAAAATTTTAAATAATTCCCATCTGATAATTTCTCAACTAACGCTGTCACCTCTTTTTGGTGTTGAGCCGTATTTTCGATTTTAATCGGGTTATTTAAACCTGTTGTTGACAGGCGAGCTTTTTCATCCCACATCATATCAGAATCATTGACCAAGCTAATAATTAGATTGTAGAGATTTTCCTTTCGCTTATCACTATATGGAAAGAACGACCAATCTCCTTCATAATAGGCAATCTCGACATCCATCTCCTCTATCGTTCGTTTTTGCTGCTCTTCATACTTCATCGAAAGATAGGCAATTAATTTCCCCAAGAGCTGATTTTTATCTTCTTCACCTTTCGTACTTGCTGGCATCAAAATAACTTTTTTTGCGCCGGTATCTGGTAACTTGAATCCCTGACTTTCTAAAAAATGACGATTGGCATAGTAAACAGTTAGCATATCAGCCAGTTGATACCGCTGCACTTGTTCTGCAGTGGCAAAATTTTTTATAGGCAGGTTGCTAGTTTGCACATAGCCCGCCTGCGTTTTTTCTACCAAATCCTGATAAAATCGATAGAAATAATCTACTGCCTGCCCTGAGCCTGCCAACTGCTCTTGCCACAGGTTATCATTGAGTTGGAAAGTTTCCAAGGTCAGATAATTTCCTTGACTGATCCACTGTTTCTGGTAATCCAACTCTTTGTTTTCTTGCTCCAAACTTTTTCCTACCCCAACTAGCAAGACTGTCAGTAAAATAGTAGTTCCAATTTTCATCAAATAATTAAAGAGTAGACCAAATTTGAAAGATGAAAAACTTTTCAGCAGAGAGCTGATTGTCATTTTTTGGATTAAGAGGTAAGTCAACCAACTGATAAAGAGATAAAGTTGCAAAAGCAAAAAATGCGACAACCATAACATAGGGAACAAATCTTTTGGCTTGTAATCAAGCAAGAAAAACACTCCTAGATTGATCACAAGCGCTCCACCTAGGAGGAGGTAAAGGTTGCCTTTTACAACATCAGCTAAAACAGCCCTATCTTGAAAACCAAGTAATTTTTGTACCCCAACTCTTTTCATTTCCATCATCGGCTGATACACTGTTACTAAGACAAGAAGCAAAATAGCCAAGACAAAAACAATGGCAGATAAGAGCAAATCTCGATTTATGACTTCCACTGCACTTTTATAGGTCGGCTCTAGCAAGGTAGCCTGGTCTATCTTGAAAAAATCGCTCCATTTCTGTACAATCCTATCCTTGTCCATCTCTTGTGTAGAAGTTATCGTATAGCGACCATTTAAACTACGAGATGTATCCTTGATATAGGTTTGAAAAGTCATAAGCTGAATAGGCTTGGCTTTTAGAAAAGTCGGAATCGTACCAAGTTTATTGGAAATTTCTTTATTACTGTAAACTCCCTCACCATCTGTGGTAAAATCAAGAGAAGAAATCCCAAACTCTTGGTAGGGGAAGGTATCTTTATCAAAAACACCAGACTTGACCACCTCATCACCACTGTCTGTTTTGATAATGGAGACTTTGTACTCCTTTGATACATCCTCAAAAAATCGAAGAACAGATACTGCAGGTTCATTAATATCTTTCAAATACAAATCCAAAGAATCTACAGTCTTTCCCATTTCCCGAATCCGCACCACTTCTCGTGTGTAGTTTATATTAAAAACAAAAAAAGTGGTACACAAAAGCAGGAGTAACATACAGAAATTACTGATTTTTTTCATAAAGATACCTCCAATAAAGTTCTCCCTCTCCTAATAGGAGAGGGAAAATTCCACTTAAAATCCATAGAAATATTCTAATCCTGTTGGCGGAATCTTTGTGAGGGAAGCTTGAGCCCAAACCTAGGGAGCTTCACGCTCCTTAGAGATTCTACTACCATGTCGGACCGTTGCTGTATGAGATCGAGTAGAATGTAAATAATCAGAATATCCAAAAGTTCCTGTCCAACCTACTCCATAATTCCATTGACCACCATCAACCCATACTGCTAAAGCATTTGTAGTAGCAAGCAAACCGCATGCCATTACGGTTGCTACACCATTTTTTTCATATTTGCTTCATATTATACAGTATTTTCAGAAAAAAAGATAGAATTATTCATTTGTAAACATCGAAGTTCTGTTCTTTAAACAAGATTGATTATAACATTTTTTGAAGAATACAAGGGAGTCCCATATTGACTCCCTTGATTTGAAAAATATTTTAACTATTATCTTTATTCTTAAAACTAGAAATTGTAATATATTACCACATTCGTTTGATTTCTTCTCTATAAGCGACCTTATATCTCATTGCTGCATCATAGTAAAAATGGTAACAGTATTTGTAAAATTGATACCCTTTTCGATAGTATCTGTTTAGTTTTACATACATGCCCGGAGCTCCTTGTCCTAATAAGGCATCTAATATTGAACCAATACCAATCGCAGGGGTTAAATAAGGGATTAGAGCAGAAATAACACCTAGCAATACTGTACGACTTCTATTTTGAAAGTCGATATTATAAGTATGTGTATCAAGATAATACCAAGTAGTAGCTGATCTCGCCATAACAGGCTGTTCAGTTGACTGCTATTCATTTTTACTTACTTGAACCATACTATCAAATTCATCTGAGGTTAGTTCTAAGACCCCATCAATAAAAACATTGTGTTCGTCATCAATATATACTTTTGACACCGTTCCATCTTCGTTTGTGATTGCTAGATTATGTGAATCTACAACACGAACATACGACGGATTGGATTGAAAATCAGACGTTGTCAAATTAGATTTGCTTTTCATAGCAGATTCTAAAGCTAAAGCCGTTGGAGAGAATATATTAAGAAAAATTATGGTCAAAAGAAACAGAGAACATTTTTTTATTTTGCAAACCTACTTTCTTATAAAATATTTAATGACAACATAACTAATAGGGAATGTTAACAGTATCAAAAATATAATTTGAATCTTATAAATATCTGGTTGAAAAAATGAAATATAACAACCCGTCAACAACAATCCCATGAAAACGACACCAAAAATAAAATCAACTATATAGTCATTTTTATTTCTTTTCAAAAATATCACCCCCTAGCACTATACAAATCTAACACCAATTGGCTAATGATAGCACATTACGTCTCTATATGTCGTAAGCTCCCTCCTCTCTTGATTAAATAACTAGCACATTAGATTGGCCAATTCCATGGAAACTGTGAAGCTAAGGTGACCAAGAATGCAAAAAAGACCAAAAAGCGAAATACTTTTTTATCCATAATGTTTCTCCTATCTTTTTATAGCTATATTATAACTCTTTTTCGTAATGCCAAAGATCTTTGTTGGCTTTTTCACAAAATTATCTTAGATCTTTATTTTACTTTTTCTGTCTTTATGATACAATATTTTTAATCAATTTCTATTTTTTGTTAACTTTTTTCACAAATAAGGAGGAAATCATGCGCTACGATTTTGGAAATGTTTATAAAGAAATACGTGAGTCAAAAGGTTTAACCCAAGAGGAGGTCTGTGGGGATGTTCTCTCAAGAACCAGCCTATCAAAAATCGAAAGCGGGAAAACAACTCCTAAATATGAGAATATGGAGTTTCTTCTCCGACAAGTCAATATGAGTTTTGAAGAGTTTGAATATATCTGTCAACTTTATCAACCAAGTCAACGCACAGAAATTATGCAAACCTATCTCAATATGAGCTCAATCCTAGGGACTAGTGAACTCGAAAAACTATTTCAAAAATGTCAAGACTACCTCAAAACTCACCACGACCTCCCTATAAAAGAGATACGAGATATGCTAAAAATTGTTATCTATATCCGCCAAAATGGGACTAAAAAACTGTCAATCGAAGTTAACAATACTGTAAAGAAGCTATGGAAGAAGATAGAAAAGCAGGACACTTGGTACGAGAATGACTTAAAAATTCTCAATACCATTCTCTTTACCTTTCCTATAGAACATATCCATCTCATCACTGGAAAAATCTTGCAACGCTTAGAAGTCTATAAAAACTATCAACATTTATATGACTTGCGAATGGCAATCCTACTCAACCTCTCCACCATTTACTTATACAATCAAGATAGAAATATGTGTAAACAAATATGCTATACTTTACTAGAAGATGCCAAGAACAAGAAAAGCTACGATAGGCTTGCTATCTGCTATGTCCGTATTGGGATTTGTACGGATGATTCTAAACTTATCCAAAAAGGTTTCTCCCTTCTGGAACTAACCGATGAAACCTCCATGCTGTCTCATCTCAAAAAAGAAGTGGAGATCTATTATCAACCGAAGGAAATATAAAAAAGTCGAGGAAATTCCTCGACTTTTACATATTTTTCTGTTAGCTAGTTCTTAATACCAACCGTTGTTAAGCCAGAAGTTCTTGGCAGCTGTCCATGAGCCGTAGCGTCCTGCAACGTAGGCATCTGCTACACGTTCTTGGTTTTCAGCTGAGTAGTCACCGTTCAAGTATGAATCTGTCAATTGGTAACGTCCGATGTATTGGCCATTTGTAGCTGTGTAACTACCACCTGATTCTTTTTGAGCGATCCATTCTTTGGCTTCTGCTTCAGAACCACTTACAGTTGAAGCTGCTGCAGTGTTGCTTTCTGCTACTGGAGCTGCAGGTGCAGCTGGTGCTTCATAAGTTGTTGTTGCTGCTGGAGCTTCTTCAACAGTTTCTGTAGCTGCTGGAGCTGATTCTTCCGTTGCCGCAGCTGGAGCTACAGTTGAAGCTGTTCCTTCGATGACCAAAACTTGGTCAACATAGATAAGGTGGATATCTTTGATATTGTTTTTTGCTGCCAATTTTTCAGCAGTCGTGTTGTACTTCTCAGCGATTTCTGAAAGAGTATCACCTGATTTAACAGTGTATGTTACAGTTTCTTGTGCAGAGGCAAGAGCTGGGGCAAAGAAAGCAAGTAAAGCTGCTACTCCTGCGATAGTTGTTTTGATTTTTTTAGTTGTTAATGACATATCTAAAAATTCTCCTTCCATTGAATATATCTATGATACCTTTTAAATGTTACCGTTGTTTAACGGTTATATGTAGAAATATTACAAAAATGTTTTATATTTACTGAAACATTGATATTTTTGTCATAAAAGACAAGATTTTATACTATTTTTATCCATTTTTTCAGTTTTATAAGGGAAATAAGCACAGAACTTCATTCTTTGATATAATAGAAACAAGAATCTTTGTAAGGGGAAACAGATGCACTCACTTCGTTTTCAATCTGTCTTTGATATTATCGGACCAGTCATGATAGGCCCATCAAGTAGCCACACAGCTGGAGCTGTTCGTATTGGGAAAATCGTCTCCTCCATCTTTGACGATACGCCAACAGAAGTCGAATTCCAATTATTTAATTCATTTGCCAAGACCTACCGTGGTCATGGAACTGACCTTGCTCTCGTCGCTGGTATTTTAGGTATGGATACGGACAATCCCGACATTCCAAATAGTCTCGAGATTGCCCATAAACGTGGTATCAAGATTGTCTGGACCATTCAGAAAGACAGCAACGCTCCTCACCCAAACACCACTAAAATCACTGTGAAGAATGACCATAAGTCCATTAGCGTGACAGGTATTTCTATCGGTGGGGGAAATATCCAAGTTACGGAGCTTAACGGCTTTGCTGTCTCTCTCAACATGAACACACCGACCATCATCATCGTGCATCAGGATGTTCCAGGTATGATTGCCCATGTTACTGAAGCCCTCTCTCGTTTCGATATCAACATCGCTCAGATGAATGTGACTCGAGAAAAAGTTGGAGAAAAAGCCATTATGATTATCGAAGTCGATAGTCGAAGTTGCGAAGAGGCGATTGAAGAAATTCGAAAAATCCCTCATCTCCACAATGTCAATTTCTTTAAGTAGGAGGAAACATGTTTTATTCTATCAAAGAATTGGTCGAGCAGGCAGATCTAGACTTCCAAGGAAATGTCGCAGAACTCATGATTGCGACAGAATATCAATTAACCGGTCGAGAACGGCCAGAAGTTCTCCTCCTCATGGAACGCAATCTAGAAGTCATGAAAGCCTCTGTTGAGCTCGGTCTCAGTGAAAATAAATCCCGTAGTGGCTTAACGGGTGGCGATGCTGCCAAACTAGACCGCCATCTCAAAAGTGGCAAGGCCTTGTCTGACTTTACTATCCTATCAGCAGCCCGTAATGCCATCGCGGTCAACGAACACAACGCTAAAATGGGTTTGGTCTGTGCCACCCCAACCGCAGGAAGTGCTGGTTGTTTGCCAGCCGTTCTCACTGCCGCTATCCAAAAATTAGACCTTAGCCACGAAGAACAGCTGGATTTCCTCTTTGCTGCTGGTGCCTTTGGATTGGTTATCGCAAACAACGCCTCTATCTCAGGTGCTGAAGGTGGCTGCCAGGCCGAAGTCGGCTCTGCCTCTGCCATGAGTGCCGCAGCCTTGACCTTGGCTGCAGGTGGAACCCCCTATCAGGCTAGCCAAGCCATCGCCTTTGTCATTAAAAATATGCTGGGTCTCATCTGTGACCCTGTCGCTGGTTTGGTTGAAGTTCCTTGTGTCAAACGAAATGCCATGGGAGCCAGCTTTGCCTTTATCGCGGCAGATATGGCCTTAGCAGGTATCGAGTCTAAGATCCCTGTCGATGAAGTTATCGATGCCATGTACCAAGTCGGATCGAGCCTCCCAACTGCCTTTCGTGAAACAGCTGAGGGTGGACTTGCCGCTACACCTACTGGTCGTCGCCTACAAAAAGAAATCTTCGGAGAATAAGCTTATCTATATCTATTAGGAGAAACTATGCCCTCTATCTCAGCAATCTTTTTTGATCTGGACGGAACCCTGGTTGACAGTTCCATCGGGATCCACAATGCCTTTACCCATACCTTTAAAGAGCTAGGAGTTCCAAGCCCTGATGCCAAAACCATTCGTGGTTTTATGGGACCGCCACTTGAAAGTAGTTTTGCAACATGCCTTCCCAAGGAACAAATCTCAGAGGCTGTGCAGATATACCGTTCTTACTACAAGAAAAAAGGGATCCACGAAGCCCAACTCTTCCCCCGAATAACGGAATTACTCCAAGAACTTTCACAAAACTACCCTCTCTACATCACTACAACAAAGAATACTCCTACTGCTCATGATATGACTAAAAATCTGGGAATCCATCATTTCTTTGATGGCATTTACGGCTCTAGTCCGGAAACACCACACAAGGCGGATGTCATCCGTTTTGCCTTGCAAACGCATCAACTCCCTGCAGACCAAGTCCTTATCATCGGAGATACCAAGTTTGATATGATTGGAGCCCAAGAAACTAGCATCAAAAAGTTCGCTGTTACTTGGGGATTTGGAGAAGAGGCTGATTTGCTCAGCTATCAACCTGACTGGATTGCCCGTACCATTGACGATATCATTAAGCAACTATAAATAGTACAACGATTTGAAATTACAGAGTAAAAAGGCCAAGGTCCTGTACAAACAGAACCTTGGCCTTTTATTTATAATTAGTTGGGCGATCTTACTCAACGTGGGTTGTCTCATTTGCAAAGGAAATAATCGCTTCTTTGAGCTCATCTCCACTGAGTGAACGGAATTCTTCAATCTTTTGATCGATGGCTTCTAGAGGCATGACGTTAACCTTACCAACGAAAATCTTATCCATGACTTGGTTATCAACCAATTCGGTCGAAACCAAGAGTTCTTCGTAAAGTTTTTCGCCTGGACGAATACCGACTTCAACGATTGGAATTTCACTTTCTGTGTGCCCGCTTAGAAGGACCATTTTCTTAGCCAAGTCGTAGATCTTAACGGGTTTGCCCATATCAAGGATAAAGACTTCTCCGTCCTTAGCATAAGCACCAGCATGGATGACCAGACGGCTAGCCTCTGGAATAGTCATGAAGTAACGTGTCATACGGAAGTCTGTCACCGTTACAGGACCACCTTCAGCAATCTGACGTTCAAAGACAGGAATCACACTACCACGGCTACCCAGAACATTCCCAAAACGAACTGCACAGTAGGTTGATTTGCTACGTTGGTTAAAGCCAGTGACAATCAATTCTGCCACGCGCTTAGTTGCACCCATAACATTCGGAGGATTGACCGCCTTGTCAGTCGAAATCATGACCATCTTAGGTACTTTGGCTTCATCAACAGCCTTGGCAACATTGTAAGTCCCGAGGATATTGTTCTTGAAGGCTTCTTTTGGATTGCGCTCCATCATCGGAACGTGTTTGTGGGCTGCAGCATGGTAGATGATTGCTGGTTTATACTGTTCAAACACTTGTAAAAGACGATCATAATCCTGAATATCTGCAATGACAGGAACATAATCAATCCCTTGGAATTTACGAATCAACTCATGATAAATAAGGTAGATTGAATTTTCACCATGTCCAAGCAAGACGATACGCTCTGGGTTGAAGCGGCTAATCTGGCGACAAATCTCCGAACCAATCGAACCACCGGCTCCTGTCACCAAGATGGTCTTACCTGTAATTTCTGCACCCAGACGTGATTCGTCAAGGCGAATTTCCTGACGGCCCAAAAGGTCTGTGATATCAATTTTTTGGAAACCACTACCTGATTGATGTAATCCTTGAACAACTGTCTCAACTTTAGGCATCTTGTAACATTTGACACCTAATTTATTACACATCTGCAAGATACGTTCATACTCTGATGGATCGAGCGAAGGGATTGCTACGATAACACGCTCGATTTGGTGACGTTTGGCCAATTCAGGTAGATTGTCATAAGAGCCTAGAACTGGGATTCCACCTAGTTTTTGCCCTTTTTTCTTTTCATCGTTGTCCAAAATCCCCACTATCTCAAGCTCACTGGTTGGATGTTGGTAGCTATTCATAAAGAGGGCACCACCATCTCCCGCACCAATCAAGAAGGTACGACGATGCTCCCCATCTCCACTACCCTTTTTACGTTTGGAATAAATCAACTGCCAAGTGATGCGAGGAAGCAAGATGAGGAAGGTACTCAACAAAATGAAGAGCACGATGAAACGGATTGAAAATAATGGAAGAAAGGCATAGCAGATTCCATAAGAAAGAACACTACTGAGTGTCACTCCAAAAAAGATTTTCATAAAATCCGTAATCTTACTGTAGCGACTAATACTAGCATTCAGCCCCCAAAATGCAATTATGATTTGATAGAGAAGGAAGGCTAAAAGAGTGTAGATCACATAGTCCACAGGCGCAGGATTTATTAGGCCGTAAAACAAGATATAAGACACGATGATGGAAACCACCATACTCAGAATATCGAATATCCCCCAAAACACTTGTTTTTGCTGTTTATTTAAAATTTCAACCAGATCAATCACGTAATCTGTTAGTTTTTTATTCATAGGAATTTACTCCCCCTTAAAAGAGTCAGATGATACTATTGTTATGATAACCCGAATCGTTCAATCTATCAGGTCTTACTTGCTCTTTCTTAAAAGTTTGACAAAGATAAACTGACGTACAAAGCCTGGACAAAGTGCAACAATTGCCTGAATGAACATACTTTTAGCATATTCCATGTAAGAAATTTGCCCTCGCTCAAGCATCCGTTGGCGAGCTTGACGGTAGAATTTAAGGTAACGCAAGCCACCTCGACGCTCAAACATTCCTGCACCTACACGAACCTTACACAAGATTTGATCTAGGTTGCCAGTCTTGGCACCTGCCGTAATCATATTGAGCCAGAGGAGATCATCCTCCATGTAAAGCCCGTCTTCGTAGTTGCCCGCTTTGAGGACCATGTCCTTTTTGAACATGACTGTCATATGGTTAAAAGCACTTCTCATTCTCTGATAAGCCACAATGTCTGCGTGCTGAGTTGGAACACGACGATAAGACACAATCTCATCTGGATTGTCAATGAACTCTGCAATCTGCCCACCTAAGAGATCGAGATCTTCTTTCTCCATTAGCTGAAGCTGTTTCTCAAAACGATCCGGAACGGCTAAATCGTCCGTATCCATCCGTGCAATAATGTCATACTGACACTGTAAAACACCGTATCGAAGAGCCAAGCCTAAACCTTGATTTTGCTCTAAGGGGCACCGTTTCACTGGAATGTCTGACTGAGCTTCCACTTCATCTAGCACCTGATAGAGCTCTGGCGTGAGGGGCCCATCCTCAACAAGAACAAGTTCACTCGGTTTCAAGGTTTGATTTTGAACACTTTTGATAGCATCTCTCAAAAACGTCGGGCTTTCCTTTACATAGACCGACATCAAGACGCTGATTTTTTGCTTTTCAGGCACCGTTTTTCTCCAATATATAGATTTCCTTCCACTATTTTATCACAAATTTTCTCACTTTCCTATTTTTATATCAAATCAAGGAAAATTCTAGTAAAGAAATGTATCTCCTTTCACTCTATTCTCGCTTAAATCAATCGAACTTTCTTAGCTGTCATTACTTGACATTATATAGAAAAAACCTTAAAATAAGCTGTTATTAAAATCATCTATTCGAGGTTTTTATGAAAAAACAATCGCTCTTTTTTGTTCTAGGAATTGTCTTAATCGGGACTGTTTTACGCTCTCCTTTCACTGCTCTTCCAACCATTTTAGGAGATATCGCTCAGGGACTAGGAGTTGAGGTTAGTTCTCTTGGGATTTTAACCAGTCTCCCTCTCTTGATGTTTGCTCTTTTCTCTGCTTTTGCAAGTCGCTTGGCACAAAAAATCGGGTTGGAGCACCTCTTTACTTACTGTCTCCTCCTCTTAACTGTTGGCTCTGTCATTCGGATTTTCAATCTTCCCCTTCTCTATCTAGGAACTCTGATCATCGGAGCGAGCATTGCTATTTTCAATGTACTCCTCCCAAGTATGATTCAGGCAAATCAGCCTCAAAAGATTAGTTTCCTAACAACTCTCTATGTCACTGCCATGGGGGTTTCAACGGCCATCGCTTCTTATCTTTCGGTCCCTATCACCCAAGCCAGTTCTTGGAAGGGCCTCATCCTCGTGCTCAGCTTTCTCTGTCTAGTCACTCTTCTAGTCTGGTTGCCAAATCATCGCCACAACCACCACCTAGAAAGCCAAAAAGAAAAGCAAGTCAAAGAGAATATTCTAAAAAGTAAAGATGTCTGGGCCATCATTATCTTTGGTGGTCTTCAGTCCTTGCTCTTTTATACGAGCATGACCTGGCTGCCAACGATAGCCATTAGTGCTGGTCTTTCTAATAAAGATGCGGCCCTCCTCGCTTCTATCTTCTCACTGATCAGCATTCCTTTTTCAATGACTGTTCCAAGTCTGACGACTCATCTGTCAGACGGCCACCGTCGAATCATGCTAACCATTATCTCTATCGCTGGTATGACAGGAATTGCCATGCTCTTGTATCCAACCAATAATTTCCTCTACTGGTTAGTCGTCCATCTCTTGATTGGAACAGCCTGCAGTGCCCTCTTTCCCTACCTTATGGTTTGCTTCTCTCTTAAAACCAGTTCTCCTGAAAAGACGGCTCAGCTATCAGGACTGGCGCAAACAGGAGGCTACATCTTAGCGGCCTTTGGTCCTACCTTATTTGGTTATAGTTTTGAACTTTTCCAATCTTGGATTCCAGCTGTCCTTGCCCTTCTAGCCATCGATATCATCTTGACTATCTCACTCTTTATGGTGGATCGGGCTGATAAGATTCTTTAATTTTTCTAAAATACTTCTCAGATATAAACAATGCAAAGCCAGACTCTGTCTGGTTTTTTTCGTTGACTGACTATTCAGAATATCGCTTCCAATATCATGACAGCTGCACTTGATAGACTAGTTAGTGAGGAGAAAAGTGATATAATTATATAAACAACCTAGACAAAGAAATACTCTTTTATGAAGGCAAAGAGGGTATACAACTGCAACCAAAACAACAAGGGCTTCCCTTCGAATAAAATACTGACAGGAAGAATGATACAGATGGGTCTTCTAACAGACAAACAAATAAAATACGGTGTTGATTACTTTCATCAAGATGAACCGCAGAGCAAGTGCATTATTGAAGTGTCGGAGTACAAGGGAGAAAGTACACTGACAATCAACTGCACTCAATTAGGCGATAGCTTTACCCCTCAATATAAAACTGCAAAAGAAAAGAAGCGTGTTATCCAAGAGTGGGGTGATTTTTTAACTTACAATCCGACAGCATTTACCGAACTGACATTTTGTACGAGGATGCCTCAAGAATTATTTGATGCTGTTTGCGCCCAACAAAATCTTAGAAAACTACATATAGAATGGGGTGTTTATCCAGATATTTCTAAGATTGCGAATCTGACTAATCTCGAATATTTGCATCTGGGTTCTGGATCCAGTGTTGAGAGTATCGAGCCGATTGCTAAATTAAACAATTTACTTACTTTATCCGTGGAAAATTTTCAAAAATAGACGACTATAGTCCGTTTGCAAATCTGAAAAAGCTAGAAAGTCTTTCAATCGAAGGAGATTGTTTTGCGCCTAAAAATATCCATGTAGATTCTTTTGATTTTCTTAATGAGATGAAGCAATTAAGATATTTTAATTTTTTAGCTGGGATACTAAAAAGCAAGGATTATACTCCGATTTTAAATCTTGAAAATATAGAGCACTTAACACTTAAGCCATCCAAGGAGCTCAAAGACCTCTATGGCGAGATAAGGAAACTGCCAAAATTGAAATACGGTTCCTTGGTCGATAAGCCGGAACTTTATCTGAAATAGAAATTTTCAATGACGCCTAACTGTTCTAGGCGAACAAGAAAGCCGATAAATTTCTGATAGTCAAATAGCAAGCTTGTAAACCAGAAGGAGGAAAAATATGCTAGCAAAAGCTGGAGACGTCTATTGTGTTTATAATAACTATCTAAAAAAATATACAGCTTGTCAAATTACAAAGATAGAAGAAAATGATAAGAACCCAAAGGCGGTCATACTTTCATTGGATTGGTCGGGAGAAGAGCCTCTGAAAGAGGCAGAATTATCTTCTTTACAACCACTTTATAAGGACTTTATGTACTGGAACCGAGGGATACATCTATCGAATGTTGATGTGAATGTACCGACAAACTATACTTTTGTTGGAAATGTTACTCCTTTAACTGATGAGAGTACAAATTCATACGCAACATGGGGAAACGGTTATGAGGTCTACAGACAGCTGAAATGGCAGGAAATACCGAAAGAACAGAGAGATGCATTTAAGGAAGCAGATAAGAGCGAAGAAAAAGTCATCTTTGCAGGAGAGGAGTGTGGCATTTCCAAGCGCCGTTTGAATGATGAGTGGAAACCTTTTGAAGATGCAATGGAATTAAAGGTTTTTCCTTGTTTGACTCATCTAACATTAAACAAATGGCACAAAAATTTATATGAGTATTTGCAATCCACTCCTTTTATTTCTGAACTGGTTCTCGAGAACCATAACCAAACAAAACTGGATTTCTCAAAAACATCAGTTTGTACGCTTTCCATTGATATGACAGATGTAGAAGAACTTATCTTAAATGACGGTTTGGAGCAACTTATTTTATTGGGAGAAATAAGGAAAGATTGTAACATACAGGCGAATGGAAACGAACAGACATTGTTGTTACAATGTGATAAAGTGATTCCTAAGTTGAAAGGATTGCAAGCTTTAGGGAAATTACATGTTATCAAAATCGAAGAACTCGATATTGAGGAAGTTTTGAACGCATATCCAAAACTTACAGAGTTAAGATTGTGGGGAAAACCGGGAAATCTTCTTCATTTTGATACATTATCAGAGTTTAAATAGTTGGAAGTCTTGACAACGATGGACTTGTTTGGTTTTACCGCAGAAGATATTCCTAGACCAGATAGCCTTCCGAATTTGCGTAGATTTTGGATGAATAGTTTACCTGAAGATGCAGCTAAAGTAGCAAAGAAACTTTATAAAAAGCGCAAGGGAGAAGGACTTGATCTTTGGGTCACAAAACCGAGAAAACCGGAATGGCTAGCGCAAAACTTGGACAACCCATTTCGTTCATGGGACGGACAAGAGAATATTACACCTGCCAATGCCAAGAAAGCGGCAGCCTTATATCGAAAGACTCGAGCCGGTATGGTAAAGCTCGTTGAAAGTTCACCTGATGAAATGATGCAGGGAGCCACAGAGTTGGTAAAACTCTATACAGAAGGCTTTAATAAAATGGATAAAGGGAAGTATTTCATCGAAACAGTCGAGAGAGAAGATATTTATACTGCACTTGATGACATTTTAGATTTAATCCCAGCCGAATTCAATATCGATAAAGAAAATCTTTTGAATTTCTTTGATGAGTTAAAAGATTTTTAGATAGAAAGTTTGCTTAAGTCAATGTTTGAACCGGAGGCCATTATGAGTCGCTTTATACAAAATATCACAATAGAAAATCGGCAAGTCGACAGGGAAAATTTGTTTGCCATCGGTTATTGTCCAGAAATAGCAAAACATCTACTGTGTGTTCATATCTCTTGGATTGCAGGCTACGACCGCTATTATGAGTTGGATGAAGGTGATAGAGCTCTCTTTGAAATCGATCGAGAAACATTTCTCAAAAAATATGAAAAAGAAATCAAGGCACATCTGACTGAAAGAATGATTGGTGCAGGGGCGTTGAGGGATTATGATTTTAGATGTTTGCCTGATGACATCCTAGAAAGATTGGACAAATACCCTCCATTTGAAGGCTATACCTATCAAGATGGCATACTCCGTGCCAGAATCAAGATTGGAGACAAGTATTTTAATCTTCCGCCGCTTCTAGATGCACAATAAACTATAATCCTCTAAACTTCTAGTTTATACTAGGAGTTTTTTTATATATAAAATTTTTACACATATTTCTTGACAGGGCTTTCAACTTGAGATACAATATATTTGAAAAGAGTATATATAAAATTTTTATATAATATAAAGGAGGTTTCCCATGTACTTCCCAACATCCTCTGCCTTGATCGAGTTTCTCATCTTGGCTGTACTGGAGCAGGGAGATTCTTATGGTTATGAGATTAGTCAAACCATTAAGCTCATCGCCAATATCAAAGAATCTACGCTCTATCCCATTCTCAAAAAATTGGAAGCCAGTGGCTTTCTGACCACCTACTCTAGAGAGTTTCAGGGGCGTATGCGCAAATACTACTCCTTGACCAATCGGGGCGTAGAGCAGCTCGTTACTCTAAAGGAAGAGTGGACGCTCTATACCGACACCGTCAACGGCATCATAGAAGGGAGTATCCGCCATGACAAGAACTGACTATCTGACTCAGTTAGAAACCTATCTCCATAAACTACCTGAAGCTGACCGCATCGAAGCCATGGACTACTTTAAGGAACTATTTGACGATGCAGGTACAGAGGGTGAAGAGGAGCTCATCGCCAGTCTGGGTACACCAAAAGAAGCAGCTCACGATGTCCTCTCTAACCTCCTCAACAAAAAAGTCAATGAAGCCCCTGCTCAAAAGAATGACCGTCAACTGCTACACATTGCTCTCTTGGCCTTACTAGCAGCCCCTATCGGAATTCCTGTTGGAATTGCAATTATCTTAACCATTATCGGGCTTTTTATCGCGGCTGCCTCCGTCATTCTAGCCTTCTTTACCGTCTCTGTGACGGGTATCCTGCTAGGCGGACTCTTTATCGTAGAGAGTTTTAGTATCCTGGTCGAAGCCAAATCCGCCTTTATCTTGATTTTCGGGGCTGGTTTGCTTGCTATCGGTGCTTCTTCTCTTGTTCTGCTAGGCATCTCCTATGTAGCTCGTTTCTTTGGCCTTCTAGTCGTCCGTTTGGTGCAATGGATTCTTAAAAAAGGAAAGAGAGGTGACAGACATGCGTAAATTGACAAAAGGATTTCTCATTTTTGGTGTGGTTTCTACAATCCTTGGTTTTATCATGATCATTGTAGGCGCCCAGTCCAATGGTATTCAAAGTTTGCTTGCCATGTCAAAAGACCCCGTCTATGACAATCGTATCGAAGAAGTAACCTTTGGAAGTGAAGTGGAAAAACTTGATTTGACCCTTGAGGAACATAGCCTAACCATCACAGAGTCTGTAGATGACAAGCTCCACATCACCTATCATCCTTCCGTGTCTGGTCGTCACGATTTGACTACTGGTATGAGTGACAAAACACTGAGCGTCACTGACAAACAAGCCTCCCAACATCGTTTTCTCGGTTCAGGAATCGAAAGCCTACTTCGTATCGCCAGCAACTATTCTAATCGTTTTGACGAAGTCGTTCTCTCCCTACCCAAAGGAAGAAAGCTGCAAGCTATCACCGTCTCAGCCAATCGTGGACAAACTAATATTCGTCAAGCCAACCTTGAAAATGCAACCATCAAAACAAAAGGCTATCTCTTAAGACTAACAGAAAGTTCTATCAAGAACAGCACACTAACGGCACCTCATATCATCAATATCTTTGATGCCGAATTGACAGATAGTCAGGTCAAGACGGAGGGAGCACACATCTATGCTGAAAATATCCAAGTTCACGGCAAGGTCGAGCTAGAGGCTTATTCAACTCTACAACTCATTCTCTCCCAGAAAGAGACCGACCGTATCAATCTAGAAATTTCTTCTCAGCATGGTGGTATCTATCGTCAACCCAAAGAAGAACATCGTGGACAAAAAGAGAATGTACTTGCCAACCCTTATAAAACCGAAAAAGCAGATATCAAGGATTTACTCATTGCAAAAGCCAACCAGGATATCTACCTACCTAAAGAGGAGCACTCTGCTCCATCTAGAAACCATTGACAAAAACGCTTTCATCTGCTAATCTAAAAATAGAAAACGACCATAAAAAAGGAGGTCCCATCATGACACAAGAATGGTTTGAAAGTGCCGATCTTGAAAAGAAATCACCTCAGACGAAATCAGAAATCCATCCCGACGAGCCTGAGACTTCGGAAACTGTGGAGACCGAACCACAAGCAAGCGAAGAAACACCTGTCTCACCTAAAGAGTTGGAAACGCATGAGGAGGAAGCTCCCGAAATGATTGAGGAAACCCAAACCGAGGAAGAGGGAGATGGGAAAGCTGAAGAAGAACGCAACCAAGAAAACTCTGTAAAAGAAAAAAGCATCCTCAGCAAGGCTTTAGAAAGCCCCTATATCCCAGACATTGACCCTCGTAAAACTGCTCGATTAAAGGAAGAAATCGCACTATTTTGGTCTTGGCTGCTGGATGCTATCCAAGAACCAACTACCAGCAAGACTACGGACCAAAGGCATCGTTATAGTGTCTTTGGCCTACTCACCTTGCTGTCTTCTATTAATCTTTTCTTTAGTATCTATCATATCAAGCACCTCTACTATGGCTATATGATTTCTATTGCTAATAGTTCTCCTAACCAGCTCCCACCTTTAGATCTCTTTGCTGGACTTTCTATCTTGGTCGCTAGCGCTCTATTTTACTTTTCCATCATTTTGGGAGGCTTTACTGTCCGACGTGTGTTGGATCAGGAGAGCGACTTCACATTCCAAGAAGCCTTTGATCGGTATAGCAGACTCTTTGCTATCCCACTTGTTCTAACGGCTCTAGCAAGTTTCTTTGCACTCTTTGGTGGCTTACGATTTGCTGGTATCCTCACTCTTCTAAGCATGGCCATCTTTGCCCTCGGCAATCTCTTTGTGATTAGCAAGCCAAGTAAAGCCAGTAGCCTCGACCCATTTTATCGATTCCTGCTAACTGTCTTACTTGATGCTGCTATTCTCTTACCCTTCTTCATTGCAGAGTTAGCGCTGACAGTGGACTACCTTCGCATCCTGACATTCTTTTAACCAAAATCCCTGCCATTTGTTAATGACAGGGATTTTTATGCTTACTCTTTTTTGAACAGTGTCTACTTGATGGTTGCCAATCCTTCAAATTCTTGTCCTAGAATGGGTTGTACTTCTAATTGATTAGCATCTAATTGCTGGTAAAATGCTTCTGGTAGTGACTCTAGGAATTTTTCATAATCCAAGCGAGCGATGGCTTCATAGTCTTCTGCTTTGGACCCATCACCAGAAATCGTCACTAGGTCAATCTCCCAAACAAGCTCCTTGCCTGCCAGCTGCTCGGTATAAGGAGCTGGTACAAAGGGTTCCTTTGGCAAAATTGTCTTGACTCCCTGGGCTAGGTGGTAGATGCCGTGTACCTTGCCTTGGGCGTCTGGGTAAAATTTCACACTGGCAAGGTAGGCATCAGAGCCTTGAACCTTCTTGACCAGTTCTTCAAAACGTGCCAATCCATCCTCAGCCAAAAAGCTCTCTAGGTATTCCTTGTTGAGATAGATAGGGGACAAGAGCCCTTGGCAGTATACTAGACGAGCCGCCTTATCCGCTAGATAATTCTGAACTATTTGTCGGAAATAAGCTTCAAATTCAAACCCTTCTAACCCTTCTACCACATGCCCCAACTTGTTCGATAGGGCTTGGTGGAGAGCCTCTACAATCTCCCAGTCCGCTCTGGTAAGGAAGTCTGGAATCACCACTTGATAGCCTTTTCGACTATCCGCATAGTTCACCCTGAAGAGAAATTGCGACTGGCCTACAATCCCACACTCGATATACTCGAGACGATTAAGCGGCTGACGGAGATAGACTGCATCATAACTGTGTGACTCCAAGCCCTCCACCAAGGCCAAGATAGACTTGGCAGTCAAGATCTCCTGTTGTCCTAGAATACTATCTTTATTTGGGATAAAAAATGTTTTCGCCATAACTGGCCTCCTTTGAAATCGTTTACACACAGTATACCCTTTTTTCCTGAAAGATACAGAAACAAACTTTAGATTTTTAGATAAAAAGCATAGAAAAACAGCCTTCAGGGGCTGTTTGCTTTATACTGTAGCGACTTGATCCAAGCTTTCACCGATAGCTGCTAGGCGCTCCACCACTTCTGCTTGTGTCAATTCATTTTCTGAGACGTAGCGGTTGCGTGGGTGAACACGACACTCGTGTGAGCATCCACGGAGGTACTTGTCTTCATTTTCTTCTGATGTTAGGATACGACGGTTACAGAAGGGATTTCCACAGTTGACATAACGTTCACATGGTGTTCCATCAAACCAGTCTTTCCCTACGATGGTTGGATTGACATGGTTAACATCTACGGCGATACGCTCGTCAAAGACGTACATTTTCCCATCCCAAAGCTCACCTTGAACTTCTGGGTCTTTACCGTAAGTTGCGATTCCTCCATGCAATTGGCCGACATCTTTGTAGCCTTCACGGACCATCCAGCCTGAGAATTTCTCACAGCGAACTCCACCTGTACAGTAAACCACGACACGTTTGTCCATGAATTTTTCCTTGTTGTCACGGACCCATTGTGGCAACTCACGGAAGTTGCGGATGTCTGGACGGATAGCCCCACGGAAGTGTCCTAGGTCGTACTCATAATCGTTACGTGTGTCAAGGACCACTGTATCTTCGTCAAGAAGGGCTTCTTTGAACTCTTTTGGAGACAAGTAAGCACCTGTTGTTTCAAGTGGGTTGATGTCGTTGTCAAAATCGTTGTCTTCCAAACCAAGGTGGACAATTTCTTTCTTGTAGCGAACAAACATCTTCTTGAAGGCTTGTTCATTTTCTTCGTCAATCTTGAACCAGAGGTCTTCCATTCCTGGTAGGCTGTGAACGTAGTCCATGTATTTTTGAGTTGTTTCATAGTCACCTGAAACAGTTCCATTGATTCCCTCGTCAGCGACTAGGATACGACCTTTGAGACCGATTGATTTACAGAAAGCCAAGTGATCTGCCGCAAATTGCTCTGCATTTTCAATTGGAGTATAGAGGTAGTAAAGTAAGACACGAATATCTTTTGCCATAAGATTTGTTCTCTTTTCTATTCTTAAATTTTCAGAATTTTTCATTCAACTATTCTAGTATACCCACTTGAGAAAACGAATGCAATTTATTTGACCGGAAATTATATAGAGAGACCTGCTACTGCACTTCATCAGTAACCATACCGAATAACAGATAATTCTCTCAATTTTTTGATCTGCTCAGCTTGACTTTCTGACAAACTTAGCTTGTTTTCAATCAATACACGCGAGATGTCAACATTCATTTGGCTCAATATAAATGGAACAGAGGTCCCGTCGTCCTCTAATCGTTTTTTATAGATCACTAACTGATTTTTCAAGGGAGTAAATTGATGCTCATCCTTTATATCTTCCAGTAGATGATCAATGATAGTCATGGCTTCACAACCTCTTTCACTTCCTCCAGCAAACCATTTTAATGGTGTCATACTCATTTCCCTCCTGAAATTCGCTTATAAATTGAAACACTATAATTCCTAACTCTCGCCAGTATTTTACCCAAACACCCTATGTAAAAAAGTCAGCAAAAATGGTAATGTCGCTACAATATTATTGATCACATGCACCGCATAGGAAGGATAAATGCTCTTGGTATAGCGGGTCAAACCAGCAAAAATGATTCCAACTGTTGCAAAGACGAAGATATCTAACAGACTAGGCAGGCTTGAAAAATGAGGGAGAGCAAATAAAATAGACGGAAGAAGCAAATCAAGAGCAAATCTCGAATCTTTAAAAAAGGCGTGTTGCAGTAATCCTCTATAGATTAACTCTTCCATCAGCGGCACTAGAAAGAACAGGGATATGTAGATACCCAATTCGGCAAAATTAGTCTCACTAAAACCAATCAGTAGAGCCCAGCCTTCAGCAGTTGACTGAACATATCTAGCTGTATGAATATTAAAAGATATATGAACTACCGCTACTAGGACTGTCAGTATTGAATACCAGAACCATTTTTTTCTCGGAATGCAAAAGAGATAGCCATGGCCTGTCTTAAGCAGAATCCAAATCATGACTCCACTAAATAGCAGACTTAAGATATTTTGAATCCAGAAGATATTTCCTACCTGAGAAGAAAATTGCCAATAATTTTGAACAATAGACGTCAGCTGAGAAAGGCCAAATACGAAAAATAGGTAAGAGAAGACAGCACTCATTTTGAAAAGAAGACGATATTTTTTCATAATGGACCTCCTGTAGATACATGTGTATCACATCGCCAAAACTCTTAGAACTACTCTTTTCATTTTTACATCCTAAAAATCACTACCTCCTCTAGGAAACTAAGGAAGGCAGTGATCACATTTTTAGGAATTAGGAATGAATACACGAAATCAATCAATCTTATGATTTTTTATTTTTCAAGAATTCATCGTATTGTTTTTGCATTTCGTTCAATACTTTTTCGTAGGCACCTTCAGATTTCAATTTTTCCATCAATTCTGGGATTGCTTTATCTGGGTCTACAGTACCAGTGTTGATAGCTGTATCGAATTGTTGCATGGTGTTAGTGATTGCAGAGATTTCAGATTTTACGCTATCAGTGCTAAAGATGAATCCAAGCGCTGGAGATTCTTTAGCTTCTGCCAATTGTTTCTTAGAATCTTCGATTTGTTGGTCTGTAACGTTTTCGTTGATGTAAAGAATCCAGTTGTTACCAGTGTTCCATCCACCCATGTGAGTGTTTCCTTTGTATCCTTCAAGGACGCGTACACGGTTTTCTTTACCTTCAATTTTCTCCCAGTTCTTGCCTTCTGGACCGTAAACAAGTCCGTTCAAGAGTTCAGGGTTAGTGTTCAAGAGGTTCAACACTTCCATTGATTTTTCTTTGTTCTTAGAGTTGTTTGAGATAACAAAGTTAGCAACTTGAGTTGTTTGGTTTTTCTTGATGAAGTTAGTGAATGGTTTGATTTGGATGTCTTTGTTAGCAACACGTGAGAGCAAGCTGTTACCGTAGTCAGCTGGTCCTACTGTTTCTTCACGAACGAACCAAGTGTCTTGTTGAAGGTCAAATGAAGTGTCGCTTGTTGCTACGTCTTTTGGAATGTATCCTGCTTCGTAGAATTTGTGAAGAGTCTTCAAGTGTTCTTTGAAACGAGGAACGTCGTAACGGTTTACGATCTTAGTAGTATCCCCTTCAAGGTCGATAACGAATGGAAGTCCGTTTGCTACTGGGTAGTCAAAGTTTTCAGAAGGGATGAAGTTCTTAGTAACTGCAAATGGTACTACATCTGGAGCTTTTTCTTTGATTTGTTTCAAGACTGGTTCAAGTGTTTCGTATGAGTTTACACCTGAAATGTCGATACCATATTTTTCAAGAAGAGTTCCATTGAAGGCAAAGTTTTGTGAAGATGCAACGTTGGCCGCAACTGGAACAGCATAGATCTTACCGTTTACAGTGTTTCCTTTGATGTAAGCTGGGTCAAGTGCTTTATAAAGATCTGCTCCTTCTTTCTTGTACAATTCTGTCAAGTCAGCATAAGCACCTTTTTGAGCGTTTACAATGTAGTTATCTGCAAAAGCGATATCGTAGTTTTCACCTGATGATGTGATAACTGACATTTTCTTACCGTAGTCACCCCATCCAAGGTATTGGATATCCAATTTAGCACCAACTTTTTCTTCGATGATTTTGTTTGCATTTTCTAGCAATTCATCCAAGTTGTCTGGTTTGTCACCGATTTGGTACATTTTAAGAACAGGTTTTTCTCCTGAAGCTGAGTCAGCAGCTTTTTTGTTGTTACCTGAAAGGTTCCCACAAGCAGCAAGACTTGCAGCCAAAGCGACTACGCTAGCAGATGCAAAAGCATATTTTTTCCAGTTTTTCATGATAAAAACTCCTTTTTTATTTTTAAACTTATAAACGATTTAATGATTTGTAACTTCAGCCACTAAGATGAAGTTAGGAAAAGAGAAACGGTGTTTCTCAGTAAGTCCTATTCTTTCACACCACCGATGGTCAAACCTTTTACAAAGTAGCGTTGGAAGAATGGATACAGAATGGCAATCGGAAGGGTTGCAACCACAACCATGGCCATACGTCCTGTTTCTTTTGGAAGAGCAACACCCAGTTGACCAGAAAGACCGACTGCTTTAGCAATGTAGTCCATATTTTGTTGGATTTGCATAAGCAAATACTGCAATGGATACAAGTTGTCACTCTTGATGTAAAGAAGGGCGTTGAACCAGTCGTTCCAGAAACCAAGAGCTGTCAAAAGCGTGATGGTTGCGATACCTGGTAGCGATAATGGTAAACAGATTTGGAAGAAGATCCGGGCTTCACTAGCACCATCAATACGAGCGGACTCGAGAATGGCTTCTGGAATGGTCTTCTTGAAGAAGGAACGCATCAAGATGATGTTAAATGGTGAGAGAAGCATTGGAACAATTAAGGCCCAAACTGTATCACCCAGTTGAAGCAAACGAGTTACCACGATATAGCCCGGAACCAAACCGGCGTTGAACAACATACTAAGTAGGACGAAAATCGTAAAGAATCTGCGGTACTTAAAGGTTGTCCGAGAAATGGCGTAGGCATAAGTGGTTGTGATAAAGACATTTGTCAAGGTTCCAACTACTGTTACAAATACTGAGATAAAGAGCGCTTGTAAAATCTTATCTTTAAACTGAGCCAAAAACTCGAAACCATCTAATCCAAACTGTGATGGGAAGAAGCTATATCCATGTTGGAGGATGCTCTTTTCATCTGTGATGGAAATCATGATGACAAAGATAAAGGGCAAGATACAAGAGAGAGCAATCAATCCAGAAATAATACTAAAGAAGATATCTGCCTTCTTACTAAAGGAGTGAATGCCGACATTATCAATTTTTGCTTTTTTAATTTTTTCTGCCATGCTTTCCTCCTTTCTAGAATAGTGCTGAATTTGGATCGACTCGTCTTGCAAGTATATTTGAGAAGATAACGAGAATCAAACCGACAACTGACTGATAAAGACCAGCTGCTGATGCCATACCAATATCCGCTGTTTGAGTCAAACCATTATAGACATAGACGTCTAGTACGTTGGTTACATTATAGAGCTGACCAGCATTGTGTGGGATTTGGTAGAAAAGACCGAAGTCTGCACGGAAGATGTTTCCGACTGCAAGGATAGTCAAAACAGTTATCAGCGGTGTCAACTGTGGAATCGTTACATTGCGAATCCGTTGCCACTTGCTAGCCCCGTCCACTGTTGCTGCTTCGTAGTAGGTTGGGTCAATTCCCATGATAGTCGCATAGTACATGACACTGCTATATCCAAAGCCTTTCCAGATACCTAGGAAAAGGAGAAGATATGGCCAGATACCCAAGTCTGCATAGAAGTTAATTCCCTTCACACCAATGGTTTCCAAGAAACGGTTGATAACCCCTTTGTCGATGTTTAGGAAAGCATCTGTAAAGAAACTGATGATAACCCATGACAAGAAGTAAGGGAACAACATAGATGTTTGGAAGATTTTAACCATTCTCTTAGAGCGGAGCTCGCTGAGGATGATGGCAATACCCACCGACACAATCAAGCCGATAAAGATAAATCCAAGGTTGTAAAGAACGGTATTACGAGTGATAATAAAAGCATCTTTAGAACTAAATAAGAACTTAAAGTTATCGAAACCAACCCACTTACTATTCATAATACTGTGGATAAATCCTTCACCACTCATATGGTAGTCTTTGAAGGCGACCACATTTCCAAATACTGGGATGTAGAAGAATAGAATCAACCAAAGCGCCCCTGGTAAAACCATCAAGAGAAAGATCCAGTTATCTCTTAAGGTCTTTGAAAACTTTTTCATAATTTCCTCCCATTTTATTCCTAAAAACTGATTTCATCGAATTTTTAGGTTTGATAACGATTACATTATTAGTATACTCCTATTTGAAGGCTAGGTTAAACTACTAATTATAGAAAAAACTCCACAAATTATTTTATGTGGAGAAGTTTTTTATAAGAAATAGGTTTCACGAGAAACACTCTACATGCGATAAATGTATTTCCTCTTTACTAATTGAAAACTTGTTCTAATATTGGGTGATGAAACTCGACAAAATGAACCTGGGCATTTATGATAGCCCCTGATTCATTTTTATCAATCTCTGGTCTTCCTTCGGTGTGTAAAAGAGCAGGATTACCATCCTTGTAGCCAAAGAGAATCACCTCTTTCTCTGCTTCATTCACATAGCAAGCTAGGATTTCAAACCGCCCTGAACCTGAACCTGCACTATACCCATACCATTTAAAAGTATAATTCACCCCATCTACTTGTCCAAATTGCATTATCTGGTCTGGCACTGCAAGTCCATAGTAGTGACCATATGTTGCTAAGTTAGTTGACTTAAATCTTTCACCTTTACTATCCGAATAGGATTCCATGGCCGTTTTTATCTTGTCTATTAAAGAACTATTATCTGTATCTGGCTCGCTCTCTGTGGTTACACTTGTTTTTAATAGAAATTCCTTAAAACGTTGCGCTAAATCTGTATTCTCAGTCTCTTCAAAATTTGCAGTAAGGATAGTTTCCAGTGTCTTATCGGTATACAAGACCTGTGCTTGCCCATCCTTCAGTGTAAATAGGTAGAAATGTTTGTCCTGATTGTCATAGTAGGCATCCAAAACCAAGTAATCATAGGCATTGTCACTCGATACTCCAAAAACATTCCATTTGACACTTTTCTGAGAGACAGTTGTTGCTTCTAATTTTTTGATGAGATCATTCTTTTCATCAAAGTTTCTATGCTCTAGTCTATGATAGAACTGCCCCATAGAAGAAGCCCAACTTGCAAACTCTTCTTCCCACTTTTCGGTGTTGTATTGGATCAGCTTATGAAAATCTGAGTAGTTCTTCATAATCAAGGCTTGATCAGTCGGATTAGATAACTGGAGTTCTTCCATGGCTGCAACTGTGGCAGCCATCGGTGACTGAACAGTTGTATCCTTGGATTCTTTTTCGTGCGAAAGAGCTTTTCGATAGGAATCTGCTAAATAGTGAAAATAGTTGGTTGTTTCCTTGGTTTGTTGCTCCCTTGGTATTGACGGACTAGTTGCTCCATCCTCTGTCATTTTATGGCAGGCAGATAAGACTAGCATGCTAGTAGCTAGGACTAGTAGTAGCTTTTTCATGGTCAGACCTCCAAACTATCTTTATACCTTCATTATACTCCTTCCAAGCTATTTTTTCTATTGTACTCCTTGCTCTCAGAGATAGCTCTGAAAAGAATGGGGATAATAGTCAGTTCAAAATATCTTATATAGATGTTTTAGAACTTAGGAATAAGAGGGTAGCAATCCTCCATCTCTCTTAAGCATTAATCTCTTGATTGACTTTTACTTTATTTAGTGTTACTTTCAATATGAAATGGGTATTCTGGAGACTGTAGGTAAAGAAACTGCGCTTATAAGCTCCAATACATCTATTCCTTTGATTCGTCTGACATAGTAACGTCTGAATATCAAAATGATGGAGGGAGTTGAAACAAATGAGAACCGTAATCGTTTCATTTATCATATTGCCAATCCTGACTGGAGGAATCCTATTACAGATTTTTCTCTCCAAAAAAGAAAGTAAGTAGCTGGGTTTCATACTGCCAGGCATAACTTATTGCTTTTCTTTATTGACAATCTTCTCTCTGGCCTTAACTAACAACATAACCTGGTGGGAGATTTTCTGTCTGATTTCCTTAACTTTTTTGCTTGCAAATATCCCTACCTTTATTCTTTTGGCAATTTACTTCGCTTGTCGAAAACATTATTGAAACAATGATTATACCGGATTTGGGACAGGAGGTTGAACACGAAACAATTGATTAAGACGCCTTTTATGCCCTCGTGCTATTGTTGGGGATTAAGTAGGATTATAGGGGAAGAGATGGGCTACAGCCTGCTTTATTTTTACCTTTTGGCTCCTAGTGTCGAATTGTTATGTGGCTTTTCTGCTGGTAAAAGAAGGGTTTGTTATAAATGGTTCTTCCCATTTACAGGGATTTTTAACTGGCTCATTCCATTTGTCGTTTTTGGTGAGCGGTTTATTACAGCAGAATGGGTTTCACTAACACTTATTGCGGTAGCACCAGCTATTCTCGGTCTTTTAGCAGGAACCTTTTACAGTAAGAAAAACCGAAAGATATAAGCTCCGTGCAAGATTTAAAATAGAAACGAGGCGGAATCATTTAGTGATTTCGCCTCGCTTCTATTTCAGCGACCAAAAGTCTCTATTTGCACTTGCTCCTTTCTGAGTCTCATTCCTCAAAACAAGGGAAAAGCCCCACAAGTCAACTAACTGAGGTTGCCTGCGGGGCTCATTTTTCCACTAAATCATTCATCTTTAAACTATTTCTAGTATTTCTTCAATGAAAGACCTGACTTTTTACAACTTATAAAAAGTTATTCGTCCTCTTTTTTCTGACGTCCTGCCAAACCAAGAACTGATAGAAGCAAACCTAGACCTGTCAGCGTTACAAGGCTTGAACCAACTTGAGATTCACCTGTTCGCGGAAGAACTGATGCTGACGTAGCTGGTGAAGCTGGATGTCCTGAGGTGAGCGGTGTCATTGGAGGAGTTGGTTTGACTGGAGTTGATGGAGTTACTGGTGGTTCTGGCTTAACTGGAGTATCCGGAGTGTTAGGAACCTCTGGACTTACTGGCACTGCAGTATAATGAACATCTTTGACAATGTTTTCTTGGGTAACCACTTCTGATGGAACTGTCGCAATATCTACAGTGTAACCTGGAATCACTGGTGATGGGACAGCGTCGTAGTTTGCCTTGTCGCTTGTCCAATCCGTCGTGCTCACAACAGAGCCAGTTACCTTGTCTGTCGTTACGGTACGTGTCCAAGTCGCTGTTTGTACCTTATCTGCTGGAGTTTGACCACCGGCACCATGGTAACGAACAGTCATGCTTACTTGTTTGGTTTCCTCAACTGAAACAGTTTTGTGTTTCAAGCGAATCACCACGTTTTGGTCTACGCTACTGTCGGTATCAAACTGAGCTGGCAATTCATCCTTAGCAGCCACTTCGTAACCCTGTGCCAGATAACTTGCAATCACAGTGTCGTATTTCGTTTTCGCAGCAGCTGGAAGAACCGTACCTGACTCACCTGTTGTCAATTCAACTTGCTTTTCCAGAGTCTGACCGGTTGTCTCATCTACAACTGTGTAAGTAACTTTTTGGGTTTGAGCTGTATTCTGAGCAGTATAATGCACATCCTTGACAATGTTTTCTTGGGTAACCACTTCTGATGGAACAGTCGCAATATCTACTGTGTAACCTGGAATCACTGGTGATGGGACTGCGTCATAGTTTGCCTTGTCGCTTGTCCAATCCGTAGTGCTCACAACAGAGCCTGTTACCTTGTCTGTCGTTACTGTACGTGTCCAAGTTGCTGTTTGCACCTTGTCTGCTGGGGTTTGATCACCGGCACCGTGGTAGCGAACTGTCATGCTTACTGCTTTATTTTCTTTGCTAGAACTTGTACCATGTTTCACATGAACTACTACATTTTGGTCATAACCACTATCGAGGTCAAACTTAGCTGGGAGCTGGTCTTTCGAAACCAATTCATAACCTTGGGCTAGGTAAGCGTCCACGATTGAATCATACTTCGCTTCTGTACCATTTGGAAGAGGTGTATCAGAGTTCCCACTTGTAAGCTCTTGTTTATCTTCCAAAGTGGTATTAGTTGTATCATCAATAATTGTATAGGTTACTTTTTGTTTGTCAGCCTTGTATTTAACCGTAACCTTGATGTCAGCCTGATCAGCAGTTACGGTTTCTGCGTCAACTTTAGCCTTATCTGGTGTGTAGCCATCAACAGTTGGAGAAACTACCTCTGGGAAGGTGCCAGTAGATGGTGCCCAAGCCCCCGGTGTAACATCCTTCGTCACTTCATCTGTTTTCACTTCTCTAGTGAAAGTCAAACTAGCTTTCTTCTCCGGAGCTGCAGGTGTATTATCATCCTCGTAGACGTAGTTAATCGTTTGCGTTACAGTCTTGGTTTCTGTAGAAGTTGACACTTTGTGTTTCAAGCGAATGACCACGTTTTGGTCCACGCTGCTGTCGGTGTCAAATTGGGCTGGCAATTCATCCTTAGAAGTCACTTCGTAACCTTGTGTTAAGTAGCCTGCGACTACGGTGTCGTATTTCGTTTGTGCTGCAGCTGGAAGAGCAGCACCAGACTCGCCTGTTGTCAATTCAACTTGATTTTCCAGAGTCTGACCTGTTGTCTCATCTACAACTGTGTAAGTAACTTTTTGCGTTTGGATTGTGTAATATACATCCTTAACAATATTCTCTTGAGTAACGGTTTCTGCTGGAACCGTTGCAATATCCACGCTATAACCAGGAATCATTGGAGACGGAACAGCATCATAGTTTGCTTTGTCGCTTGTCCAAGCTGTGGCAGAAACTTCTGTACCTGTGATTTTATCTTTTGTTACGGTACGAGTCCAAATCGCTGTTTGCACCTTATCTGCTGGTGTTTGTCCGCCAGCACCATGGTAACGAACAGTCAAGTTTACAGACTTGCTTTCTTGGATATCAGTTGTACCATGCTTCAAGTGAACAACCACATTTTGATCGTGGCTACTGTCAAGGTCGAACTTAGCTGGAAGCTGGTCTTTAGAAACCAATTCATAACCTTGAGCTAGATAAGCATTCACCATTAAATCATATTTTTCTCGGGCACTGTCTGGAAGAGGAGTATCAGAGCCTCCGCTGGTAAGTACTTCCTTATCTTTCAGCGTTTTTTGGGCAGTGTCGTCAATGATGGTATAGGTTACTTTTTGCTTATCTGCTTTATAGGTAACCGTTTCTTCAATATCTGCGCTATCTCCCGTAATCTGTTCAACGGCTGCTACAGTTGCCTTATCTGGTGTATAACCATCAATCTTTGGAGAAACTACCTCTGGGAAGGTTCCGGTAGACGGGAACCAAGGACCCTTATAGACAATCTTATTAGTCACCAGATCCTTGTTGTTAATCCGATAGAACTTCAAAGTCTGAACCTTCGTATCCGCTGCCTCTGTGTTATCTTCATAAACATACTTGATGGTCTCTGTGACTGTCTTTGTTTCTTGAACTGCAGCTCCCTTATGACGTAGATGAACTTCAAAGGTTTGAAGATTTTCATTATAGGTTACACCAGTTGCTGGATAACCATCTGAAACGAGTCCATAATTTCGATCAGTATACGTCTTAATGGTTTCAGCTGTTCGATAAGGATCAGTCTGCCCATAAAAACCATTCAAATCCTTCGTTTCAAGCGTTTCCCCTGTTGTGTCATCGATATAAGTTACCTTTGCACTAGCTGGATTAGCTTTGTAAACAACTGTCTTTTCGATATTGTCACTGTTAGCCGTAATATTGTCAACTGCTGGAACCTCCGCTAAATCTGGAGTGTAACCTTTGATTGTTGGTGATGTTACGGCTGCAAAACTTGTTCCATTTTCCGCTGTCCAATCACCAGTTGTAACATTTGTAACAAGGTCAGTTGTTGCTGTTCTGGTGAATTTTAAGCTACTAGTATGGTCTGGAGCTGCTGGTGCACCACCCTCGTATGTATAATGGATAGTTTCCTTAACCGTCTTTTCTTCTGCTACTGACGTCTTTTTGTGTTTCAAATGAACTTCAAAGGTTTGAAGATTTTCATTATAGGTTACACCATTTGTTGGATAATTGTCTGAAACAAGTTCATAATTTTTATCGGTATACGTCTTAATGGTTTCAGCTGTTCGATAAGGATCAGTCTGCCCATAAAAACCATTCAAATCCTTCGTTTCAAGAACTTTTCCTCCGTTAGTATCATCGTCAATATACGTAACTTTGGCACTAGATTTTTTAGCTGAATAGACATAATAAAATTCTTGGTCGTTGCTAGTGAATGGAATTTGTTTAGTAGTCTTTAACTGTGTACCATACGACGCGATTGCCGTATCAGCTGTTACAAGTGTGTAGCCTGTAATTGTTTTTGGATTAGCGTTATAATCAGGGGTTGGAGTGGCAGTTCCTCCTGCTGGATAACCATATTTATAGTCCTGAGTTTCAATTTCCTTGCCGTTTGTATCGACATAGTGTATTGTAATCTTCTTCTGACCTTCAGCACGCGCAACGGATGGGGTTGTTGTGGCAGAAATCGTTTCTTCTTTAAGCTTAGTTACATTACCATTGTCATCAACGTTATAACTATAACTTCTTGACTCATTCGTTATAGTATTCTTAATTGAGGAATCTGCAAAAGTAATTCGTGTTGAATGCCCAGTTCCTTGAATGACACTAGCATCCTTTAAAATAGCACTAACTTTTTTATTGACTTCTTCTGTTCTGTTGATTTCCTGATATTGATCGCCCATTTGAGCATAGTCGTCAGTTGGCCAAATATCATGATAGGTAGTAGCACCATTTCCTGTCATTTTTCCTAAATTAATAGCAACTGTGTAGGTCCCATCTCCATTATCAATAACAACTGAAGAATTTTTGCCTGCTTGCTTTAATGCTTTAAGAATAGTATCATTTGTTGAATTTGCAGGTAGATTTATTAACTTATTATCTGGATCTGAATTGATGCTAATAGAAGTTGAAGTATCTCCTTTAACAAGATATTTTCCATCCTCACTAATTGCTAAAGTAGAAGTATATCTTTTAAGGTCTGGTTTGATACTAACAATTTTTGACCCATTACCTGGTTTTATACGATGGACAGAAATGATATCACCATTTGGAATTCCTGTTTGTCCAGGGTTGATACCATCGCTTGACAATAAATTATTATAATAATTTGCATCCCCAGTTGAAGTGCCTATTTTTATTGAATTTGCTCTATCGCTACTTGCACTATTATAAACAGCAAAAGGCGCCTGTGCTTTCTCAAATGTTCTTGGTGTTGGTTTAAAAGTAAACTTATTGCCATTTATTTCTAAAATAATATTTTCATAACTTGATTTTGCTGTAAATTTCCCAATAGTCGCTGCCTTTTGAGTAACTGATACCGTCTTTTCAGTATTTTGAGGCATATCTTGGAAGCTTTGGTCTAAGGTGATTTCATAGGCAAGATTATTTGGGGCAGAATGTACAAATTTAATTGTTCCAACACCCTCGATATGCTCTGCTGTTCCAGAACCAAGATTTGCATAGTAAGCACCGTAGGCATTATTTTCCAATTTGACCGGAATACGGAGAACATCACCTTTTTTCAGCGTCCCATCTTGTGTGATTTTAAAGTCCATTTGAACCTTGTCAAGGGAAACTTCTTGAGCAGGTAAGGGTTTTGTATCACCCGGATTCATAAGTGTTCCATCTTTAGTCGTAACCGTTACTGAAAAATTCGAGATTTGAGTTGGGTTTTGTTGCAAACTTCTGCGCGTACGTACCGGAGCAGTCGAACGAGGAGTAGCTGCTGTTTGCCCATCAGTAGACTTTTCAACCAGCTTAGACTCAACAGGTGCTGGAGTTTCTTTCGCGACTGCTGTCGAGTTTGAAGGAGCTACGGATTTTTTGTCTGCCCCTTCCACTTTAGGTGCAGTTTTTGAAACTGACACTTCCTTTTCTGCTTGTTCAACAGTTGGTGCTGGACTAGTAGCTTTTTCTGTTTCCTTAACTTCTGTGGCTGAAGATACTTTCTCTGACTCCACCACTGCTGATTGATCACTATTATTTTCTGATTTCACATCAGTTGTCGAGCTAGTCTCTACTAGACTGCTCAGATTGTTGTTTTCATCTGCTTGTACAGTTGGTGTATCAAGCGCTACTCCATATATCGCCAAGCTAGCGATTGCAATCGAAACAAGTCCAACATTTTTCTTTCGTAGAGAAAATTTTTCATGTCTTCCCTTGTAAATTTTAAAACTTTTCACTTTCTATATTCCTTTCTAAGTTTGACATATGACTATTTTATTAGAGATGGACTTTTACAACCTCTACGCATAGAAAACCTCTATTCTACATTATACATTTTGACTTCTGATAATTCAACTGATACAGTTAAAATCTACCACCTAATTTAATAAAATTCTTGATTCATATAGCTTTTAAGCACATGTATTGCTGAATATGTTATTCTATCAAATATCCCCCACTTCCTATATTTTATCTATTTTTAAATATTATATTTAAGCAAAAACATCTTCTTTTTATAAAGAAGATGTTTGTCAATATTCTACTCCTAAGTCGTATAAATCGTCGAAGCGGTCGCAATGGTGTGCCACTGGTTGGCTGTTGTGGCTGCAAAGTCTTTGTCTCCATAAAAATCGTTGAATGGTAGGATTTCGACTTCTAATTCTTCGATACGGTCAAGCTGACCTGCTAAATAAGCCTCGATGCGACTTTCTGCTCGCTTAATCCTTTGTAAGAGTCCGCCCATACGGATATCGACCGTATCCAAGCCAAAGACCTTATTTTCTTTCAGCCATTGGTGGCTAAAGAGTTTGTGGAAGGTTTCTATCTCACTTCTGAGTTTTGGCAATTCTTGTCTTGCAATTTCTTGTAGACTTTCCTTATCGTTTACTTGGTAGGCCTGACGGATGCGTCGTCCCACATCCACTTTACTGCTTAAAATCTGGTTCAACTGAGCCTGAGTTTCAAAGAGATAGGCGTAGAGGCCTGCTTTATCTTTGATAGAAGCAAGAGTTTCAGCCGCTTGAGCAAAGTGAGGTTTGTCCTGTTCAGGTGTCATGTGTCGGTCAAGAATAGGGCAGAGAACATCCTGATAAAAGACGTAGCGGTTGGGATTGATACCACTGAGATTGCCTGGTAGATCTGGCAAGAGGTTGGCTAGGTCAATCTGCATAAAGTCTTCGACCGATAGACCTGTATTGGTCTTGAAGTGAGCAGACAAACGGTCTAGGTCATTGCGATAGCTGAGTTCTGCCCAGATTTGCAAGCTTGGTAGGATAGAGAACTGGGCTGTTTCGCCACCATTGTCCCCCCAACCAGTCACAATGACTTCTTTGATCTGATTAGCACGACAGGCTTTATTGGCCTCAACAGCAATGAGACGGCTGAAATGGTTGTGAGGCGTAAAACCAATCCACTTCCAAGCACCACCTGCAAAGGCGATATCTTGACTAATCTTATGGTGATTGCGGAAGTTACGGTTGTATTTTTCTTCGCTGTCTTGGTAATAATCCCAGTAAACCAAGGTTACACGATCTTTAAGACGGTCTAGGTAGACACGAGTTTCCTCTGGAATCTCCACGTCACGGTCGTACTGACCATCAGCTGACATGAGCTTAAAGAACATATCACTCCACATCTGGCAGTGGAAACCATACTTGTCTGCAATATCCAGCACGCGCTCCAAGTGTTGGCACATGAGGAGACTACGGTCCACAACACCGTTTAAGATAAGATAGCGTCCCAAGCCAACCAGGTGGGCTTCATCCATCCCGATATTGATCTTGCGAGTTTGCAGTTTAGACAGAGTGGCCAACATGCCATCAATCAAATCATAAACCTTTTCTTCACCGATAAGGAGGATATCCTCAACATCACGGAGTTCTTGCACTTCCTTAACGCCCCATTTGACGAAGGCCGACAAGTGGGCCAAGGTCTGGATACAAGGCACAAAGGTCATATCAAACTGCTGGGCATGGGCTTCGATTTCCTGCAACTCCTCTGCTGAATAGGCTCCACGGAAGTAACCAAAGTATGGTTGCCCCTCAATCTGATAAGTATCTTCCATGTAAAGCTCAAAGGTTGAGTAGCCCATGAGAGCCAAGACCTCAATCATCTGCTTGGCAGAAGCCACATTTAGCACTGCATTTCGGGAACAGTCAGCCATGTAGACTAAATCTTCATAAGCCGCTTGTTCTTCAATCTCTACTTTGTCAGCTTCTGCTAGAGCCGTTGCCAATAAGGACAAGGCACGGTAAAGTTGGTGAGGTTTGCGATAAGTCAGTTGATAGCGGGCACCCTCACCCTTGATAGAGATAGAGGCTTGGTCAGACTGAGCGACTGCTACCTCTACATCTGCTAGCGAAATATGCTTTTTAAGCAACTCTAATGCTTGCTCTTGTTTGGGACTAAGCCCTGTAAATGTTACCACTGATTTTCCTCCTGTAGCCAGTTAACAAGGGCACCGTAGAGATTGGCATCTGCGTGATAGGTGCAGGCTTGGATAACAGGTGCGACCGTGTATTCTTCGTAGGTTTTGACAAATTCATCAACAGCTTTTTTGACGCCTTGGATAAAGTCTGGGTTTTGACTGATGGAGCCACCCAGACTAATGACATCTGGATCGATGAGATACTGGATATTGAGCAAGCCTTGAGCCAGATTACGGTTCATGCGCTCAATGGCTTCTTGACAAAGAACATTGCCAGCTGCGGCCTCTTGGTAAATCTTGCGTCCGTCCCAGTCAGTCTGACCAGATTTTTCAATCACGTATCGCACCATATTTCCTGTAGAGGCTAGTTGCGACCAGTTGTTGAGCTTTTCTGCTGGTGCAATGGTTGTCATGTAGCCAAACTCTCCTCCCAAGCCGTGGCGACCTCGGTGAAGCTTGCCATTGATAATCATGGCCCCACCAATCCCTGTCCCAATCACGACACAGGCTGCATTTTCAATCTCTGGGTGAGCTAGCAGTTCACTAAGTCCAACACAGTTGGCATCATTTTCTAGATGGACAGGTAGCTGATGATGAGCAAGCGTCTCATACCAAGAAAAGCCATGGATGTAAGGTACGGCACTGATTCCCTCAATTACACCTGTTTCTTGATTGACCGCGCCTGGAACGCTCATAGCAATGCCCTTATAATCTTGTTCTGCCAAGCGTTGGTCTAGCCAAGTCAGTAAATCCTCCAAACTTTCTGGCGTTGGAGTACTTGTCTTATCTAGTATTTTTCCATCAGGAGTCAGACTGGCAAACTTAATCCCAGTTCCTCCAATATCAATGGTTGCAATGGTCATTGTTCTTTCCATAAAAAGGGGCGAATCAGTAGTTAGTCCTTACTCTTTCGCCCCTCCTTTCTATCTCATAGTATTAGTTATCAAACACTTTAAAACTGTTAAATGTCTTCTTTTTTGATCAATTCTGTACGAATTTCTTGTGGTGCTAAGAGTCCTGAATGAACGGGGTATGGTCGTTCAAGCAAGTCCAAAATGGTTTGTTGGTGTTCTGATATACGCACATTTTCTTGACTCATATTGTAGTAACGAAGTACATATCCTTCTTCATTTTCAGCTACCTTAAAGGCTGTCGGGCAGACTTGTGGCAAGCTGAGTGCTGCATGGCTCAAGAGGCTGCCAGTCGCTGCCACACTTCCTTCTTGTTTAGCAACTCGAAGACTAGTGAATGGTGTTTGGAAGGCTTTGGCACGACGGAAAGCGGAGAAGCGTTCCCCTGCTTGGTGGCATTCGAGGGCAAACTCGACTTCAAACTCACGCAAGCACTGAGCTTCTGGTGTTGGGAAGTAACCCCAGTCACCTAACTCACCTGAGGCACGAAGAATGGTCACTGCAATAGTGTCATCTCCAAGGATTTCATACTCGTGCAATCCTTTATTGGCCACCGTCACCCCTTTTTCATCATCATAAAGGCTGACAAAGGCTTGTTGGTGTTGTGGATTTTCAGGGTTTTCCCAAGAAGCAGCTGGTTTGTTTGGTCTTGTCACCACCTCATAGATGCTTTCAGAGTCATTGCTTGGACGAGTGTTATGAGTCTTAACCAAGAGACGGATACGGTGGTCCTTGGCTGTGTTAGTAAAGCGAGTCTTAAAGCGGATTTGTGGATTGTCAACAAAGACGGTCATCTCTGTTTCAAGAAGAATGCTTGTCAATTCATCTGAGCGTCCAGCTTCACGCGTCATAAACTCGATGATACCTCTTTGTTCCTCATCCAGTTTTTCGTCTGCACTTACTGGAACTGTCAATTCATGCTTGAGCAAGATCTTAGCAAAACGTGCTGTATTTTCCAAGACTTCACAGCCTTTGAGTTCTGCGTAGATAGGCTCTGTTCCTTTTGGCTGGAAATAGATGTACTCATTTCCAATGTCACCACGGTCTTCAAAGCGAATAACATCTTCATAAGCTTCATGAGTTGTCTTGTCGTAGACCGTGATGTTTTCATCCACACTTACCGTTACAAATGGCGTATCAATCACTCCATTTTGGTAAATACCGTCACGGTGTTCTTGTTCTCCTTCGAGCAATTGGAAGGTTGTCCAAGAAAGTGGTGCCAGATGAACAGGTACTGTCACGCGCACTTGACGAGCGATACGAGCCTGGCGGAACTTGTCTTTTGGCAAATCATACTCAAAGTTAGCTCCCAGATCTTCGATTTTCGCTTCGACAGCATGCCCTTCCAAGTCTTCGACACGGTAGCTTGGCAAGGTCAAGGCTGCCATCTTCTTATAGCCTTCTGTTGGGTGCAATTCTTTGAAATCACAAGTCGCTACATCAATCACTGTGCTGACCGTATCAACCTTGTCATGCAAGCCTGTGTTAATGACGGTAAAGAGATGGTCGCTTTGGGCTTCGTGGGTTGCAATTTTACCCTTCCACTCGTTGAGAAGATTGGTCTTAACGAAGTTTCCGACTTGGTTGACCTTGGCAAAACGTGTCTCCATCTCACGGTGAACCTCGTCCACGCTACAGCCACAGATACTGTCATGTGGCGCATTTTGTAGAAGGACTTTCCAAGCATAGGTCAACTGGTCCTTATGGTTGTGCCCACCGGTGATGACGGTCAATGGTTCCACTACTTGTTCTAGCAGGTTGCTATTTTCTTGGAAGGCTTGTTTGAGGTAAATGCGGGATGAAGAAGTGTTGGCAAGCGTGTACCAGCCATCTGTTTCTTGACTGGTCAACTCACCTGTAACGGTAGATAGTTGCTCAGGTAGAGCACTTTCTACTGCATGGACATAGTCATCAAAGGAACTATGCACAAAAGTCACATCTGGGAAGAGTTCATTGGCTACACGAATAGCTTCGCTCAGATTTCGCTGTACAGGCTGGTGGTCACAGCCGTTCATCATCAACCATTGGTTGGTTGAAGCGTAGTCACGCACGTCTGACAGTTTTTGTTTCCAAAAGGCCAGGGCTTCATCCTTATCAACTGGGATTTCATTCCCATTACTATACCAGTTGGCAAAGAGGATACCGAGAACGCGACTTCCGTCCGCACCCTGCCAGTACATTTCTGAAAACTGGGAAGTAAACTGCTCATCTTCGAGAACTTGGTTGTCAAATCCAATCGGCTTCACACCACGCCCAAAAGCTGCCACGTGAATGCCTGATTTTTGAAGGATTTGAGGAGCTTGTCCCATATTTCCAAAGGTATCTGGGAAGTAACCAATCTGGGTTGATTTGCCCCATTTTGCACATTCAGCTTGTCCAATCAAGGTATTGCGGACGTTAGCTTCGCTGGAAATCAAGTAATCATCCTGCAAGATATAGAAAGGACCAATCTTGAGTTTGCCTTCGTCGATGTAACGTTGGACTTTGTCGCGGTTTTCAGTGCGAATTTCCAAGTAGTCATCAAGGACAATCGTTTGGCCGTCCAAGTGGAAACTCTTGAACTCAGGGTCATTTTCAAAAAGATCAAAAAGATTGTCAAACAATTCCACCAGCTGCATCCGGTGGCTTTCAAAAGGTAAGTACCACTCACGGTCCCAGTGACTATGTGAGATAATATGTACGACAACATTTTCCATGAAGTAAAACCTCATTCTAAATTTAAATTTTAACGTTTTAAATGTAAATTTGTGATTCTGACACGAATCGGTGAAACTAAAGCGAGCCCCTTTTATACTCAATGAAAATCAAAGAGCAAACTAGGAAGCTAGCCGCAGGCTGCTCAAAGCACTGCTTTGAGGTTGTAGATAGAACTGACGAAGTCAGCTCAAAACACTGTTTTGAAGTTGTGGATGGAACTGACGAAGTCAGTAACCATACCTACGACAAGGCGAAGCTGACGTGGTTTGAAGAGATTTTCGAAGAGTATTAGCGGATATCCAGGTAATCCAAGACTAACTCACAGAACATCATGTTGGCCCATGAGAACCATTCGCGAGAGTAGAGCGTTGGATCATCTACGTGGAAGCTTTCATGCATGACACCTGTGCCACCATCGCAGGCAACGAGCTGATCGAGCAAGAATTTCTTCTCCGCCTTATCTCTTGTTGTCAAGCCTTGGATAGAAAGGGCGATTGGCCAGATATAGCGATAGAAGGTGTGAGAACTTCCGAGACCGCTAGCGTATGTTCCTTGGTAGAAGTAGGGATTTTCAGGGCTCAGAATGGTGCGACGAGTTGCTTGGTAAATCTCATCATCAATCGCACAGTAACCAAGATATGGAGCAGCCAGTAGACTTGGTACGTTTGGATCATCCATGATGCTAGCATTTCCTAGACCATCCACTTCAAAGGCGTAAATCTTTTCGCCCTTGCTATTGGTGGTGTAGGCATAGTTTTCGATCCCTTCTTGGATCTCTGCTTGCAGACGTTTAGCATCTGCGATGATGTTTTGGCTATCAGCTAGGTCTAGTTCGACAAAGATTTCTTGCACATAACCCAAGACAACGACGGCAAACATATTGGATGGAATCAAGTAGCTATACTGACAACAATCATCACTCGGACGAAAAGCTGACCAGGTCATTCCTGTCACGGCAAAGTCAGGACCAAAACCATCATTTACCAAAGTGTCTTCCTTACGGTCGGTATCACGAACAAAGCGATATGGAGAGTTGTTGTGGTCCTGCTCTACCGTCCAGAGATGAAGGATTTCCTTAGTTGCTGTGACAAAAGTTTCATCAAACTGACTGGTTTCCCCTGTTTCTTTCCAAAGGAGATAAGCCAACTGCAAAGGATAGCAAAGCGAGTCCACCTCATACTTGCGCTCCCAAATCCAGCCGTTAAGGTCGGTGTGGTCAGTCTCATGGTGCCCCTTCCAGTTTTCCTCAATGTTAAAGGAGTTGGCATAAGGATCCTTGAGCACCAAGGTCATCTGACGCTTGACCAAACCTGCAATGGTCTGACGCAAGAGAGAATCTCTCTTAGCCACATGAAGGTAGGGTCTGAGTTGGGCCGTCGAATCCCGAAGCCACATGGCAGGAATATCTCCTGTGAGTACAAAAGTTGAGCCATCTTCTAGGATCTCAACCGTATTGTCCAAGGTGTCGGTGTAGCAACGCTCAAAGACATCCACCCACTCCGGATGGTCCTTGGCACGCTCTGCTACTTCATCCAGCCACTCTCTGACAATCTCTTTTGAATAAACCATTTTTAATTTTACCTCTTTCAAACAAGTTTCATGTTCAGTATATAGCTTTTAGTCCAGAAAATATATACACAAATGATAGTCATTTTTCTACAAAATTGCTAACTTTCGAACCCCATATCTAAAGGCCTCATTTTTCTGATATAATGTAGAAAAACAACTAAAGGAAAGACTATGAAACCACTACTTGAAACCATTGATACCCGCTTTGGCACTGCCAGCAAGCATGCCTTCTCTCGGGGAAATACCCTGCCATACACAGGCGTGCCTTTTGGGATGAATTATTTTGTGCCCCAGACCAGTGACCAGGAGGGAGCTTGGTTCTTCGATCCGCACCTGCCCATCTTTCAGGGGATTCGCTTAACCCACCAGCCCAGCCCCTGGATTGGGGACTACTCTTGGCTCCTTCTGACACCTGTCACAGGTCAGCTTGGGGGAGACAGTCTCTTTCACCGCCAGTCTTCTTATGATATAGATAAAGCTTGCTTCCAGCCTCACTATTTGAAACTCTTTTCTCTGCGCTATCAGATTGAAACCCAGCTCACACCGACTTGCTATGGCGCTTCTATTCGCCTAGAGCAAAAGCAAGGTAAATCCCTCTCCCTCTACCTTCACGCTGCAGATGATTTAACAATTGAGCAGGTAGATAAGCGGAATCTTGCCCTAAGACAAGAAGGCAAAACTGAGACCAATAAAAATCCGCTGATACTCTTCACTGCTCTGCAAATGAATACAGAGATTCTTGCTGTCAACCAAGAAAGCGGAGACTGGCGGATTGACTTCGCAGATAGCCATGCCGAGATTCAACTAGGGACTTCTTTCATCTCCCCTTCTCAAGCGCTGCTCAATCTACCTCAAACGGACTTTGATAGCTGTAAAGCAAGTGCGAAAGCGGACTGGGAAAATCTCCTCCATCGTTTTGATGTTCTTGAGATAGGGGAAGCCGACCGAACCTTCTTTGACCACTGCCTCTACAGACTCTTCCTCTTCCCACAGACATTTTATGAGGTGAACGAGTCAGGGCAGGCCATCCACATGGATTTGTCTACTGATACTGTCAAGCCTGGTGTTCTCTTTAACAACAATGGTTTCTGGGATACCTTTCGCACCACCTTCCCCCTCTTTGCCCTTATCATACCGGAACACTATCACCGCTTTCTAGAAGGTTTCCTCAATAGCTACCGCGATACTGGTTTTCTGCCTAAATGGCTAGCCCCAGATGAACGTGGCATGATGCCAGGGACTCTATTGGACGGTATTATCGCAGATAGTGCCTGCAAGGAAATGGCTCCTGACTTGGAAGAAGAACTCCTCCAAGCCATGCTTGAAACAGCCACCAAGTCTGACCCTCTCGGCATCAATGGTCGTCACGGACTAACCCAATACCAAGAACTGGGCTATCTATCCACAGACAATCACGAAAGCGTCAGCCACACCCTAGACTACGCCTATAGTGATTTTTGCATCGCCAGCTGTGCCGAAAAACTAGGGAAAACAGAGATTGCTAACACTTATAACACTTCTTCTCAAAATTTCCGTCATCTCTTTGACTCTGAGACAGGCTACATGCGAGCGCGAGATCGTCAAGGAAACTTCCGTCCTGACTTCTCTCCTTACAGTTGGGGACGTGACTACGCCGAATGTTCTGCCATTCAAGCGACTTTAGGTGTCTTACATGACATCCCAGGTTTGCGTCAACTGATGGGTGGAAAAGAAGTCTTTAGTCGCTACCTTTTGAAAGCCTGTCAGGATACTCCTCTCTTTGAAACAACTGGCTATGGTTACGAGATTCATGAAATGAGCGAGATGGCTACTGCTCCCTTTGGACAAGTCGCCATTTCCAACCAACCTAGTTTCCACATCCCTTATCTCTTCCGCTACAGTGACTACCCTGACTACACTGCTCTTCTCATCAAGTCGATACGTCAGAAAGCCTTTCACCCAAGTTGGCAAGCCTATCCTGGCGATGAGGACAACGGTAGTCTCTCTGCTTGGTACATCTGGTCGGCTCTTGGATTCTACCCGACCTGTCCAGGCAAACCCAGCTACGACCTCGGAATCCCTCTCTTTGACCATCTGCGTGTCTACCTAGCTAAGGAAAATAAATGGCTAGATATCCATGCTGAGCAAAACTACAGCCATTTTAACTTTGTCAAAGAGTGTCGATTGGACAAGACCTCTGTATCTAGCATCCAACACCAAGACCTCTTGAAAGCTGAGCAACTGACCTTCACCCTCAGCTGGCTACCAAATCACTCATAACCAAAAGAACCTTTGCACGATGCAAAGGTTTTTTTTATGAAACTTGGACCTGAAGTTGATCTACAAGCTGACCATCTACCGTCAAATTCAGATAAAAGTCCAAGGTTTTATCTCCTGCAAAATACAAGGTTGGTAGCGTTAGCTTTTTTCAGTCTCGCCAGCTTGAAACTCAATAACTTGAATCTCATCCTGATAAGCGACACCATGCACACCCGTCCCTGGTTGAATCGAAATCTTAGCTTCCAAAGGACTGCTAGATTCTCTGCGTTTCACTGTAAAGTGGACATTTTCTCCCTTGGTCACAGCTAGACTTTTTTCTGAAAAGTCTAGCTGCTGAACAGCTTCTTTTTTCAACAAGGTAGGTGTTTTATAGAGTGAGATTTTGGTCAACAAAGGCAAAGCCTGTGCCTCTGTAATGGTCACACGTATCTTCTGCGCCTCAACGACCGATCCTCGTAAGAGACGTTTGTGGCCAACAGTATAACCAGATCCAAACTCCTGCCAGACACCATCCAACTCTACCTGAACATGGAAAGTAGCGATGCGTTGCCCCAGCTTCAAATCTTCTCTCAGCTCGATTACATCAAAAGTTTTAGGTGTCCCTAAATCGAGCTCTAATGGGATTGGAAACTCTGCATCACTTGCCCAAAAACTGGTCTTCCGTCCATCTGTCAGATGATAACAGGCAAAGTCTGGTGATAGAGCAGGGCCAGATACCTTGGCTCCCAGAGCCAAATCTTCTTTATAGAGTTCGTCACGGTAGGCAGCAAATTCATAGAGACGCTGGATATCCTTTTCGTCAAAGAATCCATCTTTATTAGGCGGAATATTGAGTAAGAGAGGTGTTCCCCGCCCTACCGAGTGAAAGTAGATTTCGACCAATTCCTCGAGAGACTTAGGATCCTGATCCTCATGGTAAAACCAACCCGGCCGAAGGGAAACATCTGCCTCACCAATTGAAAACAGCGTACCTGAGGGATCACCGTGCTGTAGATAATCTAATGCAGCCTCTGTTCCTAACTGGTCTGGTTTGGCTTTTTGCCACAAGGGATCCCCTGCATAGCCCCGTTCATTTCCAATCCAGCGAATACTGGTTCCCTCAGTTGAGAAAATCAAACAATCGCCCTGCAAGTCACGAATGGTTTCAAACCAGGTCTCAAACTTATAGTTGACCTTCTGGGCCCCTTCGCCTCGAGCACCATCCATCCACACCTCAGCGAACTTACCAGCATTTCCATAGGCAGGATTTGACAAGATTTCCTTCAATTGAGCCAGATAGTAGGCATTGTAGTCCGCTTCTCGGTCCACGTGATAGAGGGGACTGTGAGCATCCCAAGGAGACAAATACACTCCCATGTCTATATCAAACTCAGTCGCAGCTTGGGAGACCTCAAGGAGCAAGTCCCCCTTTCCATCCCTCCAAGGGCTAGCCTTGACCGAATAGTCTGTATGTGCTGACGGATAGAGGACAAAACCATCGTGGTGCTTCACCACCAAAATCAGCTTTTTAAAACCTGTTTCTTTGAGTACCCGAACCCATTCACGCGCATCCAACTTGGTCGGGTTAAAACGTTTGGGATCCTCTTGCCCACTTCCCCATTCTTGGTCATAAAAGGTATTGGGCCCAAAATGGATAAAGACAGCTAGTTCATCCTCTAAATAATCCAACTGGGCCTGACTTGGTAATGGTCCATGTGGTTTTATTTTCGTCATCATCTCATATCTCTTTCTCTTGTTCACAAAGTTATCCACAACTTGTGGATAAGAAAACATACCTAAAAACTAGTCTTTTCAGACTCCAGCTTTTAGACTTGGAAGCTTTCACCCTAAACAGACCTTTATCAAATAGCTTTATACTAGGGTTTCTACTAGCTTTCTAGAAAGTCACTAATATACGGAACTATTATCAGGATACTTCAACACCCTGAGTTGTATGTCATTTCCTCCTAGACTTATCCACAGACTGTGAATAAACTATTGTTCCAGACCGCTCTCTCCTTGACTATAACAAAAAGCGATAGTAGCGTCAATATGACTAAGATTTCTTCCTAAATCCCCTGAAAAGATTCTATAATTTGTACAATCGTAGCTTTTGTATTTGCCAGCTAGTTAGAATCAGCCAAAGTCTACTAAGCAAAAAATGACTGCTTTATCACATTGTGAACAGCACAGCTATGTACTATAATACCTAACAACCTAATCATTTCCAGCAAAAAATCCCGCAGATTTGCGGGATCTTCTCTTGCATCAATGCGCCAACATTTCTTGGGCGATTTCTTGTCCAGATAGGTTATCTGGGTAGTAGGTTGGCCAGTTATCCATCTCTTCAAAGAGGGCTTCTTGGCTGGTACCTCCAAAGAAGATATGGAAATGTTCTGCCTTAACTGGGGCAATATTGTGATCACTAAACTGAACGTACTTGAACTGTCCAGCGTCCGCATCTGTCGCTTCAAAGAGGAAGCGCACACCACGATTGCCTTTCTTATAAGTCAAAATTTTCTTGCCGACATACTTATACGTAAATTTCTTACTTTGTCCACCTTGAACAAACTCCATGGTATTGTCCGTGATGTTGATCTTAGTCACATCTGTCTGATAGCCTTTTGTATAGTAGGCCTTGTACTCATCCTTGGTCATCTTGCCAGTCAACTTAGCCTTGTAGTCAAAGACTTGATCAAAAGTTCCATCCTCAAGGAAAGGATAGACAGACTGCCAGTTACCAGTATAGTCACTTAAGGTGCGGTCTTTGACATCTGCATCCTCAAAGTAACCATTGTGAACTGTCTTGGTGTTTTCTTCCTTTTCTGGCTCGATTTCCGGTCCTTCTTGATCTGTTGTCTGCTTCAAAGCCTTGAGGTTTTTCTCCATGATAGAGATATAGTCCTCACCAGCCTTGGTTGCTTCTTCTGTCAGGCTTTCTAGCGGATTGAGCACATCTAGTTTGACGCCCGTTTCTTTTGAGAGGGTATTGGCGAGGGCTTGTGAGGCATTTTCTTCAAAGTAGATATAAGAAATCTTGTTTTTCTTGATATACTCTGTCAATTCTGCCAAACGTGCTGCTGATGGTTCTGCATCTGGTGAGAGACCTGAGATGGATACTTGCTTGAGACCGTAGTCCAAGGCAAGGTAGTTAAAGGCAGCATGCTGGGTCACAAAACTCTTTTGTTTGGCTTGAGACAAGCCATCTGTGTAGGTCTTGTCCAAAGCTTGCAATTTTTCGATATAGGCAGCTGCATTCTTCTCAAAAGTCTCTTTTTTATCAGGATAATCTGCTGACAAGCTGTCACGGATGTGCTCTACTAGTTTAATGGCACGGACTGGTGATAACCAAACGTGGGGATCGTACTCATGGTGATGGCCTTCTTCTCCATGGTCATGGTCTCCCTCTTCTTCCTCACCACCTGGCAAGAGGAGCATATCACCTGTCGCCTTGATGGTTTTCACCTTTTTCTTATCCAAGGATTCTAGCAATTTAGGAACCCAAGTTTCCATATTTTCATTTTCATAGACAAAGGTATCTGCGTCTTGGATTTTAGCAACTGCCTTGGCAGACGGTTCGTATTCGTGAGGTTCTGTACCAGCACCGATTAGAAGTTCTACATTAGCGGTATCTCCTGCGACTTGCTTGGTAAATTCGTAGACAGGGTAAAAGGTTGTCACGATATTTAGCTTCCCATCTGCCTGTTTTTGATTGGAACAAGCCACTAAAAACAAGGCACATAGACTAGCTAGTAGTAAGCTGAGTTTTTTCATTTCATTCTCCTATTTGATAAAACGTTTCAATAGACTGACTAACAAAAAGACAGCTACAAAGATAATGGTGATACTAGCGCTAGCAGGAGTTTCCGCATAGTAGGAAATATAGAGACCTGCCACCATTCCCAAAAAGCCAATAGCGCTGGCTAGTAACATAACGGATTTAAAGTTTTTCCCCAGACGAAGGGCAATACTAGCCGGCAAGACCATAATAGTCGACACCAAAAGGGCTCCTGCTGCTGGAATCATAAGGGCAATGGCCACCCCTGTCACCATGTTAAATAGGATGGACATAGTACGAACTGGCAAGCCATCCACAAAGGCCGTGTCCTCATCAAAGGTCAGGATATACATTGGTCGCAAGAATAAGAAAGTCAAGAGTAGGACGACCGCCGCAATGGCAAAGAGGAAAATCACCTGCTCCTGGCTAATAGTCACAATCGAACCAAAGAGATATTGGTCCAAACTCATGGAACTCGAACTTTTTCCCTTACTCATCACGATAAGGGAGACTGCAAGCCCTGTAGACATGAGGATGGCAGTTCCGATTTCCATAAAGTTCTTATAGACTGTACGGAGATACTCTAGAAAGACCGCAGCGATCAGGACGATAGCAATGGTTGAAATCGTTGGAGAAATTCCCAAAACCAGACCAAAGGCTACCCCTGATAGAGAAACGTGACTGAGGGTATCGCTCATGAGACTCTGACGACGTAAGATAAGGAAGGTCCCAAGAACTGGAGAAAAGAGACTCATGGCAATGACCGCCAAGAAGGCACGCTGCATGAAGTCATAAGATAACAAACTAAGCATGTTCCACCTCCTGGTCGCTTTCGTGAACGTTGAAACAACGCCATGGCGAGTCTTGGTTACGGACTAGATGAATATTGCGATCCGCATAGTCCCTGACCTCCTCAGGATCATGGGTAATCATCAAAACGGCCTTACCATGATGGTGAGCACTGTGGTGCATGAGTTCGTAAAATTCATTTTTGCTCCCCGCATCCATCCCAGTCGTCGGCTCATCCAAGACAAAGATATCTGGGTCAGAAGCAAACATCCGAGCAATCACCGCTCGTTGCTTTTGCCCACCAGAGAGGGAGCCAATTCGTTTATCACGGTGTTCCCACATACCAACTGAGTCTAGACTGGCCTTGATATGCTCCTCATCGTGGGCATTCAAACGACGGAACCAGCCCTTTCGCGGATAGCGACCCGACTTGACAAATTCATAAACCGTACTTGGAAAGCCAGCATTAAAACTGGCTATCTGTTGGGGAAGATAAGCTATCCTTAGCTTTTTTCCATGAGTGTTTGTCTTTGAGATGGTTACCTTGCCAAATCTTGGCTGCAAGATGCCCAGACTCGCCTTGATAAGCGTCGTCTTGGCAGCCCCATTTTCACCAGTCAGGGTGACAAACTCCCCACTATCAACACTATAGTTGATATGCTCGAGGACAGGTTCCTTGTCATAATAGAAAGACAAGTCCTCTACTGTAATATACCGCATTATTTGATTTCTCCTACTAAAGCAGTTAAAAACCGCTGGATAACTTCTTGTTCATTTGGAGTAAACTGACTTGCCACTTGTTCATAGGCTAAGAGCGTGTGTTCATGATGATGGTGGTGTTCTGCCGCTACTGGTCGAGCTAGCTCTGTCAGTTGATAAAAAATCACACGCGCATCCTTGGGATCTCTGGATGTCTCTAACATGCCCTCTTTGACCAAAGACTTGATAGCCTTGGTCACTGCTGCCTGACTGACATTGAGACGACGGGCTAGCTCCGAGTTGGTTAGGGACTCTTCCGACAAGAGCATGAGGATGTGTTCCTGAGTATTGGTCAAGGCTACGTCACTTGTGCAATGCCCAATCAGAATTTCATGCTGGTTCTCAGATCTCAGGATCACCTCGTTTAAAAAGTTATCGATTTCCTGTGCAAGCTGTCTCATGTGTTACTCCTTCCCTAGCTATCTTTTTCGTAAAAAAACTTGGATAGCCTCCGATTCTTTACTGGTTAATTATATCATAAACCAAAAAAGAGTCAAGGGAAAAAGGCGTAAAAACGTTTCCCTAGACTCTTCTAGATGTAAAATTTAACCTATTTTTGCTTTGGTTTTCGACTCGATAAGATACCTGCCAGACCAGCTACCATTCCCATCAAGAGCAAGAAGATGGACTGTTCACTTCCTGTATTTGGGAGAGCTTTTTCTGAGACAACTGCCTTCTTGCTAAATTGACCTGCCACCTCATAAGTCAATGGCACATTCGTAGTCGCATCGTTAGCAGCCGCATTCGTTTGAGGCGTTTCTACCGGCAGACTAAAGATTGTAGAATCCACAGAAATCGTCCGCGAGTTTGGATTGATCTTTTCATATTGGGTCAAATCAGCTGTTTTCAGATACTCTTCAAAGGCTGCATCCATAGAAGGACCTTCTTCTCGTGCACCACCTAACATCGTGTAGCCATCACCACCCGCAGCTAGAAAATCATTGGTTGCAAGATAGTAGGTTTTTGCGAGGTCTAGGAGATCATAACGACCAGTTGTGCGGTTTTTGACCTGGATGGCCAAGATACGTTTACCTGATGGTAGGTTGGTATCATAGTAGACCTTCACACCTGAAACTTGCAAGAAGCCACCACTTGGCTCTAACAATGGTTGGCCGTTCTCATCCAAGACCTTCTTGCCATCCTTATCGACCTGCAAGATAGATCCGAGTGACTTTTCAAACATATCCAACACTTGTTGCCCCGTCACTTGGATTTGTGAGATGGTATTTCCAAATGGAAGAACCGCAATGACATTGCCTTTCGTAATCGGTTTGCCTTTTGCAATAGTTTCACGCAAGCCACCACCATTTGTCACAGCGATGTCAGTCGGATGGCTAAATCCTGTCTGACCATACTGATAGAGAGAATCTGCTACAACGTTTCCGAGGTTGGTTTCACGAACCCGAACGTTTTCACGATCTCCATTGAGTTCTACAGGGCTGTTTGAAACGACTTCAACAGCATTTTCAGCATCGTATTTTTGTTTAATATCTTTGACTAGTTTTTCAACTGTTGGATTAGCTGGTAATTTTTTAGCATCAGCAGCCGGAATCTGAGTTGGATTGCCCAAAAGCTGACGTGATTTGTAGGTGATTTTCCCTACATTATGAAGGTAGCTTCCTGTCTGGTTATAGGTAACATTGTCTCCATAAGTCGTTGATTCTACTGTATGAGAGTGACCGTCGATTACTGTTACGCGTTTCCCTTTCAAACGAGGATTTTTAGACAAGGCTTCTGCCAAAGTTGAACCACGCCATTCTACTGGGGTTGTGGTATCCACACCCAAGTGAGCCAGCACAACATAGTGTTTGTAGTCCTTACCTTCTGCACGAACCTTGGCTTGAACTTCTTCGATAACCTTATTGACTTCAGAGATTGGATCTGTAAAAGTTACCCCTTTGACATTTTTAGGGTGAGTTTTGGTAGCTGTTTCAGGTGTTGTCACGCCGATTACAACAAACTCATCACCTTCCACAGTCTTATCTTTATCAACGATTGTAGAAGCTTCAAAGAGACGAGCACCATTGACGTAGGTATTTGAACTAAGTAATGGGAATTTCAAGATTTCCTTGTATTTCTTAGCTTCGTCTAAACCAAAGTCAAACTCATGATTTCCTACTGCCATGGCATCATACTGCATCTTATTAAGAATTTCAGCGCGTGCTTCACCCTTTGTAGAGTTGGAAATCGGTAAACCTTGGAAGGCGTCTCCCGCATCTACGACGAGAGTCGTTTGATTTGATTTCGCGCGTTCCTGCTCAATGACAGTCGCTAACTTAGCATCACCAATTACTCCCTTTTCCTCTACAATACGACCATGGACATCATTGGTGTGTAAGATAACGGTGTCCTTCTCTTCGCCTTTAGTAGATTCAGCAGGAGCTGACGGAGTTTCTGCAGGTGCAACCGCTTCTGAAGTTGCTGAAGTTTCCGGTACCGCAGGGCTCTCAACAGGAGCTGAAGTCGCCGACGTAGCAGGAGTCGCTACAACAGCTGAACTTTCCGCAGGAGTTGTTGCTTCCTCAGCGTAGACTTGTCCAGCTAAAAAGGCTGGGGCTAATAGAGCTGTCGACAAGACAGGTAACAAAGAACGTTTATTCATTTTGAAATCCTTTTCTTTTTTCCTTTATATCATACGATATTTCTAGAAAATTTGAAACCTTTGACTTATTCCCATCTAAAACATTCGCTAATTAAACAAAAAAGCTTGGGTTCCAATCCCAAACTTTTAGCTAATCTTATTGGAAATCTTTGATGTTCCCATCATAGGTCGCCCAGTCCTTGCTAAAGAAGCGGTTATTCATCTTGTAGTCTGGAGCTGGCTTTGGATCCGTCAAGAAGGGATTGGTAACCTTATCAAAAGCTAGCCAACCCAACCATCCTAGATGAATGGTATCCTTAACAAAATATGGATCTCCTCCATTTTTTGAAAAATCGGCAATATTGGTAAAACCTTGACTTTCTAATTGGTAACGAATTTTTTCCACAGCATGCTGGTACATCTCTTCGCTGAGCCCTGTGTACTCCATCCACTTCTTGTTAACGGGCTGGATGACAAAGAGTACATTGACATTCGACTTAGCAAATTGATTGAGGACCAGCTGCAAATCATTGTACTCCGTTGACTTAAGGAAGCTATAATTTTTTTGAGACCCCTCCCATTTTTTTAGATCTTTTTTCACCCGAGTATTATAAAACTGATTTTCCATCCCCATATCGTTATTGGTCGTATTTGCTTCTGCATCCTTACGAGCGATTTTCTCCAACTCATCATACGAAAACTGATCTGGAAGATCTTTTAAATAATTCTCCACATGTTCCTTGTATTTGAGTTTTCCTCGAATAGAAAATTGTCCAAAGAGAGCGGATTGTTTTTCGTTGAATCGTGCAAAGATATCAATAGTAGCTTGATCAACCTCTGACAATTCCTCGCCCTTCGATAGCTTTTGAACAATGCCTTTTAATGCAACATTAGGATTCTGCTTTAACAAACGAATAGCTGCATGCTGAGTCGCAGTATCATCAGATTGATTTTCCAAAAAAGCTGTCAACTGATCGCTGTTAAAATAGCTCTGAAAAGCTGAAGAATCAATGTCTGACTGCGTAAACCACTGAGGTGAAATCACAAATACCGCCTGCTTATTCTCTATTTCCGGCAAGATTTGTTGTAATCCAAAATATTGGATAAGAGAGGTTGCTCCTGCCTGACCTAGAAAATAAGGACGATAGGGACGATTGTATTTTTCTGCTAAAACAGCAGGATGCATACTATCAAACCGAACCCATTCACTTGACCCTAGAAAAGGAATAAAACGCATATTGGGTTCCGTAAAGGCCCTCACTTTTTGGCTTCTCTCTTTAAAGCTCTCTGTACTAACAGAAGCCGCCGAGTACTTCTCCTCCGTCAGATTATGGCTTGTTGTACTTGGATAAAAAAAGATGAGTAGAAGAACCAAAAATCCAGCAATGAAGATAGGACCGAAGATCAGCCACAAGCGTTTAAGCATTCTTTAACTCCGTGATACCTGCTACGATTTTATTAGCCGTATTCCAGTCATCACGACCGAACTCCGTCACTGGAACACGAATGTCAAAACGGTTTTCAATCTCAACAATCAATTCAACCGTCCCCATGCTATCCAAGACACCGGCATCAAAAAGATCTTCATCCATCATGTCAGAAACATCTTCCATAAACAACTCATCAATAATTTCAATAACTTCTGATTTGATATCCATTTTTCATATCCTTTTATTTTTTAAACCATAAATCATTCAAAAATCCAGAAAAGATTAAGAATGAAACCATCACGACATGGAAGGTGACAACCATGCCAAGCAACTGAATCCAGCGATTCTCAGGTAAGGAACCCTTTCCAGCTTTTTTCCGTTCTTTATTGAGCGCTTTTTTCTTACGAACCCATGCATCATTGATGACTAGCCCAATCCCATGGAAAAGTCCATAGGCGATGTAGTACCAGGTCACACCATGCCAAAATCCCATAATCAGCATATTGAGAATGTAGGCTACACTTGAAGTGACATTGCGATTTTTAAAGACCTTCTTTCTGGTCAACACCATGACCATCCGCATAAAGACAAAGTCACGGAACCAGAAAGACAGACTCATGTGCCAGCGATTCCAAAACTCCTTTAAATCCCTTGACAAAAAGGGCTTGTTAAAGTTGATAGGACTATGAATACCCATCAAGTTTGAAATGGCTAAGGCAAACATAGAGTAGCCCGCAAAGTCAAAGAACAGTTCTAAACCGAAGGTATACATAACTGCAAGAGCATAATGGTTAAAGAAACCACCTGTCTGCAAGGCCAAATTTTTCAGCGGAGGCAGTAATATCTCTCCCAAAACATGGGCCAAGATAAACTTGTAAAGGAAGCCAAGCATGATACACTTGACAGCCTCTTCTAGCATGTCCATCAACTCATCCCGTTCAGGAATGGTCTCATAATTTTCATTGAAGCGTTTAAAACGATCAATGGGACCACTCGAGAAAGTCGGCATAAAGAGAAGAAAACGTAAGAATTGCCAGACCGTTAAATCCTTGATGACACTGTCTCTCAACTCAACGATAACCCCAACTGCACGAAAGGTCAAGTAAGAAATCCCTAAAAATCCAAACAAAGATTGAGATCCATGAATAGCAGGAGATACTTTCACAAAGACGATAGGCAATAGGGATAGAAAACTAACCAGGTAAAATATCCATTTACTATCCCGTTGTTTCCTGTACCTTTTGTAGAAAGATACAAGCAGCACTTGCCAGATAACATAAAGGATAAGAGCGCTTATTTGATTCGTCTTTCCACCGACCAACATGGTGACGATAAAGAAGAGACTAACGAGCACCTCGTACAAGGCAAAACGTTTCTTGAAAAAAAGACCAATAAAGATAGGTAAAGTCGCAACAATTACGTATAAAAAGTACTGAAGGTCACCATAAGGTTCCAAATGAGGTAGCTGTTTATAAAGCTCCATCATCGGCTGTTTACCTCGTTAATCAAGCCCTTGATGTCAATTTTACCATTAGGCGTTAGCGGCAAACTATCTCGATAGAGAAACTTAGACGGCATCATATAAGACATCATGATATCAGCCAAGTCTTCCTTGATAGCCTTGGTAATATCGATATCACGTTCAAACTGCTGACGGACACCGTCTTTTAGGATGACATAGGCCAGTAGATTTTGTACCTTGTGGTCCTTATTATAACGTGGGACAGCAACAGCCGACTCGATAAAGCGAGACTTGTTGAGGTTTTGAGAAACATCTTCAAGCTCAATACGATAACCATTAAACTTAATCTGGAAATCCATGCGTCCACCATAGAGAAGCAATCCCTCATCTGTCATGGTTCCTACATCCCCTGTGTGGTAGGCTGGAAGACCTTCGAACTCAAAGAAAGCTTCTGCCGTTTTTTCAGGATTGTTCATATAGCCTTTTGAAACAGCTGGTCCAGAAACGATGATTTCTCCCTGTTCACCATTTGGCAGTTTATTGCCTTCCTCATCAATGATAAAGGTTGGAGAATCAGTCTTGGTATAGCCGATTGGAAGGCGTTTGAGATTCGTCAACATCTCATCCGTTACAGCAACAGCTGACAGGGCTACTGTCGCTTCTGTTGGTCCGTAGGCATTGATAATACGGGCATTTGGGAATCGCTCACGCAGTTTTTGAGCTGTTTTGACCGTCAATTCTTCCCCATCGAAGTAGAAATGCGTGATTTCAGGCATTTTCTCGCTATTAAAGTCTTCTGACAACATGGCCATATCTGCAAAGGACGGTGTTGAGGTCCAGATAGCAATCGGGAGTGAAAAGATGGTCGCAAAGAGTTTTTTGAAGTCCTGAGTAATGGCTGAAGGAAGAGCGAAAAGCGTACCACCAAGTGCCAAGGTTGGTGCCCAGTACATGACAGATAGGTCAAAAGAATAAGGGGGCTGAGCTAGCATTTGCGGACGACTTGGCGTCGAAAATTCCTTATCCGTAATCATCCAGTTGGTAAAGCTGAGGAGATTGTCATGGGAAATCTGCACCCCCTTAGGCTTACCGGTCGTACCAGAAGTAAAGATGATGTAGTAATTATCATCTCCCTTGACTGGATGCGTCATCTCATAGCTATCCCCTTGAGCAAAGGCTTCTTGAACCTGAGCTAAAGTCATCATTGGCATAAAGACTTGCTCCAATGGAAAATCTGAGATGGCAATAATCAAACTTGGCTCTGCAACTTCTACGATAGCAGAAACTCGTTCCAAGGCTGAATGGCTGTCAATTGGAATGTAGGCATGACCCGACTTAGTCAGTGCTACAAAGGTAGCCAACATCTCATATTCCTGACCACCAAAAACGACGACTGGAGATTTCTCAGGCAAGTCAAGTCGATCGATAGCTGCAGCTAAACTATCTGAATCAGCCTTCAGGTCGCCATAAGTATGCTCTTGACCTAAAACATTATAGGCAGGATATGTTGGCTGTGTTTGAGCAAAGTGCTCAATCGTTTCAATCATATCTTTTATCGGTTTATTAGACACAGTTCTTTTTCTCCTTTAAACTAGAACTCATTATAAATAAAGCCACCTTGTCCCTGCCCAAGGTAACTAAAAAAATAAAGCAAGCCAAGTAAGATTACAAAATATAGGGCCGTTCGGCCTAAGAATATATGTAGATTTCGTTGTTTTTTCATAAGCTATCCATTAATATATCATTTCTATCGACTACAACTACGCACTATTAGTAACTTATCTTCCTAACATTTTACCACTTTATCAACCTTTTTTTCAACTGTTTACCATAACTTAAAAGTTCGTTTTAGGTTATTTTAAGATAAATTAAAATGTTAACAGCAGATGCAGGCAAAGATTTCCATTTCTATAAATCTCCTATACCAGTCATCAGAAATTAAACAGTTTAAAGAATGACAGCAAACACACGGCTCCCCCTTTGGGCATTTTTATGCTAAAATAGTAGCTATGGATAAAATTATTAAAACTATATCAGAAAGCGGAGCCTTTCGTGCTTTTGTCCTTGACAGCACAGAAACCGTCCGCACTGCTCAAGAAAAACATCAAACTCAAGCCAGTTCAACTGTTGCACTTGGTCGTGCCCTTATCGCTAGCCAAATTCTCGCAGCCAATGAAAAAGGAAATACCAAGATTACTGTAAAAGTTCTTGGAACGAGCTCTCTCGGTGCCATCATCACGGTCGCAGATACCAAGGGAAATGTCAAAGGCTACGTTCAAAATCCAGGTGTTGACATCAAAAAGACCGCAACAGGTGAAGTCCTAGTCGGACCTTTTGTTGGAAACGGTCAATTCCTCGTTATCACAGACTATGGTACTGGAAATCCTTACAACTCCATGACTCCTCTCATCTCTGGAGAAATCGGTGAAGACTTAGCCTACTACCTGACCGAAAGTCAACAAACTCCTTCAGCCGTCGGCCTCAATGTTCTTTTGGATAAAGACGACAAGGTCAAAGTCGCAGGTGGCTTCCTTCTCCAAGTATTGCCAGGGGCCAAGGAAGAAGAGATTGCTCGCTTTGAGAAACGCATCCAAGAAATGCCAGCCATTTCAACTCTTCTAGAAAGCGACGACCATATCGAAGCCCTTCTAAAGGCTATCTACGGCGACGAATCCTACAAACGTCTTTCTGAAGAAGAAATTCGTTTCCAATGTGACTGCAGCAAAGATCGTTTTATGAACGCTCTTGCCAGCCTTCCAAATTCAGACCTTGAAGAAATGAAAGAGGAAGACCACGGGGCAGAAATCACTTGTCAATTCTGCCAAACAACTTATAACTTTGATGAAAACGACCTGGAGGAACTCATTCGTGACAAATCTTAATACACCCTTTATGATTGGCAATGTTGAGATTCCCAATCGTACTGTTTTAGCGCCCATGGCTGGTGTCACCAACTCAGCCTTTCGTACCATCGCAAAAGAGCTCGGAGCTGGACTCGTTGTCATGGAAATGGTCTCTGACAAGGGAATCCAATACAACAACGAAAAAACCCTGCACATGCTTCATATCGATGAAGGCGAAAACCCTGTCTCTATCCAACTTTTTGGTAGCGATGAAGACAGCCTCGCACGCGCAGCAGAATTCATCCAAGAAAACACCAAGACCGATATCGTCGATATCAACATGGGCTGCCCAGTTAACAAAATCGTGAAGAACGAAGCTGGCGCTATGTGGCTCAAGGATCCAGACAAAATCTACTCTATCATCAACAAAGTCCAGTCTGTCCTTGATATCCCACTTACTGTCAAAATGCGTACCGGCTGGGCTGACCCATCTCTGGCAGTAGAAAATGCTCTCGCCGCTGAGGCTGCTGGTGTCTCTGCCCTTGCTATGCACGGTCGTACCCGTGAGCAAATGTATACTGGTCACGCTGACCTCGAGACCCTTCACAAGGTCGCTCAAGCTTTGACCAAGATTCCATTTATCGCCAACGGTGACATTCGTACGGTTCAAGACGCTAAACAGCGTGTCGAAGAAGTTGGTGCTGACGCAGTTATGATTGGCCGAGCAGCCATGGGAAATCCCTACCTCTTCAATCAAATCAATCATTACTTTGAAACAGGAGAAATCCTTCCTGATTTGACCTTTGAAGATAAGATGAAAATCGCCTACGAACACTTAAAACGCTTGATTAGCCTCAAAGGAGAAAAAATTGCAGTCCGTGAATTCCGTGGCCTCGCTCCTCACTATCTTCGTGGTACATCTGGCGCAGCCAAACTTCGTGGAGCTATTTCCCAAGCTAGCACCCTAGCAGAGATTGAAGCCCTCTTGCAACTAGACAAAGTATAGTCTCACATCTACAACTCACAAAAACGGCAAAGCTCAAAAATGAGTCTTGCCGTTTTTATATATTTTCATCTTGTAAATCTAATTGCTTCACTCTAGCTATATAATAGGACATAATCAAAAACAAATTGAGGCTGACAATCCATATAGACCATTCATGAAGAAAATGCATCAATACAGCCAAGCTGATTGCGCCCACTACGAAACTTCCCACAACAATCCCATAATTTAAGGCCTGACGACGGTATTCTTGGATATTTCCTTCTCTTCTAGCAATGCGATACAAAGCGGTCAACATCTTTCGGTAATTTCCAGATGTCATAAAAATGACATAGGGATGATCTTCAATCAAACTACCCGTAAATGTTAGCATCATCATTCCTGTTCCAAAAGCAATGAAAGGAACTTCTAATAGAGGAAATCGTGAAAAGAAAGGCAAGATAAGGGTCCCGATAAATAAGGGGAGCAACATCTTAACCCGCCAGTAGGCCGTTTTGCGGTATTCTTTCATGTGCAATGCAAACAGAAATCCTAGAGAAAAGAAAATAATGGAGCAGAATCGTAGCATCGTATTGATGACATTTGAGTCGTGCCAATCAGATATAAGTAGGAGAATATTCCCTGTCTGTGTCGCTACCAAACTATGGTATTGAATATGGCAAAACACATCCAAAGAACCACCTACAAACCCAAGAAATACTCCCATCAATCGTGTGTTTTGAGGTAAGATTAATTTATCCGCCATGTATTATCACTCGTTTTCCTTTGATTTTTTTATTATACCACTTTCTCTTGGAGAAACTAAGTGAAAAACAGTTGATTCACTCTTTTACAGAACGATTTCTAGTAAGAGTTAAAACACAAAATTTTATTATTGAATCAAGGCAACGCTTGAAACTTTACCATCCGCACCTGTTGTAATTTGGATGATTTTTCCTCCTCCGATTTTAGCATTATACTTGCCATCATCAAGAGTGTAAGAGTAGCCTCTAATAGAGTAGTTTTCTTTATTTCCTTCTGCAGTTTCTACTGTAAATTGGCCCCCTGATGAAACCGTAATAGTTTCGCCATTCGCTCCCTTCCAGTTGCCTGCAGCTGCTGAGAAATCACCATCGACCATGGTTAAAACACCCTTGTAGCGTTTGTTGTGTTCTGCTTGCTTGTCTTGAAGTTTGCGGTCAGTTGTTGGATCATAGCCTGACTGGTTAGACTGTGCTTGAAAGCCTTGCTGAGTTGATGGAGCCTGAGATGGGGCTTGTTGACTAGGAGTTGCTTGTTCTTGTCTTGATTCAGGTGCCGGTTTCGCTTGTGACTGGTCTACCGTTGTAGAAGACTGACCAGAAGATGCCTGAGTCTTTTCAGATGAAGCTGAGCTTGAAGATTTTTGAGTCTTGCTTTCTTTGCTAGAAGAAGCCGCTTTAGAGCTTGATGATTGACTTGTCTTTGCAGAGCTACTGGTTTGAGTGGTTTCGTTTTTATTTCCACAAGCTCCCAGTAGCAAGGTAGAAACCAATACAGTCGCTGCCATCAATTTGATATAGATTTTCTTTTTCATTTTTCTACTCCTTTGTAACATTTTTGAAATATTAAGAAATTATTTTGTAATATAATTGTAACATTAGGCCTTGAATCTGTCAATTATTTAGATAAACTATTTTAAAAATTGTTCCCTCCACTATTTCAATTCGTAATCGAAACGAAAAAATAGAAAATTTCTTAGATTAGAGTCCTATTTTTTGCATCGCTCTTGTGTAATTCTAAGAAAGATAGCCATTCATAAAAAATGATAATAAATAAAGAGGTCGGGATTTTGGTCCCGACCTCTTTATTTCAATCGATAGGTTTTTCTTGGTTTCTTTTTAGGCACTCGTTTGAGCCCAGCCTCTTCTACATATTCGCCGTATTTTACGAGAAAGTTATTGCTGACGATTGGGCGACCTGGGTTGATGAGATTGACCAGTTCAGTTCCTTCGTAAACAGTGAACTCTTCCTCCAGCAGATAAAGGAAGGTCGGATTCCAATCGAGACGGCCTTGGATTCGTTTGATGGACTCTTGGATAATGGCATAATGGTCAAAGGCGAAAGCTTGCTCCTCCAACTCTACTCCCTCTAAGAAGCACTTGCCCGTCCGAAAATCCACATCTACGAAAACGACATCCTTGGCATCGTCTCCTGCTTGAACAAGTTCTAATGCACGACTAGGCAAATAAACCAAGTGGGCGATGGTCACTGTCCAGCCACGTGGGTCACGGCCGGGAGTCGATACGGTCATCAATTGCTCGATTTTTTCTAAAGGAAGATCCAGATTGACTTCTTCTCTCACCTCGCGCTGACAGGCATGTGCAGCATCTTCTCCCTTGTCCATAAAGCCTCCAACCAGAGCCAAACAGTTTTGATAAGGGTGGGCCTTGCGACGGATCAGTAAGAGCTTGATCTTTCCTTCGACAAAGCAGTAAGCCACCATATCCACTGTCACACTTGGTTTTTCATATTGAGGGAGTTCCTGCCTGTAGTACCAGTCTAAAAACTCCTCCTGACTGGCATGGATTTCATAATATTCTTTTTCCGTCATTCCTTCTGGAATCTTTATGTCTGCCATCTTATGCCTCCTTTCGAACTGCCTTGGTCCATTGGTACCATCCCACTAGACTGTTCAGTGTGTAAACCCAGTACATCCCTTGAATGTGGATATTTTCACCCCACCAGAGGTAGATACTAAAGAGATTGGTTGCAATCCAGAAAATCCATTGCTCGCGGTAAAGACGTGTCATCAAGAGCTGACCAACACCATTGGTCGCATCGGTAACACTATCACGGAAAGGACGAGCGCTATTGATACTTTGATAAGCCAAGCCCATACCAATCCAGATAATGGCAGTCAAGACCAAGTACTTGAGCCAGTCAAGAACAGATAATTTCTTAGCTTCAAAGTGGGATTCTTCTGGTTTTTCCTGTTCATTGATACGATTGGACAACCAAGCATAGAGACCAATCGGCTGCATGACAAAGAAGTAAACAGTCGTCAAAACTTCTCCGTAAAAAGTCGCATTCATGGCCAAGATCAAATAGATAGCCGAGTTAATGGTCCCAAAGAGATAATTGCTTGCACGACCTTCCGCTACCAAGATAACACAGACAATCCCAGTCCAGGATGCAAACAAGCTCAGCCAGTCCTGACTTTCCGTATTTTGCGTGAACTCTAAGATCAAGGGAACACTTGACAAGGCGATGAGATACAACCACTGGAAAAGGCTACGACCAACAAAGAGATCTTTCCAGAGCAAACGCATGATTCCTACAAAACCTATCTTGCGGGCTTCTGCATGGACATTTTTAAAATTTTCGATAAATTGTGTGATTTTTTTAGTTAGTTTTTTCATAATTTTCTCCTAATCTGCTTGGTAAATGGCATCAATAGCCACTTTTGCTGCTTCATAATTACCTAGATAATCCTCCGCTAGATAAACTAAAGGAATAGTCGTTAAGTATCTCCCCCTCATCTGATCCAAATGCTGGGAAAAACTGTAGCGAATGTGGTCTTCTGCCATGGTCATATCTCTAAATCCGTCATTGACATAAGAACCGACAGGCTGCACAAAGAGAATCAAGTCCCATTTTTCCTTGGCCAAGATCGAAACAAAAAGATTGTCAAAGGTTTCTCCTGATAAGTCCTCTTGGTCCTCAGTCTCCATGTAATAATCATAGTAACCCTTAGTTACCAAGGAGTTGGTATCGGCTATCACTAGACCTCGATTGGCATTGCTATCGATTAGCTTTGAGGTCTGGTCATACTGCCCCAACAGGAGATAATAATAATCCTTTGGAGTCAATTCATCGTCGCGGACATTGTTTTTGATCTGGTACTCACGCGCGTATTCCAGACTGACGGGCGCATCGTAATACCTTGCCAAATCTTTTGCTAAAGTGGTCTTCCCATTGCTAGCACTTCCCATAATCAACACTTTCTTTGTAAACTGACGACGGAAGGGCTGAGCGATGTATTTCCAATATTTGCTTGGATTTTCTCGAATCATAGTCGATGAGATACCAAACTTTCTTTCTTGCAAGACAGTGCCAAATCCACGTTTAGATAGCTCTTGCTGGTAGTCTGCTTCTCCTACAAAGAAGATCAGCTCTTGCTGGTTTTCATCGTAGGAAATCTCCGCTAACATCTGGTCCAACCACTCCTGCCAGCCCATAGGGTAACGGGGAAGGTTGGTCTCATCCAGCTTACAGACAGAGGTCAACTCATCGTCACGAAAAGCTTCTCGGATATAGCGAAATCGTTTTTGAAGAGTTAAGCCTATCTGCTCCCCTCGGTCTCCCTCATAGCCTGAAACGACTACCCAGACCTGATCACACTGGCGCTTCGCTCTCTGGATAAGGTCGATATGCCCTTGATGGAGAGGGGCAAAGGTTCCAAATATCACTGCTGTTTTCTTTTTCATAAACGTTTTACCTTTTTATAATTTTTAATATTTTTATTTTCTGTGTTTTTATTATATACTATATTTTTATTTTGTCAATATATTTTTATTATTTTTTATAAAAAGATGGCAAAAAAGAGAAGGCCATCTTTATACTGCCCCTCAAAAGTTGAACATAAAAACTCTAACTTTTGTGGTTCACTAGCCTTCTCTTTTTATATCTTAGTTTCATCTCTATATGAAATGACTTATCATTATTAGATACCAATTATAAGTAAAATCTTTGGGATCTTCAATGGTTAACCAATCAAATGCTAAATATCGAAAGTGGATATTTTTAAAAAACTGAGTCATTATTTTCTTCTTTTCATCGTGATGAATGAAGTTCCAATCAAACCAAGGAGACCAATGATCTCAAGAACTAGATTAGACGCCACTCCTGTAGATGGCAATTTCTTCTCAGTTGCTGATGTAGGATTCCCTTTTGCCACTGTTTCATTTCCAGTAGCCAGTGGTTTATGATTAACTTCTTTATTCTGGAATTTTCCAGTTTGTCTCTCTCCTATCTGTGTTTGACTATCTTGGATAGACGGTTTAGTCTGCTTAGGTGTGGTGACATTTTGATTCTTAGAAAGTGTCTTAATCGCAAACAAACTGAAGTGGTTCGTTTTAAAAACAACTTGCCCATTTTCAACTTTAGAAGGAATACGCTCAAGGTCGCCATTTTCCTTTACGTGATAGACCTGAACATCCGAACCAGTCTGCCCAAGCGCGAGCCGAACAGTTCGTTCTCCATTGACATGAGTTTCCTTGCCTCCTTTAGAAAGAGATAAGTCAAACACACGAACTGTTCCTCCTCCTGTTTTACGAGCAATTTTATCAGCCAACTCTTTCGTCGTTACTTCCTTGAGATGTAACTTATCAGCATCTGTAGGTTTATCAAATACTACTGAAACTTTCGTCTTGCCATCTGCTGCTGTAAAGATTTTATGTGTCTTTGGTAGTGCCGGTGTGTGTGGTTTCTTACCCTCTGGTTGAGGG
>NZ_GL397254.1:1715849-1795645 GCF_000146755.1 Streptococcus sp. oral taxon 071 str. 73H25AP
CTTGGTTGCAAATCTGGTTTTGGAGCAGATGGCTTCTGATTTTCAGCACCGGGTTGTGCCGGCGTGTGTGGTTTCTTGCCTTCTGGTTTAGGACTTGGTTGCAAATCTGGTTTTGGAATTTCTTTCTTATCTTCTTTCTTTGGCACTAAGTTGGCCTTCGCTACCTTCAATTCAGATAAGCTCTTCTGAAGCTCTCCTATCTGAGTATCTAGCTGCTTTTCTGTAATATTTACTTGTTCTAGAAGCTCTTTCCCTTGTTTAATGATTTCGCTTGCACGATTTCTGACCTTTTCATAAGCAGAACCAGCTTCTCCTGTTAACTTAGCTCCATCTGGAACTGTCTTCATTTCTTCTTCAAGCTGACTGATAGCCTTCTGAAGTTCCACAATCTGCTGAATCTTATTAAAGGATGGAAGAAATTCATTCTTAAAGTAATCCGCTAGATATTTCCCTTCTAAGGTAGCATAATTCTTACTCCACGTTTGCTTAATACCTGATTCAAATTCTTTTTCTAGACTAGGAATTTTCGCGTATTTTTCTCGATACAAAGCGACTTGTCTTGTCATCTTTTCGATTTGTGCATGGATTTGATAATAGATAAAGTCATCTATAAACGTTTGGAGAGTTTTGGCAGTGTATGAACCTTTTTCTAACTGTTCTCTAAATGCTTTTATTTTATCAGGAGCAATCTTTTTAGAATCCTCCCAAATATCTTTTTTCTGCACCTTATAATCACTGTTATTTTCTGGTAACTCTGGATAGTTATTCACTTCAGCCAAAGCTTGCTCTAGTTTTTTTAGCTCTTCCTTAGCCTTATTCTTCAAAGATTCTATCTCTTTCGTTTCTTCAGTCGGTGTCTGAGATTTCCCATCTTTAGTTGGAGGAATATGACCTTCCATATCAGGCTTTCTTTGAGGCTCAGTTGGTTTCGTTAACCCTTTTTTGAATTCCTCCACAGCAGCATTTAGCTCTGACTTCGCTGTTTCTAGAATCCGATTTAGTTCCTCTTTTGTTTGAGCTTTAGAAAGCTCTGATCTATATTTATTTACAATTCCTAAGGCATTTTTAATTAATTCATCAAATTTAGACTCATCCTCAGATTTCAGATCTTTTTTAGTTCTATCCAACAGCTCACTCATGTGATTAGAAAGCGATAGATTAGCTTCTGAAATTTGTTTAGCTAAATCTTGCTGATTAGTCTCCTTAGCACTTCGTTTGTCTCTCGGTTTCGTTGTCTCTTTATTGCCATTAGATGACTTGAGTTTTGCAATCTCATCAAGAAGACTGTGTTTAGCCTTCAGCACCTCTTCATTCTTCGCGGCCTGATCGAGTTGCTGAAGCGCCTTTTTTCCCAACTCGCGTAACTGTTTGATTGTGGCATCCTCGTTTGCTTCTTCTTTGTTTAGTTTTTTCTCCTTTATGTTTTCGTCCACTTGTTGATTGACGTAGTTTTGAATTTCTTTTTCAACGTAGGCTTTGTAAGATTTGAATAACTTACCTAGATCAGCAATAACTTCTTGTTTAATCGTTTGGAGTGATTTATCCGACTCGTTCTTAAAATCATTTACAACTCGCTCTTTGATTTTATTGATTTCGCCTACTAAAGAACTTTTATCCTCTTCAGTGATACCTTTTGTAGTTGCCATATCGCTAATCAATTTCTTTTGATGGTCGAGTTCTTCATTGATTTTTTTGAAAGTATCTTCCAGTTCTCTATAACTATTCTCCAAAGTTTCTAGGTTATCACGGTCATCTTCTCCCTCAATCTCTTTTATCAAGGAATCTTTCCGCTCAGTTGGTAGGGTACCTTTTCTGATTTCTTCTTTTAAACGTTTTTGAATTTCAGCGACCGCACCTGTGTTCTCTTTTGTAGAAGTATCTCGAGACTGTTCCGAGCTCTCCTTAGTCGGAGGAACCACCTTGTTTTCATCTTTCGATTGATTTTCTTTTTCCTTCCTTTCTTGTTCCATATGCTGCTTTTCATGATGTTTTAGTAAATCTAGGTGAAAATCATTATCTATCGAAAGCAAGCTTCCTGTATCATTCGCCTGTTCAATTTTCTGCTTATAGGTTGTTTTTTTATCTACAGGAAGGTCACTTTCCGCTAGCTCTTTTATTAATTTTTCTTTTGCATCTTTCAAAGTTTCTCTAGCTGGTTCTGTTTTTTTATTATTTTCAGAAGAAGTTTCTTTGTTTTCTCCTGCCTTACTCTTAGATGAAGTTTGCTCAGTGACCTTGGCACTATTTGTGGATGCACTAGAGCTCATCTCACCAGCATGAGCAACACTCCCCATAAAGAAGCTAGCTACTAGTACACTAGCTACTCCTACACTAAATTTACGAATGGAATAACGCATTCTTCGTTCATGATTTGATTTAAACATATCTATATCCTCCATGATTTTAATTAACTATAGTATATCCTGCCAATATGAATTGTATGTGAAATTTGCTATATTATTTTCGCTATCCTTTCATTCTTCCATTAGGAATGATAACTTCTTGCAGTAATTTCTCTTCTTCTGCTATTCTTTGATAAAGAATAACCGCATAGACAGGAAAAATAAAGATAAAAGTTACGTAAGCATGACTCACCAAAGCTAAACCAACTAGCTCAGGAAGAATATTTAAAAAGTAATTGGGATGTTTCACAATTCGAAAGAGAGGATGATCTATAAATTTGTGATTATTAACAAGCATTAGCTTTACTGTCCAAATATCTCCCAACAAGTGAATCACCAACATCAACATCAGCATAGAAAAAATAAGCAAGACTAAACCAACCATGCTCATGCCATCAAACCTTGTCTTATGTACCATTGCTTCAACAAAGCAGGAGAGATAGAAAACAATATGAGCCATCGTTAATCGTTTTGTATTCTCAACTCCAAATTCTTTCCCGCCATTGCTAAGGATTCGTTTTTCATTCTCCATCGAACGTTTTAAAAAAATCAATCGAACGAGGAAGGTTACTAAAATAATCGCAAATACCATACCAGTATCCTTTCTTTTTTCTATATTTAAAATAATATTCTCATGTTAAACCTATGTGAACTTTAACAAAAAAGAACGGAGAGATTTCCGTTCTTTTGCTTTATACAACTAATCTGCTTGCAAGCAAATTTTAAATTCCATTCCTTGTTCATAAGGGAGAAAACTATAGGACATTTGATAACTTTCTAGGATGTTATTCACGATATAGAGTCCTAAACCAGACCCTTCAGACTTGTCTGTGACAACTTGAGAGTGGTAAAAAATATCAAACAAATGATTCAACTCTTCTTGATTAAGAGGTTGGCAGGTATTTTTGATAGAAAGATAGCCATCTTGCTCGGATATGATTACGCGCCCATTTTTATCTGAATATTTAATTGCATTACTAATCAGGTTTGTCAAAACCTTATCCAATGCCTTGAGACTCATGACGACCCTAGTAGCATCTGTCAATTGATTTTCAATTTCTATTCCTCTTGAGCGTGCTAATTCCTGATAGCGAGATAAAACATCCGTCAAAATAGTCTGGACTATCAAGGTCTCGCTACACTCTGTCCACTCTTGGAACTTAGAGGACTCCAAAACTTCTTCGAGCAAGTGGCTCATTTGATCAATTTGATCGATACTCTTTGCTATATACTTAGGGTGGTCTTTATAATCCCCAATATTGTACTGCATATTCTCTAGAATAATTCGAAGACTGGCTAAAGGGGTTTTCAACTCATGTGACGCTCCACGAACAAAAGAAACTTTCTGCTTTTGCAACCTGACAATCCGTTCATTTCTTCTCTCAGATTCATCAATGACCGCCAGCAAGTTTTCATACACATCATTGATTTGCTTTCCAACTTCCCCAACTTCATCCTTTCGCGTTTCATCAAAGCGAATATCATGATCCAACTCCTGCATCTTACCTGTAACTTTTGAGATATAAAAGAGAGGCTCCAATAAACGTTTCGTATAGAAGTAGGAAAAGAGAAAGGCAAATACAAGCGTTGCTAAAAAGGTATACGGGAGATAGAGAAGCATAATCCGTGTTGCCTCTTTATAAATATCCACACCTTGAATAAATTGAATGGTTACCTTTTTACCATCAGCTGTCGTAATCTGACGGTCAATCGTTACGATATAGTTAGTGGGACTTCCTTCCTTTATTTCCAAGTCGTGCACAAGGGAAATTCTCTTATCCAGTACATCATCTTTCAAATGGGCAGAGATGCGAAGAGATTTCGAATAGGACTCCAGCAAACTAGGCAGTTCATGAAAATTTTTGCCTTCTAAGTACTTGCTCATAATAGTCGCACTCTCATTAAACTTCTCACCCTCTTGCTGAATGTAATAAAAAGGGAAGGTCAGATAGATGGCAATATGGATGACCAAAGCGATTGCACCTAAAAGCGAAAAACTTCTTAAAAATGATTTGGTTAATAATTTAGGATTTTTTATCATAAGCTAATTTTATATCCGGCATTTTTCACTGTTACAATACAATCCAGATCCAACTTCTTACGAAGATTTCGAATGTAAACATCAACTACTCTATCAAGAGGCAAATCTGCAAAATCATTTGAGATAGACTCGAGTATCTGCTCTCTACTCAAGACCTGGTTCTTATGTTGGATTAAACATTTTAAAACCAACAATTCTTTCGGCTTAATTGCAACCTCCTCGTTCTTGACTCGAGCTTGGTAGGATGTAAAATCCACTGTCACATCTTGATAATGCCAAATATCCTCCACAACATAGTAACGCCTAAGCAAGGCTTGAATCCGTTTGACTAGGAGCACCAGTGAAAATGGTTTCGTCACATGATCATCAGCATAAAGGTCAAATACCTGCATCTGAGTTTCCTCATCTCCGAGCGCACTTAAGACGATTACAGGAATATCATGATTTCCATTAATTTCTTTTAACACCTCAAATCCACTCCGCTTCGGTAACATCAGATCCAAGACCATCAGATGAATAGGGAACTCATGAAATTTCTCCAAAGCCTCCTGTCCATCCTTTGCTAGAATAACATGATAGCCTTCTTCTCTCAAAAAAGCAGCTACTCCCTCTCTAATCATATCCTCATCATCTACAACTAAAATGTTCATCTATTTCCCTTCTTAACCTATCTAAAATTCACTCTTTGGCTAGGTTTACATTATTTTCATTTCATACGCAAAAAAAGAAACAGGGCTCTATTGAAATGGTGGAAATTTCAGGAAACTCTGCTCTTTTTCATTCTATACAAATCTTAATATCTATTTATTCTTATTATAACCAATATTTACATATTGTCAACTTATTTCCTTTGGTTTTTTAAAAATAAATACAAAAAGAATCAGGACAACTCCTGATTCTCCATTTTTAAGCAATATCAAATTTTAATTGACCAGCTTTGACACCAATCTTGAGGGTCTTTCCTGCCACTAATTCTCCCTTAAGAAGAAGTTCTGCCAACTTGTCCTCCACTTCTGTTTGCAGGGTTCTGCGAAGTGGGCGAGCTCCCATTTCTGGATTGTAACCGTGACTAGCTAGCAACTTCAGTGCCGAAGCTTGTAGTTTCAAATCGATACCCTTCTCTGCCAGGCTAGTAATCAATGGTTTCACCATAATCTTGACAATTTCCTGCATGTGGTCGCTATCCAAACTGTGGAAGACCACCTTTTCATCAATACGGTTGATAAACTCTGGTCGATAAGCTTTTTTCAACTCTTCAAAGATTCGTTTTTCCATATTTTCCTGATCAAAACGAATGTCCTTGGCCCCAAAGCCGACCGTCTTGTCATCACGAAGAGCTGTTGCACCAAGGTTTGACGTCATGATGATAATGGTATTTGAAAAATCAACCTTGCGCCCCTTGCTATCTGTCAAGACACCGTCGTCCAGAACCTGTAAGAGGACATTAAAGATGTCTGGGTGGGCCTTCTCTACCTCGTCAAAGAGGAGTACGGAGTATGGTTTGTTGCGAACCTTCTCGGTCAACTCCCCACCTTCTTCATACCCCACATAGCCTGGAGGGGCACCGTTGAGACGGCTAGCCGCAAATTTCTCCATATACTCACTCATATCAAAGCGGATAAGGGCTGATTCGTCATCAAAAATAACTTCTGCCAAGGCCTTGGCCAATTCGGTCTTCCCGACACCCGTCGGTCCTAGGAACATAAAGGAACCAATCGGGCGCTTGTGACTGCGAATACCAGACTGATTGCGGCGAATGGCACGGCTAATACTTGAAACAGCTTGATCTTGACCAATGACACGTTTGTGCAACTCCGCTTCCAAGTTCAAGTATTTCTTAGCATCTGTTTGCGTCAGCTTTTGGACTGGGATCCCTGACAAACGACTCAAGGTGGTTAAAATTTCAGATTCTGTTACCAAGTCTTTATAGACAGGGACTTCCTGCTCTTTTGCGATTAGCTGGCCTGCTTGTTTCCACCTGCCATCCATCAAGGCCTTGTCAGCTGGACTCAAGTCGGATTCGTCCATTCTCACATGCTTGGATTTGTTTTGCACAGTTGCTGCCGCCTCATCCAAGAGGTCGATAGCAGAATCTGGTAAGTGACGACTAGTCAAGTAACGATGCGCCATCTTAACAGCCGTTTCGACAGCTTCATCTGTGATTTGCACACGGTGGTGTTTCTCATAGGTAGCTTTCAAACCTTGCAAAATGGTCATGCTGTCAGCTAGACTTGGCTCTTCAATCGTCACTTTGGCAAAACGACGAGAAAGGGCTGCATCTTTTTCGATGTGTTTTTGGTATTCTTCCTGAGTGGTTGCACCAACCGTTCTCAAAGTTCCACGAGCCAAGGCTGGCTTCAAGATATTGGCCGCATCCAGAGTCGAATCAATACCGCTACCAGAACCCATGATGGTGTGGAGTTCATCGATAAAGAGGATTACTTTGCCATCTTCCTCGATATCCTTGATGATGTTGTTCATACGCTCTTCAAAGTCACCACGAAAACGTGTCCCCGCAACGACATTCATCAAATCAAGCTCTAACACGCGCATCTTTGCCATTTCCGCAGGTACATCCCCACTGGCAATACGCTGAGCAAGTCCAAGTGCCAGAGCTGTTTTCCCGACACCCGCATCACCAACCAAGACAGGATTATTCTTGGTCTTCCGGCTCAAAATCTGAATCATACGTGAGATTTCCTTGTCTCTACCGATAACTGGCTCTAACTTGCCAGAGCGCGCTTGCTCCGTCAGGTCATGCGTGTAGTCCTCTAGACCACCACTTTGAGCTTGAGGCATGCCCATCATATTGGCCATAGAATTTTGCTTGTCAGTTACTGTGCGATGACGTTGACGCAAAGCCTTGAGATCTTCTCTTGTCCATCCTGCACGTTCTTCTAGATTGCGACGAAGAGCAGCAATTCTGACCTGATCTTTCTGGTCTTCATAAGAAAAGCCTGCTCTCTCCAAGATGCGAGTTGCCAAGGCATTACCATCATGCAAGATCGCATAGAGAACATGCTCTGTCCCTAGCACCTTTGCATGGACTACTGAGGCCACATACTCTGCTTCTGCAAAGAGAACCTCCAAACGATGGGAAAAGGGCAATTCCGTAAAGGTTTCGTCTTGGCTATAGTCCGTTTCAGTCAGTTCCAACGCAACCTCTTCTAAACGGTCCATTTCATAAGGATAATCATTTAGAGTTGCACCTGCCACACTGTAACTGTGATTGGACATGGCAATCAATAAATGCCAAGACTCTAGGTAATGAGCTCCAAAATGGCCAGCAACCATGTAGGCACTATCGATACATTCATTCAATGCTTTTGAATAGTTCATCTTACTTCTCTTTTCTATCTACCTCTTGTAATAGCTGTCGGAGCATATTGGCACGGACAGCTGAGGATTCTTCCCCTAGGACACGATCTGTTGCTACTGAAGTCAGCAAGGTCATTTCCTGCTTGGTCATCAAGTCCTGCTCCACCAAAAGCTGGAGAATATCCTCATAAATCTCCTGACTAACTCGCTCACCAATCGAGTAAAGCAAATCGCGGAGCATTTCATGATGACTGGAAAACTCAATCCGCCCAATGCGAATGTAGCCTCCACCACCTCGCTTGCTCTCAACCAAGTAACCTCTGCTTTCAGTAAAACGTGTCTTGATGACATAGTTGATCTGACTTGGCACAACCTGAAAGGTATCCGCCAACTGACTCCGCTGCAATTCCACGATACCAGACTGGTCTAAAATCGCCTTGATATAGGCTTCGATATGATCTGATGTATTTTTAAATCTCATAGTAAATCAAACTCCTTCTTTGAACCTTGACTATCTTTGACTATGCTATCATTTAACACTCTATAAGTCAAATTTTTAGAGCTCATCCCTTGAAAATACTGACTTTCTTTAAAAACATTTAGGCATTAAATCGCCTTAGTTTTTCTTGAAAGTTCCTAAAAAAGTCCACAAAAAAGAGCCCTGAAAAGGGCGTAATATTGACGAGTTCAGCAGGCAAGAAACTAGCACGGTCAGACGTGCTTTTTTTATTACCTGGTAATATTATAGCATATCTAGAAAACTCTCTCAATCATTAGCAATAGCTCCAATGCTGAAGTATAATGATACTATAACTCTTGCAGAAGCTAAGAAAGCCTATCTCAGAAAAGTTTAGAAAGATAAGAGAATTTAATATAAAAATATTTAGTTCTAGCTAATTAATATTTCTGGTTTCACTATTTTAAAAACAATAATTAGGAGTAAATAATTATGAATAAGACTGGTAAAGAAAACTTAGTAATGATTAATGATGAAGAATACGTACATTGTCCAGTTTGCGGAACATTGACCGCTGTTTATGACATTTGTGATCATTGTAATTGGCAAAATACGGGGGAAACCAACATTGATGGAGGCCCAAACAAGATGACACTAGCAAAAGCTAAGGAAGCTTACGTTAAAGGGATTCCAATAATATAACAAACTATAGTACTACAAAATCAGGAAAATAAAAATGGGACTTAGAAAGTTTAACAATAAAGTTGTAACGATGACAGACGTTGATAACCAGACCTTTGAGGGAATTTGTCTTTTTGAAGATAAGCATACTTTTGATGAAGAGTATAATGCTTTATCTGTTAAAACAGGTTTACGATGGATGAGATTATTTGAAAATGAAATTTTAAAAGTTGAAATTGCTGATAAAATCGACCGGTCAAAAAGCCCTTAGATTTGTTTCTAAGGGCTGATTTATTTGCAAGGATAGACAGGACTGTCGAGGCTCCTGCATTTCTCGACCCACTAGCTAAATGGCGCGTTGGTGACAGATTCTCAACCTCTATCCTTCGTATCTTAATTATATCACAGTATCCATCAAAAATGAATTATGAGGGAGGTGACTGAACATCAAAAATAGTCTAGTTGTATCTAAGCATGTTTACTATTGTGTATAATCTTTTTCAGTCATATCATTCAATTCTTACGAATAAATGTATAGTTTGTGACATTCTATCCGAAAAAAAATCTCTCCAAAATGGATTTTCGATATCAAAAATTTTAACTTCTTCTTCCGTCATATTGTGAGGATAATCAAGAAAAAGATTATAAATTTTTTGCTGATCAAAACTGAACAATAGCTCTCCTCTAACATCTATCTTATCAATCCACCAAACTTTTGACTCTTCACTTTCTTTGTAAAAATCACTGTACCCTTCAAGATTGGACTCCGAAATAATGAGTTCATCTATTTCATCGGATGAGTCTGGTTTATCGTAGTCATGTAATTCATTATTTAACATCATTCAAGCTCTTTCTATTATCTCTTGAAATAATGTGACCATATTTTTATTTTAAAATACTTGTGGTAAAACTTCATCCCAAATATCCACTAAACTTTTACTATCAAAAACCTTAGCTTCCATAGCTTCATCAATCGCATTAAACTGCTGACCTTCATAATCATATCCAACTACACAAATGCTGGATAAGAAACAAGCACCTCGGCCATTAACATTAAATTCAAGATCTGTATCTAAATATGTTTTAATTTCTTCTTTTTTCATCACATCACCATACGTCAATTATATCACTTTTTATCTATAAGAATTTCCATTTATAGACAAAAAGGGCGCTGGTAAAGGATAATCTTCACCAACTCCCTATTTTTCTACTTATCTAAACCTAATTCTGCCAAGATTTGACGTTTGTAGGCAATCTTTTGGACTTCCTTGTCCTCATCTTCAGACCAATCTAGTTTAATTTCTGAAACAATCTGCCCAGGGCGATTTTTCAAGATATAGATGCGGTCGCTGAGACTGAGGGCCTCCTCGATACTATGCGTGATGATCAAGGTCGTTAGCTGCAACTGCTTATGAATCTCCAGATACCAAGCGTGAAGCTCCATCTTGGTCATCTCATCCAAGGCGCTAAAGGCTTCGTCTAAAAGAAAGAGTTTGTGCCCAAAAAGGTAGGTACGAAGCAAGGCCACACGCTGGCGCATTCCACCACTAAGTTCGTGAGGATATTTGTTCCGTACAGCTGTCAACTGGAAGGTCGCAAGGATGTCATCCGCTCGAGCAATGGCTTCTGCCTTATCAATCTTTTGGATCAAAAGGGGCAGGATGATATTGCCAAGCACCGTCTTGTGCTCCAAGAGGAGATCCTTTTGCAACATATAACTCACGCGCCCCTTAGGATTTTCCTCGCCATCAAGGACAATTCGCCCAGACTGGACTTCTAAAATCCCAGCGATTAGGTTAAAGAGAGTGGTCTTTCCAACACCACTTGGACCTAGGATAGAAACCACTTCACCCGAAGTCACCTGCAGGTTGATGTCCTCTAAAATCTTTTCATCGCCATAGGCATAGCTTACGTGTTCTAGTCTAATTTCTGTCATTATTTTACAAATTCATTAGTGAAGCCTTTGTCTGTCAAGTCTTCTTTAAGGATACCATTTTCTTTGTCCCATTTGTAGAAGGCATTCCAGCGAGCAGCATCAAATTGTCCCCATTTTTCCTTGTCACTTGCGTATTCTTTTGACAAGTATTTTTGCGATTCGATGACAAAGTCACGTTTTTCCTTGAGTTCAGGTGCATTCTTGATGAGAATATCCGCAGCTTCTTCTGGATGTTCCATAGCATATTGGTAGCCTTTTTTGATGGCTTGGATGACTTTACGAGCTTCTTCCTTGTTGTCTTTGAGATAGTCGTTGTTTGCGATAATAACTGGTGAGTAGTAGTCAAATTCCTTGACATAGTCTTTCAAGTACATGAAGTTGGCGTCTACACCTTGAGATTTGGCAAGGATACCGTCCCACCCATAGTAGATCCAAGCAGTGTCAAAGACGCCATTGGCAATTGGTGTGATGGAGTTTGAGTCGTTGTTTGGTACTTTTTCGACCTTTTCGAAGTCTCCACCTTGAGATTCCACCAAGGTTTTCAACATAGCAAGTTCAGTCGGGTCATTCCAAGTTCCGTATTTCTTCCCAACCAAGTCCTTTGGACTGCTGACATTGTCCGATTTACGTGAGATGATTCCTGATGTGTTGTGCTCAACGATAGCGGCAACGGCAGTGATGCCTGCCCCTTTTTCTAATTTCTTAGCCATGTAGTCTTGGAAATAGATAGCAAATGGTGCCTTGCCATTGATCACCAAGTCTGAAGAACTTTCTTCTGGTGGCAATTTCAAGTCAACATCCACTCCAACTTCTTTGAAATAGCCTTTTTCCTTTGCTACATAAAGACCTGTGTGGTTGGTATTTGGCGTCCAGTCTAGGATAAAGTCAATCTTCTTAACTTCTGCTTCTTTGTTGTCCTTAGAAGCAGTTCCTTGACCACAAGCCACAAGCACGACAGCTACAAGAGCTGTTACAAGCGTTAAAAACACTTTCCATGTTTTCTTCATTTTCATTTCCTCTTTTCTTTTTCAAAAACGCTCTATTTTAAGTACGTTTCCATTTAATCACATATTTTTCACTGATATCGACCAGCTTCATACCTAGAAGACTGATAATCGACACCAGAATAATAATGGCAAACATGGTATCATACTGAAACAGTTTTTTAGACTGAATCATATAAACACCAAGACCTTCAAAACCTCCCAACCACTCAGACACCACGGTTGTGATAAAGGCGTAGGAGACACTGACCCTCAGACCTGCATAAAAGTAGGGCAGACTGACCGGGATTTTAAAATGCCAAAGGATTTGCCAAGGGTTTGCTCGCATCAGACTAAACAAGGTCAGCATATCCTTGTCACAATGCCTAAAACCGTCCAAGATACTAACAATGATAGGGAAGGTTGTCGTCAGAATAATCAAGACAATCTTGGGTAAAATCCCATAACCCAACCACAAGACCAAGATAGGCGCTATGGCAATGGTCGGAATGGTCTGGATAACCACCATCATGGGATAAATCAAGTCATTGAGCCAAGAGAGACTATCCATGAGCACCGCCATAAGACAGGCAATCAAGACTCCTAAGACTAGACCTAGCAAAGCCACTCTCAAGGTCGCCCAGCTATGGTACCAGAGAAATTCTCTGTCACGAACAAAGGACTGGAGAATCTCAAGAGGAGTTGGCAGGATAAACTTGGGTAAAAGTTTGAATACTCCCGCTAACTGCCAGATTGACAAGACTCCTAGAAAACCCAATAGACTAATGTGTCGTCTCAGTATACTTTTCAAGTTTGTCATCAATACTTAAAATCTCTCCTACATTTATTTTGACATTGGCAAAGACATTATCTGCCTCCTGCCCGGCCACTTCAAGAGCTTCTTTGAGAATGCGCATAAGCTCATCAAACTCCCCTTCCAAGACCGTTTCAAAGGGTGTCACCACCATGGTCACGGACTGAGCTTGCAGATAAGCAATCACTTGATCGATAATAGCAATTCGATCAATCCCCTGTGATAGGGGCAAGACTTGCAAGGCAATGCTTGCTTTCATAAAAACCTCCTCTTCTCAGGTTTCCTTTTGACAAAAAGAAAACCCCTTCCATATATGGAAAAGGTGCAGAATTCGGCTAAGTATCGTTCCCTACGCTGGCATTACCCAGATCAGGTGCGGTCGAAGTTTAACACTTCCTCTCAGACTGTACACAGACTCCCATATCTTATATGGACATATAGTAACGCAAATACAAGGAAAAGTCAAGGAAACTGCTTACAGAAAATCATGAAAAAGAGCTTGAAGGCACGCGCTTCAAACTCTATCATAGCTTTCTTATTTAGCCTCGTACCAGGTTGCCCCTTCATTTTCATCTGCGATAAGGGGAACACTGAGTTGGATGGCTTCTTCCATGGTTTGTTTCACTAGTACTTTGACAGCTGCTAGTTCTGATTTCGGAACTTCAAGGACGATTTCATCATGCACTTGCAAGAGCATCTTGGTCTGATAACCACCTTCAACTAGAGCTTTGTCTAGCTGGATCATAGCAATCTTGAGGATATCTGCTGCCGAACCCTGAATAGGGGAGTTAATGGCAGTTCGCTCTGCAAAACCACGAATGTTAAAGTTGCGCGAATTGATATCTGGTAGCTCTCGACGACGCTTGAAGAGGGTCTCTACATATCCCTTATCACGCGCTTCACGTACCACTTCTTCCATATAGTTTTTAATCCCAGGAAAACGCTCAAAGTAGGTATCAATGTAGGCTTTGGCCTTCTTACGACTAATACCAAGATTGTTCGCCAAACCAAAATCTGAAATCCCGTAAACCACTCCAAAGTTGACGGCCTTGGCATTGCGACGGTCATTTGGAGTCACATCCTCAGGACGTTCAATTCCAAAGACCCGCATGGCCGTCGAGGTATGGATATCTGCTCCCTCTTGGAAGGCCTTAATTAAGTGCTCATCTTTAGAGATATGAGCCAAAACGCGCAACTCAATCTGTGAATAGTCCGAGCTGAGTAGTACACTATCCTCCCACTCTGGCACAAAAGCCTTACGAATGAGGCGGCCTTGTTCCAAACGCACAGGAATATTTTGCAAGTTTGGATCCACACTAGACAAACGCCCGGTCTGGGTCAAATCCTGCACATAGCGCGTGTGGATCTTGCCATCATCTAAAATCCAATCCTGCAAGCTAACCACATAGGTGGATTGAATCTTAGCAATCTGACGGTAGTCTAGAATTTTTTTGACAATCGGTGCAATAGGAGCCAGACGCTCCAGCACATCCACTGCTGTCGAGTAACCTGTCTTGGTTTTCTTGGTGTATTCTAGAGGAAGGCCGAGTTTTTCAAAGAGAAGGACGCCCAACTGCTTAGGGGAGTTGATATTAAACTCCTCATCAGCCAGTTCGTAAATCTCTTGAGTGAGTTGCTCAATGACGACCTCATTTTCAGCTTGCATCTCAAGTAGGGTTTCTTTTTTGACCTTGATCCCAGCAATTTCCATCTTGGCAAGGACAAAAGCCAGAGGTTGCTCCATGTCATAGAGGAGATCTAACTGCCCATGTTCACTGAGTTTTTCAATCAAAACAGGCTCTGTCTCTACCAATACAGCAACCTTGCGAGCTAGGTGTTCCAAGAATTTTTCCCGTTCAGGAATTGCCTTCTTGACCCCCTTGCCGTAGAAGGTCTCATCATCGACCATGTAAGTCTGACCATAGAGACTCGCAATGGTTGAAATTTCATTGTTCTCGACAGTAGAGAGAAGGTACTTGGCCAAGCGACTGTCAAAAGCAGGGGCCTGCAGGTTCAAGTCCAAGCGATTTAAAAGAACCTTCGCTTTCTTAAAGTCATACACTTTCAGAGGTGTTTTTTCTAGAAAATTCTTGAGAATAGGCTCCTGCAAGAGATCAAGTTTATCTGTAGCGTAAAGTTTATCCCCACAAGACCAGGCAAAACCAACCAAATCATCTGTATGGTAATTCTCACCAAAAAGCTCAAAGTGGAAGATAGATTCTGCGCTCAGCATGTCTTGACTGACGTGGTCAACAATAGTGAAATCCAAACTTTCAGGCGCATCCGTTGATGAAACATTTAGAGCTTGCTTGAGTTGTTTGAAGCCCATCTCATCATAGAATTTTCCGAGATTTTCCACATCTGGTCCACTATAGACCAAATCATCAAGGCCAATTTCAATCGGTGCCTGAGTCTCAATGGTCGCCAAGGTTTTAGACAGGAAGGCTTGTTCCTTGTCATTGATGAGATTTTCCTTCATCTTAGAAGCCTTCATCCCATCGATATTTTCATAAATACCCTCGAGCGAGCCGTGTTCCAGCAAGAGCTTGATGCCCGTCTTTTCACCAATTTTAGTGACGCCAGGGATATTATCAGACTTATCCCCCATCAGGGCCTTGAGATCTATAAACTGAGCTGGTGTGAGGCCCATCTTTTCCATAAGGTAAGCTGGTGTAAAGGCCTCAAACTCAGCCACACCTTTCTTGGAAATCTCGACCACCGTACGCTCATCGGTCAACTGGATCAAGTCCTTGTCTCCGCTAACGATTGTCACATCGAAGGAATCTTTCTCAGCCAAACGACCAAGAGTCCCGATGATATCATCCGCTTCATACTGTGGCAACTCATAATGGCGAATTCCAAGATGGTCTAGCAACTCACGAATGAAGGGAAATTGCTCACGAAACTCATCTGGAGTTTTAGCACGCCCCCCCTTGTAGTCTGCATACATCTCTGTTCGGAAAGTCGTCTTACCTGCATCAAAAGCTACCAAAACATGGCTGGGTTCAACTCGCTCCAAGACATGATTCAACATAAGTTGAAAGCCATAGATTGCATTGGTATGAAGACCATTAGCATTTTTAAATCGATCCAGCTGTTGATAGAGCGCAAAAAAAGCTCGAAAGGCAACAGAAGATCCATCAATTAATAATAATTTTTTCTTGTCCATACACCCATTATAAAGGAAAGCAAGGAAAAATACCATCGGAAAGAATAGGCAAATGGTAGTGAAGCCCTCTTTTTTATATTCTTTCTAGATTCTAGCTCCATTACTATCCACTCGATAGCCATCTACAGTAGTATTCACTGCTAAAGCCCCCGAAGCATTGACGTAATAAGACTTTCCTCCTACCTGGAACCACTGGCTAGACTTCATAGCCCCTGAACTCTCCAAATAATACCATGTTCCATTTTCCTTGAGCCATCCCGTCTGCATCTCCCCTGATGCCTTTAGATAGTACCAATGCGAACTATCCTTCACCCAACCTGTTGACATGGTTCCATTGTCTTTAAAGTGATACCAACTGCCATTTATTTTCTTCCAACCAGTTGCGAGTTTCCCATTCTCTCGGTAATACCAACTCCCTCCTTCTTTTTTCCAGCCCTTTTCTGTATTGCTTAGCTCTGCATACTGCACATATCTTCTAGAACCGCTATAAGACAAATAACCGAGCCACTTATAACCATCCTTTTCAAGAACTTGATCATAACTCACACTCTCACCAGCATAATAGTAGTCAATAACCTGTCCTGTACGTGACGGTTGGTCCATAATAGGCGATTTCCCCGTGAATACTATTGTCCCACTAGACGGAAGTTCTGGGCTACGAGCATTCTCACCCGCACTATGGCTGGCAGATAAATCCCTGAAATGAATAAAACCTGTCATCGAACTAGCCCTGACTTTTCGACGGTTATACTTTTCTCGAACCCCATAATTATACTCTTCGATCTCAATCGTATCCCCTGATACATTTGATACCCAGGCCACGTGCCCATAATAACCTTCTGTCGACCAAGCAATGGCCCCAACTTCTGGCTTAGTATCCACACGGTAGCCTTCTCGCCTTGCACGATGTCCCCATTCATTCGCATTTCCGTAGGCAGGTGGAATTTCAAAGCCATTTACACTACTCAAACGAAAGGCCGCAAAAGACGTACACTGGCGAGAATACATCCGCCACTGATCGATTTCAACACTACCATTTTTGTAGTGAAGCGGATAGTCATCTCCACGCGCTACACTGTTGGCCTGAACCGATTCTCCACCAAACAAAAAAGCACTCGTAACCAACAATGTAGCCAGTCCTACACTCAATTGAGCACATCTACTCTTCTTAACTCCTGATTTAAAAAACGTCATTCATTCTCCTTAATAATATAAATTTCCGAGGTTACCCTCCTTTATACTATTCGGGAGAAAAAGAAAAAAGTGAGCAAAGCTCACTTCATTTTAGGATTCTTGGTCTAGATAGCGAATCAAATTCTTCTCTGTCAAGATATCTGAGTAGGTGAAGGATTCAACATAGACATTGACTTGTTTGTCTCCCTCAACATCCCCAAATTCAACGATAAATAGAGATGGATAAACCTCAATTAGCTTACCCAATCGATTTTTTTGGCGCTTACGGCCATTCTCCAAAGTCATTTCAACGACTTGTCCCTCATGCGCCTTGATCTCTTCTTTGATTTTTTTCATCTTGGCTACATCTGAAAATGCATCTGACATCTTATGCCTCCCTCTTTGAGATACTTGAAAATTTATTGTATTCTTTTTGGAAAATCAATTCCACTGTTCCACGAGCTCCACTACGGTTTTTCTCGATGATAACCTCAACCTTATTATTTGGAATTCCTTCCTCTTCTTCACCCGCACGATCGTAGTAGTCGTCACGGTATAGAAAGGCTACGATATCTGCATCCTGCTCGATAGAACCCGATTCACGAATATCAGACAAGACTGGTCTCTTATCCTGCCGCTGTTCCACTCCACGAGATAACTGACTAAGAGCAATGACTGGAACTTTCAATTCCTTAGCTAGGATTTTCAACTGACGAGAAATTTCAGAAACTTCTTGTTGGCGGTTCTCACGACCAGTCCCTGTGATAAGCTGTAGGTAGTCGATCAAAATCAATCCTAGATTGCCCGTTTCTTGAGCTAGTTTGCGTGAACGGGAGCGAATTTCCGTGATTCGAATCCCTGGTGTATCATCAATATAGATACTCGCGTTGGCTAGATTTCCTTGGGCAATAGTATACTTTTGCCACTCCTCATCAGTCAATTGACCCGTACGGATAGAATGAGACTCCACCAAGCCTTCGGCCGCTAGCATCCGGTCTACTAGACTTTCTGCACCCATTTCCAGTGAAAAGATAGCTACCGTCTTGTCCAACTTAGTCCCAATGTTCTGCGCAATGTTCAAAGCAAAGGCCGTCTTACCAACCGCTGGTCGCGCCGCTAGGATAATTAGCTCCTCCTCATGGAGACCTGTCGTCATATGGTCCAAATCTCGATAACCCGTTGCAATACCCGTGATATCCGTTGTTTGTTGTGACCGAACTTCTAGGTTCCCAAAGTTGATATTTAGAATATCTCGGATGTTCTTGAACCCACTACGATTGGCATTTTCGCTAACATCTATGAGTCCCTTTTCAGCCTGAGCGATGATTTCATCTGCAGGCTTAGAAGCCTCATAGGCTTGGTTGACAGACTCTGTCAATTTGGAAATCAAGCGACGTAGCATAGCCTTTTCGGCTACGATTTTAGCATAATATTCTGCATTGGCTGAAGTTGGTACAGAGTTGACAATTTCGACAAGGTAAGACAAGCCACCAATATTTTGGAGATCCCCTTGGCTATCCAAAATCGTCCGAACTGTCGTCGCATCAATTGCTTCCCCACGATCCGACAAATCTACCATCGCTTGGAAGATCAACCGATGAGCATATTTAAAGAAGTCACGAGAATCAATGTATTCTCGGACAAAAACGAGCTTACTCTCATCTATAAAAATAGCCCCCAGAACAGATTGTTCTGCCAAAATATCCTGAGGTTGAACTCGCAGTTCCTCTACTTCTGCCATCCGACTTTCCTTCCTTTTACAATCTTGTCAAGAAATTGTAAACTTAACCTTCTTTTACACGAAGATTGATGACACTTGTAACATCTTGATAGATTTTCACTGGTACATCAATCAAACCTACTGCTCGAATTGGTGCTTGCACTTGAATATTGCGTTTGTCAATCTTGATACCAAATTGCTTTTGCAATTCTTCTGCAATTTTCTTGTTAGTGATGGAGCCAAATGTACGGCCATCTGGTCCAACCTTTTCAACAAACTCTACAACCGTTTCTTCTGCTTCAAGCTTAGCCTTGATGGCTTTTGCTTCAGCAATCATTTCAGCATGAGCCTTTTCTTCTGATTTTTGTTTACCACGCAACTCGCCCACTGCTTGAGCAGTCGCTTCCTTGGCCAAATTCTTTTTAATCAGGAAGTTTTGAGCATAGCCAGTTGGCATTTCCTTGATTTCGCCCTTTTTTCCTTTTCCTTTAACATCTGCTAAAAAGATTACTTTCATTCTTCTTTCTCCTTTTCCTTTAGTTCATCCAAGATTAGTTTAGTCAATTTTTCTCCTGCTTCTGACAGATTCATATTCTCGATTTGCGCAGCCGCTAGATTAAAATGGCCTCCGCCACCTAGCTCTTCCATAATGCGTTGCACATTGATTTTACTACGGCTTCGAGCCGAGATGGAGATAAATCCTTGTGTATTTTTTGCCAGAACGAAACTAGCCTCAATACCGGACATGGCCAGCATAGCATCGGCAGCCTTACTGATAACAACGGTGTCATAAGTGGTTGAGTCCTTAGCTTGGGCAATCAAGATATCTGAAGCTAGCTTACGACCTTGTAAAATGAGTTCATTTACCTCACGATACTCCTCAAAATCTGTCGCAGCAATCTCCTGGATAGCAATACTATCGCTTCCACGTGTTCTCAGGTAGCTAGCCACATCAAAGGTTCGACTCGTTACGCGAGATGTAAAGTTCTTGGTATCCAGCATCATTCCAGCCATCAGTACGCTAGCCTGCATACGACTCAAACGATTTTTCTTAGAATTTTGGAACTGAATCAATTCTGTGACCAGCTCACTCGCACTACTTGCTCCACTTTCAATATAGGTGATGACTGCATTCTCAGGGAAATCCTGATCACGTCTATGATGGTCAATAACAATGGTTTGAGTAAACAAATCATAAAAATCTTTCGATAAGGTCAAAGCCGTCTTTGAGTGATCCACTAAAATCAATAACGAACGGCTTGTAACTAGCTTCATCGCATCTGTAAGAGATAAGAGTTTCGTAGTATCTTCCTTCTTTAAGAACTGGATAGCACGCTCGATATCTGCTGACATCTGGTCTGCATCATAGATAGCATAACTGTTTTCAATAATATTACTTGCAAACAACTGCATACCGACAGCAGAGCCCAAGGCATCCATATCTAGATTTTTATGACCGACTACAAAAACCTGGTCAACACTTCGAATCTTATCAGAAATGGCTGTCATCATGGCTCTCGTACGTGTACGAGTACGTTTGATAGACGCAGCAGTTCCTCCACCGAAGTAGACTGGATTCTTGGTCTCATCATTTTCCTTGACCACCACCTGGTCACCACCGCGAACTTCTGCTAAGTTCAAGTTGAGCAAGGCAATTTTCCCTATCTCTTCATGATTTCCATCACCATAAGAAAATCCCATACTTAAAGTTAGGGCTAGTTGCCTCTGTTTTGATTCTTCTCGGAAAGTATCAATAACAGAGAATTTATCATTCATCAATTCCTCGAGTACTGTATAATCTGTGAATAAATAAAAACGATCCATCCCCACACGGCGAGAAAACATAGCATACTTACTAGCAAATTCTGAAACAAAATTAGCTACAAAGCTATTGATATGGCTGATATCAGAGTCAGACGTCGCATCCTCCAAATCATCGTAATTATCCACTGAGATGACCCCAATGACTGGACGGCTAGTTACCAATTCGACAGTTGCTTCGTACTCCCCAGAAACATCAAAAAAATACAAAACGCCTGAAGCCTTGTCCATATGGACAGCATATCGTGTTTCGCCCAAGGTGGCATACGAACCAGGATTCCCAACAGAAGCCTTGATGATGGCTTGAATTAACTCAACATCAATTTCCCCTTCTTCATTTGTCAAAATTAACTCAGCATAAGGATTAAACCATTCTACTTCTCCACTTGATAAGTCTAATTTCAGGACTCCCACCGGCATTTGATCAAGCAAAGTACTCAAGCTATTTTCGGCTTGGTGATTTACATATTGGATTTGTTCAATTTCGCTCTTTTCGTACTGTTTTTTTTGCCATACAAATAAAAGCAGATAAAGCAGTACAAATAAAAATAAAACAGTGATTGTTACAGCAAGATTATGTGAAAAAATAATCAGCAAAGTTAAGATTCCGAAAGTTGCAAGTCCTAGTAAGACTGCAGAAAACGGGATTAAATTATTTTTTTTCATTCTAAACCTCTTGCGCATTATTATATCACAAAAGCCCTTAAAAAGCGACCTTTAAAGAGAAAGCACTGCTTTTATTATAGCAAGATGCTCTTAAAGAAACCATATATAAAAAAGGATAGCAAATGCCTCGCTCTCCTTTTTCCACATCAGTGCAGAATCTTCCGCCTAGATTACATTATTCACCTAATTCTAGTCGAATGTCTTGTAGGCACTCTTGCGCCTGTTTCACAATTGATTCTAAAATAGTCTTACATGGTTTGATGTCTTTCACCAAACCCGCAATTTGTCCGCTCATCATTGAACCATGAACTGTATCACCTTCATAGACAGCCTTAGATAGGGAACCGATCGTAATTTCTTCCAGTTCCTCTCGGTTTGTACCTTTCTGCTCTAATTCAATGTAGTGATCCGTCATCTCATTGCGAATACAACGAACTGGCGCTCCCGCAATGCGGCCTGTAACCGCAGTCGCTGTATCACTTGCCGCCAAAATAGCTTCTTTATAGGCTGGAGAAATTGGACATTCTTCTGAAGCAAGAAAAACTGTTCCCATTTGAACTCCTTGTGCACCTAGGGCAATCGCAGCAGCAAGTCCACGACCATCTGCCACACCTCCTGCAGCAATGACTGGAATCGTTACCGCATCAACGATTTGTGGGATAAGAGCCATTGTATTGGTCTCTCCAATATGGCCACCAGCTTCTGAACCTTCAGCGATTACAGCATCAACTCCCAATTCTTGCATTTTTTGAGCATGCTTGACACTGGCAATAACTGGAATAACCTTGATTCCTGCTTCTTTCAAGTAAGGCATGATATACTTAGGAGTTCCTGCACCTGTAGTTACCACTGGAACCTTTTCTTCGATGATAACAGTCACAATATCCTTGATATTTTTCATCATCAACATGATGTTGACACCAAAAGGCTTATCTGTCAACTTTCTCAGTTCACGAATTTCTTCTCGCAACTGCTCTCCGGTCATACCACCCGAAGCGATAATTCCCAGACCTCCAGCCTCAGAAACAGCTGCTGCTAGTTGATAGTGCGAGATTTGAGCCATAGCCCCTTGGAAAATTGGATATTGAATCTGTAAAAGTTTTGTAATTGACATATGAGTCCTCCTTTTATTTTCTGTTGATTCTTGTTGGCAAATGGATGCATGATGCACCAATATCCCCGTCAACAAGAAAATGTTATATTTGTCTCCTCATATTCTGCTATCCTAAAAAATCTGGCTTACGATCCTGCTGATCTGTAAAAGGAATAAGTGGGGGGCGAGAACGTAGAACATAATCTACAAATTCCTTCCCATCCTTGTCAAACTCTACCACCGCGAAAAATTGATCATGGTAAAAGAAAAACTTATAATGATTCTCAAAAGCCTGACGCAACCACTTCTTTTTGGCTAAAATTGATTTCATAGGATAATCATCAACTGCTGGAACCCAGAGAGGATTTCGATGAACATGTGATAACATCAAGTCCCCCATATGGATCATCGTATCTTTCCCCTGTTTGAGCAAGATAATACTGTGGCCATTGCTGTGACCACTTGTGTGAATCATTTGGATTTCTGGAATGACATTGATATACTCTGAGAAAGTCGTCACCTGATCTTGAATCGGTTCCCAATTTTCTCTCAGATAAGTTCCCCGCGTTCGATCATTAGGGTTTCTCATCTCATACCACTCGACATCATTCACAATAATCTTGGCGTTTGGATACTTGGAAACCAGCTTCCCTTGATCATTCACATACGTCAAGCCACCAGAATGATCGTGGTGCATATGTGTCATCAGCACGATGTCAATGTCTTCAGGCGATAGTCCTAAAAGAGCTAAACTTTCTTCTACCCGACTTTCAGACAAGATTCCTAAGTTACGCCTTTGTTTATCGGATAATTTTGCTGTATCAAAACTTGCATCTATCAAGTAATTTTTACCCTTGTACTGGATCAAAATAGGATCCGTCAATTCTGCCATCATATTAGCATCATTTGTTGGGTAGTAACGAGACCACACAACTTTCGGAACCGGACCAAAAAGAGTCCCTGCATCCGTCAATTTATCGGCTCCACGTAGCCATATCAGTTTCATATCATGAAATTGATATTCCTGTAAGGTGAGTTCTGCCATGCTTTACTCCTTTATCCATTGGGCTGCTATTCTTTTACGAATCGAATCCCCAGATTTTCCATAGATTTCAATCGTTTTGGCATCCTTTAGATAACGGTCTATGGGGATGTCATCCAAGGTTTGAAGAGGTCCAATTAATCTAATAATTTCCTCAGAAATCTCAATTGCTACTTTTGTCGTATAAAGTTTTATCTGAGATACAAAGAGAGAATCCGCCTTCATCCTGTCCTTGTAGGAAGCAAAGTAAGATTCAGCCGCACACAGCTTAGTATACAAGTCTGCGAATTGATGTTGATAGACTGTCGCATCGATTAATGGTTTCCCAAATCTCCTTTTGACCTTTACAAAAGCCAGACCTGTTTCAAAAGCTCCCTCAGAGATACCAATAGAGATTGCGCTTAATCCTAGCTGTAATTTTTTGATAATATCATTTAACTGAGTTTCCCCATTTAGCGTCAATCCTAGCAGACTATCTTCTGGCAATATGACCTGATCAAAAGTTACCGAATTCACAGGCAAACCCTGTAAACCAGGTTTTGCAACATCATCTCCAAAAGCAACTCCCGGTCGAGTCGTATCAACAATGAAAAATCCGTATCCATCTTCTCCGTTAGCTTCCTGAACCTTGGCTAAGATTAACAAAATATCTGTATAGCGGCAATTTGATACAATTGACTTCTTCCCAGTTAAAGACCAACCTGTTTCTGTTTTCCTTGCAGTTGTTGCAATAACCTCCAAGCTGTCCATCAATTTTCCTTCAGAAAATCCCAAGCCAGCTAAGATTTCTCCCCTTACTAATGGTTCTACATAACGCGATTTTTGTTCCTGACTCCCATATCGTAAAATAGGATAGATACCATAACATGCCTGAGTTAGTAGAACAGCAGAAAAAGCAGGAAAATCTTTTGAAATCAAGCGAATAAAGGTTAAAAACTCGGTTCTCAAAACAGAATCTTGACTATCTAAAAGCAAGGAAAAGATATCAAATTGCTCAATAAACTGATAAAGCAATTCTCTAGGGAACTGTTGTTCATCCTCATGAGACTTGAAATAGTCCCGAATCAACACTTTCACGTCTGCCTTCAATTCTCGCGCCAGCACGTCATTATAGGTCATCGCATTCACCTCATCTTAGTTGTCAGAAAACGGTTGGTAATAATCTTTCAACAATTCTTCATACACATAAGACTCTACTTCATTGTAGGAGTTTTTATAGGGTCTACAAAACCAAATATTAAATGGAATCGGATCCTTGAATCTAACCGCCTTAAAACGACTCTTATCCACAAAATATTCAACCGGCCTTGGCAAAAGGGCAATCAAATCTGTCTGATGAGTTGATTCAACTAGGAAGTCCCAAGTAGAGGAAAGATAAGCAAATTTAGCCTCAATTCGTTGTGAACGAAGTTTTTCTGTCACTAAATCATAAGTCGTAAATGTTTTGTTGAAGGTTGCCAATTCATAACCAGCAATATCAGACCATTCCAACAAGCTTTTCTGAGCCAGCGGATGATCCTTATCCATATAAGCAACGTATTCATCCAATTGAATGATATGTTGTTCATATTTTTTAGCATCCAGGCTCGTAGGCTCTATCAGAATAGAGAGATTCAAATCTCCATCAACCATTTTTTGACGAATTTCCTTCCCTCCACCTTCCGTAACCTGGATATGGATATGAGGATTATTTTTCAGAAAATGAGGCAAAGCACTAGCAAAATAAACTCGTAAAATCAAGGACGGAATACCAAGATTAATGGTGCCCTTTTGCTTTTGAGCTTCTATATGGATCATGGAAAGCATTTCTTCATGTCGATTCACAATCTCGGTCGCATAACGATAAATTTTGCGTCCCGCCTCTGTTAAACTTTCTAATCTTCCATTCTTGCGATTGAATAATTGAACCCCTTCAGCTGCTTCAAAATTTGTCACAAATTGACTCAAGGCTGATTGACTAATGTGAATCTTCTTTGCAGCAATGGAAAGGTTGCATCCGCATTCTATGATATTGATGAAATAGTTCATTTGGATAATATCCACTTACCCATCACCTAGCTTTCCTTCACTATTTTAGTAAGTCAATTAGACAACTATTCTAGTGTTTGATAGTTGTCTACTGACTTTTTATCGAAATAACATTTCGAATACTTCATTTTAACGTTGTATATAAAACGCTTACAATACTATCTAGTTTATATCATAACACACTAAGCAGAAAATAGCTCTTTTTTTGCTTAAATCGGCATTGTTTTTAGGTCTTCTGAGACAATGACTTCCCCAGCTGTTTTTTCAAGAACTTCTTCTAATGTCACACCAGGAGCCAGCTCTTTCAACAGGAATTTACCATCTTTGAATCCAAAAACAGCTAATTCTGTGATGACAAGATCCAATACTCCTTTAGCTGAAAGTGGCAAGGTACATTCTTTCAACAACTTGGATTCCCCATCAGCAGTTGTGTGTTGAATAGCCCCGATTACACGCTTAGCACCTACCAATAAGTCCATTGCACCACCCATACCAGGAGCAAATTTCCCTGGGATAATCCAGTTCGCAATGCTACCATCTTGGCTGACTTCTAGCGCTCCCAGAACAGTTGCATCCACGTGTCCACCACGAATAATTGCAAAGGAAGTTTGTAGATCAAACAAGGCTGCTCCTGGTAATAATGTGATAGGAGCTCCACCAGAGTTCGCTAAATTGGCATTATAGGTGTCCTTAGTTGGTGTTTCTCCAAATCGAAGGGCGCCATTTTCTGCCTGCAAAATAACATTTACTCCTTCAGGAATATAATCAGCAGAAGCGTTTGGAATCCCAAATCCAAGATTGACCACATCTCCATCTTTAAATTCAAGCGCTACACGTCTTGCGATAATTTCTTTTGCTTTCATTTTACTTCACCCCCGCCAGTTTTTTTGTCTCTGTCCACAAGTCTCCCATCATCTGATGATGCTCTTGTGGTGTCAATCCTTGAACGACATAGTCAACTAGGATACCAGGGATGTAAATATCATTTGGATCAATTTCCCCGACTTCAACCAACTCGTTTGTCTCAACAATGACTGTATCAGCCGCTAGAGCGAGTTGAAGAGAGATGTTTTTAGTAGTCCCATCTAGATAAAGATTACCATATTTATCAGCCTTAGTAGCTTTAATCAAGGCAATATCAATCTTCAATGGATCATAAATCAAATATTCTTTTCCATTTCGAGTTACTTTTTCGTGCTCATCTTCAAGAATTGTTCCTACACCTGTTGGCGTTAAAACTGCTCCAAGACCCGCACCTGCAGCATGTAAGCGTTCTACGACAGTTCCCATCGGAGTGAACTCCACTTTCATGGTTCCTGAGAAATAATCATGCTGAGCAGCAGCAGATGTTCCTACATGGGCTGCAATATACTTTGTAACCTGATGATTTTCACAAAGACGACCAACTCCAACTTCCTTACCTGGTTGAGAGGTTACAACAGACACCAAGGTCAAATCTTGCTGGTTTTGACGAACTAGTTCCTCAATTAACTCAAATGGTTCTCCCACTCCAAGAAATCCAGAAATACCAACTTTATCTCCTGAATGAATCAAGGAAATAGCTTCAGACAATGTTACAACTTTCATAACCTATCTCCTCTCTTATTTACGTTGAAAGACAGCTTTGCGTTTTTCAACAAAAGCGCGCATTCCTTCTATCTTATCTTCTGTTGAGAAGAGTAGAGCTTCCGCTTCTGTTTCCAAACGAATAGCATTTTTCAGAGGGAGTTCTGAGCCAACTTGGATAATATGTTTAGCTTTTTCAACTGCTAGCGGTGCATTTTTCATAATCGCTGCTGCTAGCTCTTCTGCCGCAGGCAATAGTTCTTCTGCTGATACCAACTTGTTAAGAATTCCAAGATCATATGCTTCTTGTCCTTTAACCATTCTAGCAGTGAAAATTAATTCCTTTGTTTTACTAGTACCAATCAAACGAGACATTCTTTGGGTACCTGCAAAACCAGGAATGATTCCCAAGCCGACTTCAGGGAAGCCAACCATTGTCTTGTCATAGCCGATTCGGATATCAGTTGAAAGAGCTAATTCTAAACCGCCTCCCAAAGCATAACCATTCAATACTGAAATAGTTGGCTGAGTCAATTCAGATAAGCGGGTAAAGGTGTCGTTCGCATAGGTCATGTATTCATGAGCCTGAATTGGAGACATTTGGTCCATCTCTTTAATGTCTGCTCCAGCGACAAATGCTTTTTCCCCTTGACCAGTCACGATGACAACACGAATGTCCTCGCTAGCTTCAATTTGGTCTAAAACGAGATTCAAATCCTTTAAGACTTCTGAACTTAAAGCGTTCAAAGCCGATGGACGGTTAATTGTTAGATAGCCAAGACCATTCTTAACCTCTAATAAAACAGTTTTACTCATTGTTTTGCTCCTACTTGATTTATTTTGAGTACAGAGTACAGCGTCAACAAATACCAACACAAAATGTAAGAGCTTACATTTTCATCATAATCCTTTTTTCCCTATCCGTCTACTTAATCTTTATTTATAGACCTATAAGTCCAGCTTATAGAATAGGGCCATTCAATATACCCTCAAAGTCTTAGGAAAAGCAAAAATACCTTATCAAGCACTTTCGGAGAAAGACACTTGATAAGGTATGTAACTATGAGATCGGATCAATATCTCATTTTGTAATCGTAATATTGAAAAAGAGGAAATGACGTTCAGTTTTCTAATAACTAACGTTCAACGATGAGGGCTGTTCCCATCCCTCCTCCGATACAGAGAGTTGCTAAACCAGTTTTGGCATCACGTTTCATCATCTCATGTACCAGAGTCACTAAGATACGGCAGCCTGAAGCTCCAATTGGATGACCAAGAGCAATCGCGCCACCATTGACATTGACAATATCTGTGTTAAAGCCAAGTGTTTTCCCAACCGCACAAGCCTGAGCAGCAAAGGCTTCATTTGACTCGATCAAGTCAAGATCATCAACTGTCAAATTACCTTTTTCAAGAGCTTTACGGGTCGCATAAATCGGTCCACATCCCATAATCTTAGGATCCAAACCTGCACTTGCATACGAACGAATTCGCGCAATGACTGGAAGTCCTAATTCTTCAGCTTTTTCAGCGCTCATGACCAAGACAGCCGCTGCTCCGTCATTGATACCTGATGCATTACCCGCTGTAACAGAACCGTCTTTTTTGAAAACAGGGCGTAGCTTGGACAGACTCTCCAAGCTAGCATCTTTTCTAGGAAATTCATCTGTATCAAAGATGATAGGATCGCCTTTGCGTTGAGGAATAACCACCGGAACAATCTCTTCCTTAAAGCGTCCAGATTCTATAGCCGCTACTGCTCGTTTTTGTGATTCCAAAGCAAGCGCATCTTGATCATCCCGGCTAATACCATATTCTTCTGCCACATTCTCAGCTGTAATCCCCATATGGTATTCGTTAAAGGCATCAGACAAACCGTCCTTAATCATGGTATCTACCACTTTCGAATCTCCCATACGGCCACCCCAACGGAAGCTTGGCAAAACATATGGAGCCTGGCTCATGTTTTCTGCACCACCAGCCACGACAATATCTGCATCTCCGCACTGAATCGCTTGAGCAGCTAACTGCACTGCCTTCAAACCAGAACCACAAACCTTATTAATGGTAAAGGCTGGTGTAAATTCAGGAAGCCCAGCATGAATACTCATTTGGCGAGCCACGTTTTGGCCTAAACCTGCGCCTAGGACATTCCCCATAATCACTTCATCTACCTGCTCTGGTTTAATATTCGCTTTTTCCAAAGCACTCTTAATTACCAAAGATCCCAAATCAACAGCAGAAACATTCTTCAAGCTCCCGCCAAAGGAACCTAAAGGTGTTCGCACTGCCGAAACAATAACTACGTCTTTCATGACTACCTCCATCAGTGTCTAGTAAGTAAAGAAGCCTTCTTTTGTCTTCCGTCCCAATTTTCCTGCTTCGACCATTTTCTTAAGAAGAGGGGCAGGACGGTATTTTTGATCACCAAACCCTTGGTTTAGGACGCCCATAATAGCCAAACAAACATCCAACCCAATCAAGTCAGCAAGAGCCAAAGGTCCAATAGGATGATTTGCACCAAGTTTCATCGCTTCATCGATTTCCTCGGCACTAGCCACTCCTTCACCTAGAATGTAAACGGCTTCATTGATCATAGGAATCAAAATTCTGTTCACAACAAAACCATAAGAATCTTTAACATCAACTGGTGTTTTACCAATTTTCACTGTCAATTCACGAACCGCCTGAACCACTTCTTCTGAAGTCTGCAAGGCCTTAATAACCTCTACAAGTTTCATGATTGGGGCAGGATTAAAGAAGTGCATTCCAATCACGCGCTCCTGATGTTTAGTAGCAGCAGCTATATCCGTGATTGACAAAGAGGATGTGTTTGATGCTAAGATAGTTTTAGGATCTGTCAATTCATCCAATTGTTTGAAAATATTCAACTTAATCTCACGATTCTCAGTTGCAGCTTCAATCACCAATTGGACTTTTTTCGCATCTTCATATGAAACAGATGGAAGCAAATTGGCTAATACCTGATCCTTCTCATCCGCAGACATCCGTCCTTTTTCAACTGAACGTTCCAATTGTTTTGTGATATTATTCAAGCCTCTTTGAACAAATTCTTCTTTAATATCGTTTAAGTAAACTGTAAAACCAGCCTGAGCAAATACTTGAGCAATTCCGCTTCCCATTTGACCAGAACCAATAATCATCACTTTAGATATCATTATTTTCTCCTTCTTATTTTACAAAAATCCAGTGCATGAAGCAAGGACGATTGAACAGAAATCCTTCAATCGCCCTTCTGACATTAAACAAAGGCACCTAGTCCAGTAATCTCACGACCAACAATCAAGGCATTCACTTCGTGTGAACCTTCATAGGTATAGATTGATTCAGCATCTGCAAAGAAACGAGCAACGTCTGTCTCAAGTGTAATACCATTACCTCCGCAAGTTTCACGAGCAAGGGCAACTGTTTCGCGCATCACCAAGGAATTGTGCATCTTAGCAAGAGCAGAGTTAAGCATCAATTCATTCCCTTTCTCTTGCATCTCAGCAATACGAGTTGAATAAGCAATAACTGCTACAGCATTTGCTTGCATACGAGCCAATTTTTCTTGAACAATTTGGAATTTGGCAATTGGACGTTTGAACTGTTCACGATCTTTAGCATATTTAAGAGCTGCTACATAAGATCCACAAGTCACTCCCATAGCAATGTGAGCAACGTCCGCACGAGTGAAGGTCAAGATACGGGCTACATCACCAAAACCATTGATATTTACCAAACGGTCTGAATCTGGAACCTCTACATTCTTCATAGTAATATGGCCATTGCGGACACAACGAAGAGCAATCTTATGTGGGATTGGTTCCGCATGATATCCAGGAGCTCCCTTACGAACGATAAAGCATTTCACCTTGCCATCCGCAACATCACGAGCAAATACAGGAACGACATCTGCAGTATCTGAACCACCAATCCAGCGTTTTTCACCATTTAGAATCCACTTGTCTCCAACACGTTCTGCAGTAGTTGCAAGTCCTCCAGCAATATCAGAACCTGAAAGAGGTTCAGTCAAAGCGAAGCAACCTTGCCAATCAAATGCAGCTAATTTTGGAAGAAATTCTTTTTGTTGACGCTCATCACCACCCAAGAGAATTGTGTTGTAGCAAAGTCCACCATGAACGGTGTAGAATGTTGCCATAGAAGCATCGAAGCGAGCAAGTTCAAGATACAAGAAAGCAATATAAAGTTCAGATGGTTTCCAGCTACCCTCACGTCCTTCAAACAATTTTGGATTGTTCATAATTTGAGCGCCCTTAGCCACAGCATAGAATTCTTCAAAAGGAAAATCAGGTTTTTCCCAGTATTCATTAATAACCGGACGGAGATGTTTCTCAATCAAACGGCGAGTTTCTTGTAAAACCTCTGCTTCACCCAAAGTTAGACCATCCGCATAGTGAAAAAGGTCCTCAGGATATAGTTCGCGTAAAATTTCTTCTTTTGTTGCCATAGTTATGACTCCTTTATTTGTTATAAGAGCGCTTACATTTTTGTATTCGCTATTTGTTGACAACCCCATTCTATCCCTTAGGGTATTATTTTGTCTACTTAATAAATATAAACACCCCTATAAGTTCAGATTATAGGGGTCGATTCTGACTGTTTTATCAAGGATTTCCTCGTTTTTCTACTTACTTATAGGCACAAGAAAAAGTGGTTTACAAATCAGTAAACCACTCTTATTAGTTATTTCAATTTTATGATTCTTTTACTTCGAGCAAACCAACTTCACCATCTTCTCGACGATACAAAACATTAGTTGTTTGATCTTCTACATCTACATAAATAAAGAAATCATGTCCCAATAAATCCATTTGAAGAAGGGCTTCTTCTAAATCCATTGGCTTCAAATCAATTTGTTTTGAACGAACGACTTTAGGTTGCACAACATCTGCATCTTCAACTAGAGCATCTGTAAAGAGTTGACTTGTCGCAACTTTATTTTTATTCTTACGTTCGATTTTAGTCTTATTTTTACGAATCTGACGTTCAATTTTATCTGTTACAAGATCGATAGAACCATACATATCTTGAGAAACATCTTCTGCACGAAGAGTAATAGATCCAAGTGGAATTGTTACTTCAACCTTTGCTGTTTTCTCACGGTAAACTTTCAAATTCACACGTGCATCCAACTCTTGCTCTGGTTGGAAATACTTTTCGATCTTTTCGAGTTTAGAAACTACATAATCACGAATTGCTTCTGTTACTTCTAGGTTTTCACCACGGATACTATATTTAATCATATAAGTACCTTCTTTCTAAACATTTTTGTTTTTCTAACTATATTATAACGCTTTCATTTTCATTTTGCAAATTTTTTCCTCATCTTACAAGGGAAAAGGTTTTAACTTCCAAAGCACCCGCTTCTTCCAAAAGTCGTTTTACACGATTCACAGTTGCACCTGTTGTATAGATGTCATCAATCAGCAAAATCTTCTTAGGAAGTGAGATCCCATCTTTAATAAAAAATGGAATTTTAGTAGCCAACCTTTCCAAACGGCTTTTAGAAGAACTAGCACTCTCTTCTCTTTTTCCTAATATATCTTTAAAAGAAAAGCCTGCCGCTTCGACCAAACCCTCAACTTGGTTAAATCCCCTCTCAAGTAATCTTTCAGGACTTAGGGGAATCAACACAAATTGATAACCTCTATACTTTTTCAGCTCCTCAGCAAGAACGGAAGCAAAAACTTTTCTAAGCAAAAAATCGCCATCAAACTTATATCGACTGAAAAAGTCTTTCATAGCTTGATTATAGGTAAAGATTGCCTTATGATCAACCCGAATTCCTTCTTTACACCAAAGTTTACAATCTTGACACTTAGTTGACATATCTGTTTTCATACAGTTTGGACAATATTTCTCACCAATCTTCTCAAAACTAGAAGCACAAGCTAAGCAAAGATAACTGCAGTCGTCCTTCAAAAGGAAGAGACTACTAAAAGTCAGCTCACACTTGGTAGTCTGTCCACATAATAAACAGTTCATAAACCTGTCTCCATGTTCATCTGCTTGATTTCCTTGATTGCCTTTTTGATGGAAGTATTTAATCCATCATGAAAGAAGAGCAACTCACCAGTTGGTCTGTCCATACTACGCCCAACTCGCCCACCAATCTGAATCAAGCTAGACTTGGTAAAGAGACGATGATTAGCTTCTACAACGAAAACATCCACACAAGGGAAGGTAACCCCACGCTCTAAAATTGTCGTACTGATCAATATCGTCAACTCTCCATCTCGAAAAGCTTGCACCTGCTCTAATCGATTTTCTGTGACAGAAGATACAAAACCGATATTCTCATTCGGGAAATGCACCTGTAGTATTTCTTTTAGTTTTTCACCTTTCTTAATCTCTGATGCAAAAATAAGCAATGGATAACCTGTTCTTCTCTGTTTCTCAATGTAGGTCTTTAACTTAGATGACAACTGACTTTTCTCTAAACAGCGATTAAAATCTGATAACCAGACAGGTTTAGGAATAATCAAAGGATTTCCATGAAATCGTCTCGGCAAGCTTAGCCTTTTTAACTCTCCTATTCGAACTTTCTTATCTAACTCATCAGTAGATGTAGCTGTTAAAAAGATTCTCATGCCATTCTCCTTTACACTATTCTTTACAGCATGGTAAAGCATTTGATTGTCAACATAAGGAAAGGCATCTACCTCATCCACTATCAACAAATCAAAAGCATGATAAAATTTTAATAACTGATGAGTTGTTGCAACTACTAAGGGAGTTCGAAAATAGGGCTCTGATTCGCCATGGAGTAGCGCTATATCGCAAGCAAAGTCTTTCTGCAGTCGCTTATACAGTTCCAAACACACATCAATTCGAGGACTTGCCAAACAAACTGCACCACCATCATCAATCACTTTGGCAACAACTTGATAAATCATCTCTGTCTTTCCAGCACCTGTCACAGCATGAACTAAGGTAGGCTCTCTCTTTTCGACTGCTCGAATCAACCCCTCTGATACTTTTTCCTGAAAAGGGGTTAACTGACCACGCCATTTGAGAACATCTTGCTTTGAAAAATCTTCCTGCGGAAAATAGTATAAGGCTTGATCACTCCTGACTCGCTTCATCAGCAAACACTCCCTGCAATAGCAGGCACCTATAGGCAAATACCATTCCTCTAGAATCCTACTATTACAACGTTGACAAAACAATTTTCCCTTCTCTTTTCTCATTGTTGGAAGTTTCTCAGCCATCTGACATTCTTCTTTTGTTAATTCTTTCTCAGTAAACAAGCGACCGAGATAATTTGGATTTACTTTCATACTTTAATATTCGCAAAAATCTAGCGATTTAGGGTTTTTTTTAGTACAATTAAATCATGGAATTTAGAACAATTAAAGAGGACGGGCAGGTCCAAGAAGAAATTAAAAAGTCACGCTTTATCTGTCACGCAAAGCGTGTCTATAGTGAAGAAGAGGCTCGTAACTTCATCACTACCATCAAAAAAGAACACTACAAAGCCACCCATAACTGCTCTGCTTTTGTTGTAGGGGAACGCAGTGAAATCAAGCGTACGAGTGATGATGGCGAACCTAGTGGTACTGCTGGAGTCCCTATGCTTGGCGTCTTAGAAAATCATAATCTTACCAATGTCTGCGTAGTAGTTACTCGCTACTTTGGGGGGATTAAGCTAGGCGCTGGAGGTTTGATTCGTGCTTACGCAGGAAATGTAGCCTTGGCTGTCAAAGAAATAGGCATTATTGAAATCAAAGAGCAAGCTGGCATAGCCATTCAGATGTCTTACGCTCAATACCAAGAGTATGGTAATTTCCTTAAAGAACATAATCTCATGGAACTCGAGACAAACTTTACAGATCAAATCGATACCATAATTTATGTTGATAAGGAAGAGAAAGAAAATATCAAGTCTGCTCTTGTAGAGTTCTTTAATGGAAAGGTTACTTTAACAGATCAAGGTTTACGAGAAGTTGAAGTTTCTGTAAACTTAGTGTAAAAAAGGAGAAATACATGGCGTTTGGGAAATTTATTCAAGGACTTGCTGGTAACTTCAGCGAGCAAAACAAAGAAGCTCTTATCAAAGAATATGGTCAATACCTACTAGAGAATGAAGAAATCCAAAGTGGATATAAGCTCATCCGTGACGCAATCATCTTTACAAATATTCGTATTATCTTTACAGATAAGCAAGGCGCTACTGGTCGCAAGATGTCTGTTAAGTCACTCTTTTTGATGAACATTGTCAACGTTGAAATGGAAACTGCAGGAGCAGGTATAGACGATAGTGAGATTACGATCACTTATTTAGAGAATGTCTTTCTAAAAGCACATAATGAGCATTTTAGTTACCACAAATTTGAATTTCCTAAGAAAACGGATATTCTTCCCCTTTACACCTATTTACTAGAACTTGCTTATCACAATCGATTGAAAATTAATGGCTTAGACCTTTGATATAAAAAAATCCTATCGCTTCGATAGGATTTCTATATTTTACAAATAGCCTAGAGCACGTTATACTAGTATCATCTTATACAAAGAGGTATATCTATGACTATCTACAATAATATTACTGAACTAATCGGACAAACACCAATTGTTAAACTCAACAATATTGTTCCAGAGGGTGCTGCAGACGTCTATGTTAAACTAGAGGCCTTTAACCCAGGATCTTCAGTCAAAGACCGTATTGCCCTTAGCATGATTGAAAAGGCTGAGCAGGATGGCATTCTAAAACCCGGTGCTACTATTGTTGAAGCAACAAGTGGAAATACTGGAATCGGTCTTTCATGGGTTGGTGCCGCTAAAGGATATAAAGTTGTTATCGTCATGCCAGAAACGATGAGTGTGGAGCGACGTAAGATTATCCAAGCCTATGGTGCTGAACTCGTCCTCACTCCTGGTAGCGAAGGAATGAAAGGGGCTATTGCCAAAGCTCAGGAAATCGCTGCTGAACGTGACGGCTTCCTTCCACTCCAATTTAATAACCCAGCTAACCCAGAAGTACACGAAAGAACAACAGGAGCTGAAATACTGGCTACTTTCGGTTCTGATGGACTAGATGCTTTTGTGGGTGGTGTTGGTACTGGTGGAACGATCTCAGGTGTTTCTCACGCTCTTAAAGCAGCAAATTCAAACATTCAAGTTTATGCAGTTGAGGCAGACGAGTCAGCTATCTTGTCTGGTGAAAAACCAGGGCCTCACAAAATTCAAGGCATCTCAGCTGGATTTATTCCTGAAACACTTGATACAAAGGCCTATGATGGTATCGTCCGCGTAACGTCAGATGATGCTCTAGCACTTGGCCGTGAAATTGGTGGAAAAGAAGGCTTCCTTGTTGGGATTTCTTCAGCTGCAGCGATTTACGGGGCAATTGAGGTTGCCAAGAAATTAGGTACAGGGAAGAAAGTCCTTGCTTTAGCACCGGATAACGGCGAACGTTATTTGTCTACAGCACTCTATGAATTTGAAGTGTAGTCTCCTAAATGCACTTAGCCCTTATTAAAGGGCTTTTTATATACTCATTCTAAAACAAAATTTTGGGGCAGATAAAGGCTTGTTGGGGTTATTGGGGTTACAAGAGATGTGATCTGAGAGGTAAGCGTCAAGCAAGAATTAACATGGGATTCATACTCATGGCCAACAACCTCTTAAAATACAATGAGAGAGGGAGTCAAAATTAAAAAGCTAGAGTTCCTCAATTGGAAATCCCTAGCTTTTTTATGGCTGAGAACTATTTGTCTCAGATTTTTTAGTTATTCAAAGCTGCTGCCATTGTAGCTGCAACTTCAGCTTCAAAATCATTTGCAACTTTTTCGATACCTTCACCAACTTCAAAGCGAGCGAACTCAACTACTGAAGCATTTACTGATTCAAGGTAAGCTTCAACTGTCTTGCTGTCATCCATGATGTAGACTTGTGCAAGAAGTGTGTATGCTTGGTCAACTTTAGTGTTGTCAAGCATGAAGCGATCCATTTTACCTGGGATGATTTTGTCCCAGATTTTTTCGGGTTTGCCTTCTGCAACTAATTCAGCTTTGATATCTTCTTCAGCTTGAGCAATCACTTCATCAGTCAATTGAGCTTTTGATCCATATTTTAAGTGTGGAAGAGCTGGTTTACCAACCATTGCACGGCTATCATTATCTTGGTCAATCACGTGGTTCAATTGTGCCAACTCATCTTTAACGAACTGCTCATCCAATTCTTTGTAAGAAAGAACTGTTGGTTTCATCGCAGCGATATGCATTGAGATTTGTTTAGCAAGTGCTTCATCTCCACCTTCGATGACAGAGATAACACCGATACGTCCACCATTGTGTTGGTATGCTCCAAAGTGTTGTGCATCTGTTTTTTCAAGCAAAGCAAAACGACGGAATGAGATTTTTTCACCGATTGTAGCTGTTGCAGATACATAGGCTGCTTCAAGAGTTTCACCTGAAGGCATTGTCAAGGCAAGAGCTTCTTCGTTGTTAGCTGGTTTTCCTTCAGCAATTACTTTAGCTGTAGCATTTACCAAGTCAACGAATTGAGCATTTTTTGCAACGAAGTCAGTTTCAGCATTTACTTCAACTACTGCTGCAACGTTACCGTTAACAAATACACCAGTCAAACCTTCAGCTGCAACACGGTCAGCTTTCTTAGCTGCCTTAGCCATACCTTTTTCGCGAAGCAATTCGATTGCTTTTTCGATATCACCTTCAACTTCAACCAATGCTTTCTTAGCGTCCATAACACCAGCACCAGATTTTTCACGCAACTCTTTAACAAGTTTAGCTGTAATTTCTGCCATTTTGATTCTCCTATATTTTTTAAAAATAGGAGAGCCGGGCTAAGCCCCGCCCTCCTAGGTAATGATTACTTATTTGAATTAAGCGTTGTCGCCTTCTACAACTTCAACGATTTCTTCGATTGAGTCTGCTTGAGCTTCTGAAGCTGCAAATTCTGCTTCAACTGCTGCTGCATCTTCACCTTGACGTCCTTCGATGATAGCATCAGCCAATTTAGCTGTGATCAATTTAACCGCGCGAATAGCGTCATCGTTAGCTGGGATGATTACATCGATATCATCTGGATCAGTGTTTGTGTCAACCATCGCTACAACTGGGATTCCCAATTTTTTAGCTTCTTTAACAGCGATTTGTTCTTTATGTGGGTCAACTACGTACATTACATCTGGGATACGAGGCATATCTTCGATACCACCCAAGAATTTTTCAAGACGTGCACGTTGTTTGTTAAGAAGTGCAACTTCTTTCTTAGGAAGAACATCAAAGATTCCTTCTTCTTCCATACGTTTGATTTCTTTCAAACGAGCGATACGTTTTTGGATAGTTCCCCAGTTAGTAAGAGTTCCACCCAACCAACGGTGGTTGATGTAGTATTGACCTGAACGTACAGCTTCTTCAGCAACAGCGTCAGCAGCTTGTTTCTTAGTACCAACAAACAATACAACCGCATCGTTAGCTGCCGCATCACGCATGAAGTCGTATGCTTGGTCAGCGTATTTTACAGTTTGTTGCAAGTCGATAACGTGGATTCCGTTACGCTCAGTGAAGATGTACTTAGCCATCTTAGGGTTCCAGCGACGAGTTTGGTGACCAAAGTGTACACCAGCCTCAAGAAGTTGTTTCATTGAAATTACTGCCATGAGTATTTCTCCTTTTTGTTTTTTCCTCTTCTCGATTTCAACTTGCAAAACGACCCGAGGGCAACAGTTTCACAATTCATCAAGAATGAGTATTATCGTTTACACGACAAGGTTCATTCTACCACATTTTAGCCATATTTTCAAGTGATTTTGATAGATTTCGGTCTTGCTTTCGATAAAAAATAATAAAAGAGACTCAAATCGAGCCTCTTTATTTCATTCATTAGTTTGGATAGATATAAGTAACATAACCTTCAGAAGTTGTAGTTGGATTGAACCATCCACGTTTGTTACCGATTGTACGATCTCCACCATAGTTTGATTCTGATACTTGAATGCTAGTTGTTGATGAAACTGCTGTAACAACCGCTACGTGTCCATATCCACCGTCATTCCAACATGCAATCGCACCAACTTGTGGAGTTGATCCAGTACGGAATCCTGCAGCCGCTGCACTTGTAGCCCACTGCGCTCCGTTACCCCAGTAATCTCCAGCCCAAGGTGCTAATGTTTTAGCTCCCCAAGTACATTCACCAGTTGGATAACTTGAAGCATTTGTACTGTATGTTGGACGTTGTCTAGTAGGAGTCGGAGTAGGTGCTGGAGTAGGTGCTGGAGTGTAGCTTGAGTCCTCGTCGTCAGATGCTGATGCTGATGCTGACGCTGATGTAGATGTTGCTTGCACTTGAGCTGAGAAACTTGTGTTTCCAGAAGCAACAACTGATTGTTGTTGACTTGTTTGACGTGCTTTATAAGCTGCCTCTGCTTCAGCTGCTGCTTTCGCTTCTGCCTCTGCTGCTGCTTTTTGTTCCAACAAGGTAGCTTTCTCGCCTTCTGCAGTAGCTTTCTCTGCAGCAAGATTCAACTCAGCAACTTTTAACTCCGCCTGTTTTGTTGTCAATGTTTGTGCATCGTCAGCAAGCGTTTGTTGGTTCGCAATTACAGTATTGATTGCTTCATTATTTGCAACTTGTTTTTCTGAGATTGATTTTTTATCAGCTTTTTGTTGCTCTAACATTTTGTTGTTAGCCGATACAATCTCGCTCATAGCCGCAACACGGGAAATAGCTTCTGTAATTGATTTTGAATTTACAATTGTATTGATATAGCTAGTTGCAGCACCGTTTGTTTGTGCGCTACGTGCTTGTTTTTCCAAAGATTCATTACGAGCAACAATGTTCTTAGAAAGCTCAGTAATTTCTCCTTCAAGCTTTTTAGATTCCGCTTGAAGTGTTTCATTTTCAGCTTGCAAGCTTGCTTGTTGTGTTTGAATAGCTGTAACTTGCGTTTGGATTTCATCTACTTCTTTTTGAGCTTCTTTTTGTTTAGCTGACAAGTCACTAATTTTACTATCTTGAGCAGCAATTTTTTCATCAGTTGTTTCAGCATGAACAGTTGTTAATACCGCCGCTTGTGAAACCAATACTGTACTTAATAAAAGTGACGCTAAGATTTTTTTCTTCATATTGTGTAGATACTCCTTCTATTTAAGACATTACTAGTATACCAAAAAAAGACATAATAAATATTACGCCTTTGTTACATTTTTATTTCTTTCTTATAGATAATATTTTTCAAAAATATACTGGAAAATCACCATCCACAAAAAGTTTAAAATCATTGATGGGACAAGACTGTAGACAATGAAAACTGGCATTGATTCTACTGTCAGTCCCATAGCAAGGGCCAGGAGATAACTACCCATATCAAATAGGAAGCTCATCACAACTATTGTTAACATTCTCGTCCAACGGTTCAACAAAGTCACACTATTAAACTTGTGAAGTGAGGCACCTATCAAGATAAATAAAAGTGTCGCAATTCCTATCAAGTGGAAAAAATAGATATCGTACACCAAACCTACCATACAGCAATAAGCTAGATAGAAGTATTCTGATACCTCAATTGTCTCAAACAAGAGAAATAAAAACAGGAAATGACTGGCTAAGTGAAAATGTGGATAAAAGGATTCTACTAATTGACCAATATGTGCATCAATTAGCACAACAAAAGGGAGTAAAAAGAAAATACCAATTTGTTTTAACACTCTCATTGCTAATTCCCCACTAACTCTACCACATGAAGATCTTTGGTGTCAGCACTCAACTTTACTGTTACCTCTCGCGTTAGATAATCACTGCTGTGTGTTGTGGCAACAACCTCGCCAACAGGAATATCCTTAACATTAAAGTTTCCGAGCCCCCCCGTCGTCACCTTATCTCCCGCGCTAATGTCGCTGTTACTATTTAATTGACTAATTTTAAGAAGTTCGGTTTCCTTGTCATAGCCAACGATGATTCCATAAATTTCAGTAGAACCATGCAGGATTTTAACGGAAATTTTGTCGGAATTTTCAGTGTTTGTCAATAAGTTAACCGTTGTTGAATGCTCCTCTACTTTTGAAACACTACCAATCAAACCACCGTTTGCAATGGCCAACATATTTTCAGAAACTCCTTTTGAACTTCCCACATTAATTGTTAACTCTTGCTTCCAAGACACTGGAGCTCGCATAATCACATCTGCTGCTAGGGTTTTTGTGGCCTGTAATTTTGACTTCATCTCTAGAAGCTGACGTAGTTGTTCATTTTCTGTTTTTAAACGTTCTGATTGATTAGACTCTACCTCTAATTGATAGAGTTGTTTTTTTAGACTTTCATTCTCATTGTAAGTCTGCGTCAAATGACCCAAATCCGATTTGAAAGCATCAAACCACTGAAATGGTTTTTGAACAATTCTATCCACTAAGGAAATGCCATCTCCTAATTTTGTCACAATAGCACTTGAATAGGTTGTCACTAATAGTACAGAAACTGCTAGAACTGTGACAAAAACAATGATTAGATATTTTGATTTTTTAAAACGGTTCATATTCCTACCTTTTTACTAAAGATCTACTACTGTGATTTTTTATCAATCTTACAAATCCACTAAGATTTTAAGAAAAACAAGAGACATCCCAGCACCAGAATCACAAGAATCGCCAGTGTATCCTTTTGACTCCATCTCAACTGTCTATACTGGCTTCTACCCTTTCCTCCCTGATAACCACGTGCTTCCATGGCTATTGCCAATGAATCTGCACGCTTTAAGCTCGTCGCAAAAAGAGGAATTAAAATCGGAATCATAGCCTTTACTTTTTGAACGATACTACCTTCACCAAAGTCAACTCCACGAGCCTTCTGAGCATTCATAATTCTCGTCGTGTCATCCATCAAGGTTGGAACAAAACGCAAACTCATTGATAACATGAGACCAATTTCATGAACGGGAACTTTCACACGTTTCAGAGGCGCTAAGAGAGATTCAACTGCAGCTGCCAGACTCAAAGGCATGGTCGTTAAGGTTAGCAAAGTAGAAAAGAAAATAATCAAGACAAAACGACAGAAAATAATCCCAGCTTGTTGCAAAGCATAATCCGTTATTCTTATAAAAGAAAACTCAAATAAGACATTTCCACTTGAAATGAAAAAGAGTTGAAATAGAGTCGTAAAAGCAATCAAGAAAAACATGGATTTTAATCCCTGGACAAAAAATGAGAGAGAAACGCCCGACAAAGCGATAAATATACCTGTTGCTACAAAAAGAATGAGATTGGCGAGTGGATTATTGGCCCAAAATACAATCAAAATCAACAGGATCATAGCGAGCAATTTACTACGGGGATCCAAGCGATGAATGATGGAATCTCCTGGTATATAACGCCCTAAAATCATACTATCCATTTAGCGACTCCTTAAACTCCTCTATCTTGATTGGCAGTTTTTTAAAAGCTACACCTCTATCTGCCAAACGTTTGCAAAAGGCTGTGATTTTAGGCACACCTAACTGTACTTTTTCCATAGAGGCTACATCTTGGAAAACATCACTTGGTTTGCCACTTTTGACCAAACACCCCTTTTCCATAACATAGACCCGATCCGCATATGCAGCTACATCATCCATCAAATGCGTTACCAGGACGATTGTCATTCCAGCAAGGTGAAGTTTTTTAAACAGGGTCATCAATTCTTTTCTGCCCAAAGGATCTAACCCTGCTGTTGGCTCATCCAAAACCAAGACAGTTGGTTCCATGGCTAGCATACCTGCTATAGCCACACGTCTCATCTGACCACCTGAAAGTTCAAAAGGACTGCGATCAAAGAGTGACTCATTGATGCCTACCAAGGCTAACTTTTCACGCGCAATTTTCTTAGCTTCTTCCTCAGAAACTCCAAAATTTTGTGGTCCAAATGCAACATCTTTCAAAACAGTCTCTTCAAAAATCTGATTTTCAGCAAATTGAAACACTAGACCGACTTGCTTTCGAATCTGGCGAATTTCTTTATTTGTTGATGTAGGGGTAATGACGGTATCGAAAACTCGAACAGAACCCTTACTTGGTAGCAATAGGCCATTTAAAAGCTGTAAAATCGTTGATTTCCCACTACCCGTGTGTCCTACTAAAGCTGTATAGGAGCCATCCTCAATCGTCAAGGAAACATCAGTTAAGGCTGATGAAGATAGGGGAGTCCCCTCTTGATAGGTAAAGCTCACATTTTCTAGAGTAATTCCCATAACTTGTCCTCTAGCTCTCTTTCTGTCAAATAGCCATCCGGCAACTGATAACCAGTCTCTCTCAATGATTCTCTCAATTGATTCGTAAAGGGATCATCTAACCCTATCTGGTCAAGGTCATCCCGAGAAAAAAGCTCTCTTGGGCTGCTGGTTGACTCCACTTGGCCTTTTTTCATGACCAAGACACGGTCACTCATAGCAACTTCTTCTAAGTCGTGCGTAATGGAGATGACTGTCATCTGGTAATCTTTTCGAATCTCTTGAACTGTCTGAATCAGTTCTCTGCGCCCCTCGGGATCCAACATACTTGTAGCCTCGTCCAGAATTAAAATAGCTGGTCTCAAGGAAACAACTCCTGCAATAGCCACCCGTTGTTTTTGTCCACCAGATAAACGAGCTGGTTCTCTCTTCTTAAAGTCCAGCATACCTACCAACTCCAAAGATTCAGCCACTCTCTTCTTCATTTCTTCTCGAGGAAGTCCCTGATTTTCTAATCCAAAGGCGACATCATCTTCAACAGTTGCCCCCACAAATTGGTTATCTGGATTTTGAAAAACCATACCAATTTGACGGCGTAAGTCCCAAACATTCTCAGAGGACAGCAATTGCCCATCTATCCAGATTTCCCCAGACTCTGCCTCAAGCAATCCATCAATCAAACGGATAGTTGTCGATTTCCCACTTCCATTATGACCTACAATCGAAAGCCATTCTCCCCGTTTCACGTGAAACGAGACATTATTAACATCATAATGATCCTGATCTTCCTTGTAACGAAAAGACATATCTTTTACTTCAATAATCGATTTCATTTCGAACCAAATGTCCCTTTGAATAGATAAGCGCTACCCTTGAAATAATCATAACCAGAGTAGATAGTGAAAAACAAAGCGATATAAAGCAACATTTGCCCAATTAAATTCCAATGTAAGAGCAAAAAGATAATGGCAAACATTTGACTAAAGGTCTTGATTTTCCCAGGCATCGCTGCTGCTAGAACTGTCCCTCCCGTCTCAACAAGCAACAAACGCAGGCCTGTCACCGCAAGTTCACGACAGATGATAATAGCAACAACCCAAGCTGGAGCCATACCCAACTCAATCAACATGATAAAAGCTGACATAACCAACAGCTTATCCGCCATCGGATCTGCAAACTTTCCAAAGTTGCTAACTACATTCCATTTACGAGCAAGGTAGCCATCAAGATAATCCGTTATACTAGCAACTGCAAAGATGATCGCTGCCAGCAAATGACTTCCTTGTGAATGGCCCAAAGTCAAAATAAGAATAAAGAGAGGTATAAAGAGAATTCTACCAATAGTTAATACATTAGGAATTTGTTCTTTTTTCATTGATTTTTCCTTAATCTGTAGTAAATGTAAGTGTCACAGTTCCAGTCTGAGTTGTCAGCTTCGAAGTATCAATCGTTTGATTGTCCACAGTCACAGTAACTCCCTTTACCACACCCAAAGTAATAGTCACAGGTTCTTTCGTCGAAACTGTTGTTTTTGCATTTTTATTGTCTGCGGATAGTGTCACACCACCTTCCAGCTCACTTCCTGAAACACTAACCCAGCTAGTCGTATCTGAAACTGCCAGCTGAACAGTAGCTGTTTCCTTACTCGTTTTATAGAGAGCTTCAATGCGGTTTCCTTCGCCTGACACTGTAATAGTTGATTCCGTAGTAGAAGATGAGCTAGACGTCTGACTACTAGAAGATGAACTAGTTGAGGTTGCTGAACTAGTTGAGCTCACAACACTATAATTTGCAGAAGAAGGACTTGGCTGAGTTTGGATGTAGTTCCAGACATAGTAAGTCACAAAAATTAAAATCGACAAAGCAAATAGAACGAAATAAAACAAGGGGAGATAAGACGTTTTTTTCTTATTTGATCGTCTGCGACCAGACAAGTCTTCTTCATCAACATCGACCTCTTCATAAGTAATCATACTACCCGAATCATAGGCATCCAAGACAATTCTCTCATCCAACTCTACTGCCCAGGCATATTTTCTTAAAAAAGAACGAGCATAGAAGGTACTAGGAAGTTGATCAAAATCATCTGCCTCCATAGCTTCTAGAAAGTTCAACTGAATTTCAGTTTTTTCCTGTAATTCTTCCAGACTCAATCCCTGGTTAATTCTAGCTAAACGTAGAACCTCGCCAATTGTTTTTTTCTCATACGTACCATTCCTTCTTTCTAGTATTAGTCATCTTTTAAGCTGGAAAGATGGTAAAATCAACTAGATCACCATCATCAATCAAACGATGTCCAGCTTCTAGAACATCCTCCAAAGTAATTTCCTGTAAAATTTTTGGAAAATCAAAAATTGTTTCTCCGCGATCCATAGGATCGTATTGGGTTGCGATAAATTCCAAGGAGTTCATGCTACTGAAAAGCTCCCCAAACATCTCACTCTTAACAAGATCTAAATGTTCCTCTGTAATATCCGTATCACTACTAAACTGACGAATCGCTTTACGAAATTGATGCGACAGAGAAACAGGCTCTTTGGTATCCATTGTCAATATCACAAAATGAAAGCGACTGTTGACTTCAACCTCAAGTGACAATGACGCATCTAACTTCCCAGTCTCATATAACCTTTGAAAACGGTCAGAAGTCCAACCAAACATCATCGTAAATAGCAATTTCAATAAAATATTGTAACGATAAGACTCAGCTTCTGTTATTTGCCCGTTACCTCTAATCGCAACAGCAAGTTTGGGTGAAGAAACTTCCATCCGAAGACTATCTGTTTGCTTCACAGGCTGCAAGGGTAGTTTCTCTTTTGTAACTGTAAACTGTTCTAAAGTTTTCTTTTCCTTTTTCGAAAAGTATTCCTCAACAACTTCCACATCAATATTCCCAACTAAAAACAGTGACATGTTGACAGGCTTGTAAAAGTCTGTAAAGTTTTCTTTTAAATTTGAAACTTGAATCTCAGAAATTGATTTTTCACTTCCAACAATATCTGTTGCTAAAGGAGTATCAGGATAAAGGTTGGCCAATGTTGCAAAAAACAAGCGTGAGTCTGGATCGTCTTGGTACATTTCTCGTTCTTGCTGGATAATATCCTGTTCCCTCAAAACAGACTCTTCTGTCAAATGAACATCTCCGACTAACTCATCTAGCAAATCTAAATTCTCTAATAGATGGTCAATTGTTGAAAAAAGATAGCTGGTTTTAGTAAAGCTTGTAAAGGCATTGCTTTCCGCACCTAATCGAGTAAAAGCAGCCATTATGTCCTCAGAGTTTTCTCTTTCAAACAATTTATGTTCAAGAAAATGTGCAATTCCTGCTGGATGATGACGTAAACCTTTGTCTAAACTTGTATAAGTTGCATCTACGGAACCAAATTGAACCGTTACAACCCCATAAACCTCATTGAAATCTTGTTTAGGGAGTAAAGAAACTGTCAATCCATTTGACAATTGTGTTTTGTAGACTGTTTCCTTTACAGCAGGATAGTATTTTTCTTCAAAAGTAACCTTTGTCATTCTACTCCTTCCATAAAGTAAATTGCTTGTAACTTCAAACTGTTGGCAGCTTTACATACCGCTTCTTTATCAACACTCTCTAATTTTGCCACCAATCGATCCATATCAAAGCTTGATTTTCCAAATAGAGCATTCAAATAGGCTCTTTCAACCAGGGTCTGTTGATTATCTTGAGCAATCAATAAAGATCTTCGAATCATCTCCTTGGTTTGTTCAAGTTCAAAATCTGTAAAGTTGCCCTTTTTCAGATCTAGCAATTGATGATTCATCATTTTTCTAGCCTGATTTCGATTTTCTCTATCAATACCCGCATACATCCTTAACAGACCACTAAACAAATCCAATTGACTAGAGACTGAATAGGCTATTCCAGCATTTTCACGAACATTTGTAAAGAGTTTCGAATGTGCAAATTCACCCAACAGACCATTCATAACAAGCATAGGCAAATGCTCATCATCACCATATTTTACAGGAGAATGATAGCCTAATTCCAAAATAGATTGCCCAACATTCCTCTGAACCATTCCCTCTCGTAGGACATTCGAATAAGATTGATAATATTGGATAGGAACACAATTCTCTCTAGCTGTAAGGGATAATGACTTCAGTGATTCTGTAATTTCTACTTCATTAAAATCACCCAAGAAAAAGAAATCAATTCGATCATTTTTCAGAGCATCTTGAAAGCAAGTGTAGCTACTTTCCGGAGACTCATTTGAAATGCTATTTCGTAAATCACTGTATCTCAATTGAAGACGCTCATCATGAAAGAACAAACTATCCAACTCCTTATGAGCAAAATAAAATGAATCATCCATATCAGTAGCTAAACTAGCCAACAACTGTTTTCTTTCAATTTCAAATAGGGCTGGCTCAAAAGCACCATCTTGAGCTAAGGGAGCAAATAAAGTCTGTTTCACCAATTCCAAAATTCGAGAAGTCAAGACATTCTTTTTACTTAAAAAATCATCCTTCACATAAGTAAACGTTAAGTCAAGAATATGTGCCTGTCCCCTACGATAAGCACTTGTGGAAATATCAGTTCCATATAAACTTGCCAAGTATCTGCGAAATACTTGTGATGTTGGGTAAACTTGATTTGCCGTCTCCAACATACTTGCACTTAACATGCGTCCTGCTATCGTCTCAAGAGATAAGGGAGCAGTAAAACGAATAGTGATTTTATTTGTTTTAAACTTTTTGGATTGAACAAAATGTGCTGAAATTCCAGGCACTAACTCCATACCTTACCTCCTTACATATAGAGTTCTATTATATCACGAAAAGGAAAATATTTCTTATTCTCTTTACCGCTTTTAAAATAAAAATCGTTTTCATTTTCAGTGATTTCGCTCACTTAATTCTAAGAAATATGGTATAATACCTTAGATTGAGGTGAATTATGGAATACAAATTATTTGAAGAATTTATTACGCTCCAAGCCCTCCTAAAAGAGCTTGGAATTATACAAAGCGGTGGTGCTATTAAATCTTTTTTGATGGAACATCAAGTTTCCTTTAATGGTGAATTAGAAACTAGACGTGGGAAAAAGATCCGTATAGGAGATGTAATTGACATCCCTGATTTAAAGATTGACATCACCTTGACACAACCAAGTTTAAAAGAGCAAGAAGAATACCAAGCAGATAAGATTGAAAAAGAGCGGATTGCTAAACTTGTCAAAGAGATGAATAAGGGTGTAAAGAAAGAAAAACAAAAAACTGCTTTATCCCCTAAAACCAAACAAGCTCCACGTTTTCCAGGAAGATAATCATGTGGCTCCAACATTTAACAATAAAAACCTTTCGCAACTACAAAGAGACGAAAATTGATTTCAATCCAAAACTAAATGTCTTTTTAGGCCAAAATGCACAAGGAAAGACCAACATTCTAGAAGCAATCTATTTCTTGGCCTTAACACGTAGTCATCGGACTCGGACAGATAAAAATCTCATTCATTTTGATGAAGAACAACTCCATCTTTCTGGCTTGCTACAGAAAAAAACAGGCTCTATCCCTTTAGAAATTGATTTAACACCAAAAGGGCGTGTAACTAAAGTCAATCACTTAAAACAAGCTCGTCTCTCAGACTACATCGGACATATGAATGTGGTTCTCTTCGCACCTGAGGATCTCCAGTTAATTAAAGGAGCCCCCTCCGTTCGTCGAAAGTTTATAGACATTGAACTGGGACAAATTAAACCAATCTACTTGTCAGACTTATCAAACTATAACCATATACTCAAGCAAAGAAATACTTACCTAAAATCCAGCCAGAAGATTGACGAAACATTTCTGTCGGTCTTAGATGATCAGTTAGTAGAGTATGGTTGTCGCGTCATAAAGCATCGGATAAAATTCATCAAAGACTTAGAAAAATTTGGTCAAAAAAAACACTTAGAAATTTCAAATCAATCAGAAGAGTTGTCAATATTTTATCAATCATCTGTCAACTTCACTGATGAAGAACAGCTAACGAATTCTTTTAAAATGGCTTTAGATAAAAGTAGATCAAGAGACTTGTTTAAAAAGAATACTGGTGTTGGCCCTCATCGAGATGACATTACCTTTTACATCAATGGTATGGACGCTAGTTTTGGAAGTCAAGGTCAACATCGCAGTCTTGTTCTCTCTATCAAACTAGCAGAGATCGAGTTAATGGAAAGTATTACCAACGAGTCTCCGATACTCTTGCTTGATGATGTTATGAGCGAACTTGATAACACCCGGCAACTAAAATTACTAGAAACCATTTCTCAATCTATCCAAACTTTTATCACAACAACAAGTTTGGATCACTTACAAAACTTGCCAGAAAACCTTAGTATTTTCAATATTCAAAACGGTCAGATATCTGTAAATTAAATTGACACTGTTGTAAACAAAAAAGAACCCCTAATTTTCAGGAGTTCTTTTTTGTTTACATAGAATAGTTTGGTGCTTCATTAGTGATTTGTACATCATGAGGATGGCTTTCTTTTAGACCAGCCCCAGACATTTCAATAAATTGAGCATTATCCTGTAGTTCTTTAAGGTTAGCTGCACCACAGTAACCCATACCAGAGCGAATACCACCAATCATTTGGAAAACGATATCAGCTACAGCACCTTTATAAGCAACACGACCTTCAATTCCTTCTGGAACGAGTTTGTTTGCTTCATTGACCGCACCTTGGAAGTAACGGTCACTTGAACCTTTCTTCATTGCAGCGATTGATCCCATACCACGGTAAGTCTTAAACTTACGTCCTTGGAAAATCTCAGTTTCACCTGGTGCTTCATCTGTTCCAGCAAACATTGAACCAAGCATAACTGCATTTCCACCTGCAGCAAGGGCTTTTACAATATCTCCAGAATACTTGATTCCACCATCAGCAATAATCGTTTTACCATATTCACGCGCAACAGCTGCCGCATCATATATTGCTGTCACTTGTGGGACACCAACCCCTGCAATCACACGAGTGGTACAGATAGAACCTGGTCCAATTCCAACTTTGACAACATCTACACCTGCTTCGTAAAGAGCACGCGCTCCTTCTGCAGTTGCAATATTACCTGCAATCAAAGTACGATCTGGGAAATGAGCACGAATTTCAGAAATTTTACGCAGAACTCCAGCAGAGTGACCATGTGCAGTATCAATAACAATTGCGTCAGCACCTGCTTCAAAAAGGGCTTCGGCACGTTCAAATGTATCTGAAGTGACACCCACCGCACCAGCAACTAGAAGACGACCAAATTCATCTTTTGCTGCATTTGGAAATTCAATCACTTTTTCAATATCTTTAATAGTAATCAAACCAGAAAGACGACCTTCTTCATCAACCAAAGGAAGTTTTTCAATACGGTGTTCTTGAAGAATGCTCTCAGCTGTTGCAAGATCTGTACCAACAGGAGCAGTAACAAGATTTTCACTGGTCATGTGATTTGAGATTGGCTGATTGTAATCTGAAATAAAGCGAAGATCTCGGTTTGTTAGAATACCAACCAATTTACGATTTTCAAGTGTTTCAACTACTGGGACACCACTGATACGGTAACGGCCCATTAGTTCATCTGCTTCAGCAATAGTGTGTTCTGGAGTCAAGAAGAATGGATCAATAATGACACCATTTTCAGAACGTTTTACCTTGCGAACTTCATCTGCCTGTTGCGCAATAGACATATTTTTATGGATTACTCCAAGACCACCGGCACGAGCAATGGCAATAGCCATTTGACTCTCTGTGACTGTATCCATGGCGGCTGTTATAATTGGGATATTTAAAGTCAGATTATCTGCCAATTTTGTTGTTAAATCTGCATCATTAGGCAACACATGACTTTCTGCTGGAATGAGCAATACATCATCAAAGGTAAAACCTTTTTTCAAAAATTTAGTGTCCCAATTAGACATTGAAGTTTCCTCTTTTCTTTCTTTTTGAGCTTGACTCTTTTTGTATTGTATCTATCATACCATTCTATGGAAATTTGTCAATTATATTTATAGCAGAAAACATAAAAAAACTATCCCTGTTATTCTATGGAAGAGATAGTTTTACGATTCATATTTTATCTATTGTTTAAAATAATTTAGTCCCATTGCTCCCTTAACTTCAGATAGAGTTTGCCCTGCAACCTCACGAGCTTTTTCACTACCTTTTTGAAGCATATTGTGCACTTCACCCATATCCTTAGCAAATTCGATACGGCGCTCACGAATAGGACCAAGTTCGCGTTCTAATATTTCAAGTAGATAACGTTTCGTCTTCACATCACCAAGACCACCACATTGATAATGCTCTTTCATATCCGCAATTTCTTGAGCATCTTCTGGACGACCAAACACATCTAGATAATGGAAAACCATGTTTCCTTCAATCTTACCTGGATCCTCCACTCGAATATGATCCGGATCAGTATACATACTCATGACTTTTTTACGTAAAGTATCCGCATCATCTGCTAGATAAATACCATTATTAAGGGATTTAGACATTTTAGCATTTCCATCTAGACCAGGCAAGCGTCCTGCCCTCTCATTTTCTGGATATATCCCTTCTGGCTCCACTAAGACATCACAGTTATATGCATTATTAAAGGAACGAACAATCTCACGAGTTTGTTCAATCATTGGTTTCTGATCTGTCCCTACAGGAACATAATTAGCCTTGAAGGCAGTAATATCTGCTGCTTGCGCAATTGGATAAACCAAAAATCCTGTCGGAATACTTTCTCCAAACCCTTTCTGAGCAATCTCTGTTTTCACCGTAGGATTGCGCTCCAAACGAGCTAGTGACACCAAATTCATATAGTACATAGATAGTTCAGCCAACTCTGGGATTTGGCTTTGAATAAAGATAGTGGATTTACTTGGATCTAATCCAACTGCTAAGTAATCTAAGGCAACATTCCCAATAGACTCTACAATTGTTTGAGGATCTTTGGCGTGATCTGTCAAGGCTTGTTGGTCCGCCAAAAAAACAAACATCTCATACTTGTCTTCTTCCTGCAGTAATACTCTATTTTTAAGACTCCCAACATAATGTCCAATATGCAGTTTTCCTGTTGGGCGATCTCCTGTTAAAATAATGGGTTTCGTCATTTTTTTCTCCTTCGAAATGGTCTCTTCAATTATAGCATTTTTTTGTTAAAATAACAGAAAATTATTTAAATCAAACAACTAACTCTTTGTAAACAAACCTGTAAACTTAATTGACATAAAATTGACAAAGAAAAATTTGAATATTTCTCTCTTTTCTAGTAGAATAAATATATTACACATATAGGAGAAAAACATTGCTTACAGTATCTGATGTTTCACTACGTTTTAGTGATCGCAAACTTTTTGATGATGTCAATATCAAATTTACAGAAGGAAATACTTATGGATTAATCGGTGCTAATGGTGCCGGAAAATCAACCTTTTTAAAAATTTTAGCTGGTGATATCGAACCTACAACTGGTCACATCTCTCTTGGTCCAGATGAACGTCTCTCTGTTCTTCGTCAAAATCACTTTGACTATGAAGATGAACGTGCAATTGATGTCGTTATCATGGGAAATGAAAAACTTTATAGCATCATGAAGGAAAAAGATGCTATCTACATGAAGGAAGATTTCTCTGATGAGGATGGTGTGCGTGCTGCCGAACTCGAAGGTGAATTTGCCGAACTTGGAGGTTGGGAGGCAGAGAGTGAAGCGTCTCAACTACTTCAAAACCTAAACATTCCAGAAGAATTGCACTATCAAAACATGAGCGAATTGGCCAATGGTGAAAAAGTGAAGGTTCTCCTTGCTAAAGCACTTTTTGGTAAACCAGATGTTCTTCTCTTGGACGAGCCAACTAACGGTTTGGATATCCAGTCTATTACTTGGCTAGAAGACTTCTTGATTGACTTTGATAACACTGTTATCGTGGTATCTCATGACCGCCACTTCTTAAACAAAGTATGTACCCACATGGCCGACCTTGACTTTGGAAAAATCAAACTCTATGTCGGAAACTATGACTTCTGGAAAGAATCTTCTGAGCTCGCTGCTAAATTGCTAGCAGACCGTAATGCCAAGGCAGAAGAAAAAATTAAGCAATTGCAAGAATTCGTTGCTCGCTTCTCTGCCAACGCTTCTAAGTCAAGACAGGCAACGTCTCGTAAAAAAATGCTTGACAAGATTGAATTAGAAGAGATTGTGCCATCTAGTCGTAAATATCCATTTGTCAACTTTAAAGCAGAACGTGAGATTGGTAATGATCTCTTGACAGTAGAAAATCTAACTGTAAAGATTGATGGCGAAACTATCCTAGACAATATTAGTTTCATCTTGCGTCCAGGTGATAAGACAGCTCTTATTGGACAAAATGACATCCAAACGACTGCATTGATTCGTGCAATTATGGGGGACATCGACTATGAAGGAACTGTCAAGTGGGGAGTTACTACTAGCCGTTCTTACTTGCCAAAAGACAACTCAGCTGATTTTGCAGGAGGAGAGTCAATCCTTGACTGGTTGCGTCAATTTGCAAGTAAAGAAGAAGATGACAATACCTTCCTACGTGGTTTCCTTGGTCGTATGCTCTTTTCTGGTGATGAGGTTAACAAACCTGTAAACGTCTTGTCAGGGGGAGAAAAAGTACGTGTCATGCTTTCAAAACTCATGCTCTTGAAATCAAATGTCCTTGTACTTGATGATCCAACAAATCACTTGGACTTGGAATCTATCTCAAGCTTAAACGATGGATTGAAAAACTTTAAAGAATCAATCATCTTTGCCAGTCATGACCACGAGTTTATCCAAACTTTGGCAAACCACATCATTGTTTTGTCTAAGAATGGCGTCATCGATCGTATTGATGAAACCTATGATGAATTCTTAGAAAATGCAGAAGTACAAGCAAAAGTTAAAGAACTTTGGAAAGACTAAATAAGACTTCAAAACTCAGTTGGATTAACCAACTGAGTTTTCTATCATTCTACGAGGTAACATGAAATCATTTTTTAAAACATATTGGACCTATTTTGTCTCTTTCATTATTCCTTTAGTAATTATGTTAGGAGTATATCTATCTCAGGGTATCTACTGGAATAGCGATACATCTCCACTATTAGGAGACGGTTTCCATCAATACGTTATTTTTGATGTAGCTTTACGAAATATTTTACATGGAAATGGCAGTTTGTTTTACACCTTTACAAGTGGCCTCGGACTGAATTTCTATGCTCTATCTAGTTATTACTTGGGTAGTTTTCTTTCACCTCTGGTTTACTTTTTTAATCTGTCGAATATGCCAGATGCTGTCTATCTGACCACTCTCTTAAAATTTGGATTGATTGGTCTGTCAACCTTCTTTAGTTTGAATAGATTATTTAAAGATATCCCAAAATTTTTAAAACTTACCTTATCTACTTCCTATGCTTTAATGAGCTTCACTGTCAGTCAGTTAGAGATAAAAACCTGGCTAGATGTTTTTATCTTGATTCCTTTAATTATAACTGGTTTACACCTACTTATAACACAAAAGAAGCGCCTACTATACTTTACAAGTTTGTCAATCTTATTTATTCAAAATTATTATTTTGGGTATATGACAGCATTGTTTCTTATTTTCTGGTATCTCTGCCAAATTTCTTGGGACTTTAAAACTCGAAAATCATCTTTTCTTGATTTTGTTGTTACCTCCTTTTTAGCTGGAATGGCTAGTTTGATTATGACTCTTCCTACACTGTTTGATTTACAAACTCATGGGGAGAGGTTAACTGCCATCACAAAATTAAAAACAGATAGTAGCTGGTATCTGGATATTTTCGTAAAACAATTCATTGGATCTTTTGATACAACTAAGTATGGATCTATACCAATGATTTTTGTTGGATTGCTTCCTTTTATTTTAACCATTCTATTTTTCACAATAAAATCCATTAAGTTTCACGTGAAACTTACCTATGCAATTTTCTTTACTTTTTTAATAACAAGCTTTTACATAGAAGCCCTCGATTTATTTTGGCAAGGGATGCATACCCCAAATATGTTTTTGCATCGCTATGCTTGGATTTTTTCCACTCTGTTAATTTATACTGCAGCAGAAGTCTTAAATCGTCTGAAAGAACTGAAGCTATGGAATCTATTTGTCTCACTTTTTCTGGTACTAACAGGATTTTTGGCTACTGTCTATTTTAAATCACACTATTCTTTTTTAACTGATTTGAATATCCTACTCACTCTTGAATTTCTACTAGTTTATGCTCTTTTACTTCTTGCAGTCATTAAAAAATTTATCTCTGTAAATCTATTTGCAATCCTTTTGTCTTTATTTATAACAGCTGAGATAAGCTTAAATGCTTCATCTCAAATGGAAGGAATAGCTAAAGAATGGGCCTTTGCTTCTCGTAACGCCTATAATAGAGATATCACCGCTATGAAATCCATTCTAACCCAAATTGACAATCCATTTACACGTACTGAAAAATTGCAAATTCAGACTGGAAATGACAGTATGAAATTTAACTACAATGGAATCTCTCAATTTTCGTCTGTACGAAATCGCTCAGCTAGCACTAGTTTAGATAAACTGGGATTCAAATCCTCTGGAACCAACCTCAATCTCCGTTATGCAAATAACAGCCTTTTAGCAGACAGTTTATTTGGAATCCAGTACAATATTTCTGAAACTTCACTTGATAAGTATGGCTTTCAAGAGATTTATCAAAAGGATCATTTAACCTTATATAAAAATCAACTTTCCCTCCCCATTGCTTTTGCTACTCAATCTATTTACACAGATGTAAATTTTAATAATCATACTCTAGATAATCAGGCTTTATTTATAAACCAGCTTGCTAATCTCAACTTAGATTACTTCTCCCAAATAGCACATGATAAAACAGATACTTCAGATGGTTTAACCAGTATCACAGGTTCTGCGAATGAAGATGCAAAGATTGATTATCAAATTGAGGTTCCTCAAAATAGTCAGGTCTATCTCTCTTTTTCAAATCTTCATTTTACAAACGATAAACAAAAGAAAGTTGACATCCTTGTCAACGGTGAAAAAAAGACTTTTACAACTGACAATACCTTTAACTTCTTTAATTTGGGTTATACTGAGGAACAAAAAACTTTCAATATCAGTGTTAGCTTCCCTGGAAATTCTCAGGTATCATTTGAATCTCCAGCCTTCTATCGTTTAGATACTCAGGCCCTAACTGAGGCAATCCAAAAAATTGAAGAACAACCTGTAGAAGTATCCACCTCTAAAAATAAAGTCTTTGCTACATATGAAGTAAAACAAGATACCTCTATTTTCTTCACTATTCCTTATGACAAAGGTTGGTCTGCATACCAAGATGGAAAAAAACTTGAAATTAAGCAGGCTCAAACTGGTTTTATGAAGGTTGATGTTCCAAAGGGAAAAGGTACCATTACACTTTCCTTTATCCCTAATGGTTTTGTTATTGGAGCAGCCTGCTCACTAACTGCCCTTCTTCTTTTTGGGATCTATAATCACAGACAAAATTTATCTAAGACAGAAAAAGATTGACCAATTCCTTGGCCAATCTTTTTAATCTTCTTCCATTTTCTTAGGTTGATAAGCTAGCATACCTAAAGCAGTAAAGAAAGCTAGTGTTATAATAAGGAAAATCACTTGGTGATGAATATTTCCTGTCATAGAGATTGTTTGTCGTAAACCTGATACAGAGTAACTCATTGGTAACCAAGGATTGACACCCTTAAAGAAATCATTTGTCAAAGCAAGTGGATAGGTCCCTGCACTTGATGCTAACTGTAATAAAAGTAAAATAAGAGAGAAGAAAGCTCCTATACGGCTATTCCAAGTTGTTAAAGCTGTAACCATAGACATGAAAGCTAAACTTGTGATTATAATTAGAATCAAGGTCCTCATCTCATGGTTCGCAGTCAATCCAATAAGATGGACACCTCCATAAACTAAAACACCTGCTAAGACAGCTATAATCCCATTTATTTCAGAGCGAGACTTCAACCAAGCCCAGCGGCTCTCTGGATGACGTCCAGAAGGCAACTTAGCAAAAATCATATTAGTAGATATAGCAGCAACAAAAAGAGCAACTGATATCATATAAGGAGCCATGGCAATCCCATTTACAGGAACTTGGTCATTATCTGTTTTTGAGAGAACTAGAGGATTAGATAATGTTTCTGCATTTTCAGATTCTGTTGATGCTGATTTGAGCTGATTATTAGCATTTCCTAATCCTTGTCCTAATGAACCAACTCCTGTCTGTAAATCTTCAAGACCAGAGGTTAAGCTTGTTCCACCATCTGCTAGTTTTCCAGCACCATCTGCAATCTTCATAGCGCCACTTCCTAGTTGAGATGCCACAGAAAGTAACTGTGTTGATTTATCTGTTAATTGACCAGAGCCAAATTGTAATTTAGTGAGACCTGCTATTAGCTCTGGGCTCTTATTATTCAATTGAGCAGAACCAGATGACAAACTTTCTATACCTGATACTAATTCTGGAGCTTTTCCAGCTAACGCATCTACTCCAGCTGTCAAGGTTGATGTATTTTCTGTCAACTTACTGGATCCAGAAACTAATTGATCTAGACTAGTTGTTAAATTTTCATTCTTTTCACTTAGTTTATTAGCACCTATAGAAATAGTATCTAGTCCCTTAGTGTAGTTTACAACTCCTTTTTCAATTGACTGACTTCCAGGAACTAACTGATTGTCTACAGTAGTTTGTAATTTTGTAAATCCATTTGACAATGTTGTCAAGGAGCTAGATGCTACAGGTAAGAGTTGATTTGCTTTCGTCTGTACATCAGATAGATTGGTTACTTGTTGTTCTGAATTCTCTATACTTTCTTTCAATCCTCCTACTGTCGTTAAAATTGTTTTTGCTGACTCAATAGTAGAATTAGAATTTTTAGAAATAGCTTCTATCAGTTCTTTCTTTTGTTCCTCTGTGAGAGATTGATAAGTAGCTGTTGATTGAAGGTTAGCAATAGTTTTCTCTTGTTCTGTCTGACTTTTGGTCACAATATCCTGAGCAAGAGTTGTTAGATTTTGCAAAGCTTCTGACAATGTACCTTTCAGTTGAGTATTATCTGACATTGTAAGAGCTTGTAGTGTTTTATTTAGTTCTCCTAGACTAGTTGCTAATTGAGTTATTTGTTCATTCTGTTGAGATGAGGAATTCAGTTGATTTGAAATTTCTTTAATACCAGTATTTAATTGCTCCATTCCATCTCTTAGTGCATCTGATTGATTTGATAATTGATTTGTTCCATTAGAAAGTTTTTCTACACTACTTGTATAAGCATTTACACCAACTGAAAATTGATTGAGACCTATATCCAATTGTGAAACCCCACCTGTATAGGACTTTATACCTGTATTCAACTGATTTACACCTGCCACCAATTCAGGAGTTCTTGAGGCCAATTGACCAAGTCCAGTGTCAACCTGTGAAACTGCATTTGTATAACTTTGTAAACCACTATTAAAAGTTCCTAAACCAAGATGTAATTGCTCTATAGCAGATACATAGGCAGACAATCCCTTTGTAAATTGATTAGCTCCATTTGAAAAAGTTACACTTGAGTTAGCTAGAGTATTGAGATTTGTCGTCAATGTTTGACTTCCTTTTGCTAACTGATTAGTTCCATTAGCCAGTTGCTCACTTCCATCAGCTGCTTTATTTATCCCAGACTTCAAGTCACTCATTTTTTGAAATAGTGCCTTGGTGTATGTTTCAGTTACATTCGTAGAGACGGTTTGTTTTAATTGTGTCATTGCAGAATCACTCATCTTACTTGCAATAAAGCTACGGCCACTTGAAGTTTGATAATCAATTTGCATCTGTTCAGGGTGATTTGTTAGGATCGAAGTAGCTTTTTCAGATAGATCACTTGGTAAAGTCACTACCATATAATATTCGCCATCCTCTAGCCCCTTTTTCCCCTCTTCTTCATTGACAAAATGAAAATCTAAAGCCTTATTTTCTTTTAAATTAGACACCATGTCTTTTCCTATGGCCATTGTATTTCCATTATAAGAAGCTTCCTTGTCATTATTAACAACTGCTACAGGTAACTCCGATACTTGACCATATGGATCCCACATTGACGATAAAAATATGATATTGTATAAAGCTGGAATAAGAGAAATTCCTATCATTACAATAATGAATGTCGGTTTTTTAAAAATTGCTTTCCATTCTTTAAACATATTTCCTCCTTTTTTAAACATATTTCCTCCTTTTTTAAACACATTGTCTAAATTTTTGATATAATAGATTATACATTAAAAAATCTAAATTACAAGATAAAAAATATTTTTTTAGACATATAGTCTAAATTGTTCATAAGGAGAAACTATGAAAGAAAGTAACAAACGATTAAAAACAAAGAGAAATATTGAAAATGCCATGGTTCAATTATTGATGGATCAGCCCTTCGATCAAATTACTACAATTAAATTAGCAGAAAAAGCTGGAATTAGTCGTTCTAGCTTCTATACCCATTACAAGGATAAATATGATATGATTGAACACTATCAAAGTAAGTTATTTCATACATTTGAGTATATCTTTCAAAAACATGCTCATCATAAAAAAGATGCTATTTTAGAAGTATTTGACTATTTAGAGTCTGAACCATTATTAGCTGCTCTTTTATCTGAAAATGGTACCAAAGAAATCCAAAATTTCTTAAGAAATAAGCTTCATATCATGCTGAGCACGGACCTTCAGAAGCGCTTTATGCAACTACAACTAAATTCAATTGAATTAGAATATAGTAGCATTTATCTGACAAATGCCCTATTTGGAGTTTGTCAAACTTGGATTGCTCATGGAAAAAAAGAAAGTCCGCAAGAAATGACAGACTTCCTTATGAAAATGCTAGGTGATACCAACTAAGAACAAAAAAGAACACCATCTGGTGTTCTTTTTATCTAACTCCGCCAGTAGGACTCGAACCTACGACATCATGATTAACAGTCATGCGCTACTACCAACTGAGCTATGGCGGATAAAATAGTCCGTACGGGATTCGAACCCGTGTTACCGCCGTGAAAAGGCGGTGTCTTAACCCCTTGACCAACGGACCATCTATCTGTAGCAGATATAACCATTATATCAATTTCTTACTGATTGTCAATCACTTTTTAGATTTTTTCTCTAGAATATCTTTTAGTTTACGAACTTTCAAACGGGTAATGGGACAACGATGATCTTCATAAAAAACAACTTCTAAATTCTTTCGATCAATTTCTCTCACATTTCCCACATTGACAAGGAAAGATTTATGGGAGCAATAAAATCGCTGAGTATGTTTGTCCTTCTCCTGAATATCTGTCATAGTTCCATAAAACTCTTTGGCAAAATTCTTACCAATAATTCGCAATTTATGAGAAACACCTGTTGTTTCGATATACAGAATATCATGGTAAGGAATTTTCAAATCATTTCCCTTATAGTTGTAATCAAAATAGTCTACAACATCTTCGTTTTCAAGCAGCATGCTTTTGGTATAGAAGATACTCTGCTCGATACGTTTTTTGAACAATTCATCATTGATGTCCTTATCTACAAAATCTAAAGCTGATACCTGATACTTATAAGTTAAAGTAGCGAATTCAGATCGACTGGTGATAAAGACAATAATAGCATAAGGATTGTGATGACGAATAAACTGAGCCACTTCAAATCCCTTTTTCTCAATTCCATGAATATCGATATCTAGGAAATAAAGCTGGTTTACCTCATCATTTTCAATATATTCCTTAAACTCACGAACTTTTCCTGTTGTCTTATATGAAATAGGAATATTCGATTCTTCCGAGATTTCATTTAATATTCTCTCTAGTCTCACTTGATGTTCAATAACATCTTCTAAAATTAATACTTTCATTCAAATTCCCTCTTAAATCTAATAATTTGTCTAAATGTGTTGTCTTCCATCTCTGTTTCTAAAATAATGTTGTCATACTTATCTAAAATCTCTTTGACATTATTAAGTCCTAGACCTCTATTTCTTCCCTTAGTAGAGAAACCTAAGGCAAATAGGTCCTCTGAAGGCGTCATAGTGATTTTGCATGAATTCTGGATAACTATAACTGTTTCAAAATCCATTTTAATGACTGCAACTTCCATTTGTTTCAAATAACTATCTGCAGCACCTTCAACAGCATTATTTAATAAAATGCTCATGATACGAACAAGATCAAGTAAATCTATTGACAGTCTAGTAATGACATCTTTTACTTCCAATGTAAACTCTATATCATTATTTCGTGCATAGACAATCGATTGAGCAATTAAACTTCGTAAAGCTGAATCTTCTATGTTATTTAAATCAAAGTAAGTATATTTTTCTGACCTCAATTTCTGATTTGCTTTTACTAGGACTTCATTGTAAACCCTGTTAATTTCTTGTAAATTTCCACTGTCAATCGCCATTTGCATGCTGACAAGCATCCCTGCATAGTCATGACGAAAACCTCTAATTTCATTATACAACTCCACAATTTCATCAGTATAAGTCTGTAAATGTTTTTGTTCAAATTTCTTTTGTTTTAGAGCAATCTCTTTTTCAATTTGAACCTTGTGAGAATTCATTGCAAAGAAAATCAATAACAAGCAAATAAAAACAATGGTTGATAAAATACTTCCGAAGCTATTTAAATGATGAGTTGTACTTACTATATCTGAAATAAACAATAAGATATGCAGACCAAAGAAAGCAACTATTACTTTTTTTAAAAAAGGGTACAGATAATCTTTATCAAAATATTTAATATCCAGATGAAAATAACGAATTATTATTAGAATAGAAAAATAAGTCATCAACAATACTACTAAAAGAAATGTACTTTTATAGTGTAATACTATTTCATCTCCTGTTATAGAAGATAAGGTTACGGATATAAAAGTATGAGTACTGTGATATAATAAAGACAATAGTAAACTGATAAAAATAGCTTTGTATTTTTCAGACTTTTTTAACTTTCTTAAATAAAGGTACACAACCAAAGGAAATAAAAATTTAGACAAAGCAAAACTATTAGAAAATACTAGTGTAATAATTTCTTCAAGTATAAAAACTGAGATACATGTGTAACAGAAAAAAACAATTTGTTCTTTTCTATTTATTTTACAAATCCATTCATAACTTTTGCTAATGATGAGAAAATAAAAAATAGCTATCCCTAATCCAAATAAATCCATTACTCTCTACCTTTATTTCATTACTTTCTTCTTGGAAAAATAAGATTACGAATTGTTTCTGAAATTCTCCAATCCCCACCCTGAATCTTCTGCAATTCTGCCTCTGTTACTTCTTTAAATTGTTCCAACTTTACTGTATTTTTCATAATGAAATCTCCTGTATTATTTTTTCTTGTAAGTTAACTTACAAAACTATTATACAAAATGAAGATCATGTAAGAAAAAATTTTTCTCAACTGTACATTTTTGCACCTGAAACGCACTTTTTTAAGAAAAAAGCTGGGATTCATCCCAGCTTCGCATCTAACATTGATCCCAGCAGGATTCGAACCTGCGACCGTTCGCTTAGAAGGCGAATGCTCTATCCAGCTGAGCTATGGGACCTAACATGACCATTCTATCAAAAAACAGGAGGTAAGTCAATCTTCTATTTGTGGTAAGGAGAACCCTGTTGAATTGTAAAAGCACGGTAAATTTGTTCAACAAGAACCAATCTCATTAACTGATGTGGTAATGTCAGACGTCCAAAACTGACAGAAAGATTGGCCCTATTTTTTACAATAGGAGCTAGACCTAAACTTCCTCCAATAATAAAAGTAAGAGTTGAGTAACCTTTGATAGAAGCCTGCTCTAGTTGCTTACTAAAATCTTCTGAGGAGAATGTTTTTCCTTCAATTGCTAGTACAACGACAAAGTCTCTTTCTCTAACCTTAGAAAGAATTCTTGCGCCTTCTGTTTCCAAGATTTTTTGATTTTCTAATTCACTGGCTTTGTCAGGTGTCTTCTCATCAGTGAGCTCAATCATTTCTAATTTGGCGAAACGTGAAATTCGTTTGGTATACTCAGCAATACCATCTTTTAAGTATTTCTCTTTCAGTTTTCCTACTGTTACAACTTTTATTTTCATTCTTCTATTCTATCATATCCACACTTCATTTCACATCTTATACACACAAAAATCATCCAAAAATACTATAAAATTCACAGAATAAGGTGAGTTATCCACAACTTGTGTAAAACTTTTAAGCTTAGATTAAGTTAATAGGTTTATAATCTTGACAAACAATAGCAAACGGAGGCGTTTATGAAACACTTACAAAAATTTTACAAAAAAGGAGTTACTTTTCTTGTAATTATTCTAATAGGATTTTTGAGTGGTGCACTAGGAAGTTTTGTAACATTGCAACTTTATCAAAAACAAGGGAATCAAGCTACAAATAATAATTCTGGCACTGTAACTCAAACATCATACAAGAATGAAAACTCAACTACTCAAGCAGTGAATAAAATTAAGGATGCTGTTGTATCAGTCATTACTTACTCTGCTAATAAACAAAGTAGTGTATTTGGAACCGAAGAATCAAATTCTGATACGGATAATCAACAGATTGCAAGTGAAGGATCAGGTGTCATCTATAAAAAGAACGAAAATGATGCTTATATTGTAACAAATACTCACGTTATTAACGGAGCTTCAAAAGTTGATATCCGCTTAGCTGATGGTACAAAAGTCCCTGGTGAAATTATCGGATCGGATACCTTCTCTGATATTGCTGTCGTAAAAATTTCTTCAGAAAAAGTTACAACAGTGGCAGAATTTGGTGATTCAAGCCAACTTAATGTTGGAGAAACAGCGATTGCTATTGGTAGTCCTTTAGGTTCAGAATATGCTAATACAGTTACACAGGGAATCATCTCAAGTCTTAATCGAAATGTTTCTCTAAAATCTGAAGATGGTCAAGCTATTTCAACAAAAGCCATTCAAACAGATACGGCCATTAACCCTGGTAACTCTGGTGGTCCGCTTGTAAATATTCAAGGACAAGTAATTGGTATTACATCAAGTAAGATTGCAAGTAATGGTGGAACATCTGTAGAAGGTCTTGGTTTTGCAATTCCTTCAAACGATGTACAAAATATTATTAAACAGCTTGAAAGTGATGGTAAAGTGACTCGTCCTGCTCTTGGAATCCAAATGATCAATCTGTCTAACGTTGGAGCTAATGATCTTAGAAAACTAAACATTCCAAGTGGCCTCACTTCAGGTGTAGTTGTTCGATCTGTTCAAAGTAATATGCCTGCAAATGGACATCTTCAAAAATACGATGTCATTACTAAAGTTGACGACAAAGAGATTACTTCATCAACAGACTTACAACATGCTCTTTACAACCATGCTATTGGAGACACTATAAAAATAACCTATTACCGTAATGGTAAGGAGGAAACAACCTCTATAAAACTAGATAAGAATTCTGGTGATTTGGAACATTAATTGACATCAGTGTAAAGAAAACTTTACAGAAAGTAAAAGATATGTTAGTGTAGAATCATGGAAAAATTTGAAATGATTTCTATCTCTGAAATACAAAAAAATCCTTACCAACCTCGGAAAGAATTTGATGTAGAAAAATTAAAAGAATTAGCTCAGTCAATCAAAGAAAATGGGCTCATCCAACCAATCATCGTTCGTCAATCTCCTGTAATTGGTTATGAAATCCTTGCAGGAGAGAGACGATATCGAGCTTCTCTCTTGGCTGGTCTGACCTCTATTCCAGCCGTTGTGAAACACCTCTCAGATCAAGAAATGATGGTTCAATCAATCATTGAAAATTTGCAGAGAGAAAACTTAAATCCTGTTGAAGAAGCACGCGCCTATGAATCTCTAGTAGAAAAAGGATTTACTCACACTGAGATAGCCGATAAAATGGGGAAATCTCGACCTTATATCACTAATTTTATTCGTTTGCTTTCATTACCAGAATATATCTTAGATGAAGTAGAAAATGGAAAAATTTCTCAAGCTCATGCCCGTTCACTAGTTGGTTTGGACAAAGAGCAACAAGACTATTTCTTCCAACTAATCAAAAATGAAGACATCTCTGTGAGAAAGTTAGAAGCGCTTCTTACAGAGAAAAAACACAAGAAGCAAAAAAAAAGTGATTCTTTCATCAGAGACGAAGAAGATAAATTAAAAAAACTACTCGGTTTAAGTGTAGAAATTAAACTTTCAAAAAAAGATACTGGAAAGATTATTATCTCCTTTTCAAGTCAAGAAGAATACGATAGAATTATTAACAGCCTGAAATAAGGCTGTTCTTTTATTTTCTCAACCCACAAATTTATCCACCAATTTTTTTATCAAAAAGCCTACTAAATCAAGGATTTTTCTATTTATCCCCAACCTGTGGATAAATACTGCTAACATTGTGGATTCTTTTCCCCAATCTGTGGAAAAATCCTACTATCTATGGTAAAATAAGTCTAGCACTAAACTACTAAAATCATAGTAAAGGAGGAAAAATAGTTGAAAGAAAAGCAATTTTGGAATCGTATTTTAGAATTTGCTCAAGAAAGATTGACTCGATCTATGTATGATTTCTATGCTACACCTGCTGAACTCATCAAAGTAGAAGAAAATACAGCTACTATATTTCTACCGAGATCAGAGATGGAAATGGTGTGGGAAAAGCAATTAAAAGATATTATTATTGCTGCTGGTTTTGAAATTTATGATTCTGAAATCAAACCTCACTATATTTTCACTAAACCTCAGAGTACAGAATATCCTCAAGTAAATGATACAAATAGTATCTCTACTTACGATTATACACCTGCACTACCAACGATTCCCTATTCTGAAACGGGATTAAAAGAAAAATATACCTTTGATAACTTTATTCAAGGTGATGGAAATGTTTGGGCGGTGTCCGCTGCATTAGCTGTATCAGAAGATTTAGCTCTAACCTACAATCCTCTTTTCATCTATGGAGGGCCTGGTCTTGGAAAGACTCACTTGCTCAATGCGATTGGAAATGAGATTTTGAAAAATATTCCTGATGCGCGTGTCAAGTACATTCCTGCCGAAAGTTTTATCAATGACTTTCTTGAACACTTGCGACTTGGGGAAATGGAAAAGTTCAAAAAGACTTACCGTAGTCTTGATCTCTTGTTGATCGATGATATCCAATCTCTCAGTGGCAAAAAAGTCGCGACCCAGGAAGAATTTTTCAATACCTTCAATGCTCTTCATGATAAGCAGAAACAGATTGTTCTAACCAGTGATCGAAGTCCTAAACACCTAGAAGGACTTGAAGAGAGACTTGTCACGCGCTTTAGCTGGGGATTAACACAAAATATCACCCCTCCTGACTTTGAAACACGTATCGCCATTCTTCAAAGTAAAACAGAGCATTTGGATTACCATTTCCAAAGTGATACTCTGGAATACTTGGCTGGCCAATTTGATTCAAATGTTCGAGAACTGGAAGGAGCAATCAATGATATCACTTTAATTGCCAGAGTGAAGAAGATTAAGGATATCACTATTGATATTGCTGCTGAAGCTATCAGAGCACGTAAGCAAGATGCACGCCAGATACTTGTTATTCCAATTGAGAAAATCCAAACTGAAGTTGGTAATTTTTATGGAGTGAGCGTCAAAGAAATGAAGGGGACGAGACGAGTTCAAAACATCGTTTTGGCACGTCAGGTTGCTATGTATCTAGCTAGAGAACTGACAGATAATAGTCTTCCAAAAATAGGAAAAGAATTTGGCGGAAAGGATCACACCACCGTTATTCATGCCCATGCCAAAATTAAATCACTGATTGACGAAGACGATAATTTACGTTTAGAAGTAGAAGCGATCAAAAAGAAAATCAAGTAGCTTGTGGATAACTTTTTATTTTTTATCTTTTTTATCCACATTTTTTAAACAAGCTCAAAAGCTTGAATTTACTAAATAGTTCCCAGTTTTCCACAGAATCCACACACCCTATTATTACTATTAACTTTCTAATACTAAAAATAAATAAAGGAGAATCCATGATTCATTTTTCAATCAATAAAAATTTATTTCTACAAGCCTTAAATACTACAAAACGAGCAATTAGCTCAAAAAATGCTATTCCAATTTTATCAACAATTAAAATTGATGTTACAAATGAAGGAATTACTTTAATTGGATCAAATGGTCAAATTTCTATTGAAAATTTCATTTCTCAAAAGAATGAAGATGCTGGTCTCTTGATCACTTCTTTGGGTTCGATTCTTCTTGAAGCTTCTTTCTTTATCAATGTGGTATCTAGTCTTCCGGATGTAACGCTTGATTTCAAAGAGATTGAGCAAAAACAAATTGTTTTAACTAGTGGCAAATCAGAAATTACTCTAAAAGGAAAAGATAGCGAACAGTACCCACGAATTCAAGAAATTTCAGCAAGCACACCTTTGGTTCTTGAAACAAAGCTACTCAAGAAAATTATCAATGAAACAGCTTTTGCTGCAAGTACGCAGGAAAGTCGTCCAATTTTAACAGGTGTTCATTTTGTATTGAGCCAACACAAAGAACTAAAAACAGTTGCGACAGACTCACACCGCCTTAGCCAGAAAAAATTGACTCTTGAAAAAAATGGAGATGATTTCGATGTGGTGATTCCTAGTCGCTCTCTACGCGAATTTTCAGCGGTATTTACAGATGATATTGAAACTGTAGAGATTTTCTTTGCAAATAATCAAATCCTCTTTAGAAGCGAAAATATTAGCTTCTATACTCGTCTCCTAGAAGGAAACTATCCTGATACAGATCGTTTGATTCCAACAGACTTTAACACTACAATTACTTTTGATGTGGTTAATTTGCGTCAATCTATGGAGCGTGCTCGTCTCTTATCAAGTGCGACTCAAAATGGTACTGTGAAGCTTGAAATTAAAGGTGGGGTTGTTAGTGCCCATGTTCACTCTCCAGAAGTTGGTAAAGTAAATGAAGAAATCGATACGGAGCAGGTGACTGGTGATGATTTGACTATTAGTTTCAACCCAACTTACTTGATTGATTCCCTCAAGGCTTTAAATAGCGAAAAGGTGACTATTAGCTTTATCTCAGCAGTTCGTCCATTTACTCTTGTGCCAGCAGATACTGACGAAGATTTCATGCAGCTCATTACACCAGTTCGTACAAATTAAGTGAAAGAGGTTGAGCCTAGCTCGCCTCTTTTATGATATAATCAAAAAAGAAAAGGAGAGTAGAATGTATCAAGTTGGAAATTTTGTTGAGATGAAAAAACCACATGCTTGCACAATCAAGTCAACAGGAAAAAAAGCCAATCGTTGGGAAATTACACGTGTTGGGGCAGATATCAAAATCAAATGTAGCAATTGCGACCACCTTGTCATGATGAGTCGCCATGATTTTGAACGAAAAATGAATAAGATTATTGACTAAGAACCCTTAGTTAGAGGGTTAGCAAGTTTTCCCTTTTTGTGTTATAATGTTAGGGATTGAAATGAGAACGGAGAATGAGAAACTATGGCTTTAACAGCAGGTATCGTTGGTTTGCCAAACGTTGGTAAATCAACCCTTTTTAATGCAATTACAAAAGCAGGAGCAGAGGCAGCAAACTACCCATTTGCGACTATTGATCCAAATGTTGGGATGGTAGAAGTTCCAGATGAACGCCTACAAAAACTAACGGAAATGATTACTCCTAAAAAGACAGTTCCAACAACCTTTGAATTTACAGATATTGCAGGGATTGTAAAAGGAGCATCAAAAGGAGAAGGTCTAGGAAATAAATTTTTGGCCAACATCCGTGAAGTAGATGCGATTGTTCACGTAGTTCGTGCTTTTGATGATGAAAATGTTATGCGTGAGCAAGGACGTGAAGACGCCTTTGTGGATCCACTTGCAGATATTGATACCATTAACCTGGAGTTGATTCTTGCTGACTTAGAATCAGTCAATAAACGCTACGCGCGTGTAGAAAAGATGGCACGTACGCAAAAAGATAAAGAATCAGTAGCAGAGTTTAACGTCCTTCAAAAGATTAAGCCTGTTCTTGAAGATGGAAAATCAGCTCGAACTATTGAATTTACAGATGAGGAACAAAAGGTTGTCAAAGGTCTCTTCCTTTTAACCACTAAACCAGTTCTTTATGTTGCCAATGTAGATGAGGATGTAGTTTCAGATCCAGATTCTATCGATTATGTGAAGCAAATTCGTGAATTTGCAGCGACAGAAAATGCAGAGGTAGTTGTTATTTCCGCGCGTGCTGAGGAAGAAATTTCTGAGTTAGACGATGAGGATAAGCAAGAGTTTCTTGAAGCACTTGGCTTGACAGAATCAGGTGTTGATAAATTGACTCGAGCTGCTTACCACTTGCTTGGACTTGGAACTTACTTTACAGCTGGTGAAAAAGAAGTCCGTGCTTGGACCTTTAAGCGTGGTATGAAAGCTCCTCAAGCAGCTGGTATTATTCACTCAGACTTTGAAAAAGGTTTTATTCGTGCAGTAACCATGTCATATGAGGATCTAGTGAAATACGGATCTGAAAAGGCTGTAAAAGAAGCTGGGCGCTTGCGTGAAGAAGGAAAAGAATATATCGTTCAAGATGGCGATATCATGGAATTCCGCTTTAATGTTTAATAACATTTAACAAATAGTGTCAATTAGGTTGGAAAAAAATTCCAACCCTTTTGGCTTTTGAAAGGAAAAATAAATGACCAAATTACTTGTAGGATTGGGAAATCCAGGGGATAAATATTTTGAAACCAAGCACAACGTTGGATTTATGTTGATTGACCAAATCGCCAAAAAACAAAATGTCACCTTTACACATGACAAGATATTTCAAGCTGATCTAGCATCTTTTTTTCTTAATGGTGAAAAAATTTATCTTGTCAAACCAACGACGTTTATGAATGAAAGCGGGAAAGCTATTCATGCTCTATTGACATATTATGGTTTGGATATTGAAGATTTACTCGTTATTTACGACGACCTTGACATGGAAGTCGGAAAAATTCGTTTAAGAGCAAAGGGCTCAGCAGGTGGTCATAATGGTATCAAGTCTATTATTCAACATATTGGTACTCAGGTCTTTAACCGTATTAAAATAGGAATTGGAAGGCCCCAAAAAGGCATGTCAGTTGTTCACCATGTTTTAAGTAAGTTTGATCAGGAAAACTATGTAGGTATTTTACAGTCAATTGACAAGGTTGACGATGCTGTAAATTACTATTTACAAGAAAAAAACTTTGAGAAAACGATGCAGAGGTATAATGGCTAAATGGTGACTTTATTAGATTTATTCTCAGAAAATGATCAGATAAAAAAATGGCATCAAAATCTGATAGATAAGAAAAGACAACTAATACTTGGTTTATCAACGTCTACCAAGGCTCTTGCAATTGCAAGCAGTCTAGAAAAAGAAAATAAGATTGTGTTACTGACTTCAACTTATGGAGAAGCAGAACGAATTATCAGTGATCTTCTTTCTCTCTTAGGAGAGGAACTTGTCTATCCTTTTTTGGTCGATGACTCTCCTATGGTAGAGTTTTTGATGTCTTCGCAAGAAAAAATCATTTCTCGGATTGAAGCTTTGCGTTTTTTGAGTGATCCGTCTAAGAAAGGGATTTTAGTTTGTAATATCGCAGCGAGTCGGTTGATTCTACCCTCTCCGGCTAGATTTAAAGAAAGTATTATAAAAATTGCAGTTGGCGAAGAATATGACCAACACGAGCTACTTCACCGGTTAAAGGAAATTGGATATCGAAAAGTTACTCAAGTACAGACACAAGGTGAGTTTAGTATTCGAGGAGATATTTTAGATATTTTTGAGATGTCTCAGTTAGAACCTTTCCGAATCGAGTTTTTTGGTGATGAAGTAGATGGAATTCGTACTTTTGAAGTCGAAACACAATTATCAAAAGAAAATCAGACAGAACTCACCATCTTTCCAGCTAGTGATATACTTTTGAGAGAAAAGGATTATCAACGAGGTCAGTCAGCTTTAGAAAAGCAAATTTCGAAGACCTTATCACCAATTTTAAAATCATATTTGGAAGAGATTTTGTCAAGTTTTCATCAAAAACAAGTACATTCAGATAGTCGAAAGTTTTTGTACTTATGTTATGATAAAACATGGACTGTATTTGACTATATTGAAAAAGATACACCAGTATTCTTTGATGACTATCAAAAATTGATGAATCAATATGAAACCTTTGAAAGAGAATTAGCACAATACTTTACAGAAGATTTACAGAATGGTAAATCATTTTCTGACATGCAGTATTTTGCAGATACAGAGCAAACCTATAAAAAACAAAGTCCAGTTACCTTTTTCTCAAATCTACAAAAAGGATTAGGAAATCTCAAGTTTGATCACATTTATCAATTTAATCAATTTCCCATGCAGGAGTTTTTCAATCAATTTTCTTTTCTTAAAGAAGAAATTGAGCGATATAAAAAAATGAACTACACCATTATTCTGCAGTCTAGCAATTCAATGGGAAGTAAAACATTGGAGGATATTTTAGAGGAATACAAGATTAAATTGGATTCTAGAGATAAGTCAAGTATCTGTAAAGAATCTGTAAATTTGATTGAGGGTAATCTAAGACATGGTTTTCATTTTGTGGATGAGAAAATTCTCTTGATTACTGAACATGAGATTTTTCAAAAGAAATTAAAACGTCGTTTTAGAAGACAGCATACGTCAAATGCAGAGCGTTTAAAAGATTATAATGAACTTGAAAAAGGGGACTACGTTGTTCACCATATCCATGGAATTGGTCAATATCTAGGTATTGAAACAATTGAAATCAAAGGAATTCACCGAGATTATGTCAGTGTTCAATATCAAAATGGGGATCAAATCTCCATCCCAGTAGAGCAGATTCAGTTACTGTCTAAATATGTTTCAAGTGATGGTAAAGCGCCAAAACTTAATAAATTAAATGATGGTCATTTCAAAAAGGCCAAGCAAAAAGTTAAGAACCAGGTAGAGGATATAGCTGACGATTTAATCAAACTGTATTCTGAGCGTAGTCAGTTGAAGGGTTTTGCGTTCTCAGCTGATGATGATGATCAACATGCTTTTGATGATGCTTTCCCTTATGTTGAAACGGATGATCAACTTCGTAGTATTGAGGAAATCAAGAGAGATATGCAGGATTCTCACCCCATGGATAGACTTTTAGTTGGGGATGTTGGTTTTGGAAAGACTGAAGTTGCAATGCGTGCAGCATTTAAGGCTGTCAATGATCACAAACAGGTTGTCGTTCTAGTTCCGACGACGGTTTTAGCACAACAACACTATACGAATTTTAAGGAACGATTCCAAAATTTTGCAGTTAATATTGATGTGTTGAGTCGTTTTAGAAGTAAAAAAGAGCAGTCAGAAACACTTGAGAAATTGAAAAACGGTCAAGTTGATATTTTGATTGGAACACATCGTGTTTTGTCAAAAGATGTTGTGTTTGCTGATTTGGGCTTGATGATTATTGATGAAGAACAACGATTTGGTGTCAAGCATAAGGAAACTTTGAAAGAACTGAAAAAACAAGTAGATGTTCTAACCTTGACAGCAACGCCAATTCCTCGTACTCTCCACATGTCTATGCTGGGAATCCGAGATTTGTCTGTTATTGAAACACCTCCAACCAATCGCTATCCAGTACAAACCTATGTATTGGAGAAGAATCCTAGTGTGATTCGTGATGCAATCTTGCGTGAAATGGAGCGTGGAGGTCAAGTTTACTATCTTTACAACAAAGTTGACACAATTGACCAGAAGGTTTCAGAATTACAGGAGTTGATTCCAGAGGCTGCAATTGGGTATGTTCACGGACAAATGAGTGAAATTCAGTTAGAAAATACTCTACTGGACTTTATTGAAGGTCAGTATGATATTTTGGTGACGACTACCATTATTGAGACAGGGGTAGACATTCCAAATGCCAATACTTTATTTATTGAAAATGCGGACCATATGGGCTTATCAACCTTGTATCAGTTAAGAGGAAGGGTCGGTCGGAGCAATCGCATTGCCTATGCCTATCTTATGTATCGTCCAGAAAAATCAATTAGTGAAGTTTCTGAGAAGAGATTAGAAGCGATTAAGGGATTTACAGAATTAGGCTCAGGATTTAAGATTGCTATGCGAGATCTTTCGATTCGTGGAGCAGGAAATCTCCTAGGAAAATCCCAGTCTGGCTTCATTGATTCTGTTGGTTTTGAATTGTATTCTCAGTTATTAGAGGAAGCTATTGCTAAACGAAACGGTAATTCTAATACAAGAACCCAAGGGAATGCTGAGTTGATTTTACAAATTGATGCTTATCTTCCTGATACTTATATTTCTGATCAGCGACATAAGATTGAAATTTACAAGAAAATTCGTCGAATTGACGACCGTGTCAACTATGAAGAACTACAAGAAGAATTGATGGATCGCTTTGGAGAATATCCAGATGTAGTGGCATACCTTTTAGAGATTGGTTTGGTCAAATCATATTTTGACAAGGTCTTTGTAGAACGTGTGGAAAGAAAAGAAAATAAGATTACAGTTCAATTTGAAAAAGTCACTCAACGACTATTTTTGGCTCAAGATTATTTTAAAGCCTTATCCGAAACGAACTTAAAAGCAACCATAGCTGAGAATAAGGGATTAATGGAAGTTTTATTTGATATCCGGAACAAGAAGAATTATGAAATTTTAGAAGGTCTGCTGATTTTTGGAGAAAGTTTGCTAGAGATAAAAGAATCAAAGGAAGCTAATTCTCTTTGATGTTTTTCTTCTATAAGAGGGATAAAAATGGTACAATAATAATTTGAGGTAATAAAAATGAGATTAGACAAGTATTTAAAAGTATCACGAATTATTAAGCGCCGCACAGTCGCAAAAGAGGTAGCAGATAAAGGTAGAATCAAGGTGAATGGAATCTTGGCCAAAAGTTCAACGGATTTGAAAGTTGATGACCAAGTTGAAATTCGCTTTGGAAATAAATTGTTGCTTGTTAAAGTACTAGAGATGAAAGATAGTACAAAAAAAGAAGATGCAGCAGGCATGTATGAAATTATCAGTGAAACACGGGTAGAAAAAAATGTCTAAAAATATTGTACAGATGAATAATTCTTTTATTCAAAATGAACACCAACGTCGTCGTTACTTGATGAAGGAGAGACAAAAGAGGAATCGCTTTATGGGTTGGGTTCTTATTTTGATGATTTTGTTGTTTATTTTACCAACTTATAACTTGGCCCAAAGCTATGATCAGTTACTGCAACGCCGCCAGCAATTGAAAGAGTTGAAAGAGCAGTACCAAACTCTTAGTGACGAAAAGGATAAGGAATCTGCTTTTGCTGCGAAGTTGAAAGATGAAGACTATGTAGCAAAATATGCACGCGCCAAGTACTATTACTCAAAGAAACGAGAAGCAATTTACACAATTCCTGATTTGCTTCCGAGGTAATGTCATGGAAAATTTATTGGAAGTTGTTGAACAATTTTTAAGTTTATCAGATGAAAAATTAGAGGAATTGGCAGCTAAAAACCATTTATTACGATTACAAGAAGAAAGGGAAGAGAAGAATGCGTAAGTTCTTAGTAGTTTTATTGCTACCTGCTTTTATCATAACCTCAAGAGTAGTTAGCACAGAAAAACAGCTTCCTTACTCTTCGCAAGAAATTTATTATCTAACCGAGTCTGATTATGGATTCTACTATAAAGAAACTCTGGAATCCCCAATGGTATATGGAGAAACAGCTGTCTATGCTAATGAGGATCTTGTCAAGGAGTCTGGTAAATTGACTCCTGAAACCACCTTTAAAATAGTAGAATGGCGTTTGAATAGACAAGGTGTTCCTGTTTTTAAATTAGATAATCACCAGTTTATCCTTGCAGATAAGCGCTTGGTCTATGATCAAAGTCAAGTTCAAACTCAAAATAGGCAAGTATGGTTGGAGCCAGGGTTTGTTATCTACAACAGCCCCTATGATGCGAAAGAAATTTCTTCCTCTTTCTCTCCCTATCAACGCGTAACAGTGGATAGAACCCTTTTTGCTGAGGGACAAGAATTTCTTCATATTGATCAAGTTGGGTGGGTATCAAAAGAGTTCACCTCAGAAGAAGACAATCGCATCCAGAAGGTTCAAGAAGTTTTATCAAGCAACTATCAGAACGAAAATTATTCTATTTATGTTAAACAACTGACTACGGGTAAAGAGGCTGGGGTGAATGAAGACAGTAAACTCTATGCAGCTAGCATCTTGAAACTAGCCTATCTTTATTATGCTCAAGATAAGATAAATCAAGGGGAATATACGCTAGACAGTAGCTTCAAGTATATCCCAGAAGTAAATAGTTTCCCTGGATCCTATAAACCAGAAGGTAGTGGTAGCTTACCTAAAAAAGAAGATAACAAAGAATACAGTCTTCAACAGTTGATTACCAAGGTAACAAAAGAGTCTGACAATGTTGCTCATAATATTTTAGGTTATTATGTGACCAATCAATCTGACGGGGCTTTCAAAGAAAAAATGTCCACCATTATGGGTGAAGATTGGGATGTGAATGACAAATTGACTTCTTCAAAAATGGCTGGAAAACTTATGGAAGCTATTTATAATCAGAATGGTTTTGTCCTAGAGTCTCTAGGTAAGACAGATTTTGACAACCAACGAATCGCAAAAGGTGTTTCGGTTAAGGTAGCTCATAAAATTGGAGATGCCGACGAGTTTAAACATGACACTGCCATTGTCTATACTGATTCTCCTTTCGTTCTTTCCATTTTCACTAAAAATTCTGATTATGACACCATTGCTAAGATAGCCAAGGATGTCTATGAGGTTCTAAAATGAGGGATCAGGATTTTTTAAATCATTTTCTCCAAAAAGAGTATTTCAAAAAACATTCTAAAGTCGTGTTAGCTTTATCTGGTGGACTGGATTCAATGTTTTTATTCCAGCTATTGTCTACTTACCAAAAAGAGTTGGAAATTGAGTTGATTTTAGCACATGTAAATCATAAGCAGAGAAGTGAGTCTGACTGGGAGGAAAATGAACTAAGGAAGTTAGCTGATGCAGCTGAACTTCCTATTTATATCACAAGTTTTTCAGGAGACTTTTCAGAAGCGCGTGCTCGAGAGTTTCGTTATGATTTTTTTAGGAAAATTATGAAAGAGGCTGGAGCGACTGCCTTGGTTACTGCTCACCATGCAGATGATCAAGTTGAAACGATTTTGATGCGCTTGATTCGAGGAAGTCGGCTACGTCATTTAACAGGAATAAAAGAAAGTCAAGTAGTTGATGGAATTGAAATCATCCGTCCTTTATTTCATTTTCATAAAAAGGATTTTCCACCAATTCTTCATTTCGAAGATCAAACAAATCAGGAAAATACCTATTTTCGCAATCGCATTCGAAATAGGTATTTACCAGAGCTTGAAAAAGAAAATCCTCGTCTTAAATCCGCTCTTTTAGATTTTGGAAGGGAGATTTCAGATTACCAAGTAGCCATAACGGAGCTTTCTAAACAAATTGATGTGGAAGATTTGAATGAGCTCTTTTCATACTCCCAACAAACTCAAGGAATCTTACTCCAGAACTATCTGAATCAATTCCCAGACTTAAATTTGACAAAGGCTCAGTTTGCTGAAGTTCGACAGATTTTAGCAAGGAAAAGTCAGTATCGTCACTCACTGAAAAATGGTTATGAATTGATAAAAGAGTATCAGAATTTTCGAGTTTGTAAAATCAGTCCTCAGGCCGATGAAAAGGAAGATGAACTTGTGTTACACTATCAAAATCAAGTTCGATATATGGGCTATTTATTTTCCTTTGGTATCCCTGTTGAAGGGGATTTTGTTCAAAAAGTAACGGTTTCACGGGAAACATCTGTACATATTAGATGTCGAAAACCTGGCGATGTTATTATCCTAAATGGTCATCGAAAGAAACTGAGACGTTTATTTATAGATTTGAAACTCCCTATTGAAAAACGAAAAACAACCCCTATTATTGAGCAATTTGGAGAAATTGTCTCAATTTTAGGAATTGCGACCAGTGATTTGAGTAAAAACACGAAAAATGATATAATGAACACTGTAATTTATATAGAAAAAATAGATAGGTAAAAAGATGTTAGAACACGATATAAAAAAAATTCTCGTTTCACATGATGAAATTACAGAAGCAGCTAAAAAGCTAGGTGCACAATTAACAAAAGAATATGAGGGGAAAAATCCAATTCTTATTGGAATTCTAAAAGGATCGATTCCTTTTATGGCTGAATTGGTCAAACATATTGATACGCATATTGAGATGGACTTCATGATGGTATCTAGTTACCATGGTGGAACAGCAAGTAGTGGTGTCATCAATATCAAGCAAGACGTGACTCAAGATATCAAAGGAAGACATGTTTTATTTGTAGAGGATATCATCGATACAGGTCAAACTTTGAAAAATTTGCGAGATATGTTTATTGCAAGAGAAGCAGCTTCTGTTAAAATCGCGACTTTGTTGGACAAACCAGATGGACGTGTTGTTGAAATTGAAGCGGATTATACTTGTTTTACTATTCCAAATGAGTTTGTAGTAGGTTATGGTCTGGATTATAAGGAAAATTATCGTAACCTTCCTTACGTCGGAGTATTGAAAGAAGAAGTTTATTCAAATTAGAAAGATCTATCTTTAATGAAAAAACAAAATAATGGTTTAGTTAGAAATCCATTTCTCTACTTGTTAATTATCTTCTTCCTAGTGACAGGATTCCAGTATTTTTACTCTGGAAATACTGCTGGACGAAGCGAAAAAATTAACTATACAGAATTGGTAAAAGAAATTACAGCAGACAATGTAAAAGAATTAACCTATCAGCCAAATGGTAGCATCATTGAAGTGTCTGGTGTTTATAAAAATCCTAAGACTAGTAAAGAGGAAACAGGAATTCAATTTTTTACTCCTACAGCTACAACAGTAGAAAGATTCTCAAGTACTATTCTTCCGTCTGATTCAACAGTTTCAGAATTGCAAAAACTTGCTTCTGAACATCAGGCTGAAGTTACAGTCAAACATGAGAGTTCAAGTGGTATGTGGATCAATATCCTTGTGTCTGTTGTTCCATTTGCTATTCTTTTCTTCTTCCTATTCTCTATGATGGGAAATATGGGAGGAAATAATAGTAGAAATCCAATGAGTTTTGGACGTAGCAAGGCTAAAGCTGCTAATAAAGAAGATATCAAGGTACGTTTCTCAGATGTTGCAGGTGCTGAGGAAGAAAAACAAGAATTAGTCGAAGTTGTTGAATTCCTAAAAGACCCAAAACGATTTACAAAACTTGGTGCGCGTATTCCTGCGGGTGTTCTTTTGGAAGGACCTCCGGGAACAGGTAAGACCTTACTTGCTAAGGCAGTTGCTGGAGAAGCAGGGGTTCCGTTCTTTAGTATCTCAGGATCTGACTTTGTAGAAATGTTTGTCGGAGTTGGTGCAAGTCGTGTTCGTTCTCTTTTTGAGGATGCAAAAAAAGCAGCGCCAGCTATCATCTTTATCGATGAAATTGATGCTGTTGGTCGCCAACGTGGTGTCGGCCTCGGTGGAGGAAATGATGAACGCGAGCAAACTTTGAACCAACTCCTGATTGAGATGGATGGTTTTGAGGGAAATGAAGGAATCATCGTTATCGCTGCAACTAACCGTTCAGATGTTCTAGATCCAGCTCTTCTCCGCCCAGGACGTTTCGATAGAAAAGTCTTGGTTGGTCGCCCTGATGTTAAAGGTCGTGAAGCAATCTTGAAAGTTCACGCTAAAAATAAACCTCTGGCGGACGATGTTGATTTGAAACTAGTTGCCCAACAAACCCCAGGCTTTGTGGGAGCTGACTTAGAAAATGTTCTAAACGAGGCAGCCTTGGTTGCAGCCCGTCGCAACAAATCAATTATTGATGCTTCAGATATTGATGAGGCAGAGGACAGAGTGATTGCTGGACCATCTAAGAAGGATAAAACAGTATCACAAAGAGAACGTGAATTGGTTGCCTACCACGAGGCTGGACATACCATTGTTGGTTTAGTCTTGTCAAATGCCCGTGTTGTTCATAAAGTTACCATTGTACCACGTGGACGTGCAGGCGGATACATGATTGCACTTCCTAAAGAAGATCAAATGCTCCTGTCTAAAGAAGATATGAAAGAGCAATTGGCAGGTTTGATGGGTGGTCGTGTAGCTGAAGAAATTATCTTTAATGTTCAAACTACAGGAGCCTCAAATGACTTTGAACAAGCTACTCAGATGGCGCGTGCAATGGTAACTGAATATGGTATGAGTGAAAAACTAGGACCAGTTCAATACGAAGGAAATCATGCTATGTTTGGTGTACAAAGTCCTCAAAAATCAATTTCAGAACAAACAGCCTATGAGATTGATGAAGAAGTACGTTTATTATTAAATGAGGCACGAAATAAAGCAGCTGAAATTATTCAATCAAATCGTGAAACCCACAAGTTGATTGCAGAAGCATTGTTGAAATACGAAACATTGGATAGTACACAGATTAAATCTCTTTACGAGACAGGAAAAATGCCTGAGACAGTAGAAGAGGAGTCTCATGCACTATCTTATGATGAAGTAAAATCAAAAATGAGTGAAGAAAAATAAATTTAGAGAGGTTCAACCTCTCTTTTTATTTTCTAATGT
>NZ_GL397254.1:1799414-1926047 GCF_000146755.1 Streptococcus sp. oral taxon 071 str. 73H25AP
TTATAAATATAGTGGACTGTTGAAATTTCAAATTTTATTTTTTAAGTCTATAATTACCTTTTTATTTTATTTTTAGTTCGTTTAGCTTTAAATTCTTCTTTTATAGGATTTGAAGCTTTTTTAGTTCCTTTTTTTGTTAGACTAGTGTTACTAATAAGAAAGGGAATTTTTATATGCTTCAGAAATTTTATGATCGAGCATTTGTTTTTTTGAAACTAGTTGAACAAGAATATGCCTCTTTAGGCCAGAGTTGTGCTGAGTGGGAATCACTTCATCTTCGGTTTTTACTATATTATTTAATCCGATTTAAAATAAAAAGTGATAGGGACTTTTCACTATATCACTTTAAAACAGCTTATCGTCTATATCTAGATAAATTACTGCAAGGTGGTACAACTCTTATCCAATAAGAAACTCATAAATCATATATCACGAACAATAATCTGTATTGATTTTATATTTTTTAGGATTTTGTTTAATTTTTAAGGTTTTGAATTTTGTTATTTACAGAAATTCCAAATCTTTTCTACTGTTTCTTCTTGATAAAATAGTGTTTTTTTCTTATAATAAATTGTAAGATATAATTGCGGGTGAAATTCCTGCCATGTATATGAGAAAGGACGAGCTCCTAGTAGCTCAGACGAATTTTATTATGACTTCAGTTGTTGTTGTAGGTACCCAATGGGGCGATGAAGGTAAAGGAAAAATTACAGATTTTCTTTCAGCCAATGCGGAAGTGATTGCTCGTTACCAAGGTGGTGATAATGCAGGTCACACCATTGTTATTGATGGTAAAAAGTTTAAGTTGCACTTGATTCCATCTGGAATTTTCTTCCCTGAAAAAATTTCAGTTATTGGAAACGGTATGGTTGTAAACCCTAAATCTCTTGTGAAAGAATTGTCTTATCTGCATGAAGAAGGTGTTACAACAGATAATCTACGTATCTCTGATCGTGCGCATGTTATTTTGCCTTACCACATCGAGTTGGATCGCTTGCAAGAAGAGGCTAAGGGTGACAATAAGATTGGTACTACAATAAAGGGAATCGGTCCAGCATATATGGACAAAGCTGCTCGTGTTGGAATTCGTATTGCGGATCTTTTGGATAAAGAGATTTTTCGTGAGCGTTTAGAACGCAATCTTGCGGAAAAGAATCGTTTATTTGAAAAATTATATGATAGTGAACCTATTTCATTCGATGATATTTTTGAAGAATATTATGAATATGGGCAACAAATTAAACAATATGTGACAGATACTTCTGTTATCTTGAACGATGCGCTTGATAATGGCAAACGTGTGCTTTTTGAAGGTGCACAAGGTGTCATGTTGGACATTGACCAAGGTACTTATCCATTTGTTACGTCGTCAAATCCTGTCGCTGGTGGTGTGACAATTGGGTCTGGAGTTGGTCCAAGTAAGATTGACAAGGTTGTAGGTGTTTGTAAAGCCTACACAAGTCGTGTAGGAGATGGACCTTTCCCAACTGAATTGTTTGATGAAGTGGGAGATCGCATCCGTGAAGTAGGTCATGAATACGGTACAACAACTGGCCGTCCACGTCGTGTGGGTTGGTTTGACTCAGTTGTGATGCGTCATAGCCGTCGTGTATCTGGTATTACTAATCTTTCATTGAATTCTATCGATGTTTTGAGCGGTTTGGATACGGTGAAAATTTGTGTGGCTTATGATCTCGATGGTCAACGTATTGACTACTATCCAGCTAGTCTTGAACAGTTGAAACGTTGCAAACCTATCTACGAAGAGTTACCAGGCTGGTCAGAAGATATCACCGGAGTCCGTAATTTGGAAGATCTTCCTGAGAATGCACGTAACTATGTTCGTCGTGTGAGCGAGTTGGTTGGGGTTCGTATTTCGACGTTCTCAGTAGGTCCTGATCGTGAACAAACCAATATTTTAGAAAGTGTTTGGTCTTAAGAGATTTTTAAGATTTGTTTAAGATAGGTCGGGTATACTATAGACAGTTACAAGAAGACCTCCTAACTTGTTGTAACAAGTATCCTAAACTTTTCTTTTTCATAATAATCTCCCTATTAAGTCACCCCATTGGGTGGCTTTTTTAGTTCATAAGTCCTATACAGGCTTCTACTTGACTTTTTAAGATAAAGAAAAAAACAGTGGGACAGAAATCTGTAGACCAAGTCTTAATTTGATAGACCTAGAACTTTATGGTTTCAACAATTCGGTAGATTGGTTAAGGTTGTGGATAGAGAAAGGAAGTTTTGTTCAAAGGAGCTTTTGAATTTTAAAATGCCAACAAACAGTTTAATCTACTAATAAATTATAGATGTACAACTAAGCAAAAATGAGGTTGGGATTTTTGATCCCAGCCTCTTCAGTGAACTATTTTCTTTAGAATTTATAAGTTAGATAAAATTAAATTTTTTGTAAATTAGCTTATTTGATAACTTGGTTTCCTGATTTGTCATTTTGAATTTGGTTCATTTCGTGCATAAAAACATCTGCTTTCAGTTTATCTGTGATGATACTGACACTTATTAGCTTATTTAGATTTTTCTCATATCCTTCTAAAAAAATAGGATTTCTAATTTTCATGGTTAACTTAGCACAATTAAAGGGACGCTTTTTAACGGTTATTTGTTCGATATCTTGAAGTTTAAATTGATAATGTAATACGCTGAGGCCTATGCTACTATAGGTATAATATTGAACAGTATTGTTTTTATGAACTTCTAATTTTACTCCATTTATGAAGAGATAATACCCCATAAACCATAGAAGAAGTGGAGCATAAATCAGTATGATTGCTATAATAATCTTGTCTGTAAAATCGGTATTATAAGCTATCAGATGCTTTAGAATCCAGAGAATCATAACAGATAAAGATATCATGAATGGTCCCCCTGCTCTATTAAATTGATTTTTATATGGAAACATTAAGGTAAATTTTGGTTTATCCAGTAATAACTCTAATTTCATCATTTACTCTTTCATATTGTTTATTGTATAAATTTCAGTATATTCATCTCTTGAATTTTCTATGTCAGTTATCTCCATTATTTTAAGTTCATGATTTCTGATTTTCTATCAATTTTGTTAATATTATACTCTTTTTAAAACATTATTTCTACAATCCAGCGATTTGATACTATCTAAAGTTAGTCAGTGTAAATATCATAGAGCTCTTTTTTTGTCTAGGAAAACATGCTATAATGATAGAATTGATAAGCAGGAAAAGAGAGAAACTATGGATTATACAGTTGAAGAAAAAGAAGCTTTTATGAGAGAGGCTTTGAGAGAGGCAGAAATTGCTCTGGAACACGATGAAATTCCAATTGGTTGTGTGATTGTCAAGGATAGAGAAATCATTGGTAGGGGGCATAATGCGCGCGAGGAGTTGCAACGGGCGGTTATGCATGCAGAAATCATGGCCATAGAGAATGCGAACGTGAGTGAAGAAAGTTGGCGTCTGCTGGATTGTACCCTTTTTGTGACTATTGAGCCCTGTGTGATGTGTAGTGGGGCAATCGGGCTTGCCCGTATTCCAAACGTAGTTTACGGGGCTAAAAACCAGAAATTTGGTGCAGCTGGAAGTTTGTACGATATTTTGACAGATGAGCGTCTCAATCATCGTGTAGAGGTAGAAACGGGAATTTTGGAAGATGACTGTGCAGCGATTATGCAGGACTTTTTTAGAAATAGACGGAAAAAATAATTTCTCTTTAAAAACCGAGGGGAATGTGGTATAATAAATAGTGGAGCAACAGTTCTGCGTGAAGCGGGTCAGGGGAGGAATCCAGCAGCCCTAAGCGAGTGTGAATTGTGTGCTCTTTTTTCGTGCTTTTTTCGAATAAATAAGATAAAATAGCCTAGAATAATGATAATAGAAAAGAGAAAAATATGAAAATTCGTGGTTTTGAATTGGTTTCGAGTTTTACAGATGAAAATTTATTGCCCAAGCGTGAGACAGCTCATGCGGCTGGCTATGACTTAAAGGTTGCCGTGCGTACGGTGATCGCACCAGGAGAGATTGTCTTAGTTCCGACAGGGGTTAAGGCTTATATGCAACCAACTGAGGTCCTCTACCTTTATGATCGCTCTTCAAACCCTCGTAAAAAGGGCTTGGTTTTAATTAACTCAGTTGGAGTTATTGATGGGGATTATTATGGCAATCCCGGGAATGAGGGACATATCTTTGCTCAGATGAAAAATATTACGGACCAGGAAGTGGTTCTCGAAGTTGGGGAACGTGTGGTTCAGGCTGTCTTTGCGCCTTTCTTAATTGCAGACGGAGATGAGGCAGACGGGGTTCGGACAGGTGGATTTGGATCAACAGGGCACTAAGATGAAGATTATCTTTGTACGTCATGGAGAGCCAGATTATAGTATGCTTGATAAACTTGAAAATCCGCAACTCTATAGTGGTTTTGGTCGTGATTTAGCACCATTGACAGGAAAAGGTCGCAGTCTGGCAAAAGATGTTGCTAAAACTGCATGTTTTGGAAAGGCAGAGATTATTATTTCATCGTCTGTGACGAGGGTTTTAGAAACAGCCCATTATATAGCAGTTGAAACAGGATTGGACTTATTTGTGGAGCCGTTTTTTCATGAGTGGCGTCCAGACTTAGATGGCACTAACTCTGATTTAACTAGTGTATTGGTAGCTCATGAATATTATCTAAAACATCAAGGAGGTTTATCTGAAGATTCTCCTTATCGCTATGAAACTGATCTAGAGATGCGTCATCGTTTTTTAAGAACTTTGGAAAAATATAAAAATTATAAAACTATTATCATTGTAACTCACGGAATGCTCATGCGCCAGTTTGTGCCAAATGAGAAGATTGATTTTTGCCAAGTGATTGAGTGTGAGTTAGAGATATAGAAAGAGGTTTATCATCGCAAAGAAAAAAGCGACATTTGTATGTCAAAATTGTGGGTATAATTCCCCTAAATATCTGGGACGTTGTCCTAACTGTGGGTCTTGGTCTTCTTTTGTAGAAGAGGTTGAGGTTGCAGAGGTCAAGAATGCGCGTGTGTCCTTGACAGGTGAGAAAACCAAGCCTATGAAACTGGCTGAGGTGACTTCAATCAACGTCAATCGAGCCAAGACGGAGATGGAGGAATTCAACCGTGTGCTTGGAGGTGGAGTGGTACCAGGGAGTCTCGTCCTTATCGGTGGGGATCCAGGAATCGGGAAATCAACCCTTCTCCTACAAGTTTCAACCCAGTTGTCCCAAGTGGGTACGGTTCTCTATGTCAGTGGGGAGGAGTCTGCTCAGCAGATTAAGCTACGAGCAGAGCGCTTGGGAGATATTGATAGCGAGTTTTATCTCTATGCAGAAACCAATATGCAGAGCGTTCGAGCTGAGGTGGAGCGCATCCAACCAGATTTTCTCATCATCGACTCTATCCAGACCATTATGTCTCCTGAAATTTCAGGGGTGCAGGGGTCTGTTTCTCAGGTGCGTGAGGTGACAGCTGAACTCATGCAGTTGGCGAAGACTAATAACATTGCTATTTTTATCGTAGGGCATGTGACCAAGGAAGGAACCTTGGCTGGTCCACGTATGTTGGAACATATGGTGGATACGGTGCTTTACTTTGAAGGGGAACGTCACCATACCTTTCGTATCTTGAGAGCAGTCAAAAACCGTTTTGGTTCCACTAATGAGATTGGCATCTTTGAGATGCAGTCGGGCGGATTGGTTGAGGTGCTCAATCCGAGTCAAGTTTTCCTAGAGGAGCGTTTGGATGGAGCTACTGGCTCGTCAATCGTTGTGACCATGGAAGGGACCCGTCCGATTTTAGCGGAGGTTCAGGCTTTAGTGACACCGACCATGTTTGGAAATGCTAAGCGCACAACGACAGGACTTGATTTCAATCGTGCAAGTCTGATTATGGCTGTTTTGGAAAAACGAGCAGGGCTTCTCTTGCAAAATCAAGATGCCTATCTCAAATCTGCTGGCGGCGTGAAATTGGATGAGCCTGCCATTGACTTGGCTGTTGCGGTTGCCATTGCTTCAAGCTACAAGGACAAGCCTACCAATCCTCAGGAATGTTTTGTGGGTGAACTGGGCTTGACCGGAGAAATTCGGCGCGTGAATCGTATCGAACAACGTATCAATGAAGCAGCAAAATTGGGCTTTACCAAGATTTATGTACCCAAGAATTCCTTGACAGGAATCACTCCACCCAAGGAAATTGAAGTCATTGGTGTGACGACCATTCAGGAAGTTTTGAAAAAGGTCTTTGCATAATCCGTGACAAATCCTCTTAAAAATGATAAGATAGGAGAAATATTTGATTATCAAATTTTTGAGGAGGGAATCGTGTCGTATTTTGAACAGTTTATGAAAGCCAATCAGGCTTATGTTGCCCTACATGGGCAGTTAAATTTGCCACTTAAACCCAAAACCAGAGTAGCTATCGTGACCTGCATGGACTCGCGTCTACACGTTGCGCAAGCTCTAGGTTTGGCACTTGGGGATGCCCATATCTTGCGGAATGCGGGTGGTCGAGTGACTGAGGACATGATTCGTTCACTGGTGATTTCCCAGCAACAAATGGGGACAAGAGAAATCGTGGTGCTTCACCATACAGACTGTGGAGCTCAAACCTTTCAAAATGAAAGTTTTCATGAACATTTGAAACACGAGCTCGGAGTTGATGTATCTGATCAAGATTTTTTACCATTCCAGGATGTTGAAGAGAGTGTGAGAGAGGATATGCAGTTGCTTCGAAAATCTCCACTGATTCCTGATGATGTGGTTATATCAGGTGCTGTTTATGATGTGGATACAGGAAGTATGAGAGAAGTATACTAACTTTGTCTCTAAGAGATATCATTCTAGCATAAAATCGATGGTTTAAATGTAGGATTTTTAGTTTTAATATAGCTAATATAAAATAGCAAAAAACGAGGGTATAAATGTTTGCCCTTGTTTTATTTTTGATTGAAAAATAAAGGAAAAAGCGCTACAATGGTAAATGGAAAATGTTGTGTAAAAAACAAGTGATACATAAATACCGGAGGAAATCATGTCTTTTTCTGATTTAAAGCTGTTTGCCCTTTCTTCTAATAGAGAATTGGCAGAGCGTGTGGCGCAAGAAATTGGGATAGAGTTGGGGAAATCGACTGTTCGCCAATTTTCAGATGGGGAGATTCAGGTCAACATCGAAGAATCAATCCGTGGAAAACACGTCTTTATCCTACAATCAACGAGTTCACCTGTAAATGACAATCTACTCGAAATTTTGATTATGGTAGATGCCTTGAAGCGTGCCAGTGCAGAATCTGTCAACGTTGTCATGCCTTACTACGGATATGCACGTCAGGATAGAAAGGCGCGTGCGCGTGAGCCGATCACTTCAAAACTTGTTGCAAATATGCTTGAAGTAGCTGGAGTGGATCGTTTGTTAACGATTGATTTGCACGCTGCGCAGATTCAGGGATTCTTTGATATTCCTGTAGATCACTTGATGGGTGCTCCATTGATTGCGGACTATTTTGAACGTCGTGGCATGGTTGGCTCTGACTACGTGGTTGTCAGTCCAGACCATGGTGGGGTGACTCGTGCTCGTAAATTGGCGGAGTTTTTGAAAACTCCGATTGCGATTATTGACAAACGCCGTAGTGTAGACAAGATGAATACCAGTGAAGTGATGAACATCATTGGTAAAGTAGAAGGTAAGACTTGTATCTTGATTGACGATATGATCGATACAGCTGGAACTATTTGTCATGCGGCGGATGCTCTTGCTGAAGCAGGTGCTGTTGAAGTATATGCAAGCTGTACGCACCCAGTACTTTCTGGTCCTGCTATGGATAATATCCAAAAATCAGCTATTAAAAAATTGGTTGTTTTGGATACCATCTACCTGCCAGAAGAGCGTTTGATTGATAAGATTGAACAGATCTCTATTGCCCACCTCTTAGGAGATGCCATCGTTCGTATCCACGAAAAACGTCCTCTTTCTCCTCTATTTTGTATTGAGAAAAAGATTTAATCTTTCACTTGAAATAGATCGTTCTCCTAGCAAGTTTCTTTTCTTGCTAGGAGATTTTTATAGTCAAAATCTGCAAGCCTTTTCAAAATATGCTATACTGAGAAAAAAGGAGGATCTCTATGAGTCAAGAATTTATCAATCCAAGTGATGGTGTAATCCGTCAGTATCTGGCGACCAGTAAAACGTTAGCGGTAGTGGGTTTGTCTGACCGTGAGGAAACAACTAGTAATCGAGTAACCAAGGAAATGCAAGCTCGGGGCTATAAAATCATTCCAGTTAATCCCAAGGCTGCAGGTGGGGAAATCTTGGGAGAAAAGGCTTATGCGAGTCTAGCTGAGATTCCTTTTCCTGTGGACATTGTCAATGTATACCGACGTAGCGAGTTTTTACCAGATGTGGCGCGTGATTTTCTCAAGGCTGATGCCAAGATTTTTTGGGCGCAATTAGGACTTGAAAATCTAGAAGCGGAAGAAATCTTGCGTGCTGGAGGATGCGATGACATCGTGATGAATCGCTGTATCAAGAGAGAACATACTCGCTTAATTCTTGAGAAATAAAAAGGTAGCCATGGGCTACCTTTTTGTATTATAAAGTACCAATCAATGCTTGCATGCCAAGACTGGTGAGGATGATAGCAATCCAGCAAAGGGCTCCGAGGACAATAGATTTGCCACTGGATCTAACCATGGCAATCAGATTGGTTTTGAGACCGATGGCACTCATGGCCATGATGATAAAGAATTTAGAGAGTTGTTTGAGAGGGGTAAAGAAGCTACTAGACACACCGAGAGAGGTGAGAAGAGTCGTTAAGAGAGAGGCCAGGATAAAATAAAGGATAAAAAGTGGGAAAACTTTTTTCAGTTGTAGGCCTTGTTTATTTTCTTGTTGGCGACTTTGCCAGTAGGAGAGGAAGAGAGTGATGGGAATGATCGCTAAGGTGCGCGTGAGTTTAACAATGGTTGCCGATTCGAGGGTATTGGTCTGGTAAAGACTGTCCCAAGCACTAGCTGTGGCCGTTACAGAAGAAGTATCATTGACCGCAGTTCCTGCAAAGAGAGCAAAGCCGTCATTAGATAGGTGAAGCCAGGTTCCTAGAGTTGGAAAGATGAGCGCAGCCAAGATATTGAAGAAAAAGATAACGGAAATGGCTTGGGCAACTTCTTTTTCCTTGGCATGGATAACGGGCGCTGTCGCAGCAATGGCAGAACCACCACAGATAGAAGAACCCACTCCAATCAAGGTAGCCAGTTTTGTGTCTAGTGCAAAGAAACGCTGGAAGAGGTAGGCGACAATCAAGGAAATTGAAATCGTTGATAGGATGACAGGGAGTGAAGTTTGTCCGACTGCAAAGACTTGCGAGATATTGAGACCAAAACCAAGTAAGATAACAGCATACTGGAGTAATTTTTTGGAACTAAAGGTCAAACCTGCATCTAGTTGTTTGTAGGGGGAGAGCCAGGGGTGTAGGAGCATTCCTATAAAGATTGCAAAAACGGGTGCACCCACGACGGGGAAAAGTCCTCCTAGAAACCAAGAAATGATAGAAATGAGAAGGCAGGCCAAGATGCCTGCTCCATTTTTTGATAGAAATGACATAAAAACCTCCAATCATAATCTGTTACCATTATAGACCTGTAAACAGGAAAAGTAAAATAGAAAGTGGAAAGCTATTATATAATGTATTTTTGCGGTCAGGGGGCTTTTGTAGTATAATAGAGATACGTTTTGAGAGTAGGAGGTATCTATGAACTTAACTAAGCGCTTTAATAAACAATTAGATAAGATTCAAGTTTCGTTGATTCGCCAGTTTGACCAGGCTATTTCGGAGATTCCTGGGGTCCTGCGTTTGACCTTGGGAGAACCTGATTTTACAACGCCAGATCATGTCAAGGAGGCGGCTAAGCGGGCCATTGACCAGAACCAATCCTACTACACAGGGATGAGTGGTCTGTTAACGTTACGTCAGGCAGCCAGTGATTTTGTAAAAGAAAAATACCAGCTAGATTACAATCCTGAAAATGAAATTTTGGTTACAATTGGGGCGACAGAGGCTTTATCGGCTACTTTGACAGCTATTTTGGAAGAGGGAGATAAGGTGCTCTTGCCAGCTCCTGCCTATCCAGGTTATGAGCCGATTGTCAATCTAGTTGGGGCAGAGGTTGTCGAGATTGATACGACTGAAAATGGTTTTGTCTTGACTCCTGAGATGTTGGGAAAGGCCATTTTGGAGCAAGGCGACAAGCTCAAGGCGGTCATTCTCAACTATCCAGCCAATCCGACAGGAATTACCTATAGTCGGGAGCAGTTGGAAGCCTTGGCGGACGTTTTACGCAAGTATGAGATTTTCGTTGTCTGTGATGAGGTTTACTCAGAATTAACCTATACAGGCGAAGCCCATGTATCTTTGGGAACTATGCTGAGAGATCAGGCTATTATTATCAATGGTTTATCTAAGTCTCATGCTATGACAGGTTGGCGTTTAGGCTTTATCTTTGCTCCTGCAGCCTTTACAGCTCAGTTAATCAAGAGTCACCAGTACTTGGTAACTGCCGCAAATACTATGGCGCAACATGCTGCGGTAGAAGCTTTGACGGCGGGTAAAAACGATGCGGAGCCTATGAAGAAGGAATACATCCAGCGTCGTGATTATATTATTGAGAAGATGACTAATCTTGGTTTTGAGATTATCAAACCAGACGGTGCCTTCTATATCTTTGCTAAGATTCCAGCAGGTTACAATCAAGACTCCTTTGCTTTTCTGAAGGATTTTGCCCAGAAGAAGGCTGTTGCCTTTATTCCGGGTGCTGCTTTTGGTCAGTATGGAGAAGGCTATGTGCGTCTGTCTTATGCAGCCAGCATGGAAACGATCAGAGAAGCCATGAAACGACTTGAGGAGTACATGAGAGAAGCATGATTCAGTCTATCACGAGTCAAGGCTTGGTGCTCTACAATCGTAACTTTCGTGAGGATGACAAGCTAGTCAAAATTTTTACCGAGCAGGCAGGCAAGCGCATGTTTTTCGTCAAACACGCTGGCCAGTCCAAACTAGCTCCGGTTATTCAGCCCTTGGTGTTGGCACGATTTCTCTTGCGAATCAATGATGACGGGCTTAGCTACATCGAGGACTACCATGAGGTGATGACCTTTCCCAAGATTAATAGTGATCTCTTTGTCATGGCCTATGCGACCTATGTAGCGGCTCTTGCAGATGCTAGTTTGCAGGACAATCAGCAGGATGCTCCCTTGTTTGCTTTTTTGCAAAAGACTTTGGAGTTGATGGAAGCGGGTTTGGATTATCAGGTTTTGACCAATATTTTTGAAATCCAAATCTTGACTCGATTTGGGATTAGTCTTAATTTTAATGAGTGTGTCTTTTGCCATCGGGTCGGTCAGGCTTTTGACTTTTCTTTTAAATATGGAGCCTGCCTCTGTCCAGAGCATTATCACGAGGATGAGAGACGTTGTCATCTAAATCCCAATATCCCTTATCTGCTCAATCAATTTCAAGCCATTGACTTTGATACACTTAAAACCATCTCGCTTAGGCCAGAAATTAAGCAAGACTTGCGCAAGTTTATAGACCAAATCTACGAAGAGTACGTTGGAATTCACCTAAAATCAAAGAAATTTATTGATTCCCTAGCAGACTGGGGACAATTACTAAAAGAGGAAGACAAATGAAAAAAATCGCAGTAGATGCTATGGGGGGCGATTACGCACCTCAAGCCATCGTTGAGGGTGTCAATCAAGCCCTTGCTGACTTTTCAGATATTGAGATTCAACTCTATGGAGATGAAAGTAAGATCAAGCAATATCTAACAGCGAGAGAGCGCGTCAGCATTATCCATACGGATGAGAAAATTGACTCAGATGATGAGCCGACAAAAGCAATCCGTAAAAAGAAAAATGCCAGCATGGTATTAGCAGCCAAGGCAGTCAAAGAAGGAGAGGCAGACGCTATTCTCTCGGCTGGGAATACAGGTGCCTTGTTGGCTGCAGGATTCTTCATTGTAGGTCGTATCAAGAATATCGACCGTCCTGGACTCATGTCGACCTTACCGACCATTGATGGCAAGGGCTTTGACATGCTAGATCTTGGAGCCAATGCAGAAAATACAGCTCATCATCTGCACCAATACGCTGTTTTGGGTTCCTTTTACGCGAAAAATGTTCGTGGGATTTCGAAACCACGTGTTGGTTTGCTCAATAATGGAACAGAAAGTAGCAAGGGTGATCCTCTTCGTAAGGAAACCTACGCCCTGCTAGCAGCGGATGAAAGCTTGAATTTTGTCGGAAACGTGGAAGCGCGTGATTTGATGAATGGCGTTGCGGATGTTGTTGTGGCAGATGGTTTCACGGGAAACGCTGTTCTCAAATCTATTGAAGGGACAGCCATGGGTATCATGGGCTTGCTTAAGACAGCTATCACAGGTGGTGGTCTTCGAGCGAAACTAGGTGCTCTTCTTCTCAAGGATAGCTTTAGAGGTTTGAAAAAGCAACTCAACTATTCAGATGTTGGTGGAGCAGTCTTGTTTGGTGTTAAGGCACCGGTTGTCAAGACTCATGGCTCAAGTGATGCCAAGGCTGTGTATAGTACGATTCGCCAGATTCGTACTATGCTAGAAACAGACGTAGTTGCCCAGACTGCGCGTGAATTTTCAGGAGAATAACAAATGACAGAAAAAGAAATTTTTGACCGTATTGTGACCATTATTCAAGAGCGACAGGGAGAGGACTTTGTCGTGACAGAATCTTTGAGTTTGAAAGACGATCTCGATGCGGACTCAGTTGACTTGATGGAGTTCGTCTTGACACTAGAAGATGAATTCGGAATTGAAATCAGTGATGAGGAAATTGACCAACTGCAAAGTGTAGGAGATGTGGTAGCAGTTGTCAAAAGTAAAGAATAGCAAAAAGCAACATGCAAATCATGTTGCCTTTTTGTTTGCAGAAAAAAGAAAAATTTTTAGTAGAAATTGCGAATAAAGAGATGAGAAAGAAAAAAGGAGGAACATTTATGTACGTGATCGGTTTTTATCCCTGGCTCATTAAGTGGTTTTTAAAATAAAAATGAATAAGTTGTTTATTTTCGAATTGTTTTTCGAATGGATAAGTGAGAAGAAAGGAGACTATGTGATGTATTTACCAATCTTATTGCCATGGTTGATCAAATGGTATTTGAAATAAATGAAATTTACCTGTTTATTTTAAATCACTTCTCGAATAGATAAGTGAGAAGAGAAGAAAAGAAAGGAGAGAAAAAATGATTTCAGTTATTTTTCCAATCTGGTTTTTAAAATGGTTTAAAGCCTAGAAACCATAAACTAAAAAAATAAAAATGAAGGAGAAAAAAGATGACAAACTTTGACAAAATGGAACAGAACTTTGTAGCTCTTACAGAAGAAGAGTTGATGGATGTGGATGGGGGCTTGATTATTACAGCAGCTGGAATTATTTTAGCAGGAAAAGTAGCAGGTGCTGTGGTTACAATTGGAGGAGCTCTTTATGGAGCAGGATATGCTATTGGAAAAGCATTGCGACCTTAATATGATTAGAAAGGAGGCTTAGTAATGAAACAATTTCAAGAATTATCTTTTCAAGAACTTGAAGAGGTTCAAGGTGGTGTTATTACATTAACGATAGGTACGGTAGTACTTGTAGGCTGGAAAGCAGTAGCAGCTTATGGTGCAGCGGCTACTTTAGCAGGAGGCACACTTGGATTGGGAGTCTATAATGGGTACAGAGGGCGTTAGATTATGAACAATCACAACCTTAATCTCAATACACTCTTGCCTAAATTAGCCACTATAGTTCCTTTGTTGGCAATAGGCCTGCATCTCGCGCTTCATGTGATTCGTACAGGTTCATTAGTATCCTTTGATTGGCAATGGACTTTAGTCGGTTTGCTTGCTTCGGGCTATTTTGGTATTTTTTGCAAAGATTTGGCAAAAGATAATCAAAACTATAAATGATAAATCTGAATGAAAAGGATTTTGTGCATGTAAATGGCGGAGTTTTTCCGCTTTTCTTGTCAGGTAAATAGGAGTCTACCATGAAAAAATTCTTATTAGGATTTGCTGAGGGATATTTTATCGTATCACTCATTATCTACATCGCCACGTATTTGATTTTGAAAAAACCGCTCAATACTTTGTTTTATCCAGAAACCTATCCAATTCTGCTTGGTCTGTTTTATGTAGGATACAAGTACAAAACAAAAGAAAATACGATTGGAAATTGATGGACCGTCAGATTGGAGTATGGGATAAAAGTTGTTCAATTACTACGAAAATCTTGGTCAGAGACCACTGTATTGTTTAGCTCGATGGCTTATCTAATTATTAGAATCATGGCTGATATAAACAAGATACATCTACCTACATGGTTTGAATATTTTGATGTGCCTACGATTTCCTTGTTCTTAGTGGTTTTTATTTTACTGTATCGGGATCAAGGAGAAAGAAAAGGAGAATAGAATGAATAGGATTGTAAAATATGTTCTACTATTCACTTTCCTATTTTTAATGAATATTTTCATCTTTGGGATTCTAGCAACTCTTGGATTTCGGCTAACAATGAGTGAAAGTAGTTATATGGTGCCACCTGTGTTTGCGTTTATCGTTTTATACGCTATTCACAAAAGAAGTGGGAAAGGTAAGAAATCTGTGTAATTGAATATTCTAGGCAGGACCCTTGTTCTGCCTATTTTCTTTGGCAAAAGTGCTGTTCAGGTGAGGATATTGTTTTTTCAGAAATAATTCCCTTATTTCTTTCTTGTTTGGTTAAAATAATCTTACAAAGTTTTTAAGAGATTGTTAGAAAAAAGGAGATGGATATGAAATTTGGGAAAAAACACTATCGTCCTCAGGTGGATCAGATGGATTGTGGCGTGGCTTCCTTGGCCATGGTATTTGGCTACTACGGTAGTTATTACTCCTTGGCCCATCTACGAGAGTTAGCTAAGACGACTATGGATGGGACGACGGCTTTGGGTCTTGTAAAGGTAGCAGAGGAGATTGGTTTTGAAACACGGGCTATCAAGGCGGATATGACGCTCTTTGATTTGCCCGATTTGACCTTTCCGTTTGTGGCTCATGTGCTTAAGGAAGGGAAATTGCTTCACTACTATGTGGTGATTGGTCAGGACAAGAAGACGATCCACATCGCTGATCCAGATCCTAGTGTTAAGCTGACGAAGATTTGCCGTGAGCGATTTGCGCAAGAATGGACAGGGGTCAGTCTCTTTATGGCACCGTCTCCAGACTACAAACCTCACAGGGAGAAAAAACAAGGGCTCCTATCCTTCTTGCCAATCTTACTCAAACAGCGTGGCTTAATTACCAATATCGTTCTAGCGACACTCTTGGTAACCTTGATTAACATTGTGGGTTCTTATTATCTGCAGTCGATCATTGATACCTATGTGCCAGATCAGATGCGTTCGACGCTGGGGATTATTTCTATTGGGCTGGTCATCGTCTATATCCTCCAGCAAATCTTGTCCTATGCGCAGGAATATCTTTTACTTGTTCTGGGGCAACGGTTGTCAATTGACGTGATTTTGTCTTATATCAAGCATGTTTTTCACCTGCCAATGTCCTTTTTCGCGACACGCAGGACAGGGGAAATCGTTTCTCGTTTTACAGATGCTAATAGTATCATTGATGCGCTGGCGTCGACCATTCTATCGATCTTTTTGGATGTGTCGACGATTTTGATTATCTCGCTTGTCTTGTTTTCACAAAATATGATACTCTTTTTCATTAGTCTACTTGCGCTTCCCATCTATACAGTGATTATCTTTGCCTTTATGAAGCCTTTTGAAAAGATGAATCGTGATACCATGGAAGCTAATGCGGTTCTGTCTTCTTCTATCATCGAGGACATCAACGGTATCGAGACTATTAAGTCTTTGACCAGTGAAAGTTCACGCTATCAAAAGATTGACAAGGAATTTGTGGCTTATCTGAAAAAATCCTTTACCTATAGTCGGGCAGAAAGCCAGCAAAAGGCACTGAAAAAAGTTGCTCAGCTCCTGCTCAATGTTGCCGTTCTCTGGATGGGAGCAGTTCTGGTCATGGATGGGAAAATGAGTTTGGGCCAGCTGATTACCTATAATACTTTGCTTGTTTACTTTACCAATCCTTTGGAAAATATCATCAACCTGCAAACCAAACTTCAGACAGCGCAGGTTGCCAATAATCGTCTGAACGAGGTCTATCTGGTCGCTTCGGAGTTTGAGGAGAAGAAAACAGTTGAGGATTTGAGCATGATGAAGGGAGATATGACCTTTAAGCAGGTTCACTATAAGTATGGCTATGGTCGTGACGTCTTGTCAGATATCAATTTGACGATTCCCCAAGGGTCTAAGATGGCTTTCGTGGGGATTTCAGGTTCGGGTAAGACCACCTTGGCAAAGATGATGGTTCATTTCTACGATCCTAGTCAGGGAGAGATTAGTCTGGGTGGTGTCAATCTCAATCAGATTGATAAAAAAGCCCTGCGCCAGTACATCAACTACCTGCCTCAACAGCCCTATGTCTTTAACGGAACGATTTTGGAGAATCTGCTCCTTGGAGCCAAGGAGGGGACGACTCAGGAGGATATCTTACGGGCAGTTGAATTGGCAGAGATTCGGGAGGATATCGAGCGCATGCCACTGAATTATCAGACAGAATTGACTTCGGATGGGGCAGGTATTTCTGGGGGGCAACGACAACGAATCGCTTTGGCGCGTGCTCTCTTGACAGATGCGCCTGTCTTGATCTTGGACGAGGCGACTAGCAGTTTGGATATTTTGACAGAGAAGCGGATTGTGGATAATCTTATGGCTTTAGACAAGACCTTGATTTTCATCGCTCACCGCTTGACCATTGCTGAGCGGACAGAAAAGGTTGTTGTCCTGGATCAGGGCAAGATTGTCGAAGAAGGCACCCATGCAGACTTGCTTGCACAGGATGGCTTTTACGCCCATTTGGTCAATAGCTAGAAAGAGGAGAAGATGAAACCAGAATTTTTAGAAAGTGCGGAGTTTTACCATCGCCGTTACCATAATTTTTCCAGTCGCGTGATTTTACCTATGTCACTTCTGTTCGTGTTTTTACTAGGATTTGCAGTTTTTGCAGAGAAAGAGATTAGTTTGTCTACCAGAGCGACTGTCGAACCTAGTCGGATCATTGCCAACATCCAGTCAACTAGCAATCAACGGATTGTGGCCAACTATCTGGAAGAAAACAAGTTGGTCAAGCAAGGCGAACTACTCGTTGAGTACCAGCAAGGGGCGGAGGCTGTCCAGGTCGAAGCATATGCCAGTCAATTGGAGATGTTAAAGGATCAAAAAAAGCAGTTGGGTTATTTGCAATCCAGTTTGAAAGAGGGGAGTGATCAATTTCCAGAGGCGGATAAGTTTGGATATCAGGAGATGTTTCGAGACTATCTCAGCCAAGCGAATGGTCTTAGGAGCAATGTTTCTCAGCAAAATGAGACCATCGCGTCCCAGAATGCAGCAGCAAGTCAAACCCAAGCTGAAATCGGGAACCTCATCAGTCAAACAGAGGCTAAAATTCGCGATTACCAGACAGCTAAGTCAGCTATTGAAACAGGTGCTTCCTTGACCAGTCAGAATCTAGCCTACTCTCTCTACCAGTCCTACAAGTCTCAGAGGGAGGAAAATCCGCAAGCTAAGGCTCAGGCTGTTGCACAGGTTGAAGCACAGCTTTCTCAGTTAGAATCCAGTCTTGCTACTTACCGTGTCCAGTATGCAGGTTCCGGAACCCAGCAAGCCTATGCGTCTGGTTTAAGCAGTCAATTGGAATCCCTCAAATCACAACACTTGGCTAAGGTTGGTCAGGAATTGACCCTTCTAGACCAGAAAATCTTGGAGGCAGAGTCAGGCAAGAAGGTACAGGGAAATCTTCTAGACAAGGGGAAAATTACGGCGAGTGAGGATGGGGTGCTTCACCTTAATCCTGAGACCAGTGAATCTACGATGGTCGCAGAAGGAACCTTGCTAGCCCAACTCTACCCATCTTTGGAAAAAGAAGGAAAAACCAAACTCACAGCCTATCTCAGTTCAAAAGATGTTGCTAGAGTCAAGATTGGGGACTCTGTCCGTTATACTACGACTAATGATGCCAAGAATCAAATTTTCCTGGATTCCACGATTACAAGTATTGATGCGACAGCTACAAAGACTGAAAAGGGTAATTTCTTTAAAATTGAGGTGGAGACCCATCTGACTTCTGAGCAAGCTTCAACACTTCGCTATGGCTTAGAAGGTCGCCTGCAGATGATTACAGGAAAGAAAAGCTATCTCCGTTATTTTTGGGATCAGTTTTTGAATAAAGGGTAATATTCGTGTTTTTCAGAGGATAAATGATTTTAAAACTGTAAGAGGAGCTTATCTTGCAGTTTTTCTTTACGCTTAAAATAGGAAAAACGTTATTTATTCGTAAAAATCTTGAATTTTTCATGCTTTTATGTTAGAATGTGCTCAAGTAAAACGAAAGGCGAACTTTAAAATGTCAAAACAACTAATCTATTCGGGAAAAGCCAAGGATATCTATACAACTGAGGATGAAAATCTCATTATTTCAACTTACAAGGACCAGGCGACTGCCTTCAACGGTGTCAAGAAGGAGCAGATTGCGGGCAAGGGAGTGTTAAATAATCAGATTTCATCTTTTATTTTTGAGAAATTAAATGTGGCTGGTGTAGCAACTCACTTTGTGGAGAAGCTTTCAGATACAGAACAACTCAATAAAAAGGTGGAAATCATTCCTTTGGAAGTCGTGCTCCGCAACTACACAGCTGGTTCCTTTTCAAAACGTTTTGGCGTAGAAGAAGGTATCGCATTTGAGACTCCGATTGTCGAATTTTACTATAAAAATGATGATTTGGATGATCCCTTTATCAATGACGAGCATGTGAAATTCCTTAAAATTGCGGATGACCAGCAGATTGCTTACTTGAAGGAAGAAACCCGTCGTATCAATAAACTTTTGAAGGCTTGGTTTGCTGAGATTGGTCTTAAATTGATTGACTTTAAGCTAGAATTCGGTTTTGACAAGGATGGCAAGATTATCTTGGCAGACGAATTTTCACCAGATAACTGCCGTTTGTGGGATGCAGATGGCAATCACATGGACAAGGATGTTTTCCGTCGGGGATTGGGAGAACTAACAGACGTTTACGAGATTGTCTGGGAGAAATTGCAGGGTTTGAAATAATCTGTTTGCAATACTCTCAAGGTCGTTGGGAACATTGCAAGAGCTGAAATAAAGGAATAAGAATTGATGGATAAACGTATTTTTGTTGAGAAAAAGGCTGATTTTCAGGTCAAGTCAGAGAGTTTGGTAAGAGAACTCCAGCACAACTTGGGGCTTTCAACCTTAAAAAGTATTCGCATTGTGCAAGTTTATGATGTCTTTGATTTAGCAGAGGACTTGTTTGCACCTGCAGAGAAGCACATCTTCTCTGAGCAGGTGACAGACCATGTCTTGGATGAAGCGGCTGTGCAAGCAGATCTTGCTAACTATGCTTTCTTTGCCATTGAAAGCCTGCCTGGTCAGTTTGACCAGCGTGCAGCTTCTTCACAGGAAGCCTTGCTTTTGCTGGGAAGTTCGAGTGATGTTATGGTCAATACAGCCCAACTTTACTTGGTTAATAAAGATATTGATGCTGCTGAGTTAGAAGCGGTCAAGAACTACCTGCTCAATCCAGTGGATTCTCGTTTTAAGGACATCGCGACAGGGATTGCCAAACAGGAATTTTCAGAGTCAGACAAGACCATTCCAAAATTGACTTTCTTTGAAAGCTATACAGCAGAAGACTTTGCCCGCTACAAGGCAGAGCAAGGGATGGCCATGGAAGTGGACGATTTGCTCTTTATCCAAGACTACTTCAAGTCAATCGGGCGCGTGCCAACTGAGACGGAGCTCAAGGTTTTGGACACTTACTGGTCTGACCACTGCCGTCACACGACTTTTGAGACCGAGTTGAAACACATTGATTTCTCAGCTTCTAAATTCCAAAAGCAATTGCAAGCGACTTATGACAAGTATATTGCCATGCGTGATGAGTTGGGGCGTTCGGAGAAACCACAAACCTTGATGGATATGGCGACTATTTTCGGTCGTTATGAGCGTGCTAATGGACGTTTGGACGATATGGAGGTGTCTGACGAAATCAATGCCTGCTCGGTCGAAATAGAAGTGGACGTTGATGGTGTCAAGGAACCTTGGCTCCTCATGTTTAAAAACGAAACTCACAACCACCCAACGGAAATTGAGCCATTTGGTGGTGCTGCTACCTGTATCGGTGGTGCCATTCGTGACCCGTTGTCAGGCCGTTCCTACGTTTACCAAGCCATGCGTATCTCAGGTGCAGGTGATATTACAGCTCCGATTTCAGAAACTCGCACTGGTAAATTGCCACAACAAGTTATTTCTAAAACCGCTGCTCATGGTTATTCTTCTTACGGGAATCAGATTGGGCTTGCGACGACCTACGTTCGTGAATACTTCCACCCAGGCTTTGTGGCCAAACGTATGGAACTTGGTGCCGTTGTCGGTGCGGCACCTAAGGGCAATGTCGTTCGTGAAAAACCGGAAGCGGGCGATGTTATTATCCTTCTCGGTGGTAAGACTGGACGTGATGGTGTCGGTGGTGCGACAGGTTCTTCTAAGGTTCAAACAGTTGAGTCTGTAGAGACAGCTGGAGCTGAGGTTCAAAAAGGGAATGCTATCGAAGAACGCAAGATTCAACGTCTTTTCCGTAATGGCGCTGTCACTCGTCTTATCAAGAAATCTAACGACTTTGGTGCAGGTGGTGTCTGTGTAGCTATCGGTGAATTGGCAGACGGTCTTGAAATTGACCTCAACAAGGTTCCTCTTAAATACCAAGGTTTGAACGGTACAGAAATTGCCATCTCTGAATCACAAGAACGGATGGCTGTGGTGGTTCGTCCTGAGGATGTAGATGCCTTCGTTGCAGAATGTAATAAAGAAAATATTGATGCTGTTGTGGTCGCGACAGTGACTGAAAAACCAAATCTAGTCATGCACTGGAATGGTGAGACAATTGTGGACTTAGAACGCCGTTTCCTTGATACCAATGGTGTGCGTGTAGTCGTTGATGCCAAGGTTGTGGACAAGGATGCCAAACTCCCAGAAGAACGTACAACAAATTCAGAGACACTTGAAGCGGATACCCTTGCGGTTCTGTCTGATTTGAACCATGCCAGTCAAAAAGGCTTGCAGACCATCTTTGACTGCTCGGTCGGTCGTTCTACGGTCAATCACCCACTTGGCGGTCGTTACCAATTGACACCGACTGAGGCTTCTGTGCAGAAATTGCCAGTTCAACACGGTGTGACTCATACTGCGTCTGTTATGGCCCAAGGCTTTAACCCTTATATAGCAGAATGGTCTCCATACCACGGAGCAGCCTATGCAGTCATCGAAGCAACCGCTCGTTTGGTTGCTACTGGTGCAAACTGGTCCAAGGCTCGATTCTCTTACCAAGAGTACTTCGAGCGTATGGACAAACAAGCAGAACGTTTTGGTCAGCCAGTAGCCACTCTTCTAGGTTCTATCGAAGCACAAATCCAACTTGGTTTGCCATCTATCGGTGGTAAGGACTCCATGTCTGGTACTTTTGAAGAATTGACTGTACCGCCAACCTTGGTTGCCTTTGGGGTGACAACAGCAGATAGCCGTAAGGTGCTTTCTCCTGAGTTCAAGACTGCTGGTGAAAACATCTACTACATCCCAGGTCAATCCTTGGCACAAGAGATTGATTTTGACTTGATTAAGTCTAACTTTGCTCACTTTGAAGCCATACAAGCTGAACACAAAGTAACATCCGCATCAGCTGTTAAATATGGTGGTGTCCTTGAAAGCTTGGCTCTTGCTACTTTTGGAAATCATATCGGTGCAGAGGTGCTCTTGCCTGAACTCGAAACGGCTTTGACAGCTCAGCTAGGCGGATTTATCTTCACCTCCCCTGAAGAAATTGTTGGAGTCGAGAAGATTGGTCAAACGAAAGCAGACTTTACACTGATTGTCAACGGTGTGAAGCTAGATGGACAGAAACTTGACAGTGCCTTCCAAGGAAAACTGGAAGAAGTTTACCCAACAGAATTTGCCCAAGCTAAAGAACTGGAAGAAGTTCCAGCTGTCGATTCTAAAGTAGTTGTAAAAGCCAAAGAAACTATTGAAAAACCGGTCGTTTACATCCCAGTCTTCCCAGGAACCAACTCAGAATATGATTCAGCAAAGGCCTTCGAAAAAGAAGGTGCAGAGGTCAACTTGGTGCCATTTGTGACCTTGAATGAAGAGGCTATTGTCAAGTCGGTTGAAACCATGGTTGACAATATCGGCAAGGCAAACATTCTCTTCTTTGCAGGTGGATTCTCAGCTGCGGACGAGCCAGATGGTTCAGCTAAGTTTATCGTCAACATCCTTCTCAATGAAAAAGTGCGTGCAGCCATTGATAACTTTATCGCTCGTGGTGGCTTGATTATCGGTATCTGTAATGGATTCCAAGCCCTCGTCAAATCAGGTCTTCTTCCATACGGGAACTTTGAAGATGCCACTAGTACTAGCCCAACCCTCTTCTACAATGATGCCAACCAACACGTGGCCAAGATGGTGGAAACCCGCATTGCCAATACCAACTCACCATGGTTGGCTGGAGTACAAGTGGGCGATATCCATGCCATTCCAGTATCGCACGGTGAAGGGAAGTTTGTCGTGACAGCTGAGGAATTAGCAGAGCTCCGCGACAATGGTCAAATCTTTAGCCAATACGTGGACTTTGACGGCAAACCAAGTATGGACTCTAAGTACAATCCAAATGGTTCAGTCAACGCCATCGAAGGAATTATCAGCAAGAACGGTCAAATCATTGGTAAGATGGGCCACTCAGAACGTTATGAAGACGGTCTTTTCCAAAACATCCCAGGGAATAAAGATCAGCACCTGTTCGCGTCGGCGGTGCGTTATTTCACAGGGAAATAAAAGGTATAAAAAATGACATACGAAGTAAAATCTCTTAATGAAGAATGTGGTGTTTTTGGTATCTGGGGCCATCCAGATGCTGCCAAATTGACCTATTTTGGGCTCCACAGTCTTCAGCACCGTGGTCAGGAGGGGGCAGGGATCCTCTCCAATGATCAGGGGCAATTGAAGCGCCATCGTGATATGGGCCTTCTTTCAGAAGTCTTCAGAAATCCAGCTAATTTGGATAAATTGACGGGAACTGGTGCGATTGGGCATGTGCGTTATGCGACTGCTGGCGAGGCTTCTGTGGATAACATCCAGCCCTTCCTCTTCCGTTTTCACGATATGCAGTTTGGCTTGGCTCATAATGGGAACCTAACCAATGCAGCATCCCTCAAGAAAGAACTAGAGCAAAGAGGAGCGATTTTCAGCTCTACCTCAGATTCAGAAATCTTGGCTCACTTGATTCGCCGTAGTCATAATCCTAGTTTGATGGGGAAAATCAAAGAAGCACTCAGCCTGGTCAAAGGTGGTTTCGCCTACATCTTGATGTTTGAGGATAAGTTAATTGCAGCCCTTGACCCAAACGGCTTCCGTCCTCTTTCTATCGGAAAAATGGCTAATGGAGCAGTTGTCGTTTCCTCTGAAACTTGTGCTTTTGAAGTTATTGGTGCAGAGTGGATTCGCGATGTGAAGCCAGGGGAAATTGTCATTATCGATGATAATGGTATCCAGTATGATAGCTACACAAATGATACTCAGCTCGCGATTTGCTCTATGGAGTATATCTACTTTGCCCGCCCTGACTCCAATATCCATGGAGTCAATGTCCATACGGCTCGTAAACGTATGGGTGCTCAATTGGCGCGTGAATTCAAGCATGATGCGGATATCGTAGTTGGTGTACCCAATTCCTCACTCAGCGCAGCTATGGGCTTTGCGGAGGAGTCTGGTCTGCCAAATGAAATGGGTCTCATCAAGAACCAATACACGCAACGCACCTTTATCCAACCGACTCAAGAATTGCGGGAGCAAGGGGTACGGATGAAACTGTCTGCCGTTTCGGGTGTTGTCAAAGGCAAACGTGTGGTTATGATTGATGATTCCATTGTTCGTGGGACAACCTCTCGCCGTATCGTTCAGCTCTTGAAAGAAGCAGGTGCGTCCGAGGTTCACGTTGCTATTGGCAGTCCAGCGCTAGCTTATCCATGCTTCTACGGGATTGATATCCAGACGCGTCAGGAGCTGATTGCAGCCAATCATACGGTAGAAGAAACCTGCCAAATCATTGGTGCGGATAGCCTGACTTATCTTTCGATTGATGGCTTGATTGATTCTATCGGCATCGAAACAGATGCGCCGAACGGTGGTCTCTGTGTCGCTTACTTTGACGGTGACTACCCAACGCCTCTCTACGACTATGAAGAAGACTATCAAAGAAGTTTGGAAGAAAAGACCAGTTTTTACAAATAGACGGATAAAGACTCTCCATTAAAGGAAAGGAAGAGGAGACAAAGATGACAAATAAGAATGCATACGCTCAGTCTGGTGTGGATGTTGAAGCGGGTTATGAAGTTGTTGAGCGGATCAAAAAGCACGTGGCTCGTACGGAGCGTGCAGGTGTCATGGGAGCTCTAGGTGGTTTCGGTGGCATGTTTGACCTTTCAAAAACAGGTGTCAAAGAGCCCGTCTTGATCTCAGGAACTGACGGTGTCGGAACCAAGCTCATGCTGGCTATCAAGTACGACAAGCATGACACGATTGGGCAGGACTGTGTTGCCATGTGTGTTAATGACATTATCGCTGCAGGTGCGGAGCCCCTCTATTTCCTCGACTATGTGGCGACAGGGAAGAATGAACCAGCTAAACTAGAACAAGTCGTTGCTGGTGTGGCAGAAGGTTGTGTGCAGGCAGGCGCTGCCCTCATCGGTGGGGAAACAGCTGAAATGCCTGGTATGTATGGCGCAGATGACTACGACTTGGCTGGTTTTGCGGTCGGTGTGGCTGAAAAATCTCAAATTATTGACGGCTCAAAGGTGGCAGAAGGCGATGTTCTTCTCGGACTTGCTTCAAGTGGGATTCACTCCAATGGTTACTCACTCGTGCGTCGTGTTTTTGCCGACTATACAGGTGAGGAAGTCTTGCCAGAATTGGAAGGCAAGAAACTCAAGGAGGTTCTTCTTGAGCCGACTCGTATCTATGTCAAGGCTGTTTTGCCGCTCATCAAGGAAGAGTTGGTCAACGGTATTGCTCACATCACAGGTGGTGGCTTTATCGAAAATGTCCCTCGTATGTTTGCTGATGACTTGGCTGCAGAGATTGAGGAAAGCAAAGTTCCAGTGCTTCCGATTTTCAAAGCTCTTGAAAAATACGGTCAGATCAAGCACGAAGAAATGTTTGAAATCTTCAATATGGGTGTGGGCCTCATGTTGGCAGTTAGCCCTGAAAATGTAGGTCGAGTCAAGGAATTGCTGGATGAACCAGTCTATGAAATTGGTCGCATCGTCAAGAAAGAAAACGAAAGTGTCATCATCAAATGAAAAAAATAGCGGTTTTTGCCTCTGGTAATGGCTCAAATTTTCAGGTGATTGCCGAAGAATTTCCGGTGGAGTTTGTTTTTTCAGACCATCGTGACGCCTATGTGCTGGAACGTGCAGACAAGCTCGGCGTCCTGTCCTATGCTTTTGAACTCAAGGAGTTTGAGAACAAGGCGGACTACGAAGCAGCTCTTGTCGAGCTCTTGGAAGAACACCAGATTGACTTGGTTTGTTTGGCGGGTTATATGAAAATCGTCGGCCCAACCTTATTGGCGGCTTATGAAGGTCGAATTATCAACATTCATCCGGCCTACCTGCCAGAATTTCCAGGAGCTCATGGGATTGAGGATGCTTGGGATGCTGGTGTCGCTGAGAGTGGCGTGACCATTCACTGGGTGGACTCCGGTGTGGATACAGGCAAGGTCATCAAACAAGTTCGTGTGCCAAGGCTCGCTGATGATGACATCGAAAGCTTTGAAGCTCGCATTCATGAGGCTGAGTACAAGTTGTATCCAGAGGTTATTAGAGAATTGTTGGATAAGTAAATGAAAGGAAATAACATGACTAAACGCGCCTTAATCAGCGTCTCAGACAAAGCGGGCATTGTTGAATTTGCCCAAGAACTCAAAAAAATTGGTTGGGATATTATCTCGACAGGTGGTACCAAGGTTGCCCTTGATAATGCTGGGGTGGAGACCATTGCGATCGATGATGTGACTGGTTTTCCAGAAATGATGGACGGTCGTGTCAAGACCCTTCACCCAAATATCCACGGTGGGCTCTTGGCTCGTCGGGACTTGGATAGTCACTTGGAAGCTGCAAAGAGCAATAATATCGAATTGATTGACCTTGTGGTGGTCAATCTCTATCCCTTCAAGGAAACGATTCTCAAACCAGACGTAACTTACGCTGATGCAGTGGAAAATATTGACATCGGTGGGCCATCTATGCTTCGTTCAGCAGCGAAGAACCATGCTAGCGTAACAGTTGTGGTGGATCCTGCGGACTATGCTGTGGTTTTGGACGAGTTGTCAGCCAATGGCGAAACGACTTACGAAACACGGCAACGTTTGGCGGCTAAAGTTTTCCGTCACACAGCGGCTTATGATGCCTTGATTGCAGAATACTTCACAGCTCAAGTGGGTGAAGAAAAACCTGAAAAACTCACTTTGACCTACGACCTCAAGCAACCAATGCGCTATGGGGAAAATCCTCAACAGGATGCAGACTTTTACCAAAAAGCCTTGCCGACAGATTACTCCATTGCTTCAGCCAAACAGCTTAACGGTAAGGAATTGTCCTTCAACAATATCCGTGATGCGGATGCTGCCATTCGTATTATCCGTGACTTCAAAGACCGTCCAACCGTTGTGGCTCTCAAACACATGAACCCATGTGGAATCGGTCAGGCTGATGACATCGAGACTGCTTGGGACTACGCTTATGAGTCAGACCCAGTCTCTATCTTCGGTGGGATTGTCGTTCTCAACCGTGAGGTGGATGCTGCGACAGCTGAGAAGATGCACGGCGTTTTCCTTGAAATCATCATTGCGCCAAGCTATACAGATGAAGCGCTAGCTATTTTGACCAATAAAAAGAAAGACTTGCGTATCCTTGCCTTGCCATTTGATGCTCAAGAAGCGAGTGAAGTAGAGGCTGAGTACACAGGCGTAGTAGGTGGACTTCTGGTGCAAAATCAAGACGTGGTCAAGGAAAGCCCAGCTGACTGGCAAGTGGTGACCAAACGACAACCAACAGAGACAGAAGCAACCGCCCTCGAGTTCGCTTGGAAGGCTATCAAGTATGTCAAATCAAACGGTATCATCGTAACCAACGACCACATGACACTTGGCGTTGGCCCAGGTCAAACTAACCGTGTGGCCTCTGTTCGCATCGCCATCGATCAAGCCAAAGACCGTCTTGACGGCGCAGTTCTTGCTTCAGATGCCTTCTTCCCATTTGCGGATAACGTGGAAGAAATCGCCAAAGCAGGAATCAAGGCCATCATCCAACCAGGTGGGTCTGTGCGTGACCAAGAGTCTATTGAAGCTGCTGACAAATACGGCTTGACTATGGTCTTCACAGGAGTAAGACATTTTAGACATTAAGAAGACAAAAGGGAAGAAAACAGTTTCTTTCCTTTTTTAGTTTAAAACACTAAGTGAAACGAGATTAAAGCGAACGTTTATGATATAATGTTAGTAAATAATTCGCAAAAGAGGTTGAGAGATGAAGCTGTTAGTTGTCGGTTCGGGTGGTCGTGAACATGCGATTGCTAAGAAGTTGCTTGAATCAAAAGACGTTGAAAATGTCTTTGTAGCTCCTGGAAATGACGGAATGACTCTGGATGGTCTGGAATTGGTAAATATCTCTATTTCCGAACATTCTAAGTTAATTGAGTTTGCAAAGGCCAACGATATTGCTTGGACCTTCATCGGGCCAGATGATGCCCTTGCTGCTGGTATCGTGGATGATTTTAACAAAGCTGGGCTCAAGGCTTTTGGTCCGACTAGGGCTGCAGCGGAGCTGGAGTGGTCCAAGGATTTTGCTAAGGAAATCATGGTCAAATATGACGTTCCGACAGCAGCCTATGGCACATTTTCAGATTTCGAGGAGGCCAAGGCTTATATCGAGGAGAAAGGCGCTCCTATCGTTGTCAAGGCGGATGGCTTGGCGCTCGGGAAAGGTGTTGTCGTTGCTGAGACAGTTGAGCAAGCGGTCGAAGCCACTCACGAGATGCTTTTAGACAATAAGTTCGGTGACTCGGGGGCGCGAGTGGTCATCGAGGAATTCCTTGACGGAGAAGAGTTCTCTCTCTTTGCCTTTGTCAATGGGGACAAGTTCTACATCATGCCAACGGCTCAGGACCATAAACGTGCCTATGACGGCGACAAGGGCCCTAACACGGGTGGTATGGGAGCTTATGCGCCAGTTCCTCACTTGCCACAGAGCGTGGTTGATACGGCGGTTGAGACTATTGTCAAGCCAGTTCTTGAAGGGATGATCAAAGAAGGTCGTCCGTATCTTGGTGTCCTTTACGCGGGGCTTATCCTGACAGCTGATGGTCCTAAAGTCATCGAGTTCAACGCTCGTTTTGGAGATCCAGAAACGCAAATCATCTTGCCTCGTTTGACATCTGACTTTGCACAAAATATCACGGATATTCTCAATGGCAAGGAGCCGAAGATCACGTGGACGAACAAGGGTGTGACTCTGGGTGTGGTTGTTGCATCCAAGGGCTATCCGCTAGATTATGCAAAGGGTGTCGAGTTGCCAACTAAGACAGAAGGCAATATCATCACCTACTATGCAGGGGCTAAGTTTGCGGAAAATAGCAGAGCATTGCTATCAAATGGCGGACGTGTCTATATGCTTGTCACCACAGCAGACACCGTTAAAGAAGCCCAAGAAACCATCTACCAAGAACTCGCCCAACAAAAAACAGAAGGCCTCTTCTACCGAACCGATATCGGAAGCAAGGCCATAAAAGATTAACAGCTACTAAATTTATCGTGGCGAGCGAAAGCGAGCCAAAGTAAGATAATGGTCGCAGTAGTGGAACTCCGAGTAGCAAAGCTACTAGGAGCGGAAAACTAGAGACTCAGGCTCCAGTTTTAGTAATGGAACGCCACAAGCGTTCGCTTACGTCCGCATTACATTAGACGATTATTAAAAAGAAAAATAAAAATTCACAAAATACGTTAATGGTCGTATGGTTTGCGAGCGTTAGCAAGCTAGTATAGAGCAATCACCGCCGTTGTGAAAGAACGATTGGCTTATAAGCCAATCGTTCAGGGAAATCGGAAGACCTTGGGCTTCCGATTTAGGCATGAGACACCTTTGGTGGCTGCTGCCGTCCCTCACAACTTAAGGAGATTGAAAAAAGAAAGGAAAGAAAAGGAATATTATGACTAAACCAGTAATTTCCATCATCATGGGCTCAAAATCCGACTGGGCAACCATGCAAAAAACAGCAGAAGTCCTTGACCGCTTCGGTGTAGCTTACGAAAAGAAAGTTGTCTCTGCCCACCGTACACCAGACCTCATGTTCAGACATGCTGAAGAAGCTCGTAGCCGTGGCATCAAGGTCATCATCGCGGGTGCAGGTGGCGCAGCCCATTTGCCAGGTATGGTCGCAGCGAAAACAACCCTTCCTGTCATCGGGGTACCGGTCAAGTCGCGCGCTCTTAGTGGCGTGGATTCGCTCTACTCTATCGTACAGATGCCGGGTGGCGTGCCTGTTGCGACTATGGCTATCGGGGAAGCTGGAGCGACTAACGCAGCCCTCTTTGCCCTCCGTCTCCTGTCAGTAGAGGATCAGGCTATCGCGACAGCATTGGCTGATTTCGCAGAAGAGCAAGGAAAAATCGCAGAGGAGTCTACCAATGAGCTCATCTAAAACAATCGGAATTATCGGTGGTGGTCAGCTGGGTCAGATGATGGCCATTTCTGCTATCTACATGGGGCACAAGGTTATCGCGCTGGATCCTGCGGCGGATTGCCCAGCCTCTCGCGTGGCGGAAATCATCGTGGCTCCTTATAACGATGTGGAAGCCCTCCGTCAGTTAGCTGAGCGATGCGATGTCCTTACCTATGAGTTTGAAAATGTCGATGCTGACGGTCTGGATGCTGTCATCAAGGATGGACAACTCCCTCAAGGGACCGACCTGCTTCGCATCTCCCAAAACCGGATCTTTGAGAAAGACTTCCTTTCAAACAAGGCCAAAGTCACTGTTGCACCTTACAAGGTTGTGGCCTCAAGCCAAGATTTGGCAGATATGGACCTTTCTAAAAATTATGTCCTAAAGACTGCGACTGGTGGCTACGATGGGCATGGGCAAAAGGTCATTCGCTCAGCAGAAGATTTGGAAGAAGCCTACGCTCTAGCTGATTCAGCAGACTGTGTCTTGGAAGAATTTGTCAATTTCGACCTTGAGATTTCTGTCATCGTATCAGGAAATGGCAAGGATGTGACAGTCTTCCCGGTTCAGGAAAATATCCACCGCAACAACATCCTCTCTAAGACCATTGTTCCAGCTCGCATTTCAGAAAGTCTAGCCGAAAAAGCCAAAGCGATGGCAGTACGAATCGCAGAACAACTGAATCTGTCTGGAACCCTTTGTGTGGAAATGTTTGCGACAGCTGATGATATCATTGTCAACGAAATTGCTCCACGTCCGCATAACTCAGGGCACTACTCTATCGAAGCCTGTGACTTCTCTCAGTTTGATACCCATATTCTCGGTGTTCTGGGAGCACCATTGCCAGCTATTAAACTGCATGCGCCTGCTGTCATGCTCAACGTACTCGGCCAACACGTCGAGGTCGCTGAAAAATATGTCACAGAAAATCCAAGCGCCCACCTCCACATGTATGGTAAAATAGAAGCGAAGCACAACCGCAAGATGGGACATGTGACTTTGTTTAGTGATGTGCCGGATAGTGTGGTTGAATTTGGGGAAGGGATTGATTTTTAGGTAAAGTCTATGATTAAAATAATCGTAAATGCATTTGTTGAAAAGGATAAGACTGGAGCTGTTGTAGAAGTCTTGTTTGCTAGTAACAATCACGAAAAAGTGAAAGCCAAGTATGAAGAGCTAGTTGCTCAATACCCCGAAAACTATTTAGCAATTTATGATTTGCCTATGGATACAAATCTCAACGAATTACCTCACTACCCATCCGTGCTTATTGGGAAAGAGGAGTTTGAGTAATCTTTACGATTTTATAGTGGGTAAGTTAGTATAAATGATAGAGAAATTAACGTTGTAGATAGAAAATAGAGAGTTTAAAATAATGGAAGTTTTTGTTGCAAAGTTAAATGTAGAACCTACAGTGCTAGATTTGTATGAAGAAACAAATTTATTAGAGACCGTCATTCCAAATTCTTTAAACATGATTTTTGATAGGTTAGATGAAGACAAAGGGATTATAGGTTACAGAATAACTAATGATATTGAATCAATAAAAAAATCTAAATTGTATCAAGAAATACTGCGATATAGAGAAAAGTTGATTTCTGAATATTACAATGTTGTGGCTATTTTTGAAGATAGTGGTGAGATTGTCTATAGTAAAACCTATATGTACTTAAGGTCAATGCTTAAAGCAAAAATAGATGAACTATTTATAACTTTTCCATTTTTAAAAAATTCAGAAGAAATCAAGGTATCATCATTTTCTAAGGGTAAAATTTCGGAAATACAAATGGGAATAACTTATATTGATAGAGTTAATAGGATTGAAAAATTTTTATTTTATAATTCTGAAGATATAAGGGTGATTAATTTTTACTATGATACTTCATGTGAATGGATTTATATTCCTGTATCGATGCTAATTACTGATGATATTGTGAATGAACTAAATTCTATTGTTAGTGAAATTGAAGATAAAATTAATAATTTTAAAAATATAACAGATATCGGTAGTGTTTCTGTAAATTTAGTTTATGACGATTTCAAAATTAAACCAGGAAAGTATAGAGAAATTATAGTTACGAAAGTATACCCTAATGGACACCCTGCACTGGATAGAGGGAAAGCTTTAAGAGCTGCTAGAATTGAGACAAAATATAAAGCGGCTCAGGGGGAAACGTTTAACGAATTAGAAATTGAGGATGAGACAAAAGTAGATGCAGAAAAAGGCTATTTGTCTTCTATTTTTGCTAGAGGTAAAAATATTATTGAAAATACAATTTTAAGAAAAAGTATTAGGGAGGATTAATATGTCTGAACTAGAAAAATTTAATAGAGTAGAGATAAATAAATTTAAAATTGTGTCTCGTGTTTGGAAAAAACAAATTTTTCCAAAGTGGTTAATTTGTAGCTGGGTATTAATTTCTATATCGATATTTATTCTTAGATTATTGTCTCAGATTTTCAGTTGTATTCAAATTCAATGGATAAGTTTTTCTAGTTTCATATTTCCAGGAGTGACAGGACTTTCTTTTGCAGTAACCATGCTTAATGCCACAAGAAATCTTTTTAGCACAGAAGATTTAGTTGCAATGTTTAATTATTGTGATTCAAAAGATAAAGACACTCTACAAAGGGGGGATTTATTTTATAGAACAATTACTCCATATATAACAGCCTCATTTCTTTGGTTGATTATATCAATTTTCGCTTTGATAAGTAGTTTAATTGATATAACTTTCCCCTTTATAGTTAAAGAAATACTAAATTTATTTTTTTATAGCTTAGTTATTGCAGGCTTATTAAATTTATGGTTTTTAGTAACTGTACATTTGGATGATATTTCAATAAAAGTTAATGATGAGCTAGATAAACTTGAAGAATGAAAACATTATTAAAGAGTATGATAATCTATACTAGATTTTCAAGAAAATAGAAAAAGGATAAGATAAACATGATCGAACGTTACTCTCGCCCTGAGATGGCGAATATTTGGAGTGAAGAAAATAAATACCGTGCTTGGCTTGAGGTGGAAATCTTGGCTGACGAGGCATGGGCTGAGTTGGGGGAAATCCCTAAGGAAGATGTGGCTTTGATTCGTGAAAAGGCTGACTTTGACATCGACCGTATTTTGGAGATTGAGCAGCAAACTCGCCACGATGTGGTGGCTTTCACGCGTGCGGTTTCTGAGACTCTTGGTGAAGAGCGCAAGTGGGTTCACTATGGGTTGACTTCTACCGACGTGGTGGATACGGCCTACGGTTATCTTTACAAGCAGGCCAACGATATCATCCGTCGTGACCTTGAAAACTTTACCAATATCATCGCTGATAAGGCTAAGGAGCACAAGTTCACCATCATGATGGGGCGTACCCACGGTGTGCACGCTGAACCTACAACTTTTGGTCTTAAATTGGCGACTTGGTACAGCGAAATGAAGCGCAATATCGAGCGTTTCGAGCATGCAGCTGCTGGTGTGGAAGCCGGTAAGATTTCGGGTGCGGTTGGGAATTTCGCTAACATCCCACCATTTGTTGAGCAATATGTCTGCGACAAACTGGGTATCCGTGCCCAAGAAATCTCTACACAGGTGCTTCCTCGTGACCTTCACGCTGAGTATTTTGCGGTTCTTGCTAGCATCGCGACTTCAATCGAACGTATGGCAACGGAAATCCGTGGTCTGCAAAAGTCTGAACAACGTGAAGTAGAAGAGTTCTTTGCCAAAGGTCAAAAAGGCTCTTCAGCAATGCCTCACAAACGCAATCCTATCGGTTCTGAGAACATGACAGGTTTGGCGCGTGTTATCCGTGGTCATATGGTGACAGCCTATGAGAACGTCGCTCTCTGGCACGAACGTGATATTTCCCACTCATCAGCTGAACGTATCATCACACCAGATACAACCATTTTGATCGACTACATGCTCAACCGCTTTGGAAATATCGTCAAGAACTTGACGGTATTCCCAGAAAACATGATTCGCAACATGAACTCTACGTTTGGTCTTATCTTTAGCCAACGTGCTATGTTGACCTTGATCGAAAAAGGTATGACACGTGAGCAAGCCTATGACTTGGTGCAACCAAAAACGGCCTACTCTTGGGACAACCAAGTAGACTTCAAACCGCTTCTCGAAGCAGATCCAGAAGTGACATCACGCCTCACTCAAGATGAAATTGATGAAATCTTCAACCCTGCATACTACACCAAACGAGTGGATGATATCTTTGAACGTATCGGACTGGGTGATTAATCCTAACAATAAAAAGCGAGATTCAATCTCGCTTTTTTATATGCTTATCGAAGGGTGTTAATCTTCTTTTTTCTTAGTGAGTCCGTAAGCTGCTAGTGTGGCCATGAGTCCTGCTGCGACCAAGCCTACAGAGTCTTGACTTCCTGTTGCAGGGAGTTGTTTTTCATCTGCTTTGCTAGTAGTTGCTTCAGCTTGCTCAGCTTTCTCAACGGCAGTTCCGACTTCGACAACCTGAGCGACCGCTTCCTGCGATACCGCACTATTGACAAGAGTTCTTTCTTCCTTGCCGTCAGCAGTAGTGCTGACAGAGTAGAAAATCGTACGACGACCATTTACACCAGTAACGACGACTTGACTTTGTCCTTTTGGCAATTGCGGATTTTCACGTGTCACGGTAGTGAAAGGAATCTCTTCTTCTTGGATGTCTAGTCTAGGTTTTGCTTCTGCGGCTGGGGCAAGACCGTGTTCATCCCCTACATGGGTAACAAGGGTTCCGACTTCAATGACTTGTGTCACTGCTTCTTGCGTTACAAGGCTATCGACAAGAGTCTTCACTTCTTTGCCATCAGCAGTAGTGCTTACAGAGTAGTAATGACTGCGACGACCGTTAACACCTTTGGTAAGGACTTGAGTCTTCCCTTTGAGCAAGAGTGGATTTTCACGTGTCACGGTAGTGAACGGAATCTCTTCCTCTTGGATGTCCAGTCTAGGTTTTGCTTCTGCGGCTGGAGCAAGACCGTGTTCATCTCCTTTGTGAGTAATAGGGGCACCGATTTCAACCACTTGTGTCACAGGTTCTTTGGTCACTTGGCTATCTAGAACAGTTTCTGTTTGTTTTCCATTTTCAGTAAGGACAGATATGTAATGAGTGCGTTCGCCCTCTACACCTGGTGTAATGATCTTTCCCTGACCAGCTGGGAGATTCGGATTTTCCTTCTTGATGACCTCAAATGGAATCTTTTCTGCTCTTGTGATGAGTTCAGGTTTGGTTTCAACATTGGCAGCTAGTTCATTTTCATCGAGGCTTCCTGAGTGAGTTGCCGCTGGTTTGAGGCCTAGGCGGGCTGCCTTGAGTTTGGCTACGAGAGCGTCTAACTCGGCTTGTTTGCTGCGATTGAGGTTGTAGTTGAGAGCCTCTTTAGCTGCATTTAGAGCATCGAGACTTTCTTTGCTGTATCCTTCCAAGTTAGTAGGGATTTGAGCAAGCTCCTCACGGAGAGCATTGTAGTCAGCGCGGAAGTAGTCTTTGTTGTGATCCGCGAAGGCAGTCATGAGTTCAAAGATTTCTTCTTCCTTGTACTCAGCACTTGGTCTATCTGCCCAGATAGCAAGCATACTACCAATAGTAGGAAGGTCAACTTCAGGGTATTTAGTTGATGCTAGTTGATTGAATGGAGTTTTCTCGGTATTTTCGAGAGCTTTTTTGAGGAAGCCACCACCATCTTCTGGTTTTTGGCCGAGAATGTAGTACCAGTCTCCGTTGGTGTTGAGGAATTTGTAGCCTTTGCTTGCTAGGTACTGAGGCGTTGCAAGGTTGTAACCCCACCATCCCTTAGACCAGTAAGAGATGATGACATCCTTGTCAAACTCAACATCATCTTTGTCTTCATAGTAGAAACCATCGTTGAAGGCCATTGGTTGAAGGCCTCTTTCTTTGGCCATGGCAGCAAGGGTGTTAGAGTACTCAGCAAACTTGCCATAGAGTCCATACCATTTGAGGTAGTACCAGCCTTGAGCATTGGTAGCGTCATTAGCGTATTCGTCTGTACCGTAGTTAAAGATCTTAGTCTTGCCTGCAAAGAAGTCCATGTACTTACCGATGAGGGCTTTAACAAAGTTCATCGCCTCTTCGTTTTCGAGATCCATGGTTGTTTTGGAGACTTTATCAAAATTAGCTTGAGGGTTTGCGATGCCTAATTTTTCCATAGCAACGAGCATGGCATCCATGTGACCTGGGCTGTTGATCGCTGGGATGAGTCCGAGGCCTTTTGATTTTGCGTACTCGATCAATTCAGTGATTTCAGCTTGACTAAGAGTGATTCCGTTTGGATCATCGTAGTAAGCTTTTGTTCCTTCGATGATGGCCTTCTTGACATCATCACTTGCATAAATTTTTCCGTTAGCCGTGATGGTCATGTCATCAAGGAGGAAGCGAAGTCCGTCATTTCCTAGGAGAAGGTGCACATCAGAGTAGCCGAGCTCGCTCGCCTTGTCTACGATGCGTTTGAGTTGGTCGAGCGTGAAGTACTTACGTCCGGCATCGATGGAGATTACCTTGTTCTTGGCAAGTTTTTCAACTTCACGTTTTGCGTCTTCTTCTTTTTGAGCTTCTGGTGTGAAGGTCAAATTGCTGACAGCTTCTTGGAGTTTCGCGATTGCTTGATCAATGGTGTCTTGTTGGGCGCGACTGAGGTTGCTATCGAGTGAGCGAATGGCTTTTTCAGCTTCTTTGACAGCTGCGACACTTTCTGCAGTATAGCGGTTAAGGTCTGTTGGGACTTCTTTCAGAGCTTGCTCAGCAGACTCATAGTCAGCTGCGAAGTATTCAGCATTGGCATTTGCGAAGCTACGCATGAGTTTGAAGAGGCGTGATGGTGAATAGCGTGCAGATGGGGTATCCGCCCAAGCAGCTACCATACCCCCGATGAACGGGATAGTAGCCCCATCAGATTTTGGTACAGAAGTGATTGGAGTGTTCTTGATACCATTGAGTCCTTGGTCGAGGTTGTACCAGCCTTGGCCATCGGCATTTCGTCCGAGGACGTAGTACCAAGCATCGTTGGTATTAAGGATTTGGTGGCCTTTTTCAACTAGAAGTTTAGAAGAAGCGACGTCGTATCCGCCCCATCCACCAGTCCACATAGAAACGATGATGTCTTTGTCAAAGGTTCCAAAGCTAGTGTCGCTATTGTAGTAGATACCATCGTTAAAGGCCATTGGTTTGAGACCGTGAGATTTGACGATGCGAGCAAGGTCATTGGCGTAGGCGATAAATTTCTCATAACCCTTGTCTGGGAATCCATCTTCTGGATACCATTTATAGGCTTGAAGAACGCTCCAGCCTTTAGCATCTGTAGCATCATTGGCGTACTCGTCTAGCCCGATGTTGAAGATGTCAGATTTGCCAGCGAAGTAAGCAGCATACTTGTCGATCAGAGCTTTGGTAAATGCAACAGCCTCCTTGTTATCAAGGTCAACGGTACGAGCAGATTCCTTACCAAAGTAGTTGAAGTTCGGTTTTTGGATGCCTAGTTCTTTCATGGCATGCAAAATCGCATCCATGTGACCAGGGCTGTTTACAGTTGGGATGAGACCAATGCCTTTGTTTTTAGCATAGTTGATCAAGTCCGTCATCTGACTTTCTGTCAAATAGTTGCCGTTTGGATCCTTGTAGTAGGCATCGGTTCCGTTTTCAAGTGCACGTTTGACATCGTCACTTGCATAGGTTTTGCCATTGGCTTTGATCGTCATGTCGTCCAGCATGAAACGCATGCCGTCATTTCCAACTAGTAGATGAAGATCAGTATAACCGTAGTGTTTGGCTTTGTCGATGATTTCTTTGAGTTGGTCTGGAGAGAAGTACTTGCGTCCAGCGTCGATTGAGATCATTTTTCGTTTTGCCAGTTTTTCATTTACCTGAGTTGCTCGTTCCATGCTAGGAGTGGCTACTGCAGGTGTGACGGCTTCATTTTTCTTTTCTGAAGGAGTACTTTCGGCAGGAGTCTCAGCTGGGGCAGGGCTTTCTTTCTCGGCAGTAGGAGTTGGACTAGCATTTTCTGTCACAACTGGTGCGCTTGACTCTTCTGTTTTTGGAGCAACTGTTCGAGGAGCCTCCTTGTCTTCTTTGACCTCCTCTTTTACAGGCTTGCCAGCCTTTTCTTCCAGTTTTTCTGGAACCTTGGAGTCTACAGCTTCTTTGACTGCTTGAGGACTCTCCTGAATCGTTTGGACAGTTTCTTCAGCTGTTGGAGCTGGAGTAATCCCGTCGGCAGATACGACTTGTGCGCTAAAAGCAAATCCTATAAGTACAGAAGCTGCCCCAACCGCGTATTTACGGATGGAGAAGCGCTGTTTCTTTTCTAGTTTCATGACAAAACCTCCTTGTTATTATTATGTATGATAGCGTTTACATAAAACCGATTTTATTTTATTATCTAAGGAGTAAAATGTCAAGTGGGTTTATATAAGAACTATAATAAATAGAGGAAATCATAAGATTTAGAAGAAAATTATTTCCAGAAATAAGAAAGAGAAAGCGAATATTTAACTTGTTTTTAGTAAAAACGCTACTAATTAAATAAGAACCCTTCATAGCGTTCTCACAACCTCTTTCTCGTGCTATAATGAATATAGAAAAAGCCTGAGCTGGGCTCAAGCTTTCTCTTAATGACCTCGATTACATGAGAGGAATTTAATTTTGTAGTAGTCTGCTCGCTTATACGTTTCACTATAGGCGAGGACTTGGCCAGTAGCCTCAAGTTTAGTAGTCTTCGTTTGGAAGACAGTTGGAAATTGTGTATCGATTCCGAGTACAGAAGCAGCATGCTCTGGTGTTGGGAATGCGATTTCGTTGATTTCCTCAAAATGTTCATCGTTCATGTGAATGCGGTAATCCAATTTGAAGCGTTTATAGATAGAACTATAATAGTCAAGATTTGGATAGTTGGCATTGATGTATTGTTCAGGAATATAAGATGTGTGGTAGATGTAAGTTACGCCATTTGTTTGACGGGTACGTTCAATTTTGTAGTAGAACTGATCTCCACGTAATCCAAGTTTCTCTAGGTACTCAAGCTTGTTTCCGCGCTCGATAGAAAGGACAGTAACTTTATCATCTTTTGTTTCAAAGATTTCGACATCTGAAAATTCAACGAGTTTGTGCTTGCGGGCACGTGAAACGAAAGTCCCTTTCCCTTGTTGGCGGACAATATAGCCGTCTTTTGCAAGGTCATTCAAAGCACGCACAACAGTGATTGAACTAACATCATACATCGCGATCAATTCTGCTTCTGTATAAAATTTATCTCCACTTGCAAATTGACCAGAGATGATTTTGTTTTTTAATTCATCTTTAATATATTGGTATTTAGGAATAGCCATAAATTTCACCTCGATTCTCTTTCTCCAACCTTGATTTTACCACAAATACAGACAAAATAGTAGTATTTAGGTAAAAAAAAATTAAAATAATAGACTAAAAATGTTATGTTACATGTAAAAAATTCCATTTTATAACCTTGTGAATTATCATACATTAAAATATCGCTTTCATGCTATTTTTAGATAATTTTGGTAAATAGTAAGTAAAAAAATAGAAAAATTTTAAAGAATTTTCTAAAACCTATTGACAAATGCAAAATATTTGATTATATTTAATATTATAATAAATGAAAGCGCAAACTTAATCGTCAGAGGTGGTAACATGACAAGATTTAAAATTGAGGACGATTTCTATTTAGATGGGAAGCCGTTCAAGATTTTGTCTGGCGCCATTCATTATTTTAGGATTCCAGCAGAGGATTGGTATCATTCTCTCTATAACTTAAAGGCGCTTGGCTTTAATACGGTCGAGACCTATGTAGCTTGGAATTTACATGAACCCGTTGAAGGGGAATTTGATTTTGAAGGTGCCAGAAATTTGGAGAGGTTTCTTCAAATAGCACAAGATTTGGGTCTCTATGCCATTGTACGCCCGTCTCCATTTATCTGTGCGGAATGGGAATTTGGTGGCTTGCCGGCTTGGCTCTTGACCAAGGACATGCGAATCCGCTCGTCCGACCCGGCCTACATCGAGGCGGTTGCTCGCTATTATGACCAATTATTGCCAAGGCTTGTGCCTCGTTTGTTGGATAATGGCGGGAATATTCTCATGATGCAAGTCGAAAATGAATATGGCTCTTATGGAGAAGATAAGTCTTATCTACGAGCAATTCGAAAATTGATGGAAGAACGAGGGATTGATTGCCCACTCTTTACTTCAGATGGTCCATGGAGGGCTACTCTGAAAGCCGGAACCTTGATCGAAGATGACCTCTTTGTGACAGGAAACTTCGGTTCTAAAGCTCCGTACAACTTTTCACAGATGCAGGAATTCTTTGATGAGCATGGCAAGAAATGGCCTCTCATGTGTATGGAATTCTGGGATGGTTGGTTTAATCGTTGGAAAGAACCCATCATCACACGGGATCCTAAAGAATTGGCAGAAGCTGTTCGAGAGGTATTGGAACAAGGCTCTATCAACCTTTACATGTTCCATGGAGGGACAAACTTTGGTTTCATGAACGGTTGCTCGGCTCGAGGAACTCTGGATTTACCACAAGTCACATCTTACGACTATGATGCCCTTCTCGATGAAGAAGGAAATCCAACTGCTAAATACCTAGCAGTCAAGAAGATGATGGCGACACATTTCCCAGAGTATCCACAGTTAGAGCCACTCTATAAGGAAAGCATGGAGATAGAGGCCGTTCCATTGGTCGAAAAAGTTTCCTTGTTTGAAACCCTAGATAGTCTCTCTAGTCCTACTGAAAGCCTCTATCCAAAAGCGATGGAAGAACTTGGTCAAAGTTATGGCTACCTTCTCTACCGCACGGAGGCAAGTTGGGATGCAGAAGAGGAACGTCTCCGTATCATCGATGGACGTGACCGAGCTCAACTCTTTGTAGATGGTCAATGGATTGCTACTCAATACCAGACAGAGATTGGTGAAGACATCTACTGTCAGGGAAACCGAGAAGGCTGTTCAGAGATTGATATCCTGATCGAAAATATGGGGCGTGTTAACTATGGACACAAGTTCTTAGCAGATACGCAACATAAAGGAATTCGTACAGGTGTCTGCAAGGATCTACATTTCTTACTGAATTGGAAACAATATCCACTTCCACTGGATAATCCTGAGAAAATTGATTTTTCAAAAGGATGGACAGAAGGACAACCAGCCTTTTACGCTTTCGACTTTACGGTCGAAGAGCCGAAGGATACCTACTTAGACTTGTCTGAGTTTGGTAAGGGAGTTGCCTTTGTCAATGGGCGTCACCTAGGGCGTTTCTGGAACGTCGGCCCGACCCTCTCACTTTATATCCCTCATAGCTATCTCAAGGAAGGTGCTAACCGCATCATCATCTTTGAAACTGAGGGCGAATATAAAGAAGAGATTCATTTAACTCGTAAACCTACACTAAAACACATAAAGGGGGAAAACTTATGACAATTGTAGGATGCCGTATCGATGGACGTTTGATCCACGGTCAAGTAGCCAATCTTTGGGCTGGAAAACTAAATGTTTCACGCATTATGGTTGTAGACGACGAAGTTGTTAACAACGATATTGAAAAGAGTGGTTTGAAACTTGCGACACCACCAGGTGTGAAACTTAGTATCTTGCCAGTTGAGAAAGCAGCAGCAAATATCCTTGCTGGTAAATACGATAGCCAACGTCTCTTTATCGTTGCACGTAAACCAGACCGTTTCCTTGGTTTGGTCGAAGCAGGTGTTCCGCTTGAAACACTCAACGTCGGCAATATGTCTCAAACACCAGAAACTCGCTCTATCACACGTTCTATTAACGTGGTAGACAAGGATGTGGAAGATTTCCACAAACTGGCAGAAAAAGGTGTTAAACTCACTGCTCAAATGGTTCCAAACGATCCCGTATCAGACTTTTTGAGTTTATTAAAATAGGAAAAAATTTTTAGGAGGTCATTGTTATGATACAATGGTGGCAAATTTTACTTCTCACTTTGTACTCAGCTTATCAAATCTGTGATGAGTTGACAATCGTTTCATCTGCAGGTTCCCCTGTATTCGCTGGTTTCATTACTGGTTTGATCATGGGAGATGTGACAACTGGTTTGTTTATCGGTGGTAGCTTGCAGTTGTTCGTTCTCGGGGTTGGTACCTTCGGTGGTGCTTCTCGTATCGACGCAACTTCTGGTGCGGTTCTTGCAACAGCATTCTCTATCTCTCAAGGTATTGATACAGACCTTGCGATCACAACAATCGCTGTACCAGTAGCAGCACTTTTGACATACTTCGACGTTCTGGGACGTATGACAACTACTTTCTTTGCACACCGTATTGATGCTGCGATCGAACGCTTTGACTACAAAGGTATCGAACGCAACTACCTACTTGGTGCAGTGCCTTGGGCTCTTTCTCGTGCCCTTCCAGTATTCTTCGCTCTTGCTTTTGGTGGTGCTTTCGTACAATCAGTAGTAGACCTTGTTAAAGAATATCAATGGATTGCAGATGGTTTGACACTTGCAGGTCGTATGCTTCCAGGTCTTGGATTCGCTATCTTGCTTCGTTACCTTCCAGTTAAACGTAACCTTCACTACCTTGCAATGGGATTTGGTTTGACAGCTATGTTGACTGTTCTTTACTCATATGTAACAGGTCTTGGTGGAGCTGTTGCGGGTATCCTTGGTACTCTTCCTGCTGATGTTGCTGAAAAGATTGGCTTTGCTAATAACTTCAAAGGTTTATCTATGATCGGTGTTTCTATCGTAGGTATCTTCCTTGCAGTTGTTCACTTTAAGAACAGCCAAAAAGTAGCTGTAGCAGCACCTTCTACACCATCAGAAAGTGGGGAAATCGAAGATGACGAATTCTAATTACAAACTTACAAAAGAAGATTTTAATCAAATCAACAAACGTAGCTTGTTTACTTTCCAATTAGGTTGGAACTACGAACGTATGCAAGCTTCTGGTTACCTTTACATGATCTTGCCTCAATTGCGTAAAATGTATGGGGATGGAACTCCTGAATTGAAAGAAATGATGAAAGTTCATACTCAATTCTTCAATACTTCTCCATTCTTCCACACAATTATCGCTGGTTTTGACCTTGCCATGGAAGAAAAAGATGGTGTAGGTTCAAAAGATGCCGTTAACGGTATCAAGACAGGTTTGATGGGACCATTCGCTCCTCTTGGAGACACAATCTTTGGTTCACTTGTACCTGCTATCATGGGATCTATCGCAGCAACTATGGCTATCGCTGGCCAACCATGGGGTATCTTCCTTTGGATCGCAGTTGCAGTTGCTTACGACATCTTCCGTTGGAAACAATTGGAATTTGCCTACAAAGAAGGGGTTAACCTTATCAACAACATGCAAAGTACCTTGACAGCTTTGATTGATGCTGCATCTGTACTTGGTGTCTTCATGATGGGTGCTCTTGTAGCAACAATGATCAACTTTGACATTTCTTACAAATTGCCAATCGGTGAAAAGATGATTGACTTCCAAGACATCTTGAACTCAATCTTCCCACGCTTGCTTCCAGCAATCTTTACTGCCTTTATCTTCTGGTTGCTTGGTAAGAAAGGTATGAACTCTACTAAAGCGATCGGTATCATTATCGTTCTTGCCGTAGGTCTTTCATTCATCGGTAAATTCTTGCTTGGAATGGGCGCATAATTTATGAGCAAATCATTAATTTTGGTGAGTCATGGTCGCTTCTGTGAAGAACTGAAAGGTAGCACAGAAATGATCATGGGTCCACAGGACAACATTCATACAGTGGCTCTTCTTCCAGAAGATGGCCCAGAAGAATTTACTGCAAAATTTGAAGCTGCTATCGAAGGATTGGATGATTTCCTAGTCTTTGCGGATCTTCTCGGTGGAACACCATGTAATGTGGTAAGCCGTTTGATTATGGAAGGTCGCGACATTGAACTCTACGCAGGGATGAATCTTCCAATGGTGATTGAATTTATCAATGCCAGCCTTACAGGTGCAGATGCGGACTACAAGAGCCGTGCTGCAGAAAGCATTGTGAAAGTCAATGATTTGTTAGCTGGCTTCGATGATGACGAAGGTGAATAAGATGTGACAACGTAAGAATCGTTAGAGCATTTTATATAGAATATACATGGGAATGGGAGTCAATCCCATTCCCATATTTTCAATAGGAATGAAACAATAATAGATTAGAGGAACTTTATGCTAAATTACACAAAAGAAGAATTACTTGAACTGGGTGCAGAAATCACAACTCGTGAGATCTACCAACAGCCTGATGTATGGAAAGAAGCTTTTGAAGCCTATCAAGCAAAACGAGAAGAAATTGCAGCCTTCCTGCAAGGAATTGCTGATAAACATGACTATATTAAGGTCATCTTGACGGGTGCTGGTACTTCTGCTTATGTGGGAGATACCTTGGTCCCATACTTTAAGGAAGTCTATGATGAGCGCAAATGGAACTTCAATTCTATTGCGACAACAGATATTGTATCCAATCCAGAAACCTATCTGAAAAAAGATGTGGCGACTGTTCTTGTTTCTTTTGCTCGTAGTGGGAACTCACCTGAAAGTGTGGCGACGGTTGATTTGGCCAAAGCCTTGGTGGATGAGCTTTACCAAGTGACTATTACTTGTGCAGCGGACGGTAAATTAGCTCTTCAAGCTCATGGCGATGACCGCAATCTCTTGCTCTTGCAACCAGCTGCTTCCAATGATGCTGGATTTGCCATGACTTCCAGCTTTACGTCTATGATGTTGACAGCTCTCTTGGTCTTTGATCCTACAGAATTTGCTGTGAAAGCTGAACGTTTTAAAGTTGTGACTAGCCTTGCGCGTAAAGTTCTAGACAAGGCAGAAGATGTCAAAGAGCTTGTTGACCTCGACTTTAACCGTATCATCTATCTAGGCGCTGGTCCTTTCTTTGGACTTGCTCATGAAGCTCAGTTGAAGATTTTGGAATTAACAGCTGGTCAAGTGGCGACTATGTATGAAAGCCCAGTCGGCTTCCGTCACGGTCCAAAATCATTGATCAACGAAGATACAGTTGTTTTGATCTTTGGCACAACGTCAGAATACACTCGCAAGTACGACTTGGACTTGGTTCGTGAAGTTGCTGGTGACCAGATTGCTCGTCGTGTTGTGCTTTTGAGTGATCAAGCCTTTGGTCTTGAAAATGTCAAAGAAGTAGCCCTTGGCTGTGGTGGTGTCTTGAACGATATTTACCGTGTCTTCCCTTACATCGTTTATGCCCAACTCTTTGCCCTTTTGACTTCGCTCAAAGTGGAAAACAAACCAGATACACCGTCTCCTACAGGTACAGTAAACCGTGTGGTACAAGGTGTTATCATTCATGACTATCAAAAGTAAGGAAGTGTCTATGAGTAAATTACAATTAAGTCCCAATAAAGTAGCCTGCCTGCAAAAACTCTCAGATGAAAATGGTATCATCTCAGCTCTTGCCTTTGACCAACGTGGCGCTTTGAAACGCCTCATGACTCAATACCAAACGGAAGAACCAACAGTTGCTCAAATGGAAGAACTTAAAGTATTGGTTGCAGATGAATTGACAAAATACGCATCATCTATGCTTCTCGACCCTGAATATGGTCTTCCAGCTACAAAAGCGCTTGATCCAAATGCTGGTCTTCTCCTTGCTTATGAGAAAACTGGCTACGACACAACAAGCACCAAACGCTTGCCTGACTGCTTGGATGTTTGGTCTGCAAAACGTATCAAGGAACAAGGTGCAGACGCTGTTAAGTTCTTGCTTTACTATGACGTAGACAGCGCTGACGAACTCAACCAAGAAAAACAAGCCTACATCGAACGCATTGGTTCTGAGTGTGTGGCAGAAGACATTCCATTCTTCCTTGAAATCTTGGCTTACGATGAAAAAATCGCTGATGCTGGCTCTGCAGAATACGCCAAAGTAAAACCACATAAAGTTATCGGTGCCATGAAGGTCTTCTCAGACCCACGCTTCAACATCGATGTCTTGAAAGTAGAAGTTCCAGTCAACGTCAAATACGTTGAAGGCTTTGGTGATGGAGAAATCGTTCATACACGTGAAGAAGCAGCAGCCTTCTTCAAAGCACAAGATGAAGCGACTAACTTGCCATATATCTACTTGAGTGCAGGTGTATCAGCCAAACTTTTCCAAGAAACACTTGTCTTTGCCCACGAATCAGGCGCAAACTTCAACGGTGTTCTTTGTGGCCGTGCAACTTGGGCTGGATCAGTTGAAGCCTACATCAAAGACGGTGAAGCAGCAGCTCGCGAATGGCTTCGCACAACTGGTTTTGAAAACATTGACGAACTCAACAAGGTTCTTCAAACAACAGCGACTTCATGGACTGAACGTGTAGAAGCATAAAACAAGTATAGAAGAATCCCCTTTTGTTAAGAAGCTGCTTAAGGTTTTCTGACAAAGGATTCTGAAAATAGAAACTACAACCATAGATGGTGAATACACTCTCTATGGTTTGTTTACTTAAGAGAAATGGACCAAAGGAGAGAAGAATGAAAGCATACACAGAACGTGTATTTGGAAATCATGAGGGCAAGGATGTCTTGGCCTATCGCTTTGAGACTGACAGTGGCTACCAACTAGAAATTATGACTTATGGTGGGACCATCTTGCGCTATGTCACACCTGACAAGGCTGGAAATTTTGCCAATGTGATTTTGGGCTTTGATGATTTTGATAGCTATGTAGGTAATAGTCCCAAGCATGGAGCAAGTGTAGGTCCTGTAGCAGGCCGTATTGCAGGTGCGATATTTGAGCTCAATGGTCAGACCTATAATCTTGAAGTCAACAATGCCAGCAACTGTAACCACAGTGGTTCAACAGGTTGGGATTCGAGCTTGTTTGAATTGGTAGAGGTGAGCGACCATGGCTTGACTCTCTACACAGAGCGTACAGACGGGACAGGAGGATTTCCTGGTAATCTCAAGATCTGGATCAGCTATCACTTGGAAGAGACTGGTGCTTACGAAGTCAGCTACAAGGTAACGACTGATCAGGATACGCTGGTCAATCCAACCAACCACAGCTACTTCAACTTGTCTGGTGATTTTACGCAGACAATTGACCGCCATGTCTTCCAGCTAAATACGGAGGGCATTTACCCAATCGCTCCGGACGGTGTTCCGGCTAAGACTCCAGATGCTACTCGTGATGTGGTGAAACACATCTATAATGGAGCCTTGTTGAAGGACATCTTTGCAGAGGACGATGAGCAAATCCAGTTGGTATCTGGTTTGGATCACCCATTTGCCCTTCCTGCAGGTCATGACAATGCTGGTTTTCTTTATGACCAAAACTCAGGTCGCTTCCTACTTTTCAAGACAGAGGCCCCTTGCTTTGTGGTCTACACAGCAAACTTTGTGGATGAGAGTGTCATCATAGCTGGTCAGCCAATGGTGCAACACAATGGGATTGCCCTTGAAGCGCAAGCTTTACCAGATGCCATTCACAGCGACCTCAAAGACCAAGTCATTCTCAAAGCAGGGGAAACCTTCACCAGCAAAACTCGTTACGAGCTTGTTGTAAAATAAAAAGAAGAGCTGGTTTCCAGCTCTTTTGAGTTGTCTTCGTTGACATTCTATCTCAATAGTGTATAATTGATGTAATTAATTAAGTTACAACAAACGAAAGGAGACACCCGATGACTTATGCATACCAAAGCCACATTTACCTAGCAGAGGCGGTTTTAAATGTCAAGGATGTGACGAGTCAAACGGCTTTTTATCACCAGATTATTGGCTTGGAGATTTTATCGCAAACGGAGACAGAAGCGATTTTGGGACTTGGTAAAAAAGCCTTGGTTCACTTGATTCAGGCCGAAAAGGATGGTGAAGTAAGGGAGCATTATGGGCTCTACCATCTGGCGATTTTGTTGCCGACACGAAAAGCCTTGGCAGATGTCTTGAGACACCTAAGTGATTTACGCATTCCTCTGGTCGGAGGTGCGGATCATGGATACAGTGAAGCCCTTTATCTGGAGGATTTGGAAGGAAATGGCATTGAATTCTACCGTGATAAGCCAGTGTCTTCATGGGATATTCGAGAAGACGGTCGCATTATCGGTGTGACCGAAGCCCTTGCGGCACAGGATATCTATGAGTTGGGAGAAAAGGTGGATCCCTTTATCCTAGCTGAAGGGACGAGAATGGGGCATATCCATCTATCGGTGAAGGATAGCCACGCGGCGAGCCAGTTTTATCAAAAGGTGTTAGGGCTAGAAGATAAATTTAGCATTCCTAGTGCTAGTTGGATAGCGGCTGGTCAGTACCATCACCACCTGGCTGTCAACGAATGGGCTGGAAAAGGGCTAGCTCCGCGTGAGCAAGGCTTGCCAGGCTTGGCCTACTATGTCCTTGAGGTCGAAAGCAAGGAAGAACTCTTGGACATCGTTAAGCAAGCACAAGAGCTAGAAGATCCGATTAAGTGGCTAAATTCGAGTGAGTTGGATTTGGTAGATCCAGATGGGATTGTGACCCGCATTCGCTTGGCACGATGAGACGAGGAAAACACATTATTTATTTTAGAGACATAGAAAAAGGCGGACAAGCTCGTATTCTGTTTTTAGAATGCGAACTTGTTCGCTTTTTATGAAATGATAAAGAGTAAAAGAGCTATAGCTATAACCAGACTGTAAAGGTAATCACCTGTTTTTTGTAGGTGACAAATATTTTACCTCTAAATAGGCTAACGAGATGCTGAGCCATAGAGAGACCAATGCCGTGTCCAGATATGGTTTGGTTGTTGTGAGAGGTCTCCGCACGATAAAAGCGATCAAAGAAACGCTTAATATTAGCTGCTTGTCCATCCTTGTAATCATTAGAAATAGTGATGCAGGTTCGTTTGCGTAGTAGGTAATTTTTGCGTTGGAGCGTCAAGCAAATCGTTCCAGCGGGATCACAGTATTTTCGGGCATTGTCAAGAAGGATGCTAAGAAGCTCATAAAATTCTTCTTGGGCCACTTTTTCTACAACGTCTGCTTCAATAGAACTTTTAAATTTTTTATCTTCTTTGGTAAAGAGAGGAGCAAAATCTGAGGCAACCTTTTCAGCGATGACGGAGATATTTTGAGGAGCTAATTTGATATCCTCTTGCTCCTCGAGCCGAGCAAGTCGGATGAGCCTTCCAATCAGGTGGTTGAGTCGTTCCGTCTGTTCTTTAGTACTGATACTCCACTCAGTCTCTCCCTCCATTAACTCCTGTAGCTCGGTATTGGCCGAAATGATGGCTAGAGGCGTTTTGAGTTCATGTCCTGCATTGGTGATAAACATCCGTTGTTTTTCATAGTTTTTGATAAAAGGACGAATGACAATCCCTGAAATCAAGGTGAAGAGCAGTATGAGGAGGAGTAAGCTAGCCAAGGCTAGCCAGATAGAGACCTGAAGTAAGGTATCTCGTTCCCGGATGTAGTTAGTCGTCTCAAAGAAAACCAGTAGTTTCCCAGTCGTAGATTGGCTCACTTGGTAGGTAAAATAGCGCCCCTTATGAGTAATAGAACCATAAGTTTCTTGCTTTTTGAGGATGTTTGGGAGAAAACTTTTGACTTCAGCCTCAGTTAAGGACTGGACATTTGTGAGGGAGATGGCGTAGTCATTTTCCTTTTCTCTGACGGAGAAGTATTGAAAATTATAGACAATTCCTTCTTGGATATTTTTCTCAGTCAGACTTTCCTTGGTTTCGTCTGTAATAGGAAGTTCACCCTCATTCTTGGTTAAGATAGAGAGGACGGTGTGGATGTTACCCTCCGTCTGAGTGTAGACGATACTATTCATCAAGACTAGAAAGAAGGTTAGAATCAGAGCAATGGCAAGAGTGGCCGTTGCGATAAATTTGATGCGAAGTTTTCGAAACATCTAGTCACCTCCTGTCAATTGGAAGGGTCCTTCTGCAGCCCCAAGTATTTGTAAGCTAGACTGGACACTTTGGAGTTTTTGGCGTAGGTAGGAGATATAGAGAAAGACGAGCTCGTGATCCGGTTCTTCCAGCTCATCTGGCCAGACCTGCTCTAGTAGTTGTTGACAACTGAGGGGTTGGTTAGCGTGCTGGATGAGGAGAGTCAAGAGTTGGGTTTCCTTTTTCCCTAAACGAATGCTGTTTGTAGCAGCCAATTCTTGTTCCTCAATATCCAAGCGAGTATTTCCTAATTGGACTGTATCCGGGGTGTAGTCTTCCAGGCGGCGTGCAGTAGAACGGAGTCTAGCTAAGAGTTCCTTGAGCGAGAAAGGTTTGGTCAAGTAGTCGTCAGCACCTGCATCAAGTCCAGTTACGCGGTCATTCACTTCGGCCATGGCTGTCAACATGATGACGTGAGTCGTATTGCCTGCCTGGCGAATTTCTTTGAGGGCTTCGATTCCAGTTTTAATTGGCATCATGATGTCAAAAATCATGAGGTGATAGTGGTTAGATTTAGCCTTTTCGACAGCGTCTTGTCCGTTAAAAACAGAATCAACGCTGTAGCCTTCGCGTTCTAACGCAACAGTGATAACACGGTTTAGTTGGGTTTCATCTTCGGCAAGTAGGATTTTCATAGGTTCTCCTTAGTCTTGATCAGAGCGCTGAATCAAATCACGGATGGTCTGCATGGTCAAGTCACAAGAAGCAAGCTCATCGGCACAACGTTTGAGCTCGCGCGTGATTCGCTCAGGATTTTGGATGTTTTTCTTGTATTTCATCTGGTGTTCGAGGCTAGCCCAGGAATCCATGGCAATTGTGCGCAGTTGAATCTCGATAAAATAGGTACCCTGGTCATTTCCCAGACAGTCTGGGTAGGGAGTGGTCACCTCTAGAATCAGATGATAGGAACGGTAGCCGTTGGGTTTGACCTGACGGATATAGTCTTTCTCTTTGAAAATATGGATGCTTGGCATCTGGCGAATATACTCTACGATGCGGTAGATATCATCTGTAAAGCCTGTGATAATTCGAACGCCAATAGCATCTCGTATTTCTTTAAGAGCGGATTGACTTGTCTGAGGAAGGCCCTTGCGTTGGCATTTTTCACGCATACTTTTTTCCGTTTTGATGCGCGCATGCAAATGCTCATATAGTTTGAGGTCGGTTTCTTTTTTGTAATTGGTTGCGGCCTCTTCTATGTCTTGAATAAAGGTTTGCAAGATGGTGGGTAAATAGGCCTCACAGCTACCATAGATAGAATTCATAAGCACGTCCATTCTGAACAGTTTTTTACTATTATATCATGAAAGCACCGATATGAGATAAGTTCCTACAAAGACAGATGGGATGAGAATTTTGACAAAGCCCCTTATTCGAGATATAATGAAGAAAAATCGAGCAAGGAAAAAGAAATGACAAACTCAAAGTATATAACACGCTTGAAACGTTCAGAGGGCCAGTTGCGTGGGATTCAAAAGATGATAGAAGAAGATCGTGACTGCGCTGATATTGTGACGCAATTGACAGCAGTGAAATCGAGTGTTGAGCGCGTGATTGAGATGATGATTACGGAAAATCTCACCGCCTGCATCAACCAACCACTAGATGATCCCGAGGCTCAAAAGGAACGCCTAGAAAAGGCCATCCGATACTTGATTAAACGGAAATAAATTAATGTTTTGAGATGAAAGTTGCAAAGATCTCTACTATTAGGATAGTTTAATGTGAATCAAGCGAGGCTGGAAAAAGTCTTTAAAATTAAAAAACGCATACTATCAGGTGTTGAAAAGCCTTGATAGTATGCGTTTTATTGTGGGGAGATTTATACTCTTCGAAAATCAAATTCAAACCACATCAGCTTCACCTTGCCGTACTCAAGTACAGCCTGCAGCTAGCTTCCTAGTTTGCACTTTGATTTTCATTGAGTATTACTTCATTTTCTCCTGAAATTGAGTTGTTGCTCAGCTTCTTTTGCTTATTCTACTTGCCCAGGCCAAGCATTCATACCACCTTCTACGTTGATAACGGTGAGACCTTGAGCTCTAAGAAATTGACAGGCAGATGCAGAACGTACTCCACCTTGACAGATAACATGGTATGCATGGTCAGGATTGAGTTCTTTGTAGCCTTGCTCCAAGCTACTTAACGGAAGATTTTTTGCACCTGGCGCATGTCCTGCTTGGAATTCATGTATTTCACGTACATCAATAAGATTTGGATTTTCATGTTGGTATTTTTCATAAAAGTCAGCCATGCTGATACTAGTTTCCATATTCGACTCCTTCTGGTTTAGCCATTTTGTATAGTGAATAAGCGCCGTCAAGGTTTTGGACGGTAAATCCTGCTTGCTTGAGGATACGCTCTGCGATATAGCTACGTAAACCGCTGTGGCAGCTAACGATGTAGGCTTGATTCTTGTCCAGTTCGTCCAAGCGTTCCCGTAGTTCGTTTAGGGGGATGTGGATGGTATCGACTTTGAGTCGGCCACTCTGGAATTCGCCACTTGTCCGTACATCTAGGAATTTCTTACCGGCGGCTAGTTCGTCTTCTAGTTGGTACCATTGAATATTGTCGCTTAAACCTTCGATTAGGTTCAAGGCTGCATAGCCCAGCATATTGACGGGATCCTTAGCAGAGCCAAATGGTGGCGCATAGGTGAACTCCAATTCTGGTAAGTCAAAGACGGTGAGATTTCCCTTGATAGCAGTTGCTAGGATATCAATTCGCTTGTCAACACCTTTCTTCCCAACTCCTTGGGCACCATAGATTTTTCCAGTGGTTGGGTCAAAGAGGAGTTTCAAGGTCATATCAGTAGCGCCAGGATAATAACCAGCGTGATCTTTTCCACTGACATGAAGTGCCTTGTAAGGAAGTTGATTCATGCGAAGGATACGTTCGCCGAGACCAGTCGAAGCAGCTGTCATATCAAAGGCACGAACGATAGCAGTGCCGATACTGCCCTTGTTTGTACGACCTAGTCCTGCAATGACATCCGCCACTTGGCGTCCTTGACGATTGGCAGGAGAAGCGAGAGAGATGAGAGCGTCTTGGCCTGTAATCTCTTGCTTGACGACGATGGCATCCCCAACTGCAAAAATATCTTTTTGACTGGTTTCGTAATGTTCATCGACCAAGATCCCACCACGAAGTCCCAGTTCAATCCCCGCAGCTTTTGCTAGTCCGTTTTCAGGTTCAACACCGACAGAAAGGATGGTGAGGTCAGAAGTGATCTTTTGACCGTTTTCGAGAACGATGATTTTTCCTTGGTCTTCAAATCGAGTCGCAGACTGGGAAGTGATAACGCGGACACCATTTGCCAGCAATTCTGCTTGGACAAAGGCCGCCATTTCCTGATCTAATGGTGGCAAGACATGAGGTGCTTTCTCCACGATGGTGACTTGCAATCCTCGTTTCGCCAGGTTTTCAGCCATTTCAAGCCCGATAAAGCCTGCACCGATAACGACAGCTTCTTTTGGATGATTGTCCAAGGCCACCATAATCTCGTCAAGATCGGGAACATTGCGGAGCGTGTAGGCATTCTTAGCTTCTGCCAAACCTTCAATGGTAGGAACAAATGGTTTAGCTCCTGGGGAGAGGATTAGCTTGTCGTAGCTTTCTGTGAATTCCTGTCCATCATAGCGTACGGTCACAGTGTGATCTGCTGGCGAAATGCTGATGACCTCGTGAAATGGTCGCACATCGAGATTAAAGCGTGCTTTGAGACTTTCAGGAGTTTGTACTAATAAACTATCACGGTTTGAAATTTCTCCTGAAACATAGTAAGGAAGTCCGCAGTTTGCAAAGGAAACAAAGGGACCTTTCTCAAAAATAGTGATTTCAGCGTCTTCCATGAGACGTCTGAGGCGGGTTGCTGCTGACATACCGCCTGCAACTCCCCCGACAATGATAATTTTCATTGATTTTCTCCTTTATGCTTCTAGATGACCTTACCTGTCCAAGCGCTCATACCGCCTCGGACATTGATGACATCGTAGCCTTTTTTCTTTAGCTTCTTCGCAGCTAGTTTGCTTCGCACACCAGAATGACAAATGACATAAAGTGTTTCTTTTGTTGCAGGTGTGTAAGAACCGATTTCTGTTAAAGGAACATTCTTGGCGTTTTTGATATGACCTCTACGGAATTCTGTAGGCGTCCGAACATCCAGTAGTTGAATCGGTTCCTTGAGTTTAACTTCTAACTCGCTGGTAGAAATACTGTCAATTTTTGTAAATAAGTGAAACATAGGCACCTCCAAACATACCCTTATGGGGTATATTAAACCATGAAGTCAAGCTTTTGTCAAGCAAGTTGTTTTGACTTGGGAGAGGGCTTGGTTTTGAGAGTTTAGAAAGCAGGCTATTCTTGACCTTTCAAAGGCTTTTTGATGTGATGGGCTCCAAAGTAAGTATGAGGTGATACTATGACCAGTGAATACCAGAAAATGATAGCAGGAGAACCCTATCATCCGTTTGATTCCGAGCTACGGGCCTTGGCTCAGGCTTCTCGCCAAAAACAGGCTGCCTTTAACCGGGAAGAAGATCCCTTGAAGGGAGCGGATATTATCAAGACTTGGTTTGGCTCAACTGGGCAAAATCTCTATGTCAATCCACATCTGGTGGTCGATTATGGAGTCAATATCCATCTAGGGGAAAATTTTTATTCTAATTGGAACTTGACCATGCTGGATGTTTGTCCGATTCGCATCGGGAACAACGCCATGATTGGTCCCAACTGTCAGTTTTTAACCCCCCTCCATCCACTAGATCCGGATGAACGTAATTCAGGTGTCGAATACGGCAAGCCCATCACCATCGGAGATAATTTCTGGGCTGGAGGAGGCGTCATCGTCCTTCCTGGAGTGACACTAGGAAATAACGTAGTGGCGGGAGCAGGGGCCGTGATTACCAAGTCCTTTGGAGACAATGTTGTCCTAGGTGGGAATCCTGCGCGTGTTATCAAGGAAATACCAGTAAAAGAAAACTAAAAAGAACAGCCTGGGCTGTTCTTTTTATGAACTCTAATCTTATAAATTTTTCTTCTTTTTTGCTTTCTTGGTCAAGGAAACATCGCACTGAGGGATGTTGGTTTTAAAAATCTATTAAAGGTAGTCTAGAGTTCAAAAATTGTTTTAGCAGCCCTTTCTAAAAAATTACTAGGCGAAACTAAATTTAAGGAAACTTTCAGAAAAGTTTTAGTTTTGTTTCAGGAATCTTCTATAGACTGTCTAGCTATATCCTATGAAGGAGAGGAAAAAGGTATGAAATCAAAAAAATGGACCCTACTCGCAACGAGTTTAACGGCAATGGTGCTGCTGGCAGCATGTGCCCAGTCAACAACTACATCCAATACCAATGCAACGACAAATAGTGCCACAACAACTGCAACAAAGACAAACCAATCATCCTATTTTACAGAGAAGGACAATGATACTTCTTATGACGAAAGCACAGCTTCTAAGATTGAGTTATCTGGCTCATCTGCAAACGTCTCTGGAGATGGGGTGACAGTCTCTGAATCAACAGTGACCATCACAAAATCTGGAACCTATGTAATTTCAGGTCAGTCTGACGGAGTGCAGATCAAGATCGAGGCAGATAAGTCGGCAGATGTTCATCTAGTCCTAAAAGGTGCGACCATGACCAATACCAATGCAGCGATATCTGCGACATCAGCTGGCCATGTCTACTTGACTCTAGCAGAGGGAACCACCAACAGTTTCTCTGACTCAAGCTCTAACAGCGACGAAAAAGCAGACGCAGCTCTCTTTTCTAAGGTGGATTTGACCATCAACGGGAAAGGAACTCTCAATGTAGATGGCAAGAAGAACAACGGGATCAAGGCCAACGACACCCTCCACATCACGGGTGGAACCTATAACATCACAGCAGTTGGCGATGCCTTTAATGTCAATGATGAACTCAACATCACTGGTACGACCATGACTATCGATGCCAAAGAAGATGGCGTAAAGGTGGACAATGACGAGGATACTTCAGTCGGAACCATGTACCTATCCAACAACAACATCACCGTTACAGCAGGAGATGATGGCATCCACGCATCAGGTGATTTGGTTATCGATAGTGGTACCTACACCGTCAAGAATTCGACAGAAGGACTTGAAGGGAAGTCCATCACTATCAACGGTGGGGACATTACCATCTATGCGACAGATGATGGAGTTAATGCAGCCAACAAAAATGCCCAACAAAGTGAGATTTTCTTTACTATGAACGGTGGTAACCTGATAGTAGAAGTTGGTCAAGGGGATACAGACCCAATCGATTCAAACGGCAATATCACAGTTACAGGTGGAACCATTAAAATGATTGGTCAAACAGGTTTTGACTTTGATGGAACAGCGATCTACACAGGTGGAGATATCTATCTCAACGGTGAAAAACAAACGGAAATCGTCAATTCTATGCCTGGAGGCGGTGGACCGAATGGAGTTCCTCAAGGGGGCGGTCCAGCCTCTGGCGGACAAGGATAAACAAAAAAGATAGCATTCAATTAGAATGGCTATCTTTTTATATGGGTGATAGATTGATATGTTACGAGTGGTTTTATAGTTGTAGCTTTCAAGGATAAATTGTTAAGTCACTCATTTGTGTTTACTTAAATTTCTTGAATTTTAAGAGAGTATTGAGTAGTTTTCCCCTAAATGTTTTGTTTTGATAGGCGATTGTGAGGGAATTGAAAAATTCAACTGCTAGGTGTTCCTGGTGACCGAACTCCATCTAGCTTGAGGTTGCTTCTGGGGAAAAGACGCCTAATTTGATGCGGAGTCCACCTTTTTTCATCTTGAACTGATGCATACCATACATCTTGATATCAAGGCTTGGATCGGGCATGAGAGTAGCAGTATCACCTGCCATAGAAATTTTTGTATCAGCATCAGGAATGACTGGTTTTTCAGCATCTAGACTGATAAAGATTTTTTGATAAGTTGGTTGTCCGTACTCTCCAATCAACTCCATCACTTCCTGTCCACCGTGCACTCCAGCAAATACAAAATGTTCAGGGTGAATTTTAAAAGGAAGTGCTTGGTCGCCCATTTTATTTAGTCCTTGGTTGAAAGCGAAGAAATCTCCCAAAATCAGGTCTCAAGAAAGTTCGTAAAGCATCACAATTTAGTAAATTTTAATTCGAGAGAGTTGCTATATTTACATGGAACATCCTTCGGGATGTTCTTTTTTATGCTTGTAAATCGATTTAAGATAGTTTATCTAATGATTAGTCGTTTCAATTTTATTGTTGAGGCCTAAGTAGATTTTTGATTGGTAATCAATAAGATGATAGTTAGCTTGATAAAAACTCTTGATAAATTTACTCTAACGGAATTAAATAATGAGAAAAATGATATAATAAGAAGAATAAAAAGTTAATGAGGAAATATGATGTCAGAACAGGTACAAAGGCAAGAGCTACATAGAAAGATATGGAAAATTGCTGATGAAGTTCGTGGTGCAGTAGATGGTTGGGACTTCAAGCAGTATATTTTGGGAATTCTATTTTATCGCTTTATTAGTGAAAATTTCAAAACCTATATCGAAGGTGGCGATGAATCAATTAACTATGAAGAGATTTCTGAAGATTTAATTACGCCTGAAGTTCGAGATGATGCCATTAAAACCAAGGGTTATTTTATTATGCCTTCGCAGTTGTTTTCCAGTGTTGTCAAAGCTGCTCGTCAAAATGAGCACTTAAATACAGATTTAAAAGATATCTTTGATGATATTGAGTCTAGTGCGATTGGTTATGCGAGTGAACATGACATTAAAGGTCTTTTTGATGATGTAGATACCAGAAGTAACAAGTTAGGTAGTACGGTTCCGGAGAGGAATCAGCGCTTGACCCTGATTCTTGAAGGAATTGCAAGTCTTGATTTTGGAAACTTTGAAGATAATCATATTGATCTCTTTGGGGATGCTTATGAGTATCTAATCTCTAATTATGCTTCTAACGCTGGGAAATCTGGTGGAGAATTTTTTACACCGCAAAGTGTATCGAAACTCTTGGCGCGGATTGTTATGCTGGGTAAGAATGAAAAAAATAAAATCAATAAAATTTACGATCCTGCCTGTGGTTCGGGTTCGTTACTTCTGCAAGCTAAAAAGCAGTTTAATGAGCACATAATTGAAGACGGATTTTATGGTCAGGAAATTAATATGACCACCTATAATCTAGCTCGGATGAATATGTTTTTACACAATATCAATTATGATAAGTTTAGCATTGAGCGTGGCAATACCTTACTTGATCCTAAGCATGTAAACGATAAGCCTTTTGATGCTATTGTGTCAAATCCACCCTACTCTATCAAATGGATAGGAAGTGATGATCCGACGCTCATCAACGATGACCGCTTTGCACCTGCGGGTGTATTGGCGCCTAAATCTAAGGCTGATTTTGCTTTTATTATGCATAGCTTGTCATACTTGTCAAATAAGGGACGAGCTGCAATCGTAACTTTCCCAGGTATTTTCTATCGTGGAGGTGCTGAGCAAAAGATCCGTCAATATCTAGTAGACAATAACTTTGTTGAAGCGGTTATTCAGCTACCAGACAATCTCTTTTTTGGGACCTCCATTGCGACCTGTATTCTTATTTTAGCGAAGAATAAGCCAACGACGGATATCCTCTTTGTTGATGCAAGTAAGCAGTTTAAGAAAGAAACTAATAATAACGTCTTAACAGAAGAGAATATCGAAAAAATCTTAGACAGTGTTGAAAAGAAAGAAAACGAAGATTACTTTTCTTGTATGGTGGTACAAGAAAAAGTAGCAGAAGCAGATTATAATCTTTCAGTGTCCACTTATGTAGAAAAAGAAGATACACGTGAGAAGATTGATATAGATGTTCTCAATAAAGAAATCGCTGAGACTGTTTCCAAGATTGACCACTTGCGTGCAGAGATAGACAAGATTGTAGAGGAATTGAGCCATGGCAAATGATGTGATTCTCTATAGAACAGATGATGGCAAGTCCGCTATTGAGCTTTACTTGGATAATGGAACGGTCTGGCTGACCCAACAAGAACTAGCTGAGCTCTTTCAAACTTCCAAGCAAAACATTAGTAAACATATCAAGGCAATATTTGAGGATGGTGAATTAGATGAAACAGTGGTTGTCAACTATCAGTTGACAACCACTCGTCACGGTGCAATAGCTGGTAAAACTCAGTCAAAAAAAGTCGCCTACTACAATCTCGACATGATTTTGGCGATTGGCTATCGTGTGCGCTCCCCTCGTGGAGTCCAGTTTAGACACTATGCTTCGACAGTCTTGAAAGAGTATCTGATTAAAGGCTTTGCTATGGATGATGATCGTCTGAAAAACTTGGGTGGAAGCTCTTACTTTAAAGAACTCCTTGAAAGAATCCGAGACATCCGCTCTAGTGAAAAAGTCTTTTACCGTCAGGTCTTGGATCTCTTTGCTACATCAAGTGACTACAATGCAAACTCATCAGAGGCAAAGAAATTTTTTGCGACAGTGCAGAACAAGATGCATTACGCCATTCACCACAATACTGCCAGTGAACTCATCTACAATCGTGTTGATAGTGAAAAGGAGTTTATGGGCTTGACCACTTTTAAGGGAGACCTCCCTACTCTATCTGAAGCAAAAGTTGCCAAGAACTATCTGACAGAAAAGGAACTCCGTGGACTCAATCAGCTTGTATCAGGATATCTAGACTTTGCGGAAAGACAGGCAGAACGTGAAGAAGTGATGACTATGGCGGACTGGGTGACACATGTGGACCGTATCCTTCAGGCTACTGGCGAAGATTTACTAGATAACAGTGGTTCTATTTCTCGTGAACAGATGAAGCAGAAGGTAGATAAGGAATATAAGAACTACCAAGCCAAGACCCTCAGTCAAGTTGAAAAAGATTACCTCAAGGAAATCAAAAGCATTGAAAATCTAGCTAAGGAAGGAGGTAACTAATGAACATCCTAGAAGAAATCCAAAACTGTCCTGTTGAATGGAAAGAGTTGTGGGAAGTGTGTGATACGGTAACAGATTTTACGGCAGCAGGCTCGTTTGCTTCAAACGCAAAAAACGTCAAGTATATTCAAGAAGCTTCTTTTGCTCAACTTGTCAGAACAACAGATTTAAAAAGTGGATTTAAAGGAAATAATTTTGTTTATGTTGATGAACATGCCTTTAACTATTTATATAGAGTAAATCTAGATCAAGAAAGTTTGGTTATGCCTAATGTTGGTAATTGTGGAGAGATTTATTACATAGAACCTGAAAATTTACCATACGAAAATAATGTTTTAGGACCAAATGCTTTGTTGGTTAGAAGTTCTAAAGAAAATAATCGCTACCTATTTCATCTTTTTCAATCTGGACAATTTCAGAATGAGTTGGCGAAAATAACTTCTAATACTGGACAGACCAAGTATAATAAGACAAATTTGAAAAAAATTAGAATTCCAATCCCTCCTCAAGAAATTCAAGAAAAAATCGTGCAAATACTTGACAAATTCACCGATTATGTTACAGAATTGACCTCAGAATTGACCTCACGTAAAAAGCAATATTCTTTTTATAGAGATAAACTCTTGTCATTTGAAGACGAGGTTTATCAGGTTGAGTGGAAAGTACTTAAAGATGTTGCTACATTGAAGAATGGAAAGGATTGGAAGACTCTTCCAAGTGGCGAAATACCAGTATATGGCAGTGGTGGAGAAATGGGAGAGTTTGTTGCAGATCATTCTTATGACAAACCAACTGTTTTGATTCCTAGGAAAGGTTCTATTTCTAATTTATTCTATTTAGAAAAAGCTTTTTGGAATGTCGATACAGTTTACTATACAGAAATTGATGATGAACAGATTATTCCAAAATATTTTTATTATTATTTAACAACTGTCAAATTAGAAGAAATGGCAACTAATCCAACAAGACCTAGTTTAACCCAAGCTATTCTTGATAAAATTAGAATCCCAGTTCCTTCACTCGAAATCCAATCTCGTATTGTTCAAGTTCTAGACAACTTTGACAAGGTTTGTAATGACCTAAACATCGGACTGCCCAGGGAGAATGAACTACGTCAAAAACAGTACGAATATTTTAGAGAAAAACTCTTGACATTCGTCGCCGAAGGCGAGTACACTGAGAGTAGAGTAGAGTAGAGGAGTGGGACAACTCCGCTATTATCAAGCTTTTACAGTGGGTATTTGGCCCAATTCGAGTGGAGTTTGGAGCTATGGCTAAGATTGTTCGTGGTGCTTCTCCAAGACCAATTTCAAAATTTATTACTGAATCTGAGAAAGGTATACCTTGGATAAAGATTGGTGATGTTGAAAAAGACTCAAAATATGTTTCAAAAACAAAAGAGAGAATTACTCAAGCTGGAAGTGAGAAGTCTCGTTTGGTATATAAAGGTGATTTTATAATGTCAAATTCTATGAGTTTTGGACGTCCATATATCTTAGATATTGATGGTTGTATTCATGATGGTTGGCTATCAATAAGTAGTTTTGAGGATTTATGTTCACCTGATTATTTATATCATTATCTATTAACAGATACTATGCAACATATGATGAGGAAGAATGCATCTAATGGAACAGTTCAAAATTTGAATGCGGAAATTGTTAGACAATTAATCATTGTGTTACCGCCATTATCTCAACAGTCCCAGGCAGTGTCAGTTTTAGATAATTTTGACACTCTAACCAACTCACTTTCTGAAGGCCTTCCAAAAGAAATCGAATTGAGACAGAAACAGTATGAATACTGGCGGGAACAATTGTTTAAATTTTGACTGACAGAAAAGAATAGGAAAGGGATATGGCAAAAACGCTAAGAGATATTGCGCAGAAGTTAAAAGATTCAAATAAGAATGTTCAGCTAATATACGCTTTTAATGGGACAGGCAAGACCAGACTCTCTAAAGAGTTTGCTAAGTTGGTTCGAGCTGAAGAAGGCGGTCTTACGAGAGATAAGATTCTTTATTATAATGCTTTTACTGAGGATTTGTTCTTTTGGGATAATGATCTTGATAACAATCAAGATTTTAAGTTGAAAATTCAGCCAAATTCTTTTATATCATGGATTATTGAAGAGCAAGGTCAGGATCTGAATATTATATCAAATTTTCAACATTATACAGACGATAAATTGAATCCAATCTTTGATTTAACCAATAATCAAGTTTTTTTCAGTTTTCAGAGAGGAAATGGGGAAGAGCGTGAGTATGTTAAGCTCTCTAAGGGTGAGGAAAGCAACTTTATCTGGTCAGTATTTTATACTTTGCTAGAATTTGTGATAAGTGAGCGAAAGATAATTGAGTCAGAAGAGCGGAGCACCCATGATTTTGATGATTTAGAATATATTTTTATTGACGATCCTGTTTCTTCCCTGGATGAAAATCATTTGATAGAAGTGGCTTCAAACTTAGCTGGTTTGATAAAAGAAAGTAATCAAGAAAAATTAGATTTAAAATTTATTATTACTACTCATAGTCCTCTGTTTTACAATGTTTTGCACAATGAACTTGGTAACGCGGATAAATATAGACTTGAAAAATTAGAGGATGGAACATATCTAATGCCAAATCAAAGGAAGGACTCCCCCTTTGCCTATCATTTATTTCTATGTGAACAAATTACTCAGGCGATAGAAAATGGTAATATTCAAAAATTTCATTTTAATTTTCTACGGAATTTGTATGAAAAAACATCGACTTTTTTAGGATACGAAGACTGGAAAGAGTTGCTTCCGCAAGATGCTGATGATGGTGTGAAGAATGCTTACAAAAAAAGGATTTTAGATTTTGCAGGTCATTCTAAACATTCAGCTGATGAAGTTGCTGAATTAAATCCTGTGCACAAGGAAATGTTGACTTATCTTTTTAATGATTTTATAGAGCGATACCATTTTTATAAAAAGGAGTAATTATGTCTGAAAGTACATTCACTACAGCTATTGTTGAGTCAGATAATTTTATCATTTTAGAAAAGTATACCAAGTTAGAACAGCCTAGTCAGTATCAGGCCGAGGCGGACTTGGAGAAGGAGCTGATTGCTGACTTGCGCCAGCAAGGATACGAGTATCTTACTTATTTGACGACCCCAGAGGCGCTTTTGGCTAATCTCAAGACCCAGATGGAAGTTCTGAATAATGTGGTTTTTACAGATGCTGAGTGGTTGCGCTTCTTGGATGAATACCTCAATAAACCCAGTGACAGTTTGATTGATCGTACCAGAAAACTTCATGATAACTATATTTATGATTTTATCTTTGATGATGGGCATATCCAGAATATCTATCTATGGGATAAGAAAAATATTAGTCGAAACAAACTGCAAGTCATTAATCAAATGAAGCAAGTTGGCACCAGTAGCAATCGATACGATGTGACCTTGCTGGTAAACGGATTGCCTCTGGTACAAATTGAGCTCAAAAAGCGCGGAGTTGCGATTCGAGAGGCCTTTAATCAGGTGCATAGATATAGTAAAGAGAGTTTCAATGAGGAGAATTCTCTCTTTAAGTACCTTCAGATTTTTATCATCTCAAACGGAACGGATACTCGGTATTTTGCTAATACGACCAAGCGAGATAAGAATTCTTATGAGTTCACCATGAACTGGGCTTTGAAAAATAATAATCCTATTAAGGACTTGAAGGACTTTACAGCAACTTTCTTGAGTCAACAGACTTTGTTAAATGTCTTGATAAATTATTCTGTCTTTGATACTAATGATACTCTTCTTATCATGCGTCCTTATCAGATTGCGGCAACTGAGAGAATCATCTGGAAGATACGTTCAGCTATTGCTTCAAAAATCAAAAGCGGTCCTGATACAGGTGGCTATATTTGGCATACTACCGGTTCAGGGAAGACCCTGACAAGTTTTAAAGCTGCTAGACTTGCTACTGAGATGGAAGAAGTGGATAAGGTTTTCTTTGTGGTGGATCGCAAGGACTTGGATTATCAGACGATGAAAGAGTACCAGCGATTTTCACCTGACTCAGTCAACGGTTCAAATAGCACTGCAGGACTCAAACGCAATATCGAGAAGGATGATAATAAAATTGTCGTGACGACCATTCAGAAGCTTAACAATTTTATGAGCAGTGAGAGTCATCATGAAATTTATCAAAAGCAAGTGGTTTTCATTTTTGATGAATGTCATCGTTCTCAGTTTGGTGAAGCGCAAAAGCGCCTCAGACAGAAATTTAAGAAATATTGCCAGTTTGGTTTTACGGGTACACCGATTTTACCAGACAAGTATGATGCCTCAGGTAAACTAATTCGAAAGGGAAATGCATTAGGGACAGACACGACCGTATCTGTTTTCGGTCGTGAGTTACATGCCTATGTGCTTACTGATGCGATTCGAGATCAAAAAGTCTTGAAGTTCATGGTTGATTATAACGACGTTCGTCCGAAGTTTAAGTCAATTGAAAGCGAGCAGGACTTGACCAAATTGTCTGCAGCTGAAAATAAAAAAGCGCTGCTTCATCCGACTCGAATCGCTGAAATATCTAGGTATGTCTTAGATCATTTTGATCAAAAAACGCATCGATTAACTGGTAAAGGTTTCAATGCTATGTTTGCTGTTTCAAGTGTTGATGCAGCAAAAGCCTACTATCAAGAGTTGCAAAATCAGCAAAAAGATTCTGATAAACCATTGAAGATTGCGACTATCTTTTCCTATGCTGCGAATGAGTCTCAGGTGGCTATTGGTGAAATTGATGATGAGAGCTTTTCACCGACAGATTTAGCGGATATTAGTAGTAAAGAATTTTTGAGTAGCTGTATAGCTGATTATAATCAGTTATTTGGCACTAATTTTACTATTAATGGCAATGATTTTCAGAATTACTATCGTGATTTGGCTAAACGCGTCAAAAATCGGGAGGTGGATCTCTTAATTGTAGTTGGGATGTTCTTGACTGGCTTTGATGCACCGACTTTAAATACTTTATTTGTGGATAAAAATCTGAGATATCATGGTCTAATCCAAGCTTTTTCACGCACCAATCGAATTTATGATGCTACCAAGTCATTTGGGAATATTGTAACCTTCCGGGATTTAGAGAAGGCTACAACTGATGCTATTAAGCTATTTGGAAAGACTGAGACAGCAGAAGTCTTGCTCGAACGTTCTTATCAAGAGTATATGACAGGCTTTACGGAGGCCGGTGAAGAGCAAAAGGGTTATATGGACGTTGTTCAAGAGTTACAAGAAAAATTTCCGGACCCGCAAGCTATCATTAAAGAGACTGATAAGAAAGAATTTGTCTCGTTGTTTGGTCAATTTCTTCGTTTAGATAATATCTTACAAAACTACGATGATTTCATGAGTCTACGAGCTTTACAAGAACTTGATATCTTAGATGATAAGGCTGTAGAGGCTTTCAAGAAACGTTTCCATGTGGATGATGAAACTTTAGAGGAGTTATCTAGGTTAGACATCCCAAGTACTAGGGAAATTCAAGACTACCGTTCAACCTATAATGACATTAAGTCGTGGTATGAGAATGAACGCCGTAATCAGGAAGATAGCGAATCTAAAGTTGATTGGGATTCGATTGTTTTTGAAGTTGAATTACTAAAATCCCAAGAAATCAATCTGGATTATATCTTAGAGCTAATTTTTGAGACTAATAAAAAGGTTTCAGATAAGGATGAACTTGTTTCGGAAATTACTCGGACGATTCGAGCGAGTCTTGGCAATCGAGCTAAGGAAGATTTGATAGTCGCTTTCATCCATGACAGTGATTTAGATAGTTTTGCTGATAAATCAGATATCATTGAACAGTTCTTTATTTTTGCGCAAGGTGAGCAGAAAAGGGAAGCAGATGAGTTGATACAGACTGAGGGATTAAATGAACAAAGTGCTAAGCGCTACATACAAGCTTCGTTGAAGCATGAGTATGCTAGTGAAAATGGAAATGATTTGAATGAAGCTCTGCCGAAAATGAGCCCACTAAATCCACAATATCGTACAAAAAAACAAACCGTTTTTCAAAAGATCAGTCGTTTTGTTGAAAAATTCAAGGGAATTGGTGGAGATATTTAAGAATTATTTGATTGAGTAACGAAATAAATCTGCCTAAACAATAAAAAGTAGCTATCAAATGTGCTTAAGGGCTACTTTTTTATTATTCTATTTTCTGCTTTTAGGAAACTGTTTCTATCATTTTTGAGAATCTCAAAGTATACTTGGAAGGTGGCGGATTCTATATTTTTCAAGTGAATCAGTCATATCTAGCTGGGTCTGATAAGTATTCATTGTACGGAATATACTTAAAGTTAAGACGGTGGCTATCTTGTTGACCTTATTAGAAGGATGCTTCTTAATCCAGTTAATCCTTATGATAGTAGCTTGCTAGAATATATTAGAATAAAGAATTTTTCTGAAAATTTCTGAGATTGATTACGTCTAGACGTTTTTATCCCTCTATCTGAACTTGCATCCGGATGAACATATCGCGGTGCTGCTCTTGGATGACCTCGCAGATATAATCATCCACAGGAGTATATTCAGCTTGGATTAGAGCTTGGTGAAAATGTAGCAGAGCTTATAACTAAAATAGACCTCCCGCATCAATGTACTGCACCCCAAAAGTTAGACAGAGAAAATCTAACTTTTGGGGTGCGGTACACAACAGGTGGTATTCTCTTATATGCTTATTTCATCGAACTTTTAAGCAAGTCCATGGTACCATTAAGAAGAGTATCTGTCAAAAAGTTGCGATTGTATTGTTTTTACTCTCAGTGCATTAGCTTCCTCCTTGACACTCCGTCAGCTTTTGATACAATAGTACAAAATTAGAGGAGGCGGGCTATGATTCAGAAACATGCGATTCCCATTTTGGAGTTTGATGACAATCCCCAGGCGGTCCTTATGCCAACACATGAGGGATTGGACTTAAAGTTGCCAAAGAAGTGTATCTATGCTTTTTTGGAGGAAGAGATTGACCGCTACGCTCAGGAAGCAGGAGCGGACTGTGTCGGCGAATTTGTTTCTGCCACCAAGACTTATCCAATCTATGTCGTGAACTACAAGGGCAAGGAGGTCTGTCTGGCTCAGGCTCCTGTTGGTTCAGCTCCAGCAGCCCAGTTTATGGATTGGTTGATTGGCTATGGTGTGGAGCAAATCATTTCCACTGGAACCTGTGGCGTCCTAGCCGATATAGAGGAAAATGCCTTTCTCGTCCCTGTTCGGGCTCTGCGAGATGAGGGAACCAGCTACCATTATGCAGCACCTTCTCGTTATATGGAGATGCAGATTGAGGTTATCTCTGCCATTGAGCAAGTCTTGGAACAAAGAGGCATTCCTTATGAGGAAGTTATGACCTGGACGACAGATGGTTTTTACCGAGAGACAGCTGAAAAGGTTGCTTATCGTAAGGAAGAAGGTTGTGCTGTTGTGGAGATGGAGTGCTCTGCTCTTGCGGCAGTAGCTCAGTTACGTAGGGTTGTCTGGGGAGAACTGCTCTTTACTGCAGATTCCCTGGTGGATCTAGATAACTACGACAGTCGTGACTGGGGTTCGGAAGCTTTTGATAAGGCGCTCGAACTCTGTTTTGCTATTGTGCACCACATGTGAGTGCTCTTACTGTTTTTATGGTACAATGTAGCTATGTTATTCAAATCTTTTTTGGAAAAAATCAAGACGACGCTGGTTCGATTATCACCAGCCCGTCGCATCTTTTTAAGTTTTGCCTTAGTTATCTTCTTGGGCTCGCTCCTTTTAAGCCTCCCCTTTGCTCAAGCAACAACGTCACAAGCGACCTACTTTGACCATCTCTTTACGACTGTGTCCATGGTCTGTGTGACAGGGCTCTTCACCCAGCCGGTGGCCTCTACTTACAATATCTGGGGCCAGTTGATTTGCATGCTGTTAATCCAGATCGGTGGTTTGGGGCTTATGACCTTTATCGGAATCTTTTATATCCAAGGGAAACAAAAGCTCAGTCTTCGTAGCCGTGAGACTATTCAAGAAAGTTTTAGTTATGGGGAAACCCAGTCCTTAAGGGACTTCATCCGCTCGATCTTTTTGACGACTTTTCTGGTAGAAGGGCTCGGTGCCTTTCTCCTGAGTTTCCGCTTCATTCCTGAATTTGGATGGGGGCGAGGGATTCTAACCTCTATCTTTTTGGCTATTTCAGCTTTCTGCAATGCTGGATTTGATAATTTTGGAAGTACGAGTTTAGCAGTCTTTCAGACGGACCCTTTGATCAATCTAGTGATTGCAGGATTGATTATAACGGGTGGCCTAGGATTTATGGTCTGGTTTGACCTAGCGATCCAGTTTGGGAAAAAGAAAAAACGCCGCCTGCGTTTCCATACCAAGTTGGTTCTCTTTTTAACGGCGGGAATTTTGCTCTTTGGAACAGTATCGACTCTCTTAATCGAGTGGAACAATCCAGGGACGATTGGGAATCTCAGCGTCCCAGAGAAACTATTGGTTAGTTTCTTCCAGACTGTCAGTATGAGGACAGCAGGCTTTGCCTCTATTGACTACACCCAGGCTCGACCAGTTACCTTACTGATCTACATTTTGCAGATGTTTCTGGGCGGGGCACCTGGAGGGACAGCAGGGGGACTCAAGATTACGACCTTCTTTGTCTTGTTGGTCTTTGCTCGCAGTGAATTATTGGGCTTGCCTCATGCCAATGTAGCTCGGAGGACCATTGAACCTCGAACCGTACAAAAATCTTTCAGTGTCTTTATTATCTTCTTGCTGACTTTCTTACTGGGCTTGATTTTACTAGGGATAACAGCAGAAGGAAATCCGCGCTTTATCTATCTCATGTTTGAGACCATTTCAGCACTTGCTACTGTTGGGGTAACGGCAAATTTAACACCAGAGTTAGGTAAGTTAGCCCTTAGTATCGTTATGTTGCTGATGTTTATTGGCCGTATTGGCCCCTTGACACTACTGGTCAGCTTAGCAGAATATAAGCCAGACAAGAAAGATACGATTCACTATATGAAAGCAGATATCACCATTGGATAAGAAAGGAAGAACGATGTCAGATCGGACGATTGGAATTTTAGGCTTGGGAATTTTTGGGAGCAGTGTTTTGGCTGCTCTTGCCAAGCATCATATGAATATCATTGCTATTGATGACCACGAGGAGCGCATTAATCAATTTGAACCCGTGCTGGCGCGTGGGGTAGTTGGGGATATCACGGATGAAGAACTCCTTCTATCAGCTGGAATTGACACCTGCGATACCGTGGTTGTCGCAACGGGGGAAAATCTAGAATCCAGTGTTCTTGCAGTCATGCACTGTAAAAGTCTAGGGGTGCCGACCGTCATTGCCAAGGTAAAAAGTCACATGGCCAAAAAGGTACTGGAGAAAATTGGTGCGGACTCGGTCATCTCACCGGAATTTGAAATGGGACGTTCGTTAGCGCAGAGAATTCTCTTTCATAACAGCGTAGATGTCTTTCAGTTGGACAAGAATGTTTCAATTGTCGAGATGAGAATCCCCCAATCTTGGGCAGGGAAAAGCCTTAGCCAGCTAGATTTACGTGGACGATACAACCTCAATGTACTTGGATTTCGTGACTATGAAAATGCTCCTCTAGATGTTCAATTCGGTCCTGATGACCTTTTACGGTCAGGCGCCTATATCATGGCGGTGATTAATAACCAACATTTGGATACTCTAACAGAGCTGAGTGAGTAGGAGAGGAAGGGCTGCTTTTTTCCAATAACTATTGAGTCAATATAAGTATTTTATAAGAGGGATTTAAGAAAAATTTTAACTTTTTCTTAATCCTTTTTAATTTTAGGAGATTATACTAGAGTCATTAAAAAAAAGAAAAACTCTAAGGAGAATCCTATGAAATTCAATCCAAATCAAAGATATACTCGTTGGTCTATTCGCCGTCTTAGTGTCGGTGTTGCCTCAGTTGTTGTGGCCAGTGGCTTCTTTGTCCTAGTTGGACAACCAAGTTCTGCACGTGCTGATGTCGTCAATCCGACTCCTGCCCAAGTCGTGCCAGACGCAACTTCGGTGAGTGAAAAGAGCGACTTACCAGCAGAGGCTCTCAAAAAAGCAGTCGATGTAGCTCTTCCTTCAGAGCAGTCTGTTCCAACACCTAAAGTAAGTGTGGATACGACAAGCTCTTCAGAAAAAGCGGACGCAACTGCTAAAGAGCTAGTAGTAGCACCAAAAGAAGAAGTGCAAGCACAACCTGACTCTAAGAAACAAACAGAAGATGCAGTTAAACCTGTGGAAAGTCCTGCGTCTACAGTTTCTGTACAAGACCGTGAAGCCAGTGAAGCGCAAGCAGCAACCACCCCAGCTGAAGTGCAAAAAGGTGTGGCTGACAACACCAAAGATACAGTAGATGTCCCAGCCACTTACTTGGACAAGGCTAACTTCCCTGGTCCCTTCACAGCCGGTGTCAACCAAGTTATTCCATACGAAGCCTTTGGTGGAGATGGTATGTTGACTCGCCTTATCTTGAAAGCCTCTGATAAGGCTCCATGGTCAGACAACGGAACGGCTAAAAATCCAGCTCTCTCACCAGTAGAGAAATTGGGCAAAGGCCTTTACTTCTACGAAGTGGATTTGGCAGGCACCCAAGGCAAATCTGACAAAGAGCTGCTTGACCTCTTGAAACAAAATGGAACTCAAAGTTATAAGGCAACCATCAAGGTGTACGGTGCGAAAGATGGCAAGCCTGACTTAACTAATCTGGTAGCGACTAAAGATTTGACTGTTAATTTGAACGGCTTGACCACACCAGCTGAAGTGCAAAAAGGTGTGGCCGACAACACCAAAGATACAGTAGATGTCCCAGCTAGCTATCTTGACAAAGCCAATTTCCCAGGACCATTTACAGCTGGTGTCAACCAAGTCATTCCATACGAAGCTTTTGGTGGAGATGGTATGTTGACTCGCCTCTTGTTAAAAGCCTCAGATAAAGCCCCATGGTCAGACAACGGCTCAGCTAAAAATTCTGCTCTCCCACCAGTAGAGAAATTGGGCAAAGGTCTTTACTTCTACGAAGTAGACTTGGCAGGCACCCAAGGAAAATCAGATAAAGAGTTGCTTGACCTCTTGAAACAAAATGGTACGCAAAGCTATAAGGCTACCATCAAGGTGTACGGTTCAAAAGACGGCAAGCCTGACTTAACTAATCTGGTAGCAACTAAAGATTTGACTGTTAATTTGAATGGTTTAACCACACCAAGTCAGGTTAAAGAGTCTGTTGTTAACAATATCAAAGACATGATTGATGTTCCAGCTAGCTACCTTGATAAGGCTAAGGTTCCTGGACCTTTCTTGGCCGGTGTCAACCAAGTTATTCCATACGAAGCTTTTGGTGGAGATGGTATGTTGACTCGCCTCTTGTTAAAAGCATCAGACAAAGCTCCATGGTCAGACAATGGAACAGCGAATAACCCAGCGTTATTGCCACTTGAAGGCTTGGCTAAAGGCCAATATTTCTACGAAGTGGATTTGAATGGCAACACGACAGGCAAAGAAGGACAAGCCCTTCTAGACCAACTTCGTGCCAATGGCACTCACACTTACCAAGCTACTGTCAAAGTGTATGGTTCTAAAGATGGTAAACCTGATTTGACCAATCTTATCGCAACTCGTCAAGTAACGATTCAGCTTCGTGGAAAAGAAATGGCGTCAACACCATCTCAACAAGGTCAGATGAATACGAAGCCTTCTGAAACAGGCTCTACAGGTACGACTGAGGGTATGATGGGTACAAATCACCATATGTCAGATATGAAAGTAGATCAACCAGCTTCTAGCCCAATGGCTAATATGATGAAAAAAGATGATAAAGCGATGTTACCAAATACTGGGGAAGCTAAAACGGCTACAGCTGGCCTTGGTATCTTTGGTCTAGCCTTGGCAGGTCTTGTTGGACTTTTGGGTTTGACAACCAAACGAGAAGATTAAGATTCAAATCATTTAAACATTAGAGAAAATAGTGTTATACTAAAGCAAGTATAACACTGTTTTTATCGAAGGAGTGTCAGATGAAAAAGACAATTTTGCTGGTTGATGATGAGATAGATATTCTAGATATTCAAAATCGCTATCTTTTACAGGCAGGATACGATGTTTTAGTCGCCCATGATGGCAAGGAGGGATTAGAACTTTTCAGAAAAAAATCTATCGACCTCATCATCACAGATATCATGATGCCCAATATGGACGGTTATGATTTTATCAGTGAAGTTCAGTATATCGCTCCGGCTCAACCCTTCCTCTTTACAACTGCTAAGACAAGCGAACAGGATAAGATTTATGGATTAAGTTTGGGGGCAGATGATTTTATAGTCAAACCCTTTAGCCCACGCGAATTGGTTTTAAGAGTAAATAATATCTTGCGTCGCCTTAGCCGTGGAAGAGAGACAGAACAGATTGAGTTTGGTGACTTGGTAATCAACCATGTGACTCATGAGGTTCGCATTGGGGATCAACCTTTGGAATTGACCGTGAAATCCTTTGAACTTCTATGGGTATTAGCCAGCAATCCTGAGAGAGTCTTTTCAAAGACGGAACTTTACGAGAAGGTATGGCAAGAGGACTATGTGGATGATACCAATACACTCAATGTTCATATCCATGCTTTGAGGCAAGAGTTGACCAAGTATACAAATTCAAATGCTCCTGCTATCAAAACTGTCTGGGGTTTGGGCTATAAGATGGAAAAACCAAGAGGTAGAAAATGAAATTAAAAAACTATATTTTAGTGGGGTATCTAGTGTCGACTCTACTAACGATTTTGGTCGTTTTCTGGGCAGTCCAACGAATGTTGATTGAGAAAAGTGAAGTTTACTTTCTAGTTGGAATGACCTTGATTGCTAGTTTCATTGGCGCTGCAGTGAGCATCTTTCTTTTGTCGCCAGTGTTCTCTTCTCTGAAACATTTGAAAAAACAAGCTCAGGATATAGCAAGCAAGGATTTCAGCACAGAAATCGAAACCAAAGGCCCATTAGAATTTCAAGAGCTGGGCCAAGCTTTTAATGACATGTCCCACAATTTACAAGCTACCTTTCAATCACTTGATGAGAGCGAGCAAGAAAAGAGAATGATGATTGCGCAGCTCTCTCACGATATTAAAACTCCCATTACCTCCATTCAGGTTACTGTGGAGGGAATTCTAGATGGAGTGATTAAGGAAGAGGAGCGGCTCCACTATTTAACCACGATTGGTCGGCAAACCGAGCGTCTAAACAAGCTAGTAGAGGAATTGGATGTTTTGACTCTTAACACACAACCTCAAGATACTGCTGATGAAGAAGTCGAAGAGGTCTTTTTAGATCAGTTGTTGATTGAGTCAATGAGTGAATTTCAACTCCAGATTGAACAAGAGGAGCGGGATGTTTACATTCAAGTATCACCTGAGTCAGCGAAAATCAAGAGCCATTCTGACAAACTTTCTCGCATTCTGGTCAATTTGTTAAACAATGCCTTTAAATATTCAGAACCAGGAACCAGAATCGAAGTTCTTGCCCAATTAACAGAACAAGAGCTGACAATCAGTGTGAAAGACGAGGGGCAGGGGATTCATCCTGAGGATTTGGAAAAGATCTTTAAACGACTTTATCGTGTAGAAACTTCGCGCAATATGAAGACAGGTGGGCATGGATTAGGACTTGCGATTGCACGAGAACTAGCCCATCAGCTTGGTGGCGAAATCACAGCAGAAAGCCAGTATGGCTTAGGTAGCAAGTTTACATTCAGCCTCAATTTGAAATAAAACTCTAAAATCCCTTTACAAATCGAGCTTTTCATGATACAATAGCCTTTGTGTGAAATAGCAGCAGGAAAGCATGAAGCTCGTCAACAGGTGTCTTATGACAAGTAACCTTGGCTGTTTAGGCGAAGGGCATCTGCACGAATCAGGGCTTTCTAAGTGACTATTTCCACCGAAATATTATTTATATCAGGAGGACATACATATGTCACGTTATACAGGACCATCTTGGAAACAAGCTCGTCGCCTCGGCCTTTCACTTACAGGTACAGGTAAAGAATTGGCACGTCGTAACTACGTACCAGGACAACACGGACCAAACAACCGTTCTAAATTGTCAGAATACGGTTTGCAATTGGCTGAAAAACAAAAACTTCGTTTCACTTACGGTGTAGGTGAAAAACAATTCCGTAACTTGTTCGTACAAGCTACAAAAATCAAAGGCGGAATCCTAGGTTTCAACTTCATGCTTCTTTTGGAACGTCGTTTGGATAACGTTGTTTACCGTCTTGGTCTTGCGACTACTCGTCGTCAAGCTCGTCAATTCGTAAACCATGGTCACATCCTTGTTGACGGAAAACGCGTTGATATCCCATCATACCGCGTAACTCCAGGTCAAGTGATCTCAGTTCGTGAAAAATCATTGAAAGTTCCAGCAATCCTTGAAGCTGTTGAAGCAACTCTTGGACGTCCAGCATTCGTATCATTCGACGCTGAAAAATTGGAAGGTTCATTGACTCGCTTGCCAGAACGCGACGAAATCAACCCAGAAATCAACGAAGCACTTGTCGTTGAATTCTACAACAAAATGCTTTAAGATAAGACTTTATATTGCAAGAAGCCTACAACAGTGGGCTTTTTGCTTTGTCTTAAAAAAACTATAGAACACTTCCTAACTGTGAAGGAAGATAAAAAAATTCCCTGCAAATTGAAATTGCAAGGAACTTTTGTTAATGGTAATGAACAAGCCAGGTGGAATACTTTCTCCCAAGCCAGAGAGCAAAGAGGAGATTGATAACGACAATACCTGAACCGACCAGTGAAAATAGGAAAAATTCGCTAGTCGAAACCTGCCACAAATGTACGATGTCTGTAATCAAATAAGCACTGACAGGAAAACAGAGGATAGAAGTAATCAGAGCAGGGATATACTTGCGAAGAAGGATTGATTGTCCGATATGGAGCAAGAGATGAAGCGCAAATGCTGCAAATCCCCCTAACCAAACTAATTTGAGCGCTCTAGATTGAGTAACATATGCTAAGAAAGTGATGGATAAGACAAGGATGAATTCCTCAAAAACAGCGAGGGCAAATTCCTCTGTTGTAATTCCTTTGTGGATCTTGAGAATAGCTGGAGCCTTCTGGGCCAGCAAGGTTTCGTTGAGACGGATCCAAGGGACAAGACCTATAATTTCTTCCATATCGTGAAAGATAAATAGTAGAGGAAACATCCAAAGATAAAATGTCATAAATCTCTCCTGAAAAGCTATAGACTGCTAGCAAATAAAGCAAAAAACGCCCAGTAAGGCGTTTTGAGTTAGGTATGCTTATTTCACCTCGGTGAACACAACGTGTTTGCGAAGTTTTGGTGAGTATTTCTTCAATTGAAGGCGGTCTGGAGTGTTACGTTTGTTTTTAGAAGTAAGGTACAAGCGTTCACCAGATTCTTTGTGTTCAAGTGTAATATTTACGCGCATGGTATCTCCCTTCTATTATTCAGCTGATGCAGCTTTAGCGATTTTACGTCCTTTGTAGTATCCTTTAAGTGATACACGGTGAGAACGTGAGTAATCTCCAGTAGTTTCGTCAAAGTTTACAGATGGAGCTGTTACTTTGTAGTGTGTACGACGTTTGTTTTTCTTCGCTTTTGAAGTGCGACGTGCAGGTACTGCCATTTTGATTTCTCCTTTAGGTATTTAAATTCGATTCAATCTACTGATTTTCATCAACCATACTAGGATAACACATTTTTTTTGTAAAGTAAAGTTACTTGACAAAAAAAGATGAAAAAATTAGAAGTTGTTAATCGGAATTTTCTGAAAATTCAAGAATTTTATTCTGTTCTTCATGCGGAAATTGTGCTATAATAGTAAAAACTGAAACGGGAGGGATAAGATGACTGAATTAGATAAACGTCACCGCAGTAGCATTTATGACAGCATGGTGAAATCACCTAACCGTGCTATGCTTCGTGCGACTGGTATGACAGATAAGGACTTTGAAACACCGATTGTGGGAGTGATTTCAACTTGGGCGGAAAATACACCATGTAACATTCACTTGCATGATTTCGGGAAACTGGCTAAAGAAGGTGTCAAATCTGCTGGCGCCTGGCCTGTACAATTTGGAACCATTACCGTAGCAGACGGGATCGCCATGGGAACGCCTGGTATGCGTTTCTCTCTAACATCTCGTGACATCATCGCGGACTCCATCGAGGCGGCTATGGGTGGTCACAACGTCGATGCCTTTGTCGCTATCGGTGGCTGTGACAAGAACATGCCTGGTTCTATGATTGCCATTGCCAATATGGATATCCCAGCTATTTTCGCTTACGGTGGTACTATCGCCCCTGGAAATCTTGATGGCAAAGACATCGACTTGGTTTCTGTATTTGAAGGAATCGGTAAGTGGAACCATGGTGACATGACAGCTGAGGACGTGAAGCGTCTTGAATGTAATGCCTGCCCTGGCCCTGGTGGCTGTGGTGGTATGTATACAGCTAATACCATGGCGACTGCTATCGAAGTTCTCGGTATGAGTTTGCCAGGATCTTCATCTCACCCAGCTGAATCAGCTGACAAGAAAGAAGATATCGAAGCAGCAGGACGAGCTGTTGTCAAGATGCTGGAGCTTGGTCTCAAACCATCAGATATCTTGACTCGTGAAGCTTTTGAAGATGCCATTACAGTAACCATGGCTCTCGGTGGGTCAACCAATGCCACTCTTCACTTGCTTGCCATTGCCCATGCGGCTAATGTTGACTTGTCACTTGAGGACTTCAATACAATCCAAGAGCGTGTACCTCACTTGGCCGACTTGAAACCTTCTGGTCAGTATGTCTTCCAAGATCTCTACGAAGTCGGTGGTGTGCCTGCTGTTATGAAGTACCTGTTGGCAAATGGTTTCCTTCACGGAGACCGCATTACATGTACTGGTAAGACTGTCGCTGAAAACTTGACCGACTTTGCAGACCTCACACCAGGTCAAAAAGTCATCATGCCACTGGAAAATCCAAAACGTGCAGACGGACCACTTATTATCTTGAACGGGAACCTTGCCCCTGATGGCGCGGTTGCTAAAGTATCAGGTGTTAAAGTGCGTCGTCACGTTGGACCAGCTAAGGTCTTTGACTCAGAAGAAGATGCTATCCAGGCTGTTCTGACAGATGAAATCGTTGATGGCGATGTTGTCGTTGTCCGTTTCGTTGGACCTAAGGGTGGTCCTGGTATGCCTGAGATGCTGTCACTTTCATCCATGATCGTTGGTAAAGGTCAAGGAGACAAGGTTGCCCTCTTGACGGATGGCCGTTTCTCAGGTGGTACTTATGGTCTGGTTGTTGGACATATCGCCCCTGAAGCTCAGGATGGTGGACCGATTGCTTACCTTCGTACAGGTGATATCGTTACGGTTGACCAAGATACCAAAGAAATTTCTATGGCCGTATCCGAAGAAGAACTTGAAAAACGCAAGGCAGAAACAACCTTGCCACCACTTTACAGCCGTGGTGTCCTCGGTAAATATGCCCATATCGTATCATCTGCTTCACGCGGGGCCGTGACAGACTTCTGGAATACGGACAAGTCAGGTAAAAAATAAACTCAAAAAGCAAGCCATTTCGGCTTGCTTCTTTTCATCTTCAAAAGTGATTTGCCTGCTTATACTCAATAAAAATCAAAGAGCAAACTAGAAAGCTAGGTGCAGGTTGCTCAAAACACTGTTTTGAGGTTGTGGATAGAACTGACGAAGTCAGTAACCGTACTACGACAAGCCGACGCTGACGTGGTTTGAATTTGATTTTTGAAGAGTATTAACGAGGTGGCAGTCCAAGGGCAATACGGCCGTAGCGACTGATTCGTGTGATCTTCCAAGCAGGTGACCAGGTGACTTCAACCTTGACATCTTCGATACCTTCGATTTGTTTCAGACCTGCTACGATTTCGATAGGCAAACTTTCTGCACAATCGCAGGCAGTATCAGTGAAAGTCATGACAATCTTGCAGAGACCTGTTTCGTCCAGATTGATTTCATAAATCAGCCCTAGATTATACACATCCAATTCCACATCTGTATCAAAAACCTTCTCTAGTTTTTCGATAATTTGGTCTTGTAAGGCCAAAGCGCGGTCATTGATTTTGATATCGTCTCTCATAACAGTCCCTCCACGTGATAAATATCCTCTATTTTCTCATAATTCTGACAATTTGGCAAGTTTTTGATGAATTTTCTGAAAAGACTCTCTTGAGATTTTCTACTCTCACTGTTTTAATCCCTCTATTTATGGTAAAATAAGACTATTAAGTTTAAAGAGGATTCCCTATGAAATTACAAAAACCAAAAGGAACGCAGGATATTTTACCTGCTGAGTCTGCCAAGTGGCAGTACGTTGAGGGCTTTGCCCGTGAAATTTTCAAGCGCTATAACTATGCGGAAGTGCGCACGCCTATTTTTGAGCATTACGAGGTCGTCAGTCGCTCTGTCGGAGATACGACGGATATCGTAACCAAGGAAATGTACGATTTTTATGACAAGGGTGACCGCCATATCACCCTTCGTCCAGAAGGAACTGCGCCCGTTGTTCGTTCCTATGTGGAAAATAAACTCTTCGCTCCAGAAGTGCAAAAGCCAAGTAAGTTCTATTACATGGGCCCTATGTTCCGTTATGAGCGTCCACAGGCAGGTCGTTTGCGCCAGTTCCACCAGATTGGTGTCGAGTGCTTTGGCTCTAGCAATCCAGCTACCGATGTGGAAACCATCGCTATGGCAGCCCATTTCTTGAAAGAAATCGGCATTCAAGGTGTCAAATTGCACCTCAACACTCTTGGAAATCCTGAGAGTCGTGCTGCCTACCGTCAGGCTTTGATCGACTATTTGACACCACTCAAGGAGACCTTGTCTAAGGATAGCCAACGTCGTTTGGAGGAAAATCCTCTCCGTGTCTTGGACTCTAAGGAAAAAGAAGACAAGGTGGCTGTGGAGAATGCGCCGTCTATCTTGGACTTCCTTGATGCAGAAAGCCAGGCTCACTTTGATGCTGTGCGTCAGATGTTGGAAAATCTGGGTGTAGACTATATCATCGATACCAATATGGTGCGTGGTCTGGACTACTACAACCACACGATTTTCGAGTTTATCACTGAAATCGAGGGCAATGACTTGACTGTCTGTGCAGGTGGTCGTTACGATGGTTTGGTTGCTTACTTTGGTGGTCCTGAAACTGCTGGATTTGGTTTTGGACTTGGTGTAGAGCGTCTGCTCCTCATCCTTGAAAAGCAAGGTGTGGCCCTCCCTATTGAAAATGCTTTAGATGTCTATATCGCAGTCTTGGGCGAAGAAGCAAATGTTAAGGCCTTGGAATTGGTACAAGCCCTTCGCCAACAAGGCTTCAAAGCAGAGCGTGATTACCTTAATCGGAAGCTCAAAGCTCAGTTCAAGTCAGCCGATGTCTTTGCGGCTAAGACCCTCATCACGCTAGGCGAGAGTGAAGTCGAAAGCGGACAAGTGACAGTTAAGAACAACCAAACTCGAGAAGAAGTGGAAGTTACGCTTGATGTTATCAGCCAAAACTTTTCAGAAGTATTTGAAAAACTAGGATTTTAATGACAGATAAACTGGTCGGGATCTTACTCCCGACCAGTTTCTTTTACAAAATGACAAAAATCATAAACTTTTTGACAATTATACTTGTCAAAAAGAAAAAGATGTGTTACAATGTAAGCAAGTTAAGAATAAAGGAGAAGGGAATGCTAAAAAATCGTTTAAAAGAGCTTCGGGCTCGTGATGGTCTCAATCAGACCGAACTGGCCAAGCTAGCAGGAGTTTCCAGACAGACCATTAGCCTACTAGAACGGGACGAATACACCCCGTCAGTTGTGATCGCCCTGAAGATTTCACAGATATTCAATGAACCAGTCGAGTCGGTATTTCGTATAGAGGAGGATGAGGAATGAACAAGTATAAAGTAATTTATTATGTAGTTGCCATAGCTTTATTAGTCAGTGTATTTCTATTGATTGGGATGGACCTAGGCTGGTTTAGTTCCTATCAAAGTGACCAATTTATTTGGGCCTACTTTGCTCTCATCCCAGTAGTTGACTGGATTGAAAAGAAATTCAAAAATCTAGCAAGTGAAAAAGGAGAATGAATATGAAAAAGTTTTTAGCAGGTTTTCAAGTCGATACTGAGCACAAAGAACTTGCGGGTGTTTGTGCAGGTTTAGGAAATTATTTTAACATTCAAGCCAATATCGTTCGTTTGGTGACAGTCTTGCTGTTTCTCTCTTCGACAGAGATTGGGATTATAACAGTAACTCTCTATGCCTATCTAGCAGGTTGGCTTGGCAATGAACCCTTGGGAGATGGAGCAAAAAAAGCTAGAAACCAAGCTATTCTCTTGTTTGCTGTTTGTTTGATTTTGGTGTCACTTGGAACAGAAGGTTTGGTCGCTATCTTTGAGTCAGGTAAGGACTTTGGTCAGTGGTTGGTTGGATTAGTTTAGAAAGAGGATGAATATGAAAAAGAAACGTGGATTGTTGTTTTTAATGGCTGTTATCTTGGGAGGCTTCTTGGGCATGTTTGCAGAGATGTTTAAGGCCTATACCGAAAACTACGGAACCATTTTAGATGTCAAAACCGTGACTCCATGGATATCATCTATTTGTTTACTGTTAGGTTTCATTAGTATGTTTTTGACTTTCGATTTCTTAAAGAAAAGCAGAACATTTCACTCCTTGTATCACGAGGAAATGGATGATGATCTGAATGAAACCTATTATGTACAAATGTATCGTAATCTCGAGTTTGGAACTATTGCTTTTAATAGTGCAGGTGTAGCGATTTTTTTGGCTCTTTTCATCTCAGGTAGTGAAGTCATTGTACTAAATATCAGCTATATAACCTTATCTCTTTCTTTTTTGGCATTAGTGATGATTTTCAGTGCTCAAAAATATCTCTATAAGACCATTGCGATCGTTCGTCAGTTTGATTTGGAATTCTTCTCTACACCAAAGGATGTCTTGGACTACATAAATTCCTATGATGAAGGGGAGCGTCAGGCTAATTTGGAACAAAGTTTTCGAATTTTATTCCAATTAAATCAGTATGTCTTGCCAGGTCTCTATTTTTTGATTGCTATCTTTTCTTTATTGACAGGAGAGATTCAGTTACTAGCCTTCTTGCTTGTAGGAGCGATCCATATTTATATCAATGTGATGCAATTACCTATGGTAAAACGTTATTTCAAATAAAGGAGTTCCTATGATTCGTGTTGAAAATGTAAGCAAAAGTTTTGGAGGCAAGAAAGCTCTGAATCAGATTTCTTTTGAGATTCAAGAGGGTGAAATTTTTGGCTTCCTAGGGCCTTCAGGTTCAGGTAAAACAACTATGATCAATGTTCTGACGGGGCAGTTAGCTGCAGATCAGGGTGAGACCGTTCTTCTAGGAAAGTCCTCTCGAAATTTGACTTCAAATGATTTGGAACAAATCGGGATTGTTAGTGATAGCAGTGGTTTTTATGAAAAGATGAGCCTCTATAAAAATCTGCTCATTTATGCAAAATTATATGGTCTTAAAACTTCTAGAGTAGATACAGTGCTTGATCAAGTTGGGTTATCAGATGCCAAAAACCTTATCGCGGAAAAACTATCCACAGGTATGAAACAACGGATGTTCTTGGCTCGTGCTCTTCTAAATGCTCCCAAAATCCTCTTTCTAGATGAGCCAACAAGTGGTCTTGATCCTACCACCTCAAAATCGATTCATGCTCTCTTGCAGGAACTGAAGCAGGCTGGGACAACGATTTTCTTAACAACCCACGATATGAATGAAGCAACCTTGCTTTGTGATCGACTCTCTCTTTTAAATAAGGGAAACTTGATTGAGTATGGCAGTCCACAAGAGATTATCCAGAAATACCATGAGGATAAAAAGGTTCGTTTACGCTACCAAGATGGACGCGAACAAGTGGTTCCTTTTGAAGAATTGCCTCATCTGGATACAACAGATCTGATTGCTGTTCATTCTTGTGAACCGACTTTAGAGGAAATCTTTATTAGATTGACAGGAGAAAAGTTAGATGTTTAGAAAATTAAATGCCCTTCTTTGGTTAAGGTTACAAGTTCTTATTAGTAATTCAACCTTGTTAGCGACATTATTGATGCCCTTTGGTATTGCTATCCTATATAATGAGTTCTTAAACAAGAGTGGAGAATTGACTATGTTTCTCCTCTCTATGAGTCTGACGATGGTCTTGAGTATGGGAAGTGGTTATATGGTATCGATTATGATGGCTGAGGACAAGGAAAAACGTAATCTTAAATCCCTCATACTAAGTGGTGTGACAGCAACGGAGTATACTCTGAGCATGATGGCTCTTCCTCTTCTAGTGGTGCTTTTTTCGATGGTTGTTCTCCCTCTATATCTTAAAGTTGATTTGACAAACTACTTTCTTACCTATGGTCTCTATCTGCTTCTGGCAACTATCAGCATTATCTTTCTTAACATTCTTATCGGTGCAGTATCAGATACTCAGTCTAAGGCGCAAGTGTATAGTATTTTTCCTATGCTAACCTTCTCTTTCTTGCCCACTCTTGCTGTTCAAAATGAAACTGCGCAAAAATTGTTGGACTATTCTTTCATTGGTCCATTGGTAAGTCTGTTAAAAGCAGGTGGTGGAGAGTTATCTTTGAGAAGTCTTGGTCTTTTGCTAGCATGGGTCCTTTTGCTAGGATTAGCTAGTCTCTTAGTATTGAAAAATAGTTATAAAGGGAAATAGGAGGCCCATATGAACTTACTTAAAAATCTTGGCTGGTTTCTTCTAGCTGTCCTATCTTTTTTCTTTGGCTATGGTCTGGTTCAGAGTATGGCTTTATCAGCGCTTGACCTAGGGGCTTCGATCTTTGGAGTCTTGCCACTCTATATCGCTCTGTCAGGGGCCTATGTTTATGGAGTTTACAGATGGTATCAGACAGAAAAGGTTAGCATCCAGACAACAGCTTTTAATCGTTATATCTGGTTGCCAACTCTGGTTTTGCTAGTAGCGATTACAGCCCAGTTCTTTCTGCCAGAAGATCCGTCAGTCAATCAACAAATCGTATCTCAACTGACAGTGGCTCAGCCTGTATTTGGTTTCTTTATGGTGGTAGTCTTTGCTCCTCTGACAGAAGAACTCATCTTTAGAGGGATGCTGGCGCGCTATTTCTTTCCTAAGCAGAACAACAGCAAACAGACAGCTCTGTTTCTACTCGTATCGAGTGTTCTTTTTGCCTTGATTCATTTTCCAGGGACTTTGCAACAGTTTTTAGTTTATGCCAGTCTGGGATTGAGTTTGGGTCTAGCTTATGTGAACCGAAAAGGTCTTCTTTACAGCATTTCTCTCCACGCTTTGAATAATTTAATCGGCTTTTTGATGATACTCATGCTATAATAGAGTCAGGAGGTCACATGAAACGAGTAATTTTATTAGCAGTGATACAGGCGGTCGTTCTCTTCTTTATCATCGGGGCACTTGCCTATGCCTTTAAAGGCGATTTCTTTTACAACTATCTAGCAGTTGTCTTTGCGCCTATTGCAGGTGTCTTGCGTTTTGCTTCGGCGTATGCGACGGAGATTGTTCTACCTAAAAAGGCAGCGGAGATTGCTGAAAAGCGTAAAAAAGGTTAAGAATCATAATCAGAGAATTCGATGACGTTTTCATCGGATTTTTTGTCTGTTCGTTTTGATTTCTAAAGGCAATCAAACTTTTCTGCTGATTTTCATGAAGTGCCTGCGCTTTTATGGTAAAATAGTAACAGAATAAAAGAGGAGAGAAACAATGAAACGTAGTATGTATGCTGGTCGTGTTCGTGAGGAACATATCGGACAAGAAATGACCTTGAAAGGATGGGTTGGGCGTCGTCGTGACCTTGGTGGTTTGATTTTTATCGACCTTCGTGACCGTGAAGGGATCATGCAGTTGGTTATCAACCCTGAAAAAGTTTCAGCAGAAGTTATGGCAACAGCTGAAAGCCTTCGTAGCGAGTTTGTCATTGAGGTGACTGGACAAGTCGCTGCGCGTGAGCAAGCCAATGATAAGTTGCCGACTGGTGCGGTTGAGTTAAATGTGACAGCTCTGACAGTGTTGAATACAGCCAAAACAACACCTTTTGAGATTAAAGATGGGATTGAGGCCAATGACGATACACGTTTGCGTTACCGTTACCTTGACCTTCGTCGTCCAGAAATGTTGAAAAACCTTAAGCTTCGTGCCAAGGTGACCCACTCAATCCGTAACTACTTGGATGAGTTGGAGTTTATCGATGTGGAGACGCCATTCCTTTCTAAGTCAACACCAGAAGGTGCGCGTGACTATTTGGTGCCATCTCGTGTCAATAAAGGACATTTCTACGCTCTTCCTCAAAGTCCACAAATCACTAAGCAACTCTTGATGAATGCTGGTTTTGACCGTTATTACCAAATCGTCAAATGTTTCCGTGACGAGGACTTGCGTGGTGATCGTCAGCCTGAGTTCACTCAGGTCGACTTAGAAACGTCTTTCCTTAGTGAGCAAGAAATCCAAGATATTACAGAAGGATTGATTGCGCGCGTGATGAAAGAAACAAAAGGAATCGAAGTGACGCTTCCATTCCCTCGTATGAAGTATGATGATGCGATGGCTCTTTACGGTTCTGATAAGCCAGATACCCGTTTTGACATGTTGCTTCAGGACTTGACAGAAGTGGTCAAGGGTGTTGATTTCAAAGTTTTCTCAGAAGCACCTGCCGTTAAGGCCATTGTGGTCAAAGGAGCTGCAGACAACTACTCACGTAAAGGCATCGACAAGATGACCGAAGTAGCCAAACAGTACGGTGCCAAAGGTCTTGCTTGGGTCAAGGTTGTGGATGGAGAATTAAACGGACCAGTTGCCAAATTCTTGACTGGCATCCAAGCAGACTTGACAACAGCGCTTGGTCTTGAAGAGAAGGACTTGGTTCTCTTTGTGGCGGATACGCTTGAAGTAGCCAATGCAACCCTTGGTGCCCTTCGTGGACGTATTGCCAAAGAGCTTGACTTGATTGATAACGATAAATTCAATTTCCTTTGGGTGGTTGATTGGCCAATGTTTGAATGGTCTGAAGAAGAAGGTCGCTACATGAGCGCCCACCATCCATTTACCCTTCCACAGGAAGAAACAGTCCACGAATTAGAAGGTGATTTGGCTAAGGTTCGTGCCATTGCTTACGATATCGTCTTGAACGGTTATGAGCTTGGTGGTGGTAGTCTTCGTATCAACCAAAAAGACCTTCAAGAACGCATGTTCAAGGCTCTTGGTTTCTCAGCTGAAGAAGCCAATGACCAGTTTGGCTTCCTTCTTGAAGCCATGGACTATGGTTTCCCACCACATGGTGGCTTGGCTATTGGACTTGATCGTTTTGTGATGCTCTTAGCAGGAGAAGAAAATATCCGTGAAGTCATTGCCTTTCCTAAGAACAATAAGGCAACCGACCCAATGACTCAAGCTCCATCAACAGTCGCTCTCAAACAACTAGAGGAACTCAGCTTACAAGTAGAAGAAGATGAAACAAGCAAAACGAATTAAGCGGTGGCGCTATTATCTGCGCCGCTTTGCTTATCAGATAAAAATCTTACGAGTTTTACAAAGTATCTCTCGGGAAAAATATGATGAGAAAGTATCGGCTTCTCTGGTTTATGGCTTTCTGTCAGCGGTAGCAGTCAATTTCTTTTTTCAACCAGGACACGTTTACTCCAGTGGTGCGACAGGTCTGGCACAGATTATCTCTGCCTTGAGTAATCACTGGTTTGGTTTTTACATTCCGATATCGCTAACCTTTTATGCTATCAATTTTCCGTTGATGATTTTGGCTTGGTATCAGATTGGGCATAAGTTTACAATCTTTACCTTTATCACAGTATCCATGAGTTCCCTCTTTATCCAGCTTGTACCAGTTGTGACCTTGACAGAGGATCCTATTATCAATGCTCTTTTTGGGGGTGTTGTCATGGGCTTGGGGATTGGTTTTGCGCTCCGTAACAATATTTCTAGCGGAGGTACAGATATCGTCAGTCTGACCATTCGAAAGAAAACGGGTAAGAATGTCGGTAGTATTTCTTTCCTAGTAAATGGAACCATCATGCTGATAGCAGGATTGACCTTTGGTTGGAAATACGCCCTCTACTCCATGATTACTATCTTTGTCTCCAGTCGTGTGACAGACGCGGTCTTTACCAAGCAAAAACGCATGCAGGCCATGATTGTGACCAATAATCCTGACAAGGTAATTGCAAAAATCCATAAAAAATTGCACCGCGGAGCAACCATGATCCACGATGCAGAAGGAACCTATAATCATGAGAGAAAAGCAGTCTTGATTACAGTTATCACACGAGCAGAGTTTAATGATTTTAAACACATCATGAAACAGGTCGATCCGACAGCCTTTGTCTCTGTATCCGAAAATGTCCACATCCTAGGACGATTCGTAGAAACAGACAATTAATAATACTCAAAAGACCAGCCTTGGGGCTGGTCTTTATTTTTCGATAATTTTGTGTCCAATCAACTGGCGGTAACAAATCTGTTTATTGTTTTTAGCATCGTTGATGATCTGGAGAATGGTTTCAAAGGAAACGCGCCCGAGTTCTAAACTATTGATATCCACATAGGCTGCCAAGTTCAGTTTAGGGTTGACCGAGTCAAAGCTGAGGACAGGGACATCCAGTTGGTGTTTTGCGATGTAATCACAGACCCCTGCAGCAAGAAGGCTATCAATAGTAATAATAGCATCAATATTTGGATCATGTTCGAAGAGAAGTTTACTAAAGCGATAACCATTATCTTCAAGAAATTCGGTCGCAAAGTAGGTCAGATTGGGATCAATAGGAAGTTGGTATTGTTTAAGAGCTAACTCATAACCCATTAGACGATCTTGTGTTACGAAAAGTTTTTTGGTTCCTCCGATGAAGGCAATTCGCTTGCATCCTTTTTTGATGAAATATTCTGTCGCATCAAAACCTGCCTGGACATTGTCATTATCGACAAGCGGAATGAAGGGAGATAGAGATTTACCTAAGATAAGGAAAGGAAATTGCTCATCGGCTACTAGTTTAACCAAAGGATCCTCTTCTTGGGCATAGAGGAAAATCAAACCATCTACACGCTTACCATAGACCATCTGGGAAATAGCTTTGAGTCGCTCTTTTGCATCTTTCCCAGTTGCAATCTGAATAGCATAGTGGTTCTCAGATGCCACTTGGGCGATCCCTCGTAGAACAGATGGGAAGAAAGGATTTTGGTAAAAGGCATCCGAGTCGTCAGGGAGCACCAGACCGATTACCTGAGTATAGCTACTTACCAAGCTACGAGCATTGAGGTTGGGATGGTAGTTGAGCTCCTTCATCGCCTTGCGAACTCGTTTTTTGGTTTCATCACTAATCGTTGATTTATTTTGAATGACGCGGGTAACAGTTGAAGGTGAGACACCTGCTGCTTTAGCCACATCTTTAATCGTCACGGGCATAAAAATCTCCTATTTATGATAATCTGGATCACGGAAATGTGTCTTGTAAAAAATAGTGACCAGATAAAGAACAAAAAGAATGTTTTGTACAGTGATAAGGGTTGTCATATTTTGACCAAAAAGTCCCCAAATAAGCGTAATCAGAGTTGGTAATCCTAAACAGTTCAAGATAAAATGGTAGCACTCTTTAAAGGTCCTAAATGAAAAGAGGCGTGATTTTTTGGTGATATAAAGAAGAAAGCTAGCCCCAAGAGAGACAATGAAGAAATTCAATCCAAAGAGGAAGCTTGCACCAAGAACGAGAAAGAGACTGATATAGACCCGGTTTTGTTGATACCAATCTTTAGAAATGGCCTGGGTAAGATCTTCCTTACTCTGGAAACTCTCCGTTTGAATCACGTGGTAGCGAATGCGAGTCAGTTCCTTACTTTCCTTACTGATGACGAGTTCTTCCGTATCAAAATGAAGTTGTAGGTCCTCTGGCAATTCTTTGATTTGGCTTGAACCAATCAAAAGAGAAGGCTGATGATTCTTCGTACCTGAGTAGTTCATCTTTCCATCAACGATTTGTGTATTCTCTGACAAGTCCATGATGGCTTCATCTGTCAGCGGTGTATAAACATTATCGATAAACGTATCCAGCGGATACGTTTCCTGCGAGCTGTTTTGAATGGCGATCGGAACCATAGACAAGCTAATCAAGAAAATACTGGTAAAAATCAATTGAAACCAGTTGAGTCCGAAACGTTTTGACAGGGGCTTACGAAATCCCCAGATACTAGAGAAATACGAGAATGGATATGGAAGCATAGGCATCTTTCTAAAAGTGTTTTCTATATGAGTATTATTATATAGAGAAATGTGCTTTATTTCAAGTCTAGGAGATAAATTGCTTGTTGCAAGAATATTATTTACAGTAACAATCGCTAATACTCAATGAAAATCAAAGAGCAAACTAGGAAGCTAGTCGCAGGTTGCTCAAAGCACAGCTTTGAGGTTGGAGATAAAGCTGACGTGGTTTGAAGAGATTTTCGAAGAGTATAAAATGAAAAAGGGTGGCGGGGATAGATTATCCCTTGTCGCCACCACTTGTAAGTCCTGAAACAAAGTTCTTTTGTAGGAAGAAGAAGAGAATACAGATTGGAAGAGCGATGAGGATAGCACCTGCTGAGAAGTAGGCGATCTTCATGTTTTTCACATTGCTAACGAAGGTTTGGAGACCAACGGCAACAGTAAAGTATTCTTTCTCACGAAGTAAGAAACTAGAGAGGATATAATCCCCGAAAGGTCCCATGAAGGCCCAGAGGGCTTGTACAGCCACCATTGGACGAACAAGAGGGAGAACGATTTGCCAGAAGCGACGGAAGTGTCCTGCACCATCTAGTTTTGCAGATTCGTCAAGAGACATTGGCACGGTATCAAAGTAGCCTTTCATGAGCCAAGCATTCATCGGAATACCTCCACCGACGTAGAGGAAGATGAGGAACCAGCTATGGTTAAGGGCGTTCAACATAAGCGCCATAACGAAGAAGGCGGTCAATGCGGCCATGGTTGGCACCATTTGGATAATCAAGAAGAAGACCAAACTTTGTTTACGAGCCAAGAAGTTGTAACGGCTGTAGGCATAACCAGCAAGTACGATGATACTTGTTTGAACAGCCATTGTGATAAAGGCAATAATCAAAGTATTAAGGTACCAAGTGCCATACAAGGTTTCAGTAAAGAGTCCTTTAAAGTTATCAAAATTGAAGTCGATGTTAGTATCTAGTTTAAAGGCTGCGACGTTACCTGCCTTGAAGGCTGACATAATGGTAATCAAAAGTGGGTAGATGATCACGATTGATAGGCCAATCAAGTAGAGGTAAGTGAGGGTTTGAGTCAGTCTACGTTTGAGTTTGATTGAGTTATTCATCTTAGACGTCCTCCATATCAAATGCGTGTAGTTTCTTGAATGCGATCATAGAGATAGAGATGACAATAATTGAGATAATCAAGGTAACAGCTGCCGCCATAGAGTATTGAGGAGATGTACCTGTTGTCAAACGGTAAATCCATGAAATCAAGATATCAGTTGAACCGGCTCCGCCTCCGACAGTACCAGGACCTCCACCATTAAAGAGATACATGATAGAGAAGTTGTTAAAGTTGAAGGTGTATTGGCTGATCAATGTTGGAGCTGCAACAGCCAAAATCATTGGGAAAGTGATGTTGCGGAATTTTTGCCAAGCATTAGCACCATCGATGTAAGCCGCTTCGTAGAGGTCGTTAGGAATAGACTGCAAGATACCCAAGGTCAAAACGTAAATGTATGGGAATCCTAGCCAACCTTGCATCATAATCAAGGCAATCTTAGTCCAAGTTGGGTCTGTTTTCCAAGGGATAAGAGCTCCATCTAGGAAAGGAAGAACCTTAGACAAAAGAGGCAAGACCTGGGTGTTGATAGCACCGACACTATCATTAAACATATTTGAGAATGTCAAGATAGTGATGAAGGCTGGAACTGCCCAAGGAAGAAGGAAAATAACACCGAAGATACGTTTTCCTTTGATAAATGGTTGGTTAGCAATGATTGCTGTAAAGATACCAATAACAATCTGCAAAGTAGAAGCAGCTAAAGCCCAGATAATGGTCCAAGAAAGAACGGAACCAAAGGCTGAACGGAAGGTACTCAAGCTCCAGATGTTTGTGAAGTTCGTCAAACCAACCCAGTCCAACAATTTATTTGGTGGTAAATGTTGGAAGTCATAGTTGGTAAAGGCAATCATCAAGGTTACGATAACTGGAAAGATAATCGCAAATGTCATCGCTACATACGATGGGATGATCAAAAGGTATGGGAATCCATTCTCATAAATACCTTTAATCATATCCTTAAAGGTACGAGCTACAGGAATACCGTTGTTGATACGTTTAGCAGTTGTATGTGCGTCCTTGATATTAAAGATATAAAAGAGCAAGTAAACGACAACAAAGATAGAATGGAAAGCACCGCGAATCAGCATGAAAAGTGAATTGTCACGACCAGGTTTGTCACCAAGAGTGACCAAATTGCTCAATTCAGGGGTTGCAAGTGTTAGAAAATACAGAACAAATAAAACGGTAACACCAAGGAAAATAAAACCTTTCGCTTTTTGTTTGTTATAAATTTGTCCTAAACCAGGAATGATTGACAGCAAGGCTGCTTTGCGAGGCTGTTGTTTTTCCATGATTACTCCTTTCATAGGATGCGAGATAAAACTCGGATTCAATCGTAAGATACGTACGTATAATAATAGGCGTATCTATAAATTCAAAGGGGGATTTTGCTTCCACCCCCCTTGAACAAATCAATTATTCACCAAATTTTTGTTTGATTGTGTCCTTAATCAATGTTACAGCATCATTAGCAGCTGTTTTCGCATCTTTCGTACCACTTACAGCTTCAAAGAGCATTGTTTTAGCTGGGTCCCAAACAGCTGACATTTGAGAGATGTTTGGCATTGGTTGAGCGTTCTTGAACTGTTCAATCACGGCTGTTGTCAACTCATCTTTTTTGCCTTCAGCATAAGTACGAGCTTCAGTATTAGCTGGGATTTCGTTTGTTACATCGTAGAATGCTTTTTGTTGTTCAGTTGAAACTAGGAAGTCTACAAATTTTTGAGCTCCTTCAAGGTTCTTAGTGCTTGCTGGGATAACCCAAGCTTTACCACCACCAAATGTTTCATAGTTTTTACCGTTTGGAAGAGTTGGGATAGTCGCAACACCGTAGTTTACTTTAGCATCTTTGAATGCTTGAGCTTTCCAAGGACCATCGATGATAGCAGCAGTTTTACCTTCTTGGAATTGAGTTTGGATTAAGTTTGGAGCTCCTTCAGTATCTTGCATACCTTTAGGCCATTTTTCGTACCAAGATTTAGCGTATTCGATACCTTTGATTGCTCCGTCGTTTGCAAGTCCGATATCTTTAGGATCTTTACCGTTTTGGCCAAATACATAACCGCCATTACCAGCAAGAAGTCCGTATGCGTAGTAGAAGTTTGTCCAGTCAGCTAGGAAGGCAGTTGTTTTGCCATCTTCACCAGCGAAAGCGTATTTGCTGTCTTTAGCAAGGTTTTCCAAATCAGCAAATGTTTTAGGAGCTTCTTTAAGCAAATCTTTGTTATAGTACAAAACGAGTGATTCGATGACAGCTGGAGCACCATAGACTTTACCACCAACAGTTACAAGTGATTTTGTTTTATCGTCTGTCTTCGCACCATCACTAAGAGTTACTTCTGAAAGTTGTCCGTCAGTACCAAGGCTACCTACACGGTCGTATGGAGCCATCATAACATCAGGAGCTTTACCAGATTGGTTGTCTAGAGAAAGGTTATCAAGACCACCCATTTGGTCTCCTGTTTTGATGGTAACTTTTACGCCAGATTCTTTTTCATAAGCTTTTGCAGCTGATTCAGCAAAGGCTTTATATTGGTCTTCAACGTAGAAAGTGATTTCTTTCGCTTCTGAAGAGCTAGTATCAGCTGCTTTGTCAGCAGTTTTGCTTCCGCAAGCCACCAAGAGCAAGCTAGCGAGAGTAGCAGTTCCGAGCACAGCAGCGCTCTTCATGAATTTAGATGACATAGTGTATTCCTCCTAAAGAATAACAGTATAATTTATTTAGAAAACGCAAACGTTTTCTTTTATGAGCTTAGTATAGCACAAATAGAAAACGGTTGCAAGCGTTTTTAAAAAGTTTTTTAAAAAAATTTTAAGGTTTCAAACATTTGTCAATGCCCTTATATAGGAAAAAAACTTTAAATCTTTCTTTCTCTTGAATTGAAAATATATTAGGAAAACGATTGCGTAAATTCGGCTCAGTTTTTCAGAAAATAGAGCAGATATTGGGAATGAATTATCTTAAATCAGAAAATCTTTAAAATTTTTTCGCTTATTTCATAAAATATCAGTGGGAATAAGTTTTAGTTAGATAAAAATAATTCAAAAAAATTTTTAAAAACGCTTGCATTTGTTTTTGAAATGCGTTATACTTAAATTAACGCAAACGTTTGCGCCTTGATTGCGCAACGTTTTATAACAAACATATGAGGTGCTATTATGAAAAAACGTCAAAGTGGTGTGTTGATGCACATCTCTTCTCTACCAGGAGCATACGGGATTGGATCATTTGGTCAGACTGCCTATGATTTCGTCGATTTCTTGGTTCGTACGAAGCAACGTTACTGGCAAATCCTCCCTCTTGGGACAACAAGCTATGGAGATTCTCCATACCAATCATTCTCAGCCTTTGCTGGAAATACGCATTTTATCGACCTTGATATCTTGGTAGAGCAAGGCTTGTTGGAAGCTAGTGACCTTGAAGGTGTTGACTTTGGTAGCGATGCATCTGAAGTTGACTATGCGAAGATTTATTACGCACGTCGTCCACTTTTAGAAAAAGCTGTGAAACGCTTCTTGGAAGTGGGTGATGTCAAAGATTTTGAGAAGTTTGCTCAAGACAACCAATCATGGCTCGAACTCTTCGCAGAATATATGGCGATTAAAGAGCATTTTGACAATCTTGCTTGGACAGAATGGCCAGATGCAGACGCTCGTGCGCGTAAAGCTTCAGCACTTGAAAGCTACCGTGAGAAATTGGCAGACAAGTTGGTTTACCACCGTGTGACTCAATACTTCTTCTTCCAACAATGGTTGAAATTGAAAGCCTACGCTAACGACAACCACATCGAAATCGTTGGAGATATGCCAATCTATGTTGCGGAAGATTCAAGCGACATGTGGGCAAATCCACATCTCTTCAAGACAGATGCCACTGGTAAAGCAACTTGCATCGCAGGATGCCCACCAGATGAGTTTTCTGCCACTGGTCAGCTTTGGGGAAACCCAATCTATGACTGGGAAGCAATGGACAAAGACGGTTACAAATGGTGGATTGAACGCTTGCGTGAAAGCTTCAAGATTTACGATATCGTTCGTATCGACCATTTCCGCGGTTTCGAATCTTACTGGGAAATTCCTGCTGGTTCCGATACAGCAGCACCTGGTAAATGGGTGAAAGGTCCTGGCTACAAACTCTTCGCAGCTGTTAAAGAAGAGCTTGGTGAGCTAAACATCATCGCAGAAGACCTTGGTTTCATGACAGATGAAGTCATCGAGTTGCGTGAACGCACTGGCTTCCCAGGAATGAAGATTCTTCAATTCGCCTTCAATCCAGAAGACGAAAGTATTGATAGCCCACACTTGGCACCTGCCAACTCTGTTATGTATACAGGAACACACGATAACAATACAGTCCTTGGTTGGTACCGTAATGAGATCGACGATCCAACTCGTGAGTATATGGCGCGTTACACCAACCGTAAAGAGTACGAGACAGTGCCACACGCAATGCTTCGCACAATCTTTTCATCCGTTAGCTTCATGGCTATTGCCACTATGCAAGACTTGCTAGAACTAGATGAGTCAGCTCGTATGAACTTCCCATCTACTCTTGGTGGAAACTGGTCATGGCGTATGACAGCAGACCAACTCACACCAGCGGTTGAAGAAACTTTGCTTGACTTGACTACAATTTATCGCCGAATCAATGAAAATTTGGTAGAATTAAAGAAATAAGACAATATCAGGAGACACATAAACATGTTACCATTAAACGAATTTGTACAAAAACGTTACAATAAAACTATTGCAGAATGTAGCAATGAAGAGCTTTACCTTGCTCTTCTCAACTACAGCAAACTTGCAAGCAGTCAAAAACCAGTCAACACTGGTAAGAAAAAAGTTTACTACATCTCAGCTGAGTTCTTGATCGGTAAACTCTTGTCAAATAACTTGATTAACCTTGGCCTTTACGACGATGTGAAAAAAGAACTTGCAGCTGCAGGTAAAGACTTAATCGAAGTCGAAGAAGTTGAGTTGGAGCCTTCTCTTGGTAATGGTGGTTTGGGACGTTTGGCAGCCTGTTTTATCGACTCAATCGCTACACTTGGTTTGAATGGTGACGGTGTTGGTTTGAACTACCACTTCGGTCTTTTCCAACAAGTTCTTAAAAACAACCAACAAGAAACGATTCCTAACGCTTGGTTGACAGAGCAGAATTGGTTGGTTCGCTCAAGCCGTAGCTACCAAGTGCCATTCGCACACTTCACATTGACATCTACTCTTTACGATATCGACGTACCTGGTTACAAAACAACTACTAAAAACCGCTTGCGTTTGTTTGACTTGGATTCAGTTGATTCTTCTATCATCGAAGATGGTATCAGCTTTGACAAGACGGATATCGCTCGCAACTTGACTCTTTTCCTTTACCCAGACGACAGCGACAAGCAAGGTGAATTGCTCCGTATCTTCCAACAATACTTCATGGTTTCAAACGGTGCGCAATTGATTATTGACGAAGCAATCGAAAAAGGAAGCAACTTGCATGACCTTGCGGACTACGCAGTTGTACAAATCAACGATACTCACCCATCAATGGTGATCCCTGAATTGATCCGTCTTTTGACTGCACGTGGTATCGAGCTTGATGAAGCAATCTCTATCGTTCGTAGCATGACTGCCTACACTAACCACACAATCCTTGCTGAAGCCCTTGAAAAATGGCCTCTTGAATTCTTGGAAGAAGTGGTTCCTCACTTGGTACCAATCATCAAAGAATTGGACCGTCGTGTGAAAGCAGAATACAAAGACCCAGCTGTTCAAATCATTGATGAAAACGACCGTGTACACATGGCTCACATGGATATCCACTACGGATACAGTGTTAACGGGGTAGCAGCCCTCCACACTGAAATCTTGAAGAACTCTGAGTTGAAAGCATTCTACGACATCTACCCAGAAAAATTCAACAACAAAACAAACGGTATCACATTCCGCCGTTGGCTCATGCATGCCAACCCAAGACTGTCTCACTACTTGGATGAGATTATTGGAGAGGGTTGGCACCATGAAGCGGATGAGCTTGAAAAACTCTTGTCTTACGAAGACAAGACTGCTGTCAAAGAAAAATTGGAAAGCATCAAAGCTCACAACAAGCGCAAATTGGCTCGTCACTTGAAAGAACACCAAGGTGTGGAAATCAATACAAACTCTATCTTTGATATCCAAATCAAACGTCTTCACGAGTACAAACGCCAACAAATGAACGCTTTGTATGTCATTCACAAATACCTTGACATTAAGGCTGGTAACATCCCTGCTCGTCCAATCACAGTATTCTTTGGTGGTAAAGCAGCTCCTGCCTACACAATCGCTCAAGACATCATCCACTTGATCCTTTGCTTGTCAGAAGTGATTGCGAACGACCCAGCAGTAGCTCCACACTTGCAAGTAGTTATGGTTGAAAACTACAACGTTACTGCAGCAAGCTTCCTTATCCCAGCATGTGATATCTCTGAACAAATTTCACTTGCTTCTAAAGAAGCTTCAGGTACTGGTAACATGAAATTCATGTTGAACGGAGCTTTGACTCTTGGTACTATGGACGGTGCTAACGTGGAAATCGCTGAGTTGGTTGGCGACGAAAACATCTACATCTTTGGTGAAGATTCTGAAACTGTTATCGACCTTTATGCAAAAGCAACTTACAAATCAAGCGAATTCTACGCTCGTGAAGCTATCAAACCATTGGTTGACTTCATCGTCAGCGACGCTGTTCTTGCAGTAGGTAAGAAAGAGCGCTTGGAACGTCTTTACAACGAGTTGATCAACAAAGACTGGTTCATGACTCTCCTTGACTTGGAAGACTACATTAAAGTCAAAGAGCAAATGCTTGCTGATTACGAAGACCGCGACGCATGGTTGGATAAAGTCATCGTTAACATTGCCAAAGCAGGATTCTTCTCATCTGACCGTACAATCGCTCAGTACAACGAAGATATCTGGCACTTGAACTAAGATACAAAATTTATACTAATCACTTTGTAAAAAAAAGCGAATTTCAATTGAAATTCGCTTTTTTGAATGATGTGGATTTTAGCCAATCAGGTCTAAAAAGAGATAAATCATAGATACGTTGAAGTTTTAGAAATACTGCTTTTTACTGTATTTCAGTCTCATGATTCTTCGTAGTTGATGGCCTCGTATTTCTTGTATCCGCTTATAATTTGTATTATAATAGCATTGTGGTGAAGAAAGAAGGTGTTTTTATGTGGAAAAAATATTTTTCAAAATATAAATGGACTGATTTATTTTGGATACTATTTGTGGTTTTGTCATCACTCTCGATGGGGAATCGTACTCTTTTTCCACTTACCCATCAAGAAATCTCTTATCATGGGTGCTATTTGGGGATTACACTTGCCTCATTTCACTTATTATTCATTGATAAATTTGTCATTTCGAATCGAAAATAAATGGAGAGGTTAAAATTTTTTTCCACTTTTCGGATAGACAGTTGAAAAATCGCGATTTAAACCCACACCTCAAGAAGAGGTGCGGGTTTTTGTCTTATCTGAAAGTTTTAATTACAGTGCTTTCCCAACTAGAATCTCTGCTTCAATGGTAATCTCTGTCAGTTGGCTCCAGTCAATCTTGGTATGGTCAACGTGAAAGAGTAAGGGCGTCATGGCAAGCAGGGCTTGGCGTTGCTCAGCCGAGATAGGTTTTGTTAAGGAAGCAATCTGACTAGATTGGATACTGAAATGTTCCTGGAAATGTTCTTTGATATCTTGGTTGGAATAATCCTTCTTTGTCAGCTGGTCCTGCACCATTTGACGGATTTCTTTGAGGTGATTTTCAGTTGGGATGACCTTGATCAAAATACCGTCTTTGGATAAAACGCGACGGAATTCCCCATAGTTGGCAGGCGAGAAGATATCAAGCAGGATATCCATGCTGGCGTCTTTTATAGGAAGACGAGCCAGGTCGCCGACAAACCAGTTGACCGCCCAGTTTGGTTCGCTCTTGGCAGCGATTTGAACGGAATCTTTTGAAATATCAAAGGCGTAAAAGGTTTTGTCAGAGTGACTTTCTTGGAGCTTGCGAGAGTAGAAACCTTCGCCACAACCGATATCCAAGACTGTTTTTGCGGATGGATTAGTTATTAGTAAGTCCGAGATACCTTCTAAAATAGCCTGATAAAAACCAGCTTCAAGAATTTGTTGGCGGTTTTGAAAGTTTTCCTTGTCGTAGTTGGCAGATTGCTTGATTTGCGGAGCCAAGTTGACATAGCCAAATTTTGCCAAGTCAAAAGAATGGCGATTGCTACACTTGAGACTGCTCTCTACTAAGGTTAGGTTTTCTTGGCAGATAGGGCAGGCAAAGGCACTAGCAGAAGCAAAGCGCTGGAGTTTTGGTTTGAGGTTTGTATTCATAGTTTTAGTCTAGCAAAAGAGGCAAGCGAAAGCAAGTATAGGAGTATGTAGATATGAGATTCAATAGAAATAAATCCAATTCTTTAATCCATAGAATGGAATTGCTTTTATATCTAAATTGCTATATAATAATGATAAGGAGGAAACGACTATGTTAAAAGAAGTATTAACCGTCGCAAAAGTTGCGAAAAAATCATCTCTCTTCTTAGGAGGGGTAGCATTTGGGACACTTGGCTTGAAAGTCTTGGCAAGTAAAGAAGCTAAAAAAGCCTATTCTAAGGCCTTGGCTAAAGGTTACAAATTGAAAGATGGACTGGATGCATCTGTTTCTGTTGTAAAACAACACGGTGATGATGTTTTACAAGACGCTAAATATTTATACGAACAGGAAAAGAAAGAAGAACAATTAGATAGCCTGACAGGTGAATAATATGTCTTTTAAAGTGCTACACAGAGGATATCAACATATCCGATTATCATCCTCGTTTTCACTGACCTTGGATATTCAAGATTATCTTCGTTCCTTGGCTAGAGATGAAAAAGGGATTGACTCTATTCAGTTTTATATGGATCAACAGCACTTTACTCTACGTATGAAAGAAGGCTTCTCTGTATTAGAAAATGCAGAAGCCTTTTTAAAAAAGATTGATAAGGGGAAAGTTTCTGAGTTGATGACTCTTCCCATTCGTAGAGAAGAGACTGCTTATTCTATCGTTTCAGGCGCAGCGATTAAGCGTGTGCTTTTTCGTAGTTTTGTGCCGTATCCTATTCGCTATATATGGACTTGTTATCAGGCTTTTGGCTATATTAGAGAAGCCTGTCAAACACTAGCGCGTAAGGAACTAACGATGGAAGTCTTGGACTGCTCGGCGATTTTACTGTCCTTGTTCATGAATCAATCCAAGACTGCTAGCAACATCATGTTTATGCTTGATTTGGGGAATCATTTAGATCAGTGGTCCTTGAAAAAAACTGCAACAGATTTAGAACAGAGTCTTCTTGCAAAAGAGAGCGATGTATTCCTAGTACAGGGCGATACGGTTGTTAGTATCAAGAGTTCCGATGTTCAAATAGGAGATGTTTTGGTCTTATCTCAAGGAAATGAAATTCTGTTTGATGGACAAGTAGTTTCAGGTTTAGGTATGGTCAACGAAAGTTCCTTGACGGGAGAGAGTTTTCCAGTTGAAAAAAGAGAGTCTGATTTGGTTTGTGCAAATACAGTATTAGAAACTGGAGAGTTACGCATTCGTGTAACCGATAATCAGATGAACAGCCGGATTTTACAACTGATTGAGTTGATGAAGAAATCTGAAGAAAACAAGAAAACGAAACAACGCTATTTCATCAAAATGGCGGACAAGGTCGTCAAATATAATTTCTTGGGGGCTGGGCTGACTTACCTATTGACAGGTTCTTTTTCTAAGGCTATTTCTTTCCTATTGGTCGATTTCTCCTGCGCTTTGAAAATCTCTACTCCTGTAGCTTATTTGACAGCTATCAAGGAGGGGTTGAACCGTGAAATGGTGATTAAGGATGGAGATGTTTTGGAGAAATATCTGGAAGTTGATACTTTCTTGTTTGATAAGACGGGAACAATCACAACTAGCTATCCGATAGTTGAAAAGGTGTTACCTTTTGGAGACTATAGTGAGGAAGATATTCTCAGAATCAGTGCCTGTCTTGAGGAACACATTTATCATCCTATTGCTAATGCCATCGTCAAGCAAGCTGAGATAGAGGGGATTGAACATGAGGAAATGCATGGGAAACTCCAATATATTGCAAGCAAGGGGATCAAATCTCATATAGATGGCCAACCAGTTCTTATTGGGAATTATGTCTTGATGCAGGATGAGCAGATTCATATCAGTTCAGAACAAAATGCTTTAATTGAAGAGTACAAGAGTCACTACAATCTCTTATTCTTGGCTTATCAGAATGAATTGATTGGAATGTTCTGCATTCATACTCCTTTGAGAAAAGAAGCAAAAACAGCCTTGGATAAACTTAAGGCACAGGGGAAAAAATTGATTCTGGCAACAGGGGACACCTTGGTTAGGACAGAGGAATTAGTCAAAGATTTGCCCTTTGATCAGGTATATACAGACTTGAAACCTGATGGGAAATTTGAGTTAGTAGAGGAACTGCAGAAAGCAGGTCACACTATTTTGATGGTTGGAGATGGATTGAATGACTCAGCGGCTCTAACCCTATCAGATATCGGTGTGGTGATGAATGAGAGTGCAGATATTTCTAAGCAGATGAGTGATATCTTATTGTTAGATAATCGTTTGGATTTCTTCCAAGAGTTGGATTCGCTATCATCATCTTTGCAAACACTCATTAAGAAGAATATTCAAGATACCGTTGTCGTAAATAGTAGTTTGATTGGCTTTGGCTTGTTTAATTGGCTCAGTCCTTCAAACCTCTCTATCCTACATAATCTAACAACCTTACGCATAGTCCTGCGTAGCCTGTCTATTAAGGGATAGGTGGGGACTATTCACAGCAAAAAGGAGTTACCTTTCTCGAGGGTAACTCCTTTGTTTATAGGTAAATGTTTAACAATTTAGTAAGTCAACACAAAGTATTTCTTCTTCCCGCGGCGGATAACAGTGAGTTCGTTTTCTAACTTATCTGCGTCACTCAAGACATAGTCAAGGTCTTGGATACGGTCGCCGTTGACGTAGATAGCTCCGTTTTGGACGTCTTCACGGGCTTGGCGTTTTGAATTCACCACACCAGATGACACGAGGAGTTCCACGATATTGTGGTTTTCGTCTGCTTTTACTTGGTAGTTTGGCACTCCACGAAGTCCTTGTTTGAGTTCTTTGACAGAAAGGTTTTTGATGTTTCCAGCAAAGAGTTGCTCGGTGATGTTGAGGGCTTCCTTGTAGGCTTCTTCGCCGTGAACAAGAGTCACAACTTCACGAGCCAAGACTTTCTGAGCCAAGCGTTCGTGTGGCGCCGCTTCAAATTGTTTTCGGATGTCTTCAATTTCATCCAGTGACAAGAAGGTAAAGATCTTCAAGAAGCGAACAGCGTCAGCATCCATCACGTTCATCCAGAACTGGTACATTTCGTATGGAGAAGTCTTTTCAGGGTTAAGCCAGACTGCATTTCCTTCAGATTTACCAAATTTCTTACCAGTCGCATCTGTAATCAATGGAACAGTTATAACATGACCAGTCTTGTCAGCCTTACGACGAAGCAATTCGGTACCAGCTGTCATATTTCCCCACTGGTCAGAACCACCGATTTGTAGTGTTACGTTGTGCTCTTGGTTAAGGACGTAGAAGTCATATCCTTGCATGATTTGGTAAGCGAACTCAGTGTAAGAAATCCCTGTTTCGATCCGTTTTTTAACAGATTCCTTACTCATCATATAGTTGACAGTGAAGTATTTTCCGACATCACGGAGGAAGTCAATGAAGCTGATGCTGCCAAACCAGTCGTAGTTGTTGACCATGACAGCTTTATTTTCCCCATTTTCAAAGTCAAGAAAACGAGAAAGTTGTCCTTGGATAGACTTGACCCAGCCCTCTACTGTGTCTTTTGTTTGGAGACTACGCTCAGCATCTTTGAAGGACGGATCTCCGATGAGACCTGTAGCACCGCCAACGAGCGCATAAGGTTTGTGACCTGCTAATTGCAAACGACGACTTGTCAAGATTGCGACAAGGTGGCCGAGGTGAAGGCTGTCAGCAGTTGGATCGTAGCCAGTATAATAAGAAACTTGACCTTCTTCTAGGGCTTTACGCAAAGCTTCTTCGTCAGTCGTTTGAAAAATCAAACCACGCTCTTTTAGCTCATCAAAAATGTGCATATGTCTTTTCTCCTTTATAAAATATTGTTTCTACCTATTGTATCACAAACTTGATTAATAGCCTAGTGGAATAGGGAAGAAAGTGGCTATTTTATTGAAAGTTTCCCTTTTATGGTATAATAGAGAAAGCGAGGACATTCATGAAAGAAAGAATTAATGAATTAAAAACAAAAATGCTGCATTTTTTCCAGCAACTAATGCAACGAATTGCAAAATGGAAGAAAAGACTAGCAGAAAAACTAGCTGATAAGAAAACCGGTAAAAAGGGGACCTCTTCTGACAAAGTTGGAAAGGCAGGATCTAATTTTGCTAGGGTTTTGAGTGGGTTTAAAATAGTTTTTAATACTCTCTTTATCCTAGGTTTTATCGGTGGACTGTTTGGTGCTGGGATGGCTATGGGTTATGGGGTTGCTCTATTTGACAAGGCCAAGGTGCCTCAAACAGAGGAATTGGTCAAACAAGTGAAGGACATTCCCTCCATCTCAGAAATTACCTATGCTGATGGGAGTTCCATTGCTTCCATCGAGGGAGATTTGTTACGCACGTCAGTCGCTTCGGATGCTATCTCAGATAATCTCAAAAAGGCTATCATTGCGACAGAGGACGAGCATTTCAATGAGCATAAGGGAGTTGTGCCTAAGGCCGTTATTCGTGCGACTCTGGGAACCTTTGTCGGTTTGGGATCGTCTAGTGGTGGTTCGACCTTGACTCAGCAGGTCATCAAGCAACAAGTAGTGGGGGACGCTCCCACTCTAGCTCGTAAGGCCAAAGAAATTATTGATGCCTTGGCTTTAGAACGGGCTATGGGTAAGGATGAGATTTTAACAACCTACCTCAACATTGCTCCTTTTGGTCGCAATCATAAAGGCCAAAATATTGCAGGTGCTCAGCAGGCCGCAGAGGGAATCTTTGGGGTTAAGGCTTCGGATTTAACGGTCCCTCAAGCAGCCTTTATCGCAGGATTGCCACAGAGCCCAATTAGTTACTCCCCTTATGAATCTGACGGTAGTATGAAGAGCGAGGAAGATTTGGCTCTGGGGATCAAACGGGCTAGAGATGTTCTCTATAATATGTACCGGACAGGGGCTCTAAGTCAGGAAGATTACGACAAGTACAAGAACTATGACTTTAAGCAAGACTTTCTACCATCAGGTAGTGTCAACGGAAGCTCACGCGACTATCTTTACTTTGCAACCTTGGCAGAAGCTACTGACCGGATGTATGACTACCTGATTCAGAGAGATAATGTTTCTGTACAAGAGCAAAAGAATGAATCCATCCAGAAAGCTTATCGTGATTTAGCGACTAAGGAAATTGAAAATGGTGGGTATAAGATTACGACGACTATTAATAAAAATGTTCATGCTGCGATGCAAAATGCGGTTGCGACCTACGGCTATCTGCTAGATGATTCAACAGGCCAGCCTGAGGTGGGGAATGTCCTCATGGACAACCAAACGGGAGCCATTCTTGGCTTTGTTGGTGGCCGTAATTATCAAGAAAATCAGAACAATCACGCTATCGACACCAAGCGTTCTCCAGCTTCAACCACGAAGCCTATATTGGCCTATGGTATCGCTATTGACCAAGGTTTGATGGGAAGTGCAAGTATCTTATCAAACTATCCAACCAACTTTTCAAACGGCAATCCCATCATGTATGTCAATAGTCCTGGTACGGGCATGATGACGTTAGGGGAGGCCCTTAACTACTCATGGAATATCCCAGCCTACTGGACTTATCGTACACTTCGAGAGAAGGGTGTTGATGTTAAAGGCTATATGGAAAAAATGGGTTACGAAATCCCAGAATATGGTATTGAGAGTTTACCGATGGGCGGAGGAATTGACGTTACAGTTGCTCAGCATACTAACGGATATCAGACTCTGGCCAACAACGGAGTTTACCATAAGAAACACATGATCGCGAAGATCGAGTCAACAGATGGTCGAGTGGTTTATGAACATAAAGATAAACCTGTCCAAGTTTACTCAAAAGCGACAGCGACCATCATGCAAAGTTTGCTTCGCGATGTCATTTCATCTCGGATTACCTCAAGTTTCCAGACAGACTTGGCTACCATCAATCCAAGCCTCGCTAGCGCCGACTGGATTGGAAAAACTGGTACAACCAATGAAGATGAAAACATGTGGCTTATGCTTTCTACGCCTCGCTTGACCTTGGGTGGCTGGCTAGGTCACGATGACAACCGACCACTAGCCAAAGGGGCGGGCCACTACCGCAATGCCAACTATATGGCCCACTTGGTTAATGCTATTCAACAAGCAAAACCTGGCATTTGGGGGAATGAGCGCTTTAATCTTGACTCAAGTGTGACCAAGTCACAAGTTCTCAAGTCGACAGGGGAGAAGCCGGGCAAGGTTTCAATTAATGGCAAAGAAGTTAACGTTTCCGGTTCTACCGTAACAAGTTACTGGGCTACGAAAGAAGGGGCGCCAGTAACCGCCTACCGCTTCGCTATTGGAGGAAGCGATGCAGATTATCAGAATGCTTGGAAGAATATTCTAGGAAGCATTCCTGCAGTAACTCCTCCAAGCTCAAGTAGCGGTTCGGGAACAACAAGTTCGAGTGGAAATACTCAGAGTGGCTCTTCAGGACGTTCACGTCTATTTAATCGTTAAGATAGAGTAGCAGCAAGGTTATCTTAATTTTGACCTTGTTGCTACTTTTTTCTTTGTTGGTTTCGTGTTACAATAATAATATGAATCATTATCAGAAAAAGATTGTTAAGGGAACACTATACTCGCTACTCTCAGGCCTAATCTGGGGGATCTGTGGGATTTTAGGAGAGTATTTTTTCACTCATTATCCAGTGTCTTCTGGATGGATTACTTCTATGCGTTTACTGGTAGCGGGGAGTTTGGTTTTAGGCTTATCGGCCCTTCAGTTGCGCACTCGATTATTGGACATCTGGCGTGATAAGAAAAATTATCTACCTTTTTTAGCCTATGCTATTCTAGGTATTTTTTCTGTGCAGTTTTTCTTCTATCTCTGCGTTGAGTATTCCAATGCGACGACGGCGACCATTTTGCAATTTATCAGCCCAGTTTTTATCCTGTTTTACAATCGAATCATTTACCAGAAGAAGGCTTCGATTACAGCGGTGTTCTATGTTTTGATTGCCATGCTAGGTGTTTTTTTGATGGCTACAAAAGGGGACTTGTCCCAGTTGTCCATGACACCTTTGGCTCTAGTGACAGGCTTGCTCAGTGCAGTAGGCGTCATGTTTAATGTCATCTTGCCTCAACGATTTGCCCGCCACTATGGTTTTGTACCCACTGTTGGTTGGGGGATGATTCTGGCAGGACTCTTTAGTAATTTCCTATACCCTATTTATCAGATAAGTTTTCAAGTGGATTTGGTAAGTGTGCTGATTTGTCTGACGATTGCCGTGTTTGGCACCGCTTTTGCCTTCTTCCTATCTATGAAGGCTGTGTCACTCGTTTCCCCGCTGGTTGTATCGGTGGTGAGTGCTAGCGAACCGCTTTCTTCAGCTTTATTAAGTGTTCTTTTTCTGGGATTGGTCATGGATGGTTTTTTGGCCTTGGCTATGGTGTTGATTATCGTTCCGATGATTTTCTTATCTGTAGAAGAAGCAAAACAAGCCCAGTAAAGATGATTATTTGATAGTTAAGGCTTCAAATTTGAAGCCTTTTTTGGTAGAATAGGTATCATTATAACGAACCAGGAGGCGCCTATGACTGCTACAAAAATGAACGCTCAAGAGATTATCCAATTTATCGCCAATGCTGAAAAGAAAACCAGTGTCAAAGTAACCTTTGAGGGAGAACTCGCAACTGCTGTACCAAGCTCTGTTGTCAAACTAGGAAATGTTTTATTCGGAGACTGGAAGGATGTCGCTCCGCTTCTTGAAGGTTTGGTAGAAAATCAAGATTATGTTGTCGAGCAAGATGCTCGTAACTCTGCAGTTCCTTTGCTAGATAAACGTGCTATCAACGCTCGTATCGAGCCAGGTGCGATTATCCGTGACCAAGTTGAAATTGGTGACAATGCTGTTATCATGATGGGAGCAGTTATCAATATCGGAGCAGAAATCGGTGCAGGAACTATGATTGACATGGGGGCTATCCTTGGTGGCCGTGCCATCGTTGGGAAGAACAGCCACGTTGGTGCAGGTGCAGTTTTGGCAGGTGTGATTGAGCCAGCTAGTGCTGATCCAGTCCGTGTCGGGGATAATGTTCTCATCGGAGCTAATGCAGTGGTCATCGAAGGGGTCCAAATCGGTAGTGGTTCAGTCGTTGCCGCAGGAGCTATCGTTACCCAAGATGTCCCAGAAAGTGTAGTGGTAGCAGGTGTTCCAGCTCGTATCATCAAAGAAATTGATGCCCAAACCCAACAAAAAACAGCGTTAGAGGATGCGCTTCGTACCTTGTAATTGTAAAAGTAAAAAAAGAGGCGGAATCCTTTTTCCAGCCTCTTTCTGCTATATCGGAGGATAGATAGATGTTAGATTTGATTCAGACTAGACGAGATTTACACCAGATTCCAGAGATTGGCTTGGAAGAGTTCAAGACTCAGGCTTATTTGCTGGATGTGATTGAGAAATTGACAACGGGCAAGGATTTTGTTCAAGTTCGTACTTGGCGGACAGGGATTTTGGTCTACCTGCAGGGAAGTCAGCCGGAACGAACCATTGGTTGGCGAACAGATATTGATGGCCTGCCTATCGTCGAACAAACAGGACTGCCTTTTGCCTCTCAGCACCAAGGTCGCATGCATGCCTGTGGCCATGATTTTCATATGACTATTGCCTTGGGCTGTCTCGAACGCGCTCTTGAGGAGCAACCCAAGAATAATTTGCTCTTCCTATTTCAGCCTGCTGAGGAGAATGAAGCCGGTGGTATGCTCATGTATGAGGATGGTGCTTTTGGGGACTGGTTGCCAGACCAATTTTATGGCCTCCATGTTCGTCCGGATCTGAAGGTTGGACAGATTGCGACCAATACCCATACGCTCTTTGCGGGGACTTGCGAAGTTAAGATCCGTTTCAAAGGAAAAGGTGGACACGCTGCTTTTCCACATGAGGCCAATGATGCCTTGGTGGCTGCTAGCTACTTTATCACTCAGGTGCAGTCAGTGGTTAGCCGTAATGTCAACCCAATCGAGGGAGCAGTGGTGACCTTTGGTGTTTTTCAAGCTGGAACAACCAACAATGTCATTACAGACACAGCCTTTTTACACGGAACCATTCGGGCTTTGACCCAGGACATGAGCCTTTTGGTACAAAAGAGAGTCAAGACAGTCGCAGAAGGTGTTGCAGTAGCCTTTGATATGGAAGTCGAAGTGGAACTCAAGCAAGGAGGCTACCTACCTGTGGAGAACAATCCAGCCTTGGCGTGTGAACTGATGGACTTCTTTGAAGAAAAAGACGGAATCGAGTTGATCGATATCGAGCCTGCTATGACTGGTGAGGACTTTGGTTATCTCCTTTCGAAGGTAGATGGCGTTATGTTTTGGCTAGGTATCGATAGTCCCTACGCCCTTCATCACCCTCAGATGAGCCCTAAGGAAGAAGCCTTAGCCGTTGGGGTGGAGGCGGTCTCTAGTTTCTTGAAAAAGAAGGCGGCAGAGTAGAGGAATTGTCTATGAAATCGGAATTACGTAAGCAAGTCTTGCAAGAAATGAAGACTCTATCTCAGGAACAAAAACAGGCTATGGACCAAGTTTTAACTGAGCATTTCTTACAACACCCTTTTTACCAAGAAGCTAAGGTCATCGCAACCTATCTCTCCTTCCCTCATGAATTTCAAACGCAAGAATTGATCGAGCAGGCGCTGAAGGACGGCAAGAAGGTTTTGATACCCAAAACCTATCCCCAGGGGCGCATGGAGTTTGTGGTATATGATCCGCAGCAGTTGGTAAAAACTTCCTTTGGTTTACTGGAACCCCAAGGGGACTTGGAAGTAGTGGATACATCTCGGATTGATTTGATTCATGTTCCGGGCTTGGCTTTTACAACAAAGGGCTATCGGATTGGATATGGTGGAGGCTACTACGACCGCTATCTGGAAAATTTTGCTGGGCAGAGCCTGAGTACAATCTATCCTTGTCAGGTTCAGGAGTTTAACTTGGAAGACCATGATATTCCCGTCCAGGAGGTGCTAATCTATGAAGGAAATCTTTGATAAACGCTATCCTGTGACTAGTTTCTTCCTCCTAGTAACGGCATTGGTATTTCTTTTGATGTTGGTTCTTACAGGTTTAAATTTTGAACGAGCAGATACCTTGCTTCAGTTTGGAGCTATGTATGGACCAATCATTCGCCTGTTCCCAGAGCAGATTTGGCGCCTATTTTCGGCTATATTTGTGCATATTGGATGGGAGCATTTCATTGTCAATATGATTTCACTCTACTTTCTTGGACAACAGGTGGAGGAGATTTTCGGCTCTAAGCAATTTTTCCTTCTTTATCTCTTATCAGGAATGATGGGCAATCTCTTTGTTTTTGCTTTCACACCGAAAGTTGTAGCAGCAGGGGCCTCCACTTCTCTTTACGGACTATTTGCTGCGATCATCGTCTTGCGTTACGCAACTCGCAACCCCTATATTCAGCAGTTGGGGCAATCCTATCTGACACTTTTCGTGATAAATATCATTGGAAGTGTTCTGATCCCAGGAATCAGCCTAGCAGGGCATATTGGTGGCGCAGTAGGCGGGGCTTTTCTAGCGATCATCTTTCCAGTCAAATGGGAAAAAAGGATGTATAGTACCAGCCAGCGAATCGGAGCAACTGTACTTTTTATCGCACTAGCCATTTTCCTTTGCTATAAGGGAATGAGCTATGTGTAGGGATGGAATAGTTAAAAAGCTACTCAAAAAATGAGTAGCTTTTTTTGGAACCATTCGAAACAACACAGCTCTAAAACAATGGTAAAGATGAAGATTTCCATTCTCTGGTTTTGGAACCATTCGAAACAACACAGCTCTAAAACTTCAATCATAAGCTGAACATCATCTCTATTGTTTTGGAACCATTCGAAACAACACAGCTCTAAAACACCAGCTCCCTCATTTTCTTCTCAGACTGAGTTTTGGAACCATTCGAAACAACACAGCTCTAAAACTCTGGGTAGGTTTGCTCGAAGAAGAGTTTCGTTTTGGAACCATTCGAAACAACACAGCTCTAAAACAGAAATCAGCGTTCCCGTCAATATTCTGTTGTTTTGGAACCATTCGAAACAACACAGCTCTAAAACGTTACATCGTTAAAACCATACTTGAAATGTGTTTTGGAACCATTCGAAACAACACAGCTCTAAAACGTTACATCGTTAAAACCATACTTGAAATGTGTTTTGGAACCATTCGAAACAACACAGCTCTAAAACTAATGAGTTTTGAAGGACTCAATCTGGCTGGTTTTGGAACCATTCGAAACAACACAGCTCTAAAACTGCTTTGACAATGTCGACCCCTGTTCCTCGGTTTTGGAACCATTCGAAACAACACAGCTCTAAAACAAGCCGATGTCAATGCTAATGTTCAGTTCGGTTTTGGAACCATTCGAAACAACACAGCTCTAAAACATATAAGTCATAATCTCCACATCAGAAGATGTTTTGGAACCATTCGAAACAACACAGCTCTAAAACAAAGTAGCTGACTACATTGTATTCGTTCAAGTTTTGGAACCATTCGAAACAACACAGCTCTAAAACCTTTTATCTGCTTACTTGCACGCTTGCCCTGTTTTGGAACCATTCGAAACAACACAGCTCTAAAACTCAATCAGATTGTTAATATGTACCTTTCACGTTTTGGAACCATTCGAAACAACACAGCTCTAAAACATGCGGGTCATTCTAACCAACTGACTTTTCGTTTTGGAACCATTCGAAACAACACAGCTCTAAAACGATGCAAGCATCTGAAGGATACACTTTCAAGTTTTGGAACCATTCGAAACAACACAGCTCTAAAACATATACGACCTTAACCCCTCTTGTATCTGAGTTTTGGAACCATTCGAAACAACACAGCTCTAAAACTCTTCCAATGCACGTGATTTGATCTCGTTAGTTTTGGAACCATTCGAAACAACACAGCTCTAAAACGCAGGTATTAATATTACTGAAAGAGATTCTGTTTTGGAACCATTCGAAACAACACAGCTCTAAAACCTCCTCTTTTGGATAATCACCATTGGGGTAGTTTTGGAACCATTCGAAACAACACAGCTCTAAAACAATGCAGGGTGTTCAACTGTTGAACCTACAGTTTTGGAACCATTCGAAACAACACAGCTCTAAAACATAAGGGAAGGTTATTTGATTGCAACTATAGTTTTGGAACCATTCGAAACAACACAGCTCTAAAACATGAGCATGAAGTTTAAGACGCAAGACCTTGTTTTGGAACCATTCGAAACAACACAGCTCTAAAACAACGATGGTCATGACTGGTATAAAACCGAAGTTTTGGAACCATTCGAAACAACACAGCTCTAAAACAGATTTACCAGTTCTCTCTGTCTCAGCTGTGTTTTGGAACCATTCGAAACAACACAGCTCTAAAACCTCGTAGAAAAATTTTTCTCACGAAATTTCGTAATCGCGCCATTCGTCCCAGCCAGACTTCAGCTCGTTAGGTTCCAATTGTTACTCTTATTATACCATATTTTCAGGGTTCAAGAAATAGTCTTGATCCATCACATACTGCGGAAAATCATAGACTTTTCGAGGTTCGACAAATAAAACCCTTAGTTGATTGAGTTGGATATACTCTATCAGATTTACCAACTCATCCTTTGATAGATAGGCGATCGCATTGATGAAAACAAGGAGTTTCTTTTTAGAAAGATATTTAAAAACCTGGACAATTTCTAGCATCTTTTCAAAAGGTGTATCACTCAGGGTTTCGACTTTGACACCAAGTGCATCGATTAACTCTAGAATGGTAATTTCATCATACTCTAGGTCTAACTCGTTTTCCAAACACTCAAATGCCAGTAATTCTGTAATCGTAGCAACCAACTTTTCAATCATGGACTTGACTTCGGGCTTGTCATTGAGTTGATTTTCTAAATCAGCATGTATCAACTTGAGCATGGCAGGCGAGTTGAGATTATAGCCCAAGATATCCGTTATCACTAGTAACTCGGACTCTTTCAGTGCTTTTAGATTTCTATCAAACAACTTCAACTCCCCATCATCAGTATATTGGTAGAACTGCTTGACGATAGTTGAAAAGGTAAACTGGTCTTCCAACACTAAAAAAGTTGCATTTTCAATAGTTAATGGTTCATCTAATAGCGGGAAATTAATCTTCATCTCGAGGCTCCTCTCCTAGAAAGACCAAGCGTGCGTCGGAGTTTGCTACGCTGGTATTTCGCTCGCCATTTAAGTAAATCATGCGAGAAAACTGCTTTTCTGTAACGGTTAAGAGAGTAATGTTTCCTTTCTTAGGGTTATGAGTCTTGAGTCGCTCAATCATGGCGTTATTAGCAGAGTTGTTGAGCAAGAGCTTGCTATAGATGGAGAATTGGTGCATGATAAAACCCTCATCTATGAGGAACTTCCGAAATTTCCGATAGGCCTTGCGTTCCTCTACGGTATCAACTGGCATATCAAACATTAAAATCATACGCATATATCGATAACTCATATCCTAAACTCAGGAACTCCTTTCTCGGGTTGATTGAGAGCTTGGATGACTTTCTTAGTATAGTCGCTGACGATATTGGACAGGTACATATCTTTACCATTGTAGTGAAAGGTATTTGAGAAAATAGTAAAAAGCTCTCGTTTGATTTTGATAAAAGAACTGTTTCGATTTTCATAGACAATTCTGTCAATAATCGGACGGAAAGGCTCCATAATATCGCTGGCTAGGTTGAATTGATTAAACTGATTAGCATGTTTCAAGCCAAACTGGGTCATACAGCCAGACAAGACAATCTCACGCGCAAACATACTCAAAATCAAGGTGTAGCCGTAGTCTAAGGCAGCATTGACATCATTGTCTTGTTCACGGCTAAAATCATTTCCAAACAAGGTGTTAAAATAAATCCGAGCAGCGTGTCCCTCACGGTTGCTAGGATCAAATAAATCCAACCCATGATAGAGATCGATGACTGACTGAGATTTTTCTAGAAAACCACAACTCCCCAGATAAAAAGCTTGATTGAGAATTTTTTGTGCAATAATGGTGGTCCAAACTTGTGCTTTAGCTTCCTCGCTCCAAGTAATTTGGCGAGAGAGTTGTAAACTGGAATCGTGCCGACCGTAGTAAGGCATTAAATATGCTGTCGGCAAGCGTTTATCATCACAAAAGATGACTAGAATATTTTCATCCACCAAACGTTTAATCAGCATAGTGGAGAGAACGATATCCGTCGTCTCTAAAAGTAGGATGTCCACCTCGGACAGGTGAATCAACTCTGTCCGAGAGGCATCTTTAAAAATCAAGTGGTTGTTCTTGTAGGAGAGCTTAGAGTGTGTATTGACAACAACGGTTCTCCATCCCATTAGTCTTCTCCTAGTTTGCTCAAGTCAATCCGAGTCTCGTAGAGACCAGTGATGGATTGGTGGATGAGGGTGGCATCAAGCATTTTTCTATCCGGCTTTGGACGCATTCTTGGTACTGTGTATTTATCATTAAAGAAATTAATGATATCTTTTGGAGCACCACTCTTTACAAAACTAAACATTTTTATAAAATTATCATAATAATAACGAATTGTCTCCTCGTTATTGTCAATTTGTTTGATCGGTCTTTCATTATATCCATTAATGAGAGTTTGCAATGACTTAGTTTCACCTAACATTTTTTGTGAATAATTTGATAAACGATCCGCAATATTATCAAACTCATTCTGATGAGTCTGTATAAAATTTTGGCTTTCCTTTATTGCGCTTTCAGATTTTAAATCCATCAAATTCGATTTAGTCAAAAGTCGCTTCATATGGAAAAATAATTCATTTTGAGTTTTTGTTAATTTAAATTGGGTAACTTTATGAAGGTTTGACTTGCTTTCAAATAGCATCCTTGTTCCATCAATTTTCTGCATTAGTGAATATTTTGAAATTCTATAGAAGGCTAGAACACGGTTTAGATCATTCTTTTTAAGAAAACCTTCTTCTGAAACATTATTTAAGAATTGAAATGGATTATTATTAAATTTTTCATAATCAATTATAAAAATGTCATGGAATTCTTTTACAGTTTCTATTTTACCTTTCTTTTCATTAAACCGTTCTGCAATTATGATAATAGATAAGGCAGAATTCATTGGTCCATAACCTCCGTATATGGAGGTATCTAAAGAAGAAACTTTTGTTTTTAGTGGATAGCGATTATTAGCAGCAATTTGTTTATTCAATTTTCCAACAGGATTTTGATTATAAAATGCTCCTTTTTTAATCATTGTTCGTTTGACAAAGTTGATTTGAGAGTTGTAGATGACATCTTTTACGATTGGCAAATCCCTATTACAATCCCAAATATCTTTACTAACTTTGGAATCTGGATTATTAAAGAATCTCATGATGTTAGAATAGAGATGCTTTCTTAACGTTGCTTTATTCTCCTCATGCCGATTAAAGTGAGCATGGTGGCCATATATTAACTCAGGAGCTAATTTGGGATAGGCTTTAAGAAGAGTTTGTCCTACAACAACAGCTAGATAAGCATCGTGAGCATGGTGATAATCATTCAATTCACGTATTTTGGCAATATGAAAGGTGTTTCTAAAATTGGTAACTAGTTGAGATTTTAAAGTAATGATTTTGGTGTCTGAAAAACGATTGTCTAGTATGCGAGCAACATGCTTTATAATTTGTCGTGTTTCGACTAATTGACGTTCAATAAAGCCAGCTTTCATGCTCTCGGTCAGAACACCATCAGGAGTTCGTTCACTAGTAGTTAATCTTTGATATTTCGTTTGAGAAATTAGCTTGGCATTATATAATTTCTCCCAGAAAGGTTTCATATTAGCAACCGTCTCTTTGTCTGGTATATTATTCAACTTTCTTTGATTGTTTTCCCTATGCGTTAATACTTTATTATCAATCGAATCAATTGGTAAAAAACTATAGGGGATAATATGGTCGACTTCGTATTGATCTAGCTGGTCTCGGTATAAGGGAGTAGGACTTCCAGTTTTATCTAAGGAATACATGTCCTTCCCATTTTGAAGATAATATAAATATAATTTTTCAGATTGTAGTTGTTCATCTGAATGAGGAACTTTTCCACTTTCTAATACACTATCTTCAATATTTTTTAATGCAGACTCTAATTTAGATTTACGAGTTTTTGCCTTTTTTTGCCCCTCTTCGGTGGTCATATTTTCACGAGCCATTTCAATGATGATATTTTGGGGTGGATATCCTATAATCTGAACCAGCTCATCAACAATTTTAATACTATTCAAGATTCCTCGTTTGATAGCTGGACTACCAGCCAAATTTTTAATTTCTTCAAATACATCATCTTCAACAGTTGATTTAGATTGAATGGCTTTGATAGCAGAATCAAAGGATAAAGTGGTATCAGATATTAGCTGAGTTAAATTACGATTTTCATCATCATTTCGAAGGAACTGCATTAAATTAAAACCAGTATCCTCGTCTCGGATGCCTAATAATAACTTACCTGAATAACGTCCCCAGCCAGTATAGCGTAATTTCGAGAGTTGATTAATTTTCTCTTCATTTAAAAATTCAAGATGCCCAAAATATTTTGTAAGGTAGTTTTTAATAGATTTTTTATCATCAAAAACGGTAATAACTTTGATAATCTCTTCTAACTCTTTTTGATAGATTTCAGAATCTAGCAATTCTTCTGAAAAAATGGTTTTTAAATCATTATATGTTTTTAAAGTAGAATTAAGAGATTTTCCTTTTTCAATACCCGAAACAATTTCAACCGCTTGTAAATTTGTGAAATTCTCCAAGTAAGAAAGGAGCATTGCAGAACTAACACGTTTACTATTCGTTTTAAATAAATTATTGATTATTTCTTGTCGGAGCTCAGAATTGAAAAAGTGAATTTTCCCATATTTGTCTTTATACTTGACCCGAGTTAATTCATTTTGGAGCATGACTTCTTCATAGATTAAACTACGTTTTGGTAAAACTTTTTCATTTAAGAGAATAATATCATTTCCTATTAGATTGATGATGAATGCATCTCTAGTTTCATCCATATTTATCAGTTTATGATAGTTCCAAGGACGTATTTTACCATTTCTAGTATCTTCATCATTATCATCTAAAACATCTTGGCTAGTCGTTCGTTTAATCCAAGCAAATCTACTATTATTTCCTTTTGCCAGAGGACCAACATAATAAGGGATTTTAAATGTCAAGATAGATAGTAATTTATCTTTGTTTTCTAGTAGAAAAGGATAATCTCTTCCTTGTCTTTCTATAATCTTTTCTAGTTCATAAGCGTGAATTTGATTAGGAATTGCTCCATTATCAGTTGTACGGAGTTTTCTTAAAAATGTTCCATCTGATATTTTATTAAGAAAACATTCTGCCCCTTCAATACCAGTTATTTTCCCACTGATATAGTCATAAAAATTTTGTTGTATTGTTTTTTGTTTCTGTGGATTAGTTAATACCATCTTATTAGATATATATCCAACATATCCCTTTGTTTCTTTATCTACATCAAATCCAGTTGGTGTTTTTCTGCCAAAAATATCTAAATAATCTTGTTCAGATAGATTTTGTTTGACAAAAGATTTGAAACGTTGCAAATCTTTACGGTGTTCCTCGTATCGCTCGACCATAGTAGCAGAAAAGCGAGCATGAGTTGCTCCAGTGTAGGTTAGCATACTAGATAGGAGTATCGTATCACGTAAAATTTTTAGTTTAGCAAATACATCGGAAAAGTCTTCTTCTAATGCACCAAGAAGATTTTCTAGATTTTCATCATAGTTTTCTTTGGAGAAATTAAGATCAGGTTCTTCCTCTAATTCAAAACAATCTTTAAATTTCGTTTTTAAACCAAATAGCAACTGCAATAGTTGTTTGAAAATACTCTTATCTTTTTTTAGAAGCTCTTGTTGGAAATAGGATAGTATTTGTTTAACTTTTTCTTGTCTGTTCTCGCTTGACTTAAATATAGCTGCTATGGTTTTAGATTCATCAGAAATTTCCAAATCAAAAGCGTCTTGACAAGATTCAATGAAATCAATCCAAGAGTTTTGCATATTGATATTGTTAGGGTCAATTTTACCTAATGTTAGAAAGTGGCCTCTATATTTTAAAATGTGAGATAAGACCATATATACTTCACGAATATCAGCAACGGGAGAATTTTTATCTGCATCAGCTAAGTGTTTTCGTAAATGATAAATCGTAGGGTACTTCTTGTGATAGGCAGTTTCTAATTCTTTATTACCAAAAAATGGCTGTTTTATTTGTATGTCCTCACTCTTATCACCAAGCACTCTAAAACTTTCGTCTAATCTACGATAAAAATTTTTATCGATTTTTTCAATCTCTTTTTGAAAAATATCTCGTAAATACGCTATTCTATGATTCCTTCTATCAATTCTACGCCGATTAACACGAAATACTCGAGTTCCTTGAGCTGATTGGGCAGGCACAAAGGTGGTAGATCCGATTAAATTCTTCTTTATTTTTTCTTTTTCTGTATTGCCTAAAACTTTAAATTTAAAAGCAGGCACTCGATAATCTTCAGTCACAACGGCATAACCGACGGATGATACACCTATATCTAAGCCGATTGAATAATTTTTATTAAATTTTGCCATAAAACTACTCCTTATCTTGATTTTTGATTTTATTTTTTGTATAATATCTGTGTTGGAACTATTCGAAACAACACAGCCAAAAGATTTTTCTTTTGAGTTAAAATATGGTTATCCATAATCAATTATGCGCGCCGATTCGGTGCTTTTTATTTTATTATACTAACTCATTGTACTCCTATTTTTATAAAAAAACAAATAATATCATAGCGCTTTCATGAAGTTTGAGACCGTTTCGATGGAGTTTATAAGTAAGTGAACTGAGAAATACGGATTCCTTTTTAAGTAGATGTTCTAAAGAATAGCAATATAAAATAAAAAGAACTGGGATAATTAACTATCCTAGTTCTTTTTTATATGAACTGTTCTTCTATTCCCCCTCAGCTAACTCTTTCCCGAGTTGGATGAGGTAGTCTTTCAAGTCGTCTTTGACTTGTGGGTGTTTGAGAGCGTAGTCGATGGAGGTTTTCATAAAGCCGAACTTGTCTCCGACATCGTAACGAGCCCCTTTGAACTCACGAGCAAATACACGTTGTGTTTTATTGAGGGTATCGATTGCATCTGTCAGCTGAATTTCATTTCCTGCACCTGGAGCTTGGTTTTCGAGGATTTGGAAAATTTCAGGCGTGAGGAGGTAGCGCCCGATAATAGCAAGGTCGCTAGGAGCATCCTCTGGCGCTGGTTTTTCAACGAAGGTTTCAACGCTGTAAAGGCCGTCTTTTCCTTCGCCTTGCGGAGCAATAACCCCGTAAGCAGATACTTCGTCATGAGGGACTGGCATAACAGCGATAGTAGACGCGTGGGTACGCTCGTAGTCATCCATGAGTTGTTTGGTGAGTGGAACAGCTTTTTCGTTGGTGATATCCATCAAGTCATCACCAAGCATAACGATAAAGGGTTCATTTCCAACGAAAGCCTTGGCTTGCAAAACGGCATCTCCGAGACCACGTGGATGCGTTTGGCGGATAAAATGCAGACGCATACCAGTTGTTTCATCAACTAGCTTCAAAAGATCTGTTTTCCCTTTTTCTTTGAGGTTGTATTCCAATTCGAAGTTTGAGTCGAAGTGGTCCTCAATGGAACGTTTTGACTTACCCGTAACAACCAAAATGTCTTCGATGCCAGATTTGAGGGCCTCTTCAACGATAAACTGGATAGTGGGCTTGTCTACGATTGGCAACATTTCCTTGGCTAAGGCCTTAGTTGCTGGGAGGAAGCGAGTTCCCAATCCAGCGGCTGGGATGACTGCTTTTCTGACTTTTTGTTTCATAATGTTCCTTTCTATAAGGGTCTAAGACCATTCGTTTTCTGCTTTAAATTCATTGCTCATGATGTCAGTGATTGCTTCTTTGATATTGACACCTTCATAGATCACTCGGTAAATAGCCTGTGTGATTGGCATGTAGACACCCAATTCCTGAGCCAGTTCGTAAGCTGCTCGAGTCGTTGAGATGCCTTCGATGACCATGCCCATGTTTGCTTCGATGTCTGCGAGGGATTCTCCGCGGCCGAGAGCATTACCGGCCCTCCAGTTACGAGAGTGGACAGATGTTCCCGTTACAATCAAATCCCCAACTCCAGAAAGACCGCTATAAGTCAGAGGGTTAGCTCCAAGAGCGACACCTAGACGGGTGATTTCAGCCAAGCCACGTGCGATGATGGCCGCCTTGGCATTGTCACCAAACCCTAGTCCATGTAGTGCCCCAGCGCCAACTGCGATGATGTTTTTGAGAGCACCAGCGGTTTCAACCCCGATAACATCCGTATTGGTATAGAGGCGGAAGTAGTGATTGCTAAAGAGATTTTGGACGTACTGGGCAGTTTCAAGGTCTTTAGAGGCTGCAGTGATCAAGGTAATATCCCGTACAATAGTTTCCTCAGCGTGGCTAGGTCCTGAAACAACGACGATATCACTACGAAGGTCAGCTGGGATTTCCTCTTCAAGAATGGTTGATAGACGTTTGTGGCTATCTGGTTCCAAGCCTTTGGAGGCATGCATGATGACAACTTTGTGATCAAGTACCTTTGCCACTTGTTGGGCAACCAGTCTCGTTACTTTTGTTGGGACCACAAATAAAACAGCATCCACATTCTTTAGTGTTTCTTCCAAGTCATGATAGGCTTTGATCTTTTCGTCGAGTAGGATATCTTTGAAATAGCGTTTGTTTGTATGTTGGTTATTGATTTCATCGATCTGGTCAGAAATATTTCCCCAAATTCGAACCTCGTGTCCATTGTCGTTTAGGACCTGCGAAAGGGCGGTCCCCCAAGAACCAGGACCCAAGACAGCGATGGTTTGTTTCTTCATCTTTTCCTCCTTGTAAGAGTTCTTCCTTTCATTTTACCATAAAAAGCCTTTTCATGCATCACCTGTATATGAAAGCGCACTAATTTATAATAAGGAGACTTCTTTGACAAGATTTCTCTTTTTTGCTAGAATAGCATCAATATGACCGAATGAGAAGGAGCTGACGCAGGATGTCGCTCCCTTTATCTATTTTATTAGGAGGAAATATGCTCATTAAAAAAATAAAAACCTATAAATGGCAGGCCTTGTCATCCCTAATGATGACAGGCTTGATGGTTGCGAGCTCTCTCTTGCAACCGCGCTATTTGCAAGAGGTGTTAGAGGCTTTGTTGGCCGGACAAAATGAGGCGATTTATAGTATTGGCGCTTGGTTGATAGGGGTAGCCCTAGTTGGTCTGGTTGCAGGTGGGATTAATGTGACACTTGCAGCCTATATTGCTCAAGGAGTGTCTTCGGACCTTCGGGAAGACGCTTTTCGCAAGATTCAGACCTTTTCTTATGCCAATATCGAGCAATTCAATGCCGGAAACCTTGTCGTCCGTATGACTAATGATATAAATCAAATTCAGAATGTGGTGATGATGGCTTTTCAAATTCTCTTCCGTCTCCCTCTTCTCTTTATCGGTTCCTTTATCTTGGCGGTTCACACTCTTCCGTCACTTTGGTGGGTGATTGTCCTCATGGTGCTCCTAATCTTTGCACTAACAGCCATCATGATGGGGATGATGGGGCCACGATTTGCTAAGTTTCAAACCCTTCTTGAACGGATCAATGCTATCGCCAAGGAAAATCTACGTGGTGTGCGCGTAGTTAAATCCTTTGTACAGGAAAAAGCACAATTTGACAAATTTACCGAGGTTTCAGATGAACTTCTCGGCCAAAATCTTTATATCGGTTATGCCTTCTCAGTTATAGAACCCGTTATGATGCTAGTCGGCTATGGAGCGGTCTTCCTCTCTATCTGGTTGGTGGCCGGAATGGCTCAGTCAGATCCATCTGTAGTGGGCTCGATTGCTTCCTTTATCAACTATCTCAGCCAGATTATCTTTACCATTATCATGGTTGGATTTTTAGGAAATTCTGTCAGTCGTGCTATGATTTCCTTGCGTCGTATCCGCGAGATTCTAGATACCAAGCCAGCGATGACCTTTAAAGATCTCCCAGACGAAGAGTTAGAAGGAAGTCTCTCTTTTGAAAATGTGACCTTCACCTATCCTAATGATGATGAGCCTATGCTGAAGAATGTAACCTTTGAAATTGCGCCTGGTCAGATGGTGGGTGTGGTTGGGGCGACTGGAGCAGGGAAGTCCACTCTAGCTCAGTTAATTCCACGACTTTTTGATCCACAGGAGGGATCTATCAAGATTGGTGGCAAGGATATTCGAGACGTCAGCGAGGGAACCTTGCGTAAAACAGTTTCCATTGTCTTGCAACGTGCTATTCTCTTTAGCGGGACCATTGCAGATAATCTTCGTCAAGGGAAAGGCAATGCCAGCGTGTCAGAAATGGAACGTGCAGCACGGATTGCCCAAGCCAGTGAATTTATCGGACGCATGGAAAACAAATTTGAGAGTCAGGTCGAAGAACGTGGCACCAACTTTTCTGGTGGACAAAAGCAACGGATGTCCATTGCCCGTGGGATTGTCAGCAATCCCCGTATCCTGATTTTTGACGATTCGACTTCAGCCTTGGATGCCAAGTCAGAAAGACTCGTGCAGGAAGCTTTGAATAAAGATCTGAAAGGGACAACAACCATTATCATCGCTCAAAAGATCAGTTCAGTCGTCCATGCGGATAAGATTTTGGTCTTGGATCAAGGACGCTTGATTGGAGAAGGACGGCATGCAGACTTGGTAGCTGACAATGCCGTCTACCGCGAAATCTACGAAACACAAAAGGGAAAGGAGGAATAAAATGAAAACCGTTCTATTTTTCTGGAATTATTTTAAAGTTTACAAGTTCTCCTTTGTCATTGTGATTCTGATGGTTGCAGTTGCGACGATTGCCCAAGCCCTCTTTCCAGTTTTTTCAGGTCAAGCAGTGACGGAGCTCGCTAACCTAGTTCTAGCTTATCAAAATGGAACTTCTGAACTAGCCTGGCAGAGTTTATCAGCTCTGATGCTGAATCTAGCTCTGGTTGTCCTTGCCTTAGTGGTATCCAGTTTGATTTACATGACCTTGATGACCCGTGTGATTGCTGAGTCAACAAATGAGATGCGTAAGGGCCTCTTTGGCAAACTTTCTCGTTTAACGGTTTCTTTCTTTGACCGCCATCAGGATGGCGATATCCTTTCTCGTTTCACGAGTGACTTGGACAACATCCTTCAAGCCTTCAATGAAAGTCTAGTTCAGGTTATGAGCAATATTGCTCTTTACATCGGTTTGATTTTTGTCATGTTTTCAAGAAATGTGACGCTAGCCCTGATAACAGTAGCCAGCACCCCAGTAGCCTTTCTCATGTTGGTTTTCATCGTGAAAATGGCCCGCAAGTACACTAATCTTCAGCAAAAAGAGGTTGGGAAACTCAACGCCTACATGGACGAGAGTATTTCTGGACAGAAAGCTGTTATCGTACAAGGAATTCAAGACGACATCGTAGCAGGCTTTGTGGAGCAAAATGAGCGCGTGCGCAAGGCAACTTTTAAAGGGAGAATGTTCTCAGGTATCCTCTTTCCAGTTATGAATGGGATGAGCTTGGTCAATACGGCCATCGTCATTTTTGCTGGTTCTGCGGTCCTGCTGAACGATCCAAGTATCGAAACAACAACAGCCCTAGGTTTGATTGTCATGTTTACCCAATTTTCTCAGCAGTACTACCAGCCAATTATCCAGGTGGCTGCGAGTTGGGGGAGCCTCCAGTTGGCCTTTACTGGAGCGGATCGTATCCAAGAAATGTTTGATGCAGAAGAAGAGATTCGTCCGCAAAATGCGCCTGCCTTTACGGAGTTGCGAGAAGGTGTTGAAATCAGTCACATTGATTTCTCTTATGTGCCAGACAAGCCGATTTTAAAAGATGTCAGCATTTCAGCTCCTAAGGGGAAGATGGTAGCAGTTGTCGGCCCGACTGGTTCAGGGAAAACGACCATCATGAACCTCATCAATCGTTTCTACGATGTGGATGCAGGTAGCATTTCTTTTGATGGGAAAGACATTCGTGACTATGACTTGGATAGCCTTCGGAGCAAGGTCGGTATTGTCTTGCAGGATACGGTCTTGTTTAGTGGAACAATCCGAGACAATATCCGCTTTGGCGTGCCAGATGCCAGTCAGGGAATGGTCGAAGCAGCTGCCAAGGCAACTCATATTCATGACTATATCGAAAGCTTGCCTGACAAGTATGATACCCTTATTGATGATGAGCAAAATATCTTCTCGACTGGTCAGAAACAATTGATTTCCATCGCTCGGACCTTGATGACAGATCCTCAAGTCCTAATCTTAGATGAGGCGACTTCCAATGTCGATACCGTAACAGAAAGCAAGATTCAACATGCCATGGAGGCAGTTGTAGCAGGTCGAACCAGTTTTGTGATTGCCCATCGTTTGAAGACCATCCTCAATGCCGATCAGATTATTGTCCTTAAAGATGGAGAGGTCATTGAACGTGGAAATCATCAGGAACTACTCAAGCTTGGAGGCTTCTACTCAGAACTCTATCACAATCAATTTGTATTTGAATAAGAAAAAAGTTGTCCTTTTGGGCAGCTTTTTCTTATCCATAAAAAATACTTATCACGGTCTTTTAAAAAACATATTAGACAGCAGAGAGCTTGAATGATAAGATAGGACTATCGTTAGAAAATCGAAAGGAGACACATCATGGCTAGAACGGTTGTAGGAGTTGCTGCAAATCTATGTCCTGTAGATGCAGAAGGGAAAAACATTCATTCATCTGTATCTTGTAAATTTGCAGAGAGCATTCGTCAAGTCGGTGGTCTTCCTTTAGTGATTCCTGTAGGGGATGAGTCCATTGTGCGCGATTATGTGGAAATGATTGATAAACTCATCTTGACAGGTGGGCAAAATGTCCATCCTCAGTTTTATGGAGAGAAAAAGACCATTGAGAGCGATGATTACAACCTAGTGAGAGATGAGTTTGAACTGGCTCTCTTGAAGGAAGCGCTTCGTCAGAATAAACCAATTATGGCAATCTGTCGTGGAGTTCAGCTGGTCAATGTTGCTTTTGGCGGCACCCTCCACCAAGAAATTGAGGGGCACTGGCAAGGCTTGCCTTTTGGAACATCTCATTCTATTGAGACAGTAGAAGGAAGCGTGGTGGCTAAGTTATTTGGTAAAGAAAGTCAGGTCAATTCAGTTCATCGTCAAAGCATCAAAGACCTGGCGCCTAATTTCCGTGTGACAGCGGTGGACCCTCGCGACCAGACGGTGGAAGCGATTGAGTCTATCGATGAGCATCGTATCATTGGTTTGCAGTGGCATCCAGAGTTTTTGGTCAATGAAGAGGACGGCAATTTAGAACTATTTGAGTATTTATTAAATGAATTGTAACGGTTAGAATATCTAGCCGTTTTTATTCGTCCTTTCAGATTTTTTATATTTTAGCAAATTTACGCAAACGTTTGAATTATGATAAAAATTGGGCAAATTCAATAAAAAAACTTGAAAAAATCGAAGGTAAGCGTTATGATAGAAAAGAAGAAATTTTGGAGGATTATCATGTCACATATTAAATTTGATTATTCAAAAGTTTTAGACAAATTTGTTGCCCCACATGAAGTGGAATACATGCAAGCGCAAGTAACAGCTGCAGACCAAATGATTCGTAAAGGAACTGGTGCTGGTAGCGACTTTTTGGGTTGGTTGGACCTTCCTGAAAATTATGACCGCGAAGAATTCGACCGCATCTTGAAAGCTGCTGAGCAAATCAAATCAGACAGCGATGTCTTGGTTGTAATCGGTATCGGTGGATCTTACCTTGGTGCCAAAGCCGCCATCGACTTCTTGAACCACCATTTTGCTAACTTGCAAACAAAAGAAGAACGCAAAGCTCCACAAATCCTTTACGCTGGAAACTCAATCTCATCTACTTACCTTGCTGACTTGGTAGAGTACGTAGCTGACAAAGATTTCTCAGTAAACGTGATTTCTAAATCAGGTACAACAACAGAACCAGCGATTGCTTTCCGTGTCTTCAAAGAACTCTTGGTTAAGAAATACGGTCAAGAAGAAGCCAACAAACGTATCTACGCTACAACTGACCGCCAAAAAGGTGCTGTTAAGGTTGAAGCAGATGCTAATGGTTGGGAAACATTTGTAGTTCCAGATGACATCGGTGGACGCTTCTCAGTATTGACAGCAGTTGGATTGCTTCCAATCGCTGCATCAGGTGCAGATATCAAAGCCCTTATGGAAGGTGCCAACGCAGCTCGTAAGGATTATACTTCAGACAAGATTGCTGAAAATGAAGCTTACCAATACGCAGCCGTTCGTAACATCCTTTACCGTAAAGGCTACGCTACTGAAATCTTGGTAAACTACGAGCCATCACTTCAATACTTCTCAGAATGGTGGAAACAATTGGCTGGTGAGTCAGAAGGAAAAGACCAAAAAGGGATCTACCCAACTTCAGCAAACTTCTCAACTGACTTGCACTCATTGGGTCAATTTATCCAAGAAGGAACTCGTATCATGTTTGAAACAGTTGTCCGTGTTGATAAACCACGTAAGAACGTGATCATTCCTACTTTGGAAGAAGACCTTGATGGACTTGGTTACCTTCAAGGAAAAGACGTTGACTTTGTAAACAAAAAAGCAACTGACGGTGTTCTTCTTGCCCACACAGATGGTGATGTACCAAACATGTACGTAACCCTTCCAGAGCAAGATGCCTTCACTCTTGGTTACACCATCTACTTCTTCGAATTGGCAATTGCCCTTTCAGGTTACTTGAATGCCATCAACCCATTTGACCAACCAGGTGTTGAAGCCTACAAACGTAACATGTTTGCCCTTCTTGGAAAACCAGGATTTGAAGAATTGAGCAAAGAGCTTAACGCACGTCTATAATAGAAGAAAAGAGTGGCTTGACCACTCTTTTTACTCTCTTTATTCATAGACATTGGACTCAGGCGAGACTTGTGATATAATATAGAAAGCAAAAAGGCAGACGCCTAGAGACTTTATAGGAGAAACTATGTCAAAAGATATCCGCGTACGCTACGCACCAAGTCCAACAGGACTACTACACATCGGAAATGCCCGTACAGCATTATTCAACTACCTTTACGCACGCCATCATGGTGGAACTTTTATCATCCGTATCGAAGATACTGACCGTAAACGCCATGTCGAAGACGGAGAGCGTTCACAACTTGAAAACCTTCGTTGGTTAGGCATGGACTGGGATGAAAGCCCAGAAACTCATGAAAACTATCGCCAATCAGAGCGTTTGGAACTCTATCAAAAATACATCGACCAATTGCTAGCCGAAGGAAAAGCCTACAAATCATACGTTACAGAAGAAGAGTTGGCAGCTGAGCGCGAACGCCAAGAAGCATCTGGCGAAACACCACGCTACATCAATGAATATCTTGGCATGAGTGAAGAAGAAAAAGCTGCTTATGTGGCTGAACGTGAAGCAGCTGGTATCATCCCAACCGTTCGCTTAGCCGTCAATGAAGCTGGTATTTACAAATGGCATGACATGGTCAAAGGCGATATCGAATTTGAAGGTGGTAATATCGGTGGTGACTGGGTAATTCAAAAGAAAGATGGTTACCCAACTTACAACTTTGCCGTTGTTATCGATGACCACGACATGCAAATTTCCCATGTTATCCGTGGAGATGACCATATTGCCAATACACCAAAACAACTCATGGTTTATGAAGCGCTTGGATGGGAAGCACCTGAGTTTGGTCACATGACCTTGATTATCAACTCTGAAACGGGTAAAAAATTATCTAAACGCGATACCAACACCCTTCAGTTTATCGAAGACTACCGTAAAAAAGGTTATTTACCAGAAGCAGTCTTTAACTTCATTGCTCTTCTTGGTTGGAACCCAGGTGGCGAAGATGAAATCTTCTCTCGTGAAGAACTCATTAAACTTTTCGATGAAAACCGCCTCAGCAAGTCCCCAGCAGCCTTTGACCAGAAGAAACTAGACTGGATGAGCAATGACTACATCAAGAGAGCTGACTTAGCAACCATCTTTGAAATGGCAAAACCATTCCTAGAAGAAGCAGGACGTTTGACTGACAAGGCCGAAAAATTGGTAGAACTCTACAAACCACAAATGAAGTCGGTAGATGAGATTGTTCCATTGACAGATCTCTTCTTCTCAGACTTCCCAGAGTTGACAGAGGCAGAGCGCGAGGTCATGGCGGGCGAAACAGTTCCAACAGTTCTTGAAGCCTTTAAAACAAAACTTGAAGCAATGACAGACGATGAATTTGTGACAGAAAATATCTTCCCACAAATCAAAGCGGTTCAAAAAGAAACAGGTATTAAAGGGAAAAACCTTTTCATGCCAATTCGTATCGCAGTTTCAGGTGAAATGCATGGACCAGAATTACCAGATACAATTTTCTTGCTTGGACGTAAAAAATCAATCCAGCATATCGAAAACATGCTAAAAGAAATCTCTAAATAAGAAGGATGCAACAATGGACATCTGGGAAAAGATGTACGAAGAAGCACAGAAACTATATAATCCACATGAAGTATCTGATTTTGTTTATGCTAATCATGTTGTAGCTGCAGTAGAAGCAGAAGATGGTCAGATATTCACAGGATTTTGTATGGAGGGCACCTGTGGTGTTTTCCATCTCTGTGCAGAACGGGCAGCTCTCTTCAATATGTATCAATTTTCAGGACAAACTAAAGTTAAGAAAATCCTCGCCTTTCGAGATAAACCTCCCTACGGCGAAGGATCAGGTATGCCCTGTGGCGCTTGCAGAGAATTTCTCTTAGAATTGAATGCTGAAAATAAAGAAGCAGAGTTCATGATGAACTACGAAACAAGAAAAACAATCAAAGTTGCCGAGTTGATCCCATACTGGTGGGGAGAGGAACGTGCAACTAATTGTCAAACCAAATAGATAGGGTCAGTTTAACTGGCTCTTTTCCATTATCTTTTCAGAATTTCGATAAAG
>NZ_GL397254.1:1926097-1963473 GCF_000146755.1 Streptococcus sp. oral taxon 071 str. 73H25AP
ATTTTCATTTTATCCAAAATCACTCAATACCACTCTCAATTCTCCTAGAAGTGCCTTGCGTCCTTTGAAACATTCTCCTCCCATTAGACGGTCAAGTTGTTCTTGTTTTTCTTTACTCTGACTTGCCTTGTAATTCCTTAGAAGTTCATGAAAGAGATAGTAATCATCCAGTCTCAGTCCTTTTTCTCCTAGGCGATGGCTGATTTCGCTCACCTCCTCATAGGGTTCTTTGTCGAAACGGCGCTTGTGACTTTCCTGTTTACGGATGTAGTCTAGGATACGATTGCGGAATTTGGTTTTAAAGCAGACATATAGTCGGTGTCGTTCACCCACTAGCAACTCTGGATGGTGACTGACCAGCTCATAGAGGCACAGCATCCCCTCCTGGTCCCAGTCCTCTTTCTCCCACAGATGTAGATGATAATCTTTGCGACACTTATGGACGATCCCCTTCGTTTCTTCGTATAGTTCTTTCAGATTCATAGACCTCTCCTTTCTGCATTTAGTTTAGCAAAATGCACGAACCCATGAATCTATTTCCTCTATTCTATACTTCTTTCTCTCTCAACGGCACATAAAAAGAGAGGCAAGGCCTCTCTGGGATTATAATTCTGCAATTTGGTTTAGGTTTACTTCTGCAATCGTATCATTACCAAACATAGAGATAATCATCTTCACTTTATTGTTATCAATTTCGGTAATTTTACCTGTGTAGTCTGCAAAAGCGCCATCAATGATGCGGACAGTCTGACCAACTTCAACGTCAATATCAAACTCTTGAACAGTTTGTCCCATTGAAACCAGAATATCACGGATTTCTTGTTCCAATAGCGGAGTTGGTTTTGATCTGTTACCGTGGGATCCGACGAATCCTGTTACGTTTGGTGTATTTCGAACAACGAACCATGCTTCATCGGTCATGACCATTTCTACAAGGACATAACCCGGAAAGCGATTCTCTTCAATTTCTTTTTTCTTTCCATTTTTCTCAACTTGCACGGTTTGTGTTGGAATCTCAACGCGTAGAATATTATCCAACATGTTATACGTTTGTGCACGTTGCAATAGATTTTCTTTTACCTTATTTTCATAGCCAGAATAAGTTTGTAGAACAAACCATCCTTTGTCAAAACTATCCATGATATTTCCTTTCATAATAGAAGAAGAAACTAGCAGAAGTTCTCCGCCTTTCTTCTAAAAAATGTTAATAAATCGAATCAAACCTGAAACAATCAACTGGTCAAAAATGTAAATGATGACCACAAAGAAGGCTGTGTATTCCATAATAGAGCGAAAATCTCTCCAGCTTTCCTTGCGAGTTGGCCACGTTGTTTCTTTAAGAAGTTTAAAAATATCCTTAATAAAACCCATCGTTCTCGTTCTCTCCTATCTCGTTTCTCTATGTGTCGTATATTTCCCACAATGTTTACAAAATTTATTTACTTCTAGTCGTGTTGGCTTGGGGTTCCCACTAGTTTTGATTGAGTAATTCCTTGAACCGCAAACTGCACAAGCTAGGCTTGCTTTTTTTAGTGCCATAACACCTCCATCTTATCTATTATAACAAGAAACCTAGGCTTTGACAAGCCTCTTAACGAAATAGATTAAGGAATGAGTCCCATATTGTCTGGGCTTTTTCTTTTATCTTAGCTTCTGAAATCGCACGTCCCGCTTCATCTACAAGATTTTGTGCACGACTACGAATATCTGCTATCGGATCCTCCGACTGGTTTGCCTCATTTTCAATAGCTTGTTTTTTAGTATTTTCTGGTTCAATCCCATTTTGTTTATAAGCATTCTCAACTGTAAAGGTGCTACCTGGAGTGTAAGGCAAAATAGTATTAGCCATACTTCTAAAGACGTGGGCTGCTCCATTTGATGTCGAACCTGCCAGATAATGGTTTTCATCCGTCGTCGGGAAACCGAGCCAGTGGGTAATTACCACATCTGGAGTATAGCCAATCACCCACTGGTCACTAGTATATACTGAATTAAAAGCAGCCTCAGTAGTACCTGTCTTTCCAGCCATAACATAATCTGTTGGCGACGAACTAATTCCTGTACCATTGGTAAATGTTCCTAGCATCATGCTGGTCATTTTATCGGCTACCGACTTATCAATCACTCGTTTTTGGGAATTTTTATGACTCTTGATGACCTGGCCACTGGCATTTTCAATACGAGTGATAAAATGCGCTTCAGGCATCAGACCTTCATTAGCAAAGGCTGCATAGGCTTGCGCCATCTGGAGGGGATTCGTCTCTACGCCTCCACCGAGAGCGACTCCAAGAACTCGATCAACATTTTCCATATTCAGGCCAAATCTCTCCCCAGCGTCAAAAGCTTTGTCAATACCTAATGCATTTACAGTCGCAACTGCCGGTAAATTGAGTGATTCAGCCAAAGCCTGATACATAGGTACTTCTGGAGATGTCTTAATGCCCGCATAATTATCCACTTGATAACTATCGTACTGCATCGTATGATTATCCAGTTGCTTGTTTAAGGCCCATCCTGCTTCTACTGCAGGTGTATAAACGACTAAAGGTTTAATGGTTGAGCCCGGGCTACGCTTAGACTGAGTGGCATAGTTGAAATTGCGGAAGCCTGGTTTGTCATCGCCAGCTACGTGGCCAACAACGCTACGCACCCCACCTGTTTTAGGCTCTAAAGCAACACTACCTGATTCGGCGTGTGTTCCGTCTTCTGCCTTTGGAAATAGTGAGGTGTTTTCGTAAACAACCTGCATGTTGGCTTGGTAGTTTTGGTCAAGTTCTGTATAGATTCGATAGCCGTTGTTGACAATCTCTTCTTCTGTGAGATTGTACTTGGAAACCGCTTCGTTGACAACTGCATCAAAATAGGACGGATAACGATAATCTGAAACCTTCCCTTCATACTTATCTTGCAGTTGAGAAGCCATATCTGTTCCAGCTGCTTCGGTCTCTTGATTTTTATCAATATAACCCGCTGCAACCATATTTTGCAAAACAGTATCCCTACGATTGGTTGAAGTTTCAACAGAATTTAATGGATTATACAATTCTGGTCCCTTGAGCATCCCTGCTAGAGTGGCCGCCTGATCAAGCGTTAGTTGTGAAGCCGATACACCGAAATATTTCTTACTCGCATCTTCAACACCCCATACCCCATTTCCAAAGTAGGCGTTATTGAGGTACATAGTAAGGATTTGCTCCTTGCTGTATTTCTTTGTCAACTCTAAGGCAAGGAAAAACTCCTTGGCCTTCCGTTCAACGGTCTGGTCCTGGGAAAGATAGGCATTTTTCGCCAACTGTTGAGTGATGGTAGACCCCCCTCCAGAACGACCTGCTGTAAGGATGGCTAGAAAGAAACGACCGTAGTTAATCCCATCATTTTTATAGAAGGAACGGTCCTCTGTCGCGACAACAGCATTCTGCAAGTCTTTGCTGATATCTGCCAGCTCAACATAGGTCCCCTTTTGACCGGATAGGGCTCCTGCCTCTTTTTCTTCGCGGTCAAAAATCAGAGTTCGGGTTTTTAGGGCATTTTGTAAGTCATTGACATTGGTAGACTTGGCTATCGCAAATAGGTAGGTTCCTACTAGCAAACCTGCACTTAACCCTAAAATGATGACAATCTTTGTCAGATGATAGCGACGCCAAAATTTTCGAATTGCCCCTACTTGTGACAATTTTTTTCTATCGCTCCGAGAACGACGCATACTAGTAGAATCCGACTCCGCCGATTCATTCGTTTCTTTTTTAAAGAGAGAAAGAAACTTCTCAAATAATTTATCTAATTTCATGCGTTTATTTTATCATCTTCACCATGGGAACTCAAGAATTTAGCTACTCCCTATCCAAATAGGGCTTTTTTTGTTACAATATCTGTATGCAATTCATATTTACATTACCCGAATCCCTGCCTCAAATGACGGTCAAACAATTTCTAGAGGAACAACTCCTCATCCCTAGAAAAATCCGTCACTTTTTGAGAACCAAGAAGAACATCTTAATTAACCACGAAGAAGTTCACTGGAACGAGATGGTGAAATCAGGGGATATTTGCCAATTGACTTTTGACGAGGAAGATTATCCCAAAAAGGAAATACTTTGGGGAAATCCAGACCTCGTTCAAGAAGTTTATCAGGACCAACATCTTATTGTCGTCAACAAACCTGAGGGTATGAAAACTCACGGTAATCAACCAAACGAAATCGCCCTTCTCAATCATATCTCTGCCTACGTTGGACAAACTTGCTATGTCGTTCATCGTCTAGATATGGAAACCAGCGGGCTAGTGCTTTTTGCTAAGAACCCTTTTATTCTTCCCATTCTCAATCGCTTGTTGGAGAAAAAAGAAATCGCTCGCGAGTACTGGGCACTCGTAGAAGGACGAGTAGAGAGTAAAGAACTTGTCTTCCGAGATAAAATCGGTCGTGATCGACACGATCGCAGAAAACGAGTGGTGGATCCCAAAAATGGGCAACATGCTGAAACACAGGTAAGTCGATTAAAGCAATTTCCAAACAAGACTTCTCTGGTTCGTTGTAAGCTAAAGACCGGTCGAACGCATCAGATCCGTATTCACCTTTCTCATCATAAGCATCCTATCTTGGGCGATCCTCTCTATAATAGTAAATCAAAAACAAGTCGGCTTATGCTTCATGCTTTTCGCCTTTCTTTTACCCATCCACTCACCTTAGAAAAATTGAGTTTCACTGCTCTATCGGATACTTTTGAAAAAGAATTAAAAAAGAATGGATGACATTATCATCTATTCTTATATATACAAAAAAGCAAGGCCAGAAAGCCTTGCTTTTTTGTCGACTCAAGAATTATTTAGCGATTTTTGCAAAGTATTCAAGAGTACGAACAAGTTGTGAAGTGTAAGACATTTCGTTGTCATACCATGAAACAACTTTAACCAATTGTTTACCGTCAACGTCAAGAACTTTAGTTTGAGTTGCGTCAAACAATGAACCGAATGACATACCTACGATATCAGAAGATACGATTGGATCTTCAGTGTAACCGTATGATTCGTTAGAAGCTGCTTTCATAGCTGCGTTTACTTCATCAACAGTAACGTTCTTATCAAGAACTGCTACCAATTCAGTTACAGAACCTGTTGGAACAGGAACACGTTGAGCAGCTCCGTCCAATTTACCGTTCAATTCAGGGATAACCAAACCGATTGCTTTAGCAGCACCAGTTGAGTTAGGAACGATGTTAGCTGCAGCAGCACGAGCACGGCGAAGGTCACCTTTACGGTGTGGTCCATCAAGAACCATTTGGTCACCAGTGTAACCGTGGATAGTAGTCATCAAACCTTCAACGATACCGAAGTTGTCATGAAGAGCTTTAGCCATTGGAGCCAAACAGTTTGTAGTACATGAAGCACCTGAGATAACTGTTTCTGTACCATCAAGAATGTCATGGTTAGTGTTAAATACAACTGTTTTAACATCTGATCCACCAGGAGCAGTGATAACAACTTTCTTAGCACCACCAGCGTGCAAGTGTTTTTCAGCAGCTGCTTTAGTAGCAAAGAAACCAGTTGCTTCAAGAACGATTTCTACACCGTCGTTAGCCCAGTCGATTTGTTCTGGATCACGTTCAGCAGAAACTTTAACGAATTTACCGTTAACTTCAAATCCGCCTTCTTTAACTTCTACAGTACCGTCGAAACGACCTTGAGTTGTATCGTATTTCAACAAGTGTGCAAGCATCACTGGATCTGTAAGGTCGTTGATGCGAGTAACTTCAACACCTTCTACGTTTTGGATACGGCGGAAAGCAAGACGACCAATACGTCCGAAACCGTTAATACCAACTTTAACTACCATTAGTGATTTCCTCCTTATGAAAATCATGAAAATTTTATTGTGAAAAGAGTAACTTGAATCACTACAAATCACCTTTCAACAAACCTATTATATAACTATTTGAGTTTAATTGCAAGTACGGGCGTCGATTTTCTCTCTTACTTTTCTACTTTTCCACTCCTTTTCATTCACTTATTCTTTAATTTTTAAATATATCCCTACAATCTTTTATAATGTCCGTATATTATCTCCATTTTCACACTCAACCTTAATTCCAAGTCTATCTGAGTTCACAAAAAAGAGACAGGATTTCTCCTGCCTCTAGGCTGATAAACGATTATTTACGACGTCCTGGACGTTCTTTATAACCATAGTAAGCATCTGCCATGATTTCTTCCATGTCAGCTACCATTGGTAAGCGTGGGTTTGCAGGTGAACATTGGTCTTCGTAAGCAAGTAAGGCAATCTCATGCAAGCTGTCTTTCCAAGTTTTTTCATCGATACCAAAGCCTTTGAAGTTCATTGTGATTCCAACTGCTTCACCAAGATCGTAAACTGCTTTGGCATAAGCTTCAACCGCTTCTTCTGGTGTTGAGCAAGGAAGACCTAGCATACGAGCAATATCTTGGAATTTTTCATCAGCTTTCCAGTAATTGTACTTAGGCCATGTTGTAGTTTTAGATGGACGAGTTCCATTATAACGGATAACATAAGGAAGTAAAATAGCATTTGTACGTCCGTGAATGGTGTGGTGAACAGCACCAATCTTATGCGCCATTGAGTGACTCATTCCAAGGAAGGCATTTGCAAAGGCCATACCAGCCATTGTAGAGGCATTATGCATCTTTTCACGGGCTTCTGGGTCAGCTGTTTTTACAGATTTCTCCAAGTATTTGAAGACTAACTTGATGGTTTGAAGAGCAATACCATCTGTATAGTCATTAGCAAAGTTAGAAGTATAAGCTTCAGTTGCGTGTGTCAAGACATCCATACCTGTGTCAGCAGCAATAAATGCTGGAACAGATTCTACCAAAGCAGGGTCAACAATTGCAATGGTTGGTGTCAAAGCGTAGTCAGTGATTGGGTATTTCCGGTTGTTTGCCTTGTCAGAGATAACTGCAAACGGTGTTACTTCTGAACCTGTACCAGATGTTGTTGGAATACCGATATATTGTGCTTTCTTACCAAGTGATGGGAATTTGAAGGCACGTTTGCGGATATCCATGAATTTTTGAACGAGGTCACCGAAGTCAACGTCTGGCTGTTCATAGAACATCCACATACCTTTAGCTGCATCCATTGGTGAACCACCACCAAGGGCAATGATAGTGTCTGGTTCAAACGAACGCATTACTTCAACACCACGACGAACTGTTGTGATATCTGGATCTGGTTCAACATCTGAGAAGACTTGAATCGTGACTTTGTTTTTACGAAGATTCAATTGGTCAATCACACGTTGTACAAAACCGAGTTTTTCAATTGATTTATCGGTAACAATCATGACACGTTCGATACCTTCGCAAGTTTGAAGGTATTGGATAGAATTGCGTTCGAAGTAAATTTTTGAAGGAACTTTAAACCATTGCATATTATTTCTACGTTTCCCTACTTTCTTGATGTTTAGAAGGTTGATCGCACTCACGTTATCACCGACTGAGTTGTGTCCATATGAACCACATCCAAGTGTCAATGATGGGATGAAGGCATTGTATACGTCACCGATACCACCGAAAGTAGATGGAGAGTTCCAGATAATACGCATTGCTTTGATTTCTGTACCAAAGCGTTTAACAAGAGCTTCGTCTTTTGTATGGATAGCTGCTGAGTGACCAAGTCCGTTAAACTCAACCATTTGACGAGCTTTTTTAAGACCGTCTTCTGTATCTTCAGCTTTTAGGACAGCGATAACTGGTGACAATTTTTCACGAGTCAATGGTTCTTTTGGTCCTACTTCTGCACATTCTGCAGCCAAGATGTTTGTTCCTTCTGGAACGCTAAATCCTGCTTGTTCAGCAATCCATGCTGCTGGTTTACCAACGATGTTTGCGTTTAGTTTAGCACCTGCACAGTTTTTGCTGTTTGCTTTCACGCCGAAACAGAATTCTTCAAGAAGTGCTTTTTCTTTCTTGTTTACAAAGTAAGTATGGTATGATTTGAATTCTTCTACAAATTCGTCATACACTTCTTTATCAATGATAACGGCTTGTTCTGATGCACAGACCATCCCATTATCAAATGATTTTGACATAACGATGTCATGAGCAGCTTGACGAAGGTCAGCAGATTTTTCTACATAGGCAGGAACGTTTCCGGCACCTACCCCAAGAGCTGGTTTTCCACATGAGTATGCAGCTTTAACCATAGCATTCCCACCAGTTGCGAGGATAGTCGCAACACCTTCATGGTTCATAAGTGCCCCAGTTGCTTCCATAGATGGCTCTGTAATCCATTGAACACAGTTTTCAGGTGCACCGGCTGCGATGGCTGCATCACGAACGATTTGTGCAGCATGAGCAGAAGATTCTTGAGCTGATGGGTGGAAGGCGAAAACAATTGGGTTACGTGTCTTCAAAGCAATGAGTGATTTAAAAATCGCTGTTGAAGTTGGGTTTGTTGTTGGAGTGATACCACAAATAACTCCGACCGGCTCCGCAATCTTCGTCAAACCTGTAATTGGATCATCTTCGATAACTCCAGCTGTTTTAACTCCACGCATATTGTTCACTACGTGTTCACAGGCAAATAGATTTTTTGTCGCCTTATCTTCAAATACACCACGACCAGTTTCTTCAACTGCGTGTTGTGCAAGGATACCGTGCGCATCAAGTGCTGCAACAGACGCTTTTGCTACGATGTAGTCAACTTGCTCTTGGTTCAACTTGCGCATTTCATCAAGCGCAACCAAGGCTTTTTTCACGAGACCGTCGACATGCTTTTCAGCAGCAAGTTGTTTTTCCTCTGGTGTTACTGTTTTTTTATCAGCCATATTATCCTCCATAGCCTTTAAGGATGTTATCCTTTGTTAATTTTTTCACAAGTTCATTATAACTCTTTTTTTATACTTTGTAAACAGTTTCATAAGCATTTCACAAAGAAATTTTCTAAGATTGTGATTTTTTTCTCAATATCCCTGTTCAATAGAGTTTTGACTGGATGATTGTGAAATTATGGAGAAAATTTTTTTATTTCACAAAGTTTTTTCTAGTTGATAGTTAGTTATCGAATCCAAGCACAGAAAGCGTTTTCTTTCCGGTTTTGAAAAATAGCCTCCTAACTTGGAGACTACTGTTTTTGTTGGAAAACGCCTTGTTTAAAGGTTCCTTCATGGACAACTTCTTGCTCTGTCGTCAACTTTCCTTGACCTTCAGCCTGGCCATTTACAAAATCACCTTCGTATTTCCAGCCATCTTTTGATTGGAACGTTCCTTTTCCATTAAAGGCTCCATTATTGAAATCACCTGTATATTGGTCCCCATTTTCAAAGGTCATGGTCCCCTGACCATTCATTTTCCCTCGCACCAGGGTACCATCATAAACAAGTGCACCACCATCAAGTGTCAGGACACCCTTTTTGGGTGTATTTAGTAGAAATACCGAAAGAGCACAGAGTGCAATTACGACTACTGCAATGAACTCTAGCCTAGGGCGAGTTAGGTAAACTCTATACTTTTCATAGATTTGTTTAAGCTTTTCCATTGTCACTCTCATTTTCTAATCGATCTAGCCAGCTTTTACAGCCACTTGTGATGCGAGCATAGGTTTCCTCAAAATCTCCTGTATACCAAGGATCTGGAACACTTTCAGATGCAAAAGGGTAGATCTTATGCTGTAGTTCCTGAGGACACATTTGACGCAGATCTGAAACGTTTGAAGCATCCATCCCGATAATGTAATCAAATGACTCAAAATCTTCTCTACGAACCTGGAGTGATGTTTTGTCTTTGTCATAAGGAATCTGATATTGCTGGAAAATCCCTTGCGTTCCCTTATGAATCGGATTACCATGTTCCCAAGACGAAGTCGCACGACTCTCAATCTGGTAATCGCTCGTCATGGATTTCATCACAAACTCTGCCATGGGGCTACGGCAGATGTTTCCTAAGCAAACAAATACTATTTTTCTCATCCCTCTTTTCCTCTCACTTCATAGAAAAACGGGAGTGACAGGTCCCGTTTTATTCTTCGATTGCTCCGCCTTCGTCAACAACTGTTCCTTCTGGTGTCACAGCTTCTTTGAGTGGCAACACTGTCTTGATAGCAGCCAATTCAAAAGTCAAATAAACGCCATCTACATCAAGTACGATTGTTCTCTTCTCAGTGTCTACTTCATCCACTGTTCCGTAAAGGCCGCCAATTGTAATAACTTCATAGCCTTTTTGAAGCTTGTTCAAGCTTTCCATACGCTTTTGAGCTTGTTTCTTTTGAGAACGTTGCATAAAGAACATCAAGGCCATCATACCTACAAGCATGATTAAAAAAGTAATATTTGGATTCATTGTTTTCTCCTTTGTCTTTTACATAGGACTACTATATCAAATTTCAGCTACTTTTACAAGGTTGTACCTTGTTTTTATGGTTATAAAAAATCAGAGTTTTCACTCTGATTTCTGCAATTATTTCAAGTTTTGAACGACTTTGACTAGATTTTCTACCGTAAATCCGTACTCTTCCAATACTTTTGGTGCTGGTGCAGATGCTCCGAAAGTATCAATACCGAGAACTGCACCATCTAAACCAACATATTTGTACCAGTTTTGAGTTGCACCCATTTCAACTGCAACACGACGGCGAACTGCATTTGGAAGGATTTCTTCCTTGTATGCTGCGTCTTGTGCGTCAAAGACATCTGTAGATGGCATGCTGACTACACGGACTTTTTCGCCTTGACTAGCCAATTCTTTGGCAGCTGCAACAGCTAGATTGACCTCTGAACCTGTCGCAATCAAGATCGTGTCAAAATCTACTGCATTTTCATAGACAACATAGGCACCTTTTGCAACTTTATTAAAGTCCGTCCCTTCTTCAACAGTCAAGTTTTGACGTGTCAAGACAAGAGCAGTTGGTGTTTTTTCACTTGTCACCGCAAGGTACCAAGCTGCTTGAGTTTCACGCGCATCTGCTGGGCGGAAAACATTGAGATTTGGCATAGCACGAAGACCCGCTAAGTGTTCAACCGGTTCGTGAGTTGGACCATCTTCACCAACTGCGATCGAATCGTGGGTAAAGACATAAGTCACAGGAAGTCCTTGTAAGGCTGACAAGCGGACAGCCGCCTTCACATAGTCAGAGAAGACGAAGAAAGTACCACCGTATACACGAAGTCCACCGTGAAGGGCCATCCCGTTCAAGATCGTTCCCATTGCAAATTCACGAACACCAAACTGAATGTTGCGGTTCAAGCGATTAGCGTCGTCTTGAAGTCCGTCCGTTTTGATATAAGTCATGTTTGAGTGAGCAAGGTCAGCTGATCCACCTAAGAAAGTTGGTAACTTGGCAGCAACAACGTTCAAAGCATCCTGACTTGAATTACGAGTGGCTTGAGAGAAGCCGTTTTCTAGAGCTGGGAAGTCTGCTGGAGTAACTTTAACTGGATCACGTCCGTCGATAATAGCTTCTACTTCTGCAGCCAGTTCTGGGTGAGCTTCTTTATAATCTGCAACTAAATTTGTCCAAGCTTGATAAGCTGATGCGCCACGGTCTGCAACATTTTCTTTGAAATCAGCATAAACTTGCTCTGGGATTTCAAATGGTTCATAGTCCCAACCAAGAGCTTGGCGAGTAGCCGCAGTTTCATCTGCTCCAAGAGGAGCACCGTGTACAGCATTAGTTCCTTGTTTGTTTGGAGAACCGTATCCAATAACAGTCTTCACTTCAATCAAAGATGGTTTTCCTGAAGCTTTAGCTGTTTCGATAGCAGCATGGATTGCTTCCAAGTCTGTCCCATCTTCAACCAAGGCTGTGTGCCAACCGTAGGCATTGTAACGGTCACGAACACTTTCTGTGAAGGAATCTTTTGTCTCACCATCCAAGTTAATGTCATTTGAATCATAAAGAACAACCAACTTGTCGAGTTTTTGCAAACCTGCGTATGAAGCTGCCTCGCTTGAAACACCTTCCATCAAATCTCCGTCGCCACAGATCACATAAGTATAGTGGTCAAAGATATTGAAGCCTTCGCGGTTATATTTGGCTGCAAGGAAACGTTCTGCTTGGGCAAAACCAGTAGCAGTAGAAATCCCTTGTCCTAGAGGACCAGTTGTAGCGTCAACCCCTGCAGTATGGCCAAATTCTGGGTGACCTGGTGTTTTTGAACCCCATTGGCGGAAGTTCTTGACTTCATCCATGCTAACATCTTCAAAACCAGAAAGGTGAAGAAGGGCATAAAGAAGCATAGAGCCGTGACCTGCTGAAAGAATAAAGCGGTCGCGGTTGATCCAGTTTGGTTGAGCAGGATTGATACGAAGTTGTTTTGTAAAGAGGCTATAGGCCATTGGAGCAGCCCCCATAACCACCCCTGGGTGACCTGAGTTTGCTTTGTTAATGGCGTCAATACCTAGAAAACGAATTGCATTAACAGATAGATTTGACATAGAATTTCCTTTCTCTTTGAGGTGATTAATGAATCACACATCCTATTTTTCTATTATATGAAAAAATGCATAGAATAGCAATAAAACAATTTGCGTTCATCTAACACATTTGATTTGTCTATCCTCTCGTCACTTCATAGTACGGGAGCAAACGAGTATAAGCGTCTTCTAGCTCCTCCAATATCGCTTCTACTGACTGATTTTCAATGAAGGAAACATCTGACTTGACTAAGACTTTACGAACTTCTTGATTTCTCAGCTTCTCTCGTAAAGTACGGCGATTCTCCTCAGTAGCCTCCACCTTATGACTTTCTCCATTTGAGTAGACTAGATAATAAATTCCTTCTACCGCTGGAAGCTCTAAAACCTTGGCTTGCTTGTCTAAGGTCTGTTCATCTTTCTTTCGCTCGATGAAACTGACTTCCAAAGAAATCCCAAAGTCAGCAGGTGTTCCATACAAACGAAGAGCCATCATAGGTTCTGTCACTTGTCCGTCTCTCTGTAGATAGGCCCAGAAATGTGGCCTTAAGCGTTGTGCTTGATTCATCCACTGGCTAGTCTGTTGGAGTTGCCATTCTGAATGACTTGCTTGAAAGGTTTTGGCCAATTCTGTAAAAGACTTCCGAGCCTCTTGGCCTTTGTGACGCAATTCCAGCATCTTTTCTCTTTCATCACCAGCTTTATCAGGATTACGATACTGGACCCCTGCAAATGATAGATATTCTCTAACTGCTTTCAGCATATCTGAATCTTTCCTTTCCTAGCAAAAAATCAGGATGAACCTGATTTTGCTTTGCTTATTCTGCATCTACGACAACATAGCGATTTGGCTCGTCACCTTCAGAGTAACTCGTCACGCCATCCATGCGTGAAATAATGCGATGGATAATCTTGCGTTCGCTATTTGACATTGGATCTGTTTGTTGGCTACGTCCTTCTTCTAAAACGCGAGTCGCCAATTTTTGAGCGTAGGTTTGCAAGACTTCTGCACGGTGTTCAACGTAATCATTGACATTGATTGTGATGTAGAACGTTCTCGAATAGCGATTGTAAAGGTAATTTTGCGCTAACAGTTGAAGAGCTTTCAAGACTTTTCCGTGATAGCCGATAATACGACCTGGTTCATTGGTGTCAATTTGAAGATTGATGGTACGACGATTGTAGTCGCTCGAAATCGTACCTTCAACATCCATATCATCCACAATGGTTTGAACGTAGCTAGCTACTTCTGTTGCCACTTGTTCGGTATCATAACTTGGCTCTACTTTTAAGCCCAAATCTTCCAACGATTGGCTCGCTACTTCTTGCGTTTCAGCTTCTTTTTCTGGAGCAGGCTTAACTTCCTCAGTAGCATCTTCTGCTTGAAGTTCATTTAAAATTGAAATATGACCTGTTTCTTCCAAAATCGTGCTGGCATGCTTTTCATTTTTCAGGATTTCAGCCTTGACCTCTTCAGAGACACCTTGACCTTCTTCTTCAATCTTCTTGATGACTTCAACTACATGTCCCAAATCAACAGTTGCTTCACTTACTGTTTTCACGGGTTCATTTTTTTCATTAACTTCTTTTGGAACCCCTTTAATGGCCTGCTGATTGGCTTTGATCACTGTCGTTTCACTAATCGCTTCGATATCAACTTGAGCTGGCTTCTTACCAAACAAGCCTAAGAACCCTTTTTTCTCTTTCGAAACGACCTTGATGTGGGCCTTCATTCTTGGAATGTCTAATTCTTTCAATCCTTTTTGGATTGCTTCTTCAACCGTTGAACCTGTAAATAATACCATTACAAGATTCCCCCTTATTTTTTCTTTTTCTGTGCTTTTTTCAAGGCTTTTCTCTTCTTACCTTCTAAATCTTTTTCTGCTTGTGCCACTGCTTCTCTTTCAGCAATAATCTTGAAAGGATTGTTCAAGAAATAGGTTTGCAGAACTTGATAAGCATTAGATACAGCCCAGTACAAGGCTACACCGCTTGGGGCGGAGATGGCAAAAACAAAGATCAATATAGGCATACCATACATCATCCCTGTCGTAGCCCCACTTTTTTCGGACAAAGCTTTATTCGATAACCAGCTACTCAAGAAGGTAAAGACTGCTGCCAAAATTGGAAGGACAAAACTTGTATCTACTCCTCCCAAATTAATCCATAAAAAGTGACCTGTTTTCAAAAAATCTACTCGACTCAAGGCTTGAAAGAGCGCCAAGAGAACCGGCATTTGTATTAAAATTGGCCAGAGAGAGGATGAATGCTTGATCCCCAATTCCTTATAGACCTTCCGCATCTCTTGGTCTAGCTTGGTTCTACTTTCCATATCACGACCCGGATATTGCTCTCGCAAAGCCTTGATGCGTGGTTGAGCCTCTTGCATTTTTCTAGAGGCAACCATCTGTGTCTGAAAGACTGGCAATAAAATCGTCCGGATCAAGATTGTGAAGAGGATAATCCCCACTCCGATACTAATGTCAAAGGACAAAAAGCGGATAATTTCAGCAAAAAAATAGACGAATTTACTCCAAAAATCTGTCGAATCCGCTGTTATATCGTTAGCTGTACTATTTGTTGCACAGGCCGTCATGATAAACAAGGACAAGCCCAACAAACTAGTCAACTGTAGTTTCTTTTTCACTCCCATTTCCTTCCTGATAAATCTTTGATAACTTTAATACGTGGAGTAGGTTTTTCTCCATCTCTGCATATTCCAAGGTTTCCACCCCTTTTCGGGCAATCACGACAAAATCGACATGCTCTACTAAACTCCCTTTTACACTTTGTAGAATGTGTCGGATTCGTCTCTTAATTTGATTTCTGGTAACTGCATTCCCCAGCTTTTTGCTGACGGACAGTCCTACTCGAAAATGGTTTTGCTGGTTTTCCAATTGGTAGACAACAAATTTTCGATTGGCAAAACTTGTTCCGTCCTTGAAAATCGCCTTAAAATCTTTCTCTCTTTTTACACGAAAGCTTTTCTTCAAAACTCAACTCCATCTATTAAATTACTACTATTATACCATATTTTTTAAAAAAGCCAATAACAGCAAGGTTTTAGACATTTTCTACATAAAAAAAGCTGGAAAATCTCTTTCCCAACTTCTTTTCACAATCAAATTTTACGTGTATTTACTTATTTTTTCAAGCGCTCAACATCGCGTGCAATCACTAATTCTTCATCTGTTGGAATAACCAAGACACGGATTTTCGCTGCGTCAGTTGAGATGTCTCCCGTTACACCAAAGACATTCTTTTCTGGATCCACATCACAACCAAACCAAGAGATACCTGAAATGACATCCTCACGGAAATCTGCTGCATTTTCACCGATACCTGCTGTGAAGATAATCGCATCTGCTCCATTTAGGACTGCAAGGTACTGGCCGATATGTTTTTGGATACGATCAACATACATTTCATAAGCCAAAGTCGCATTATGGTCTCCTGCTTCCATGGCAGCAATCACATCACGCATATCGCTTGACTGACTAGAAACTCCCATGAGCCCTGATTCACGATTGAGAACGCGGCTAATATCTTCTGGGGTATTGAAATCCTCTGTATATTGCATGAGATAAGGGATGATAGCAGGGTCAATATCTCCTGTACGAGTTCCCATCATCACACCGCCAAGTGGTGTGAATCCCATAGAAGTATCCACAGACTTCCCACCCTTAACAGCTGTGATAGAAGCCCCATTACCAATATGGCAGGTAATCAATTTCAAATCTTCTAGAGGACGGCCCAAAAGTTTCGCTGCTTCTCCTGCGACAAACTGGTGGCTTGTCCCGTGGGCACCATATTTACGAACCTTGTTTTCTGTGTAGTATTTAGTTGGTAGAGGGTAGCGATAAGCCTTTTCTGGCATGGTTGTGTGGAATGAAGTATCAAATACAACAACACTGGTAATATCTGGAAGCAGTTCCTTAAATGCACGAATTCCAGCTGCGTTAGCTGGATTGTGAAGAGGAGCCAAGAGTCCCAACTCCTCAACTTTTTCTATCACATCTCCCTCAACAACTGTTGATTCCTTGAAATATTCACCACCTGCAACGACGCGGTGTCCGACACCTGTAATCTCGTCGTACCCTTTGATGATGTCAAAACGAATCAAGTCATCCAATAAAATTTTAACGGCTTGTGTATGGTCTTCGATATCAAGAATTTGTTGCTCCGAACGACCGTCAAATTTTACTGTTGAAATTGAATCTTTCAATCCAATACGTTCAATCAAGCCTTTAGCCAAAACTTTCTCTTCAGGCATTTGATAAAGTTGCCATTTCAAGCTTGAGCTTCCTGCATTGATTGCAATTGTTTTTGTCATAAGATGATACCTCTTTTTAAGCGTTTTCATCTATTATAACAAAATCTCTTTTATATTTCAGTACCTTTGCTCCAATTTTGAAAATTTTCTTTAAAGGTAAACAAAACTGACGGATCTTGCAAGCTAGTAAGAGGGTAAACAAAGGGTTCTATTTCCTTGTCTCTTTTCTTCTGTAAGACAAAAATACTTTTAGCTTGGCTTGCAGTTGAGAAAATATCCTCTGGCAGAGCGATGATAGCAGCCAGACTCACTTCGTCTTTGAGCCACCCTTTTAACAAATCACTTTGAGGACTGGTCAATAAATCACTCGGAGCTAGAAAAATAGCATAGCCATCTGACTTAAGGTACTTGAGGCCTTGTTCCATCAGCAAATGATGGGCATAGGTATGCTCTTGACTAGAAGACACTTGATAGCGCGAAGCGATGGCATCGTCTGGGTAATAGCCAACAGGCAAATCGCTGATGACCACGTCGCTTTCTTTAAGCATTTGCGGACGAACGGCGTCTCCTTGAACAAAACCAGCCTGCAAACCAATCACATCTGCCATACTGGCTGCCAGATCAATTAGCAAATCATCCACTTCGATTCCCAAGTAATCTACTTTTTTAGCAAGAGAAGTCAAGAAAGTAGCCCCCAAAATCCCCATACCAGAACCCGTTTCGAGGATGCTAATTTCCTCTTGTCCAAACAACTCTTCTACAACAAGTACCAATAGGAGGGCAATGGCATCCGGTGTAAACTGGTGATTGGCCTGTAAAGGCTCCGTTTGTCCTGCCTTCATCAAGAGAAACTGGTAGGTCTTGAGCCACTCTTCCTTGCGAAGCGCTAAGCGCTTAAGGGCTTGATTGTTCTCCTTGACCTGCTCTAGCTCAGTCTCGTCATCTAGGTAGATACTATTTTGCTCTACCAAGGCATCATAAAAGTTGGTTGCCAAATCACTTTGGATGACTTGGATATTCTCTAGTAAATACGTATAAGCTTGTTCAATTTTTTCAAAATCCATATTCCTATCTTATCAAAATTCCCCTATTTTTTCCATCTGAAGAGAAAAAATCACTGCTTTAGTCAGCGAGTGATTTTTGGGCTACAGTTAAAAAGAGCTCTGCGTAATTTCCTAGGAAAAGACCTTCAGCACTATAGAGGATCTGACTGTCAATGCTCGAAAAACCAAACTGGTCGAGTTTGGTTTCCAGTTCAGGCAATTCAAAACCATGGTGGTTGGTATCTGTCTTGACAAAATCAGCAATGAGGACCTGTCCATTCTCCCTAAGGTGATGGTAAAACATGGCAAGAGTTGCATCTAGATCAGGCATATGATGAAGAACCCGACTGACAACAATCAGGTCAAATTGCTGTTCCAAGGGATTTGCCAGTAAATCCTGCTCCAAAATCTGGATATTCTTGATGTCTTGTTGCTCTGCTTTCAAACGGGCTTGCTCCAGCATTTTCTCCGAGATGTCTACAAGGGTAACCGACTGGGCTTGCTTAGCTAGAGGCAAGGCTAACAGACCCGTCCCACCACCGAAGTCCAATATTTCCTTGTCTGATAGAAAATCAATCTGTGCTTCAACTGCTTGACAAATCAAGTTTGCAAGGAAGATATTTTTAGGGGAATCAAAGGTTTCTGCTTTGTGATTAAAATCGTGTTTCATGTTTTTAGTTTAGCACAAAGAAGTTGAATTGACTAGGATTTGTCTTTCTTTTCAGGCTTTTCTTCTGATTTTTTCTTCCCTGCTTGATTGCTTGAATCAGTCGCCACCTCTTCCTTTTTAGCTGTTTTCTTTTCCTTGGCTTTCATCGAAGGAAAGAGAAATTCATAGTTGCCCTTATTCATACGAACACTTGTTACAAAATCTGTTTTCGTATTGTGATACGTGACCTTTCCTAAGTTAAAGACTCGTTCACCACTTTCTTGCTCAGCCTTATCTTTGCTTCGTTTAGCCATGGCAAAAGCAGCCAACTTCTCTTTGTTTAGGGTATAGTCTTTGTGATGGGCGACCTGCCGATTCAAATAAAACTGCAACAAAAGGCTAAAAATGGCTGCCATAGTGACTGCGTATAGGAGAACGCCTGCCTTAACTTTTTGCTTTTTCCACACGATAGATGAACTCCCTTTCTAAGCCCTTTTGAAATTGGAAACGAAAGTGAACCAATTGATTTTCCTCTGTAATTTGAGCTGATTTAAGTTCATAAACCATAGGTTGGTAGCCCCGTCCGCTGGTATCCGTTTTTCGAAAATCATCCGATTTAGACTTACCTATAGAGATATCCTTACCATCCTGTTTCATGTAGAGGCGATTGCCTTCTACCTTTTCAAACTGCGAACGCTCTAACTCTGCCTCCAGCTGATCCACAAACAAGAGCCACTCCTTTTGCTCGCTTTGCTGCTGGTAACGAACTTCTGAAATGAGGAGCTGACTCATAGCCTGAAAGAGGAGCAAGCCCCCGCTGATGACAATAAGGGCAATCAGGGATTCTAATAGAGTGAACGCTCTTACCTTACCGTTCTTTAAGGTCGAGTAACTTCTCTGAACCATGATAGACCTCCACTCCTTTTTCACTAGAAAACACCTGAATCTCCACTCCGTTTATGTTTACCTGATTTTGACCTGTCTGCAGAGCCATCTTAGCCGCACGTAAGACTTCTTCTTTTTGCAAGATTTCTGCCTCTTCCTGCCTATTTTTCTGAATTTGTCCCAAAAGAAGGGTCGCAATGCTGGCAAACACAACCAAAGCTACTACTGCTTCTAGTAAGATCACCGCCTTAATTTTTAGTTTCCTTAATGCGTTTAATTTTTCCATTTCCTAGATATAATTGATAGCGAATCACTCCTTTGCTGGTCTGAAATTCAACCTTAGCCAGGGATGAATTGCCCCCAGCTCGGTCAAATATAATGCTTTGTCCTGATGGTGCCTGAATTCCTTTAGGAACTGTCAACTTTTGACTGCCATTACTAATGGTCTGTCCATCTAAGTTCAAGCTGGTCTTTTGCTGACTGGCTACGCTACGTTTTTGTGTTTCCCGATAGAGTTCTTCAAACTCCATAAAGAAAATCTGCTCCTCTACCGCTGCAAAAGTGGACTGGACAGAACCGGACAAGCCCAAGGCAATCATACTTACAAGTCCCAAAACCAAGAGACTTTCCAGCATGGTAAAGGCCTTAATCCGCAACAGTTTGACTTGTTTTTTGTTTTGCATGGTATTCTTTATAAGCCTTAGCTTGCTCAGCTGTGATACGGCCGTCGGCCTGTAATTTACTTAGACTCGCATCTTCATTCTTATCCAGACTATAGAGTTCTGCCTGACTTTCCACCACCTTAACAACAGCAGCTTTTCCTTTGTCATCTACGGCATCCTTTTGCTTGGTCAAATTGGGCACAAAGAGCAAGAGAAGAACGCTGATGATGAGCAAGACCACTAACATCTCTACCAAAGTGAAAGCTTTAACCTTGGCTTTTTTTAAATTTGTCATGAGTTTTTTCATTTTAAAAATTTACCTCCATATTTTGATACATGGGCATAAGCATTGCCGCATAAAGTAAAACGATAATCAGGGCCACAAAGATAAAAACCAGTGGCTGTACTAAGTTCATGGTGCGGTTGACTCGGGTAAAAAAGGCTTCCCAAGTTTTTTCTGCATAGATTTCCAACTCACTCCCCAGCTTGGACTTGACTTCCCCATACTCGATGATGAGACTCAACTCCTTTTTAAAGAAAGGATAGGTCGCTATGGTTTGAGAAAATTCGCGGCCATTTTGCAGGGCTTGAGCCAGATCTTGACCGATTTCTTTAAAGAGCTGTGAACCCTGTTCCTGCATGATCTGAAAAATCTGCATCAGCTCCATTCCCTGCGAAATCATATTGCCCCATTCACGCGCATAATAGGCTGTCAGATAGGTCTGGACAAAGATTCCCAGAAAGGGAATCCGTGCTAACATAGAGAAGACTCGCATCTTGGAACTTCTTTTGTAGAAAGTGAGGGATAAAAGTAGAGACAGAGAGCAAACCAGCACTAGTCCCAGAAAAATTTGTGGCAGATTGCCGATGATTTGAGTGGCGATATTGCTACTGTCCAGTTGAGGTAGCAAATAATTTCTCAACCCCAGCATGATTAGCAGGAGAAATCCCAGCAAAATCAGAGGATAAGTCGCCACTTCGATTAACTTTTTCTTGACCTTGGCCAAATTATCCAGATATTCTTCTATCTTTCCCAAACTCAGGTGAAGATTTCCATGTACTTCAGCTAGAGATAATTGGGTCACAATAGCACTTGAAAAGCCCAAGCTGTCCATCATCTCTGAAAAGGATTTCCCCTGAGACAAGCCTTGGTGCATCTGGGCCACATAGTCCTTTTCCATCAGGGCACTTCTGCCCAAAAAAGAAATAATTTCCACCAAATGAAAGCCACTGGAGAAGAGGTTGTTAAACAAAGTGATGATTTTCTTCTGCTTAGCTGTAGCTAATTTTTTCCATTTCAGCCTGAAGACTTGTGATATGTCCATCTTTAAGAAGCTGGTCAATCTGTTCATTCCAGCTAGTTGGCTGGTGTTCTTGATAGTCTTTGTTTGCAAAGTCAACGATTCCTCCTCCCCCAATTAATCTCTGGTAGCAGACGCCTTGCAAGACAACTGCTAGTTCCTCCTCCGTCACACCCAACTCCAGAAGGCGTTCATAAACACCTCGGATACTCTTGGCATGAATGGTTGAAAAAACTGTCGCCCCTGTCAAACTGGCTCTGACCACTGCACGCGCTGTCTCGCTGTCACGAATTTCACCGATAATCAAGAGGTCAGGACGATGCCGAAGAGACAGTTTGATCAGATTTTCATAGGTCAATCCAATCGCCTCATTCAACTGCAACTGGAGCATGTCGTCCTGCTTGATCTCGACAGGATCTTCAATGGACATAACCTGCTGTCCTTTAAACAGAGACTTGGCTAATTCGTGCATCAAGGTCGTCTTGCCACTTCCAACTGGACCCGCAAAAAGGTAGAGCCCCCGTTGCCTGTACTGCTCACCCAGTTTGTTCATATCCTGAAACCAGAAATGCAGGTCCTGTTCCTCATCGTGCAACAAACGAATGACCAAACTCTCATATCCCCGATAATCTCCCACGGTAGACAAACGCAGAGAAGACTTCTTCTCCCCATGCTGATAGTCGCAAGACCCCAGCTGACTACGCCTCTTCTCTCCTACGTTCATACCCGCCACAAATTTAAAATGACTAATCACAGCAGCTAAAACATCAAACTCATAGGAGTCAACTAGACACCGTTCGTCTCCAACCCGCATGTGAAGCTCGTAGGACTTTTCCTTGGGGATAAAATAGATATCCTGAGCCTTCTTTTCTTTCGCAGTAGCAATAATTTTCTGTGCAATTTCTTGTACCATATCGCCCTCCTTATCTAACTATTCGCAAAAAAAATAAAAAAAGCAACTTAAAAAGTTACTTTTTTATCTCCATTTCATACGGCAAGAACGGTGTTTTTCTTGACCTGTTTGTTTTTCGTAGCCTGGACGTAGCTTTTCATCGGGGATGACTTGCTCATCCTGCAAAAGTGCCAAAGAATGGTACTGTTGCAAATACTCATCACACTCATCACACCAGCGCTGATCAGCAGGATCCCAAAAAATAGTCATCAAATCACTCCGACTCTTATAAAGAGGATTCTTCTTTTCCAGCTCAAACCAGCATGATTTATAATATTTTAGAGCATCATAGTACTTGTCAAAAGATTGACTCATGATGACATCTTCTTCCCAACCTTCTATGAACCACCACGGTTCAAAATCCCCATACATTTCTATAACACGATACATTCTTACTACTTCCTTTGTACCGTATATTATATCTAATTTTTTAATACAAGAAAAGGATTTTGCTTGTTTCCCCCATTAGAAATTTCTTTAATCCTATTATTTTCATCTGATAATAAAAATAGGAGTCCCTTATTGACCCCTATTTTTTATCTTCTTAGGCTTGATAACGTTTCACACCATCTAGGTAGGTTGCTACCAATTCCAAATCTTTATCTAGTACGATAAAGTCGGCATCGTAGCCTTCACGGATTTGTCCACAGACATCATCAATGTGAACAGATTTTGCTGGGTTGAAGCTGGCCATCATGACTGCTTCATGCGGATTCGCAATGCCCCATTCGACCACATTCTTCAAACCGTCTTTGAGTTTGAGGATAGAACCTGCCAAATTGCCTGTCGATTTGAGGCGTGCAGTTCCATTGGCAACAACTACTGGGAATTCTCCCAACATGTAGTCGCCGTCTTCCAAGCCACCCGCTGTCATACAGTCTGTGATGAGAGCAATATTTTCAGTTCCTTTTTGCTTGAGCAAAATGTCACAGGCCTTTGGATCTACGTGGTGACCATCACAAATCAATTCAGCGTAAGTATGTGGCAATTCATACATGGCTCCCACCATACCGAGCTCACGGTGAGTCAACCCACGCATCCCATTGTAGGCATGTACCCAAACGCTTGCTCCAGCATCAACTGCTTTTTTAGCTTCATCAAAAGTCGCATTTGAGTGTCCAAGAGCAACAGTCACTCCTTCGCCCGTAACTGTACGAACAAAGTCTTCTACACCTTCGCGTTCTGGCGCAAGGGCGATTTTATTGAGCAAGCCATTGGCAGCTTTTTGCCAAGCACGAAACTCATCCATACGAGGGTCTTTCATGTAGGCAGGGTTTTGGGCTCCCTTGTATTTCTCTGTGAAATAAGGCCCTTCAAAATAGATCCCACGAATCTTGGCTCCACTTGCTTCCTGGTAACGAGCACCGATATTTTCAGTTACCGCAAGCAACTGCTCGTAAGAGGAAGTCAACGTCGTTGGCAAGAAACTGGTGACTCCTGTGCTAAGTAGACCTTCACTCATAGTATGAAGGGTTCCTTCAATGTTATTATCCATGACATCCACACCGCCAAATCCATGAATGTGGGTATCCACAAGTCCTGGTGCAATGCTATAACCGGTATAGTCAATCACCTCAGCTCCTTCAGGAATCTGTTCTACATGTTTTCCAAACTTGCCATCCACAAGTTCTAAGTAACCGCCACGACGAACTCCGTGTGGGTAGAAAAACTGATCCGCTTTAATATAATTAGGCATAATGATAACCTCCTTGATAGATTGATTCTAGAATTTATTATGTCAATTACATTATAAACCTTTCTTTTTCATTTGTAAATGGTATAGACCTATTTTCTAGAGATATTTTAAAAGAGCTGGATATCTCCAACTCTTTGATTTTATTTTGATTTCACAGGTAGTTCTTGAGCGGCCTTAACAGCAGCTGCAATCGTCTCTGCGTAAAGTTTAGCACCTTCTTCAATCATGTTGCTATCATTTCCAAAGTGGACTTGGTCAGTTCCAGCCCAGATTTCAGGGTGTTCCTTAGCGACCTTATTCCAGTCAGCGATGCTCACATATGGATTCTTTTCAGCTAATTCTCTCGCATAAGCCGCATACTGCTCCACTGATGCATAAGTGTCCTTGCTCTTGTCTCCCTCATAAGGTGTCACCAGTATCAGATGGTGTCCTTTCGGTAGATTGTTCACGATGCTGTCCAAATCATTCTTATAGCCTTCGGGATTGTTGACCCCCGTTGCAATGACAACTGTTTTTAAAAGCGCCTTGTTCTGGCTATTATTGAGCATGATGTCATTGGCTTGCTTGGTCGTTCGACTAACCTGGGCATTGATATTTGCATCAGGAAGTGCCTCTTTTAAGGCTGTATTAGCACGTAAAGTCACTGAATCCCCAATCAGACTCGTTCCCTCAGAAATTCCCAGGCGACTGGCTTCAGCTTGTTCAGCAAGAGTCTTTGTTTGTCCTATATTGGTCTGAGCTTGCTTGAAACCATTGACCATCAAGTCTGTCTCAAAAGCTCCAACCTGAGGAGCCATAGCTACGATAATCAAGGTAAGTAAGGAAAGGACGCCCACAACACTAGCACTAATGGGTCTGATATAATGCAGTTTAGTGATTTTTCTAACCAAAGCATTGGTCTTACCGGCAATCAATGGCTCAATAATATAGAAGGATAAGATAGCGAAGAAATAGGAAAAGATAACGGTTAAAATAACAGCGGGCAGATTGCTCATCAACTGAGAAAAGATAATATAGAAAGGCCAGTGGAAGAGGTAAACCGCATAACTGGTATCCGCTAAAAATGTGATGATCCGAGGTTCTTGTATCTCAGGCGTTTTCTCATGCAAGACACGCGCAGCAAGAATCATGGTCACGGCCGCTAAACTTGCCAGTAAGAAACCAAATAGATAAGCGAACAGGTAGGTAAACTTGACAAAGAAGGTCAAGAGTACTAATACCAAGAGGCCTGCAGCAAACACCAGTAGATTCTGACGAAGATCCCACGTCCGATCAAACTGCTTAACTAAATCGCTCGTCTGACGAACACCCACAACCGTCGCCAAAATACTTCCTAAAAAGAAGGGATAGATATGGGTTAAACTTGAAAAGTAGACAGACGAATGGGAACTAGCCATTAGACTACCAATAAACATGGAGAAAAAGCTAATGATGAAAGCTCCCGCAGAAAGGAGAAATACCATCCCTCTCAATTGACTACTAGATTTTGAACGTTTCGATAAGAACCAAACCGCTAAGCCCCAAAGGATATAGTAGTGAACCTCAACAGCTAGACTCCAGTTGTGAACAAAGAGATGCGGAATGAACTGGGATTCGTAACTTCCCCCTGTTAACATCTCATAGAAGTTGGTCATAAAACCAAAAACTCCCGCAATCTGACCGCCAATTCCAGCAACATAGTCTTGGCGAACTAAGAGGGTAAAGGGCATGGTCACCAAAACCATCAGAACCACAGGTGGTACGATGCGGTAAAACCGTCTCTTAAAAAAGCCCAGTAAATCAATCTGGCGTGCCTTCCCAAATTCTTCTAAAAGGAGAGAAGTGATTAAAAATCCTGAAAAAGTGAAAAAGACGTCTACCCCAAAGAAGCCTCCAGGAAAGATCGTTTGAAAGAAGTGGTACAAGAGCACCAAAAGTAAACCTGTAATCCTAATCAAGGAAAACCATTTAATACGCATACGAGTTTATTCCCCACTCAATTAGATCGTAAAAACATCTAATTTTTATTCCATAATACACCTTATTTTATCAAAAAAAGAAGAAAAATCCTAAGAGAAAACTTAGGATTTTGGCATTCTATTTTTACACTTTAAAAATTGCGTCCTGACTTGTTGTAGCCATATTTTTCCACAAAATACTCACGGAATTCCAAGAGATTATCATCCATGATGGCTTGACGCACTTGCTTCATCAGATTGAGCAAGAAGTAGAGATTGTGGTAGCTAGTCAAGCGGATGCCAAAGGTTTCATCAGCCTTGAGCAGGTGACGAAGATAAGCGCGTGTGTAGTTCTTACATGTGTAGCAATCACACTCAGGATCCAGTGGCGTAAAGTCTTCAGCGAATTGGGCATTCTTGACAACCAAACGACCTTGGCTGGTCATACAAGTTCCGTTACGAGCGATACGAGTCGGCAAGACACAGTCAAACATATCCACACCACGAATAACCCCATCAATCAAGCTATCTGGCGCTCCCACTCCCATCAAATAGCGAGGTTTGTTTTCAGGTAGCAGTTGAGTTGTGAAGTCCAAGACTGCATTCATTTCTTCGTGGGTTTCTCCCACTGCTAAACCACCGATAGAGTAGCCAGGGAAGTCCATGCTGACAAGGTCGTGAGCTGACTGACGGCGAAGGTCTTCAAATCCTGCCCCCTGTACAATTCCAAACAAACCTTGGTCATGTGGACGACGGTGAGCCTTTAAGCCACGTTCGGCCCAACGGCTAGTACGCTCGATGGATTTCTTAACGTAGTCGTATGGTTGGTAAAACTGAGGGCATTCATCAAAAGACATCATGATGTCTGAGCCCAGATTATTCTGAATGGAGATGGCTTTTTCTGGCGATAGGAACATCTTGGAACCATTGAGATGGTTTTTAAAGGTTACTCCTTCTTCAGTGATATTACGGCTATCTGCTAGGGAATAAACCTGGAAACCACCACTATCCGTCAGGATTGGCTGGTCCCAGTTCATAAATTTGTGGAGACCGCCTGCGCGTGCGATGAGTTCATCTCCTGGACGAAGCCACAGATGATAAGTATTAGAGAGGATAATTCCTGATCCCATCTCCTTCAACTCCTCTGGTGACTGGGTCTTGACAGTAGCTTGGGTCCCAACCGGCATAAACATAGGTGTCGGGAAGGTGCCGTGAGGGGTGATGATTTCTCCTAGACGAGCTCCCGTGTGTTTTTCTTTCTTAATCAAACGGTATTTGATTGGTGAATCTGACATTTTCTACCTCCGAAGCTGGGAAAAACAGTCCCAGTTCATACTTTGTGCCCAAAGGCATACTGTATGATTTTATCAAAAAAACTAGGAACTGTCACGAACTATGGTATAATGAGAGAATGAAATACCCAAAAATTGATTTAAAAACCATTCGTCTGCAGACTAGGCAATTTCAGGCTGAAAATCCCCGCCTCCTTCTGGTCTATCTCCTTCCTAGTATGCTGGTCATCTTGTCAGGCTTTCTCAACCCCTTGGCTCGTCTCCAGGAAAGTGTTTTAGAGCAATCCTTTTTCAGCATGCTGGCGCAAGTGCTCCAAGCCTATCTCTTCCCGCTAGTGGTTTATTTTATGAGCACGATTTTTCTAGCAGGTGCTGCCTTTGCGACACTCCGACTCCTCAAGGATCCTGATACGGAACTCTCAGTAAAATCAAGCCTGACCCTCTTTGCTGAAGAGCGCTTCTCACAAACCTTTCTAACCCTGCTCCTCAAACGTTTCTACCTTTTTTTATGGAGCATTCCAAACTTAGTAGGCGTTTATTTTCTCTTTTATAGCAATCTCTTGGCTCGTAGATTTGTTGCCCTACATCCTGAATTTCCAAAATTAGACCTCTCATCCGTTGAAACCGAGCAATTCCTTATGACCTTTGGGCTCTACTTTTTCGCGAGCCTCATCTTGATGATTGTAGGAAACATCCTCTACGTTCCGCAACATTATGCCTACTCGCAGGTAGAATTCCTCCTCTGCGATACTCTGGATTTAGGACAGGCTAAACCAAGTCAAATCCTGAAAACCAGCCGTTTCTTGATGAAAGGTTATAAATTCCAGCGTTTTGTCCTCGACTTACAACTACTCCCTTGGTACTTCCTCAACTGGATCACCTTTGGGATTGCTAGCTTTTCACTCCTTCCCTATATCCAAAACAATCACATCTTCTTTTACAGAGCCCTACTAGCCCGTAAACGTCGAAATGGATAAGAGCATACAAAAACCAGCGTCCTGAAAGACGCTGGTTTTCTTATTTCAAAAGTAACATACTCAGCAGAGTCAAAATAGCGGGTCCACCTTGCTTCAGAATAATCTTCTTGTCTGCTGTCAGAGAACCGTAGGTCGCTGCACCAAGAACAAATAAAACAAAGATGGTTACAATTTCCAAATTTTGTGAGAAATAGATTCCGTACAAGAGAAAGACCCCTATCAAAGCATTATAAATCCCTTGATTTTTAAACAGTGAACTCACTGAAGGACGAACCAGTTCTTCCTTATCCATATTAAATACGCGGCTAGTAGTATCTGATTGCGTAGCCACACTTTCCAAATAAAAAATGTAAAAATGCTCTAAAGCAACGATAGTTGCTAAAATAGTAGTAATGATTGACATCGTTTTCTCCTTAAAATTCTATTTTTTCTAGACCTGACACTAGTTTCGTCAGTAAAGTTGTTAGCTCTTTCTGCTCGGTTGTCGATAAGATGCTCTCCATCTGTTCCTTCACTCGCAAATGATGTTTAGGCGGACTGACTAAGAGTTGATTCTTGGCTTCTTGGGTTAATTCAACTAAGACTTCTCGCTGATTGGCCGGATTACGCTTGCGACTGACATAGCCCTCTGACTCTAGTATCTTAAAATGACGGGTCAAGGCCGCCTGGTCGATTTGCAACTTCTCCTGAACGGCAATCTGGTTGCAGGGTGACTGCTGCAGTAAAAACTGCAAGATTTGATAGCGAGTCAAACTAATTCCCAATTGTTTCTCAAAAAGTTGAGTGATCATCTGATCTGTTAAATGGAGCTGGTACAGTAAGTCGTTAATTTTTTTCATTTCTATCTCCTCGCGAAAACTTGATTTATCAACTATTGACTTATCAAGTATATTACAGAAAGATTAAAAACGCAACCATTTTGCTTACTCACGAAAAATAGCCTCTTGGTTTCAATCCCAAAAGGCTATTATTTCTATATTCTAGATAAAATCCAGCACTAACCTACCAAATCTGCTCGAAGGATTTCTCCCTCTTTATCAATGACAACTTCGATGGCATGGCCTGCAAAAATTTCCTCGCTATCATCATAGTAGAGGGTCAATTCCCCGTCTTCGTTGATCGATAGTTCACTCAAGGAAAGAGAGTTGGTAAAATACTCTTCTGTTAACTCCACATCATTTTCATCTGAATCTATCCAGTCTTGAGCTGTTTCCCACAGTTCTTTGACAATATAGTCTTTAATCCGAGTATCTTGAACTTGGAAAGTTCCCATAAATTTCTTTAGATCATCAAAAGAACTTGGAGGGAGACTTTCATCTGCACTCGCAGCAAAGATAGCATGAATCTTACCACCCTCGTAAGTGATAAATCCTTCAAACCAAGAATAGGCTCTGTTTAAGGTGAATTCGCCAATATCGTCTTGAATGATGACCGGTTTTTGATAGGTTTCAATCAAGGTCTCTAACCTAGAGTCTGAGGATTGGTCATCTAGGTATTCCAGCAAGTGGTAGCAGTTATTAGCTACTTCTGACATATATGGCTCTAACTCCATGAAGGGGCGTTTTTGACATTTGATATGATGAATTTTGTAGGGTTCAAAACTAAAGCCCCATCTCTTTTCTTCAAATTCCTCAGGAGTCAATACCCATTCCAAACGTCCCTCACGTTCAGAGAATTCCTGGGTTGCAACATTGACACTAGCTTTAAAATGAACGGACGGCATTTTACAACCATCTTTTAAAGAAGCGGCCCCAGTTACATTTTGGAGGGTAAAAATCAAGAATTCGACAATTTCACCACAAAATTCCTCTTCAAAATCATCTCTTGTTTTCTCAAATGGAGTTTTTAATCGATTTGTCATTCACTTCATCCTTTCTCTCTATGCTTAAAAGCGTTAGTATAGTTTTGTATTCGCTTACATTTTAACATGTTTTAGATTTTATTTCACTTATTAATACTATTTTACACAAAAAGAAGCTACACTTTTAAATGTATAGCTTCTTATTATTCTTAATTCATAGATACGTGAACGTGGTCATAGTGGTTTTCGGTTACGCTACCACGGTCTGGCATTGGATTCCACGTGTAGGCTGGTCCATATTTACTATCGTATGGAGCGTAGAAACGTTGTTTCCAGATGATGTAGTTGATACCACGGCTAGCCATATTTTGGACCGCATATTCCGCGATTTGGTCACCGAGTGCTGAACTTACTGGAACCATAAAGTCGATGGCCAAACCTTTTCCATGGTCACCACTGTCACCAGGACGGTAGCCACTAAAGGATGTGATGCCAAACAAGTTGGCGATTTCTTCTTTAAAGGCTGCAGTTTGTGGTTGAAGACCAGCATTCTCAGACTTAGCTACAGCAAGTCCTGCATAGTCAGGAGCCGCTGGAGCAGCATACGTTCTTGAAGGAGTTTGACTTTGCTCTGCTTGATAAGTCGAAGTTGCAGTGTCAGAATTTGTTGTTGATTCTGTTGCACTTGTTTCCGTTGTATCAGCAGGCGTTTCTGTTGCTGGCGCAGCTGCTATTGGTGCTTCTGCTGGAGTTGTTGTTGCCGTTTCTTCGGTAGCTGGAGTCGCTACTTGAGGAGCTTCTTCTTCAGCTGGGCGAGTTGTTTCTGCTACTGGTGCTTCCGCTGGAGTCGTTTCAGCTGTTTCTTCAGCTACAGGTGTTTCTGTAGATGGTGTCTCTTCAACAACTGTCGCTGTCTCAGAAACTTCTGAACTTGGCGCTACTTCTGCTGGTTTTTCAGTCTCTGTTGCAGTTGGAGCTTCCTCAATTGGTTGAGAAAGGTCTTCTACTTGAACTGTTTGTTCATCGACTGTCACTTGATTCGTCGTCAAATCAGCTGTCGCAGTCGTCACTTCTTCACTAGCATCTGCTTGAGGAGTTTGGATTTCAACTTCCGTTACTTCTTCTGCCTCATTGACAGTTGTAGTAAGGACAGTATCTGGGAAAATCAAGTCCATATTGGTGATTTTGTTCAAATTTGCAAGAACTGTGACATCTACTCCCAAAGCTTCTGCAATCGTGCTCAGGGTATCACCATACTGAACTGTATAGCTTGTTTTGTTGTCCGTTTTAGTCAAATCGTTTTGGATTTGCTCAACACTACGTGCAGTCCAAAGGACTTCTTCTGCTTGAGTTGCCAATACTGGGGCAAATGACAAGGCTACTGTTGAGACTAAAATCATTCTTTTCTTCATTCGTTCATATTCCTTTCAAATGAGTACCTGTCTATCATAACACAAAAAAAGCTGAAAAAAAGCCCTCTCGGGCCTATTTAATAGAACTGTCTATTCCTTGTAACAAACTCGATTACTTGAAATAGTTTGTTAGGTCTCTGTCACACAACTGACACAATCTTCTTGTTACTTACTCTCAAAAATATGAGGAATATCTGCTAGTGCTCGAATCATGTGATTGCCTTCAAAAGAAGACTCTAAAAAGTTGATGCTTTGAATACCGCTATTCTGGGCAAATTCCACATCCAAAGTCCGATCCCCTATATAATAAGTCTTCTCAGGATCCAGCTGATACTTGTCTAACAAATAGGTAGCCGCTTCTGGACTAGGCTTGCGCTCAAAGCCACTCTGACTGGTTAAAATCTCTGTAAAATAGGATTCCAACCCCAAGTCTCTTAGAATAGTAAAAGCATTGTCCCCCTTATGAGTATAGATAAACTGTTGAATCCCTGCTTGGTCTGCCCAAGCTAGCACTTCACGCGCACCTGGCATCAAAACTACCTGGGCATTTTTCTCAGACAAGCTCTGGGCACGCACCTGATTGAGCACTTCCGCATCTAGTTTTCTCTCTTCCGCCACCTGCACAAGCAAATCCTGCACAGAATACTTGAGGATAAACTCTCTCACTTTCTCCTTATCATAAGGAATAGAAAACTGAGCAAAGGTCTCCTCAATCCCTGATAAAATCGCTTCGTAAGAATCCAATAAAGTCCCGTCTAAATCCCAAATAAAAGCTGTTTTTTGCATTTTCTATCCTTTCAACATCATATAACGTTGGTAACGGTAACGTAGAAATAACCAACGGAAACCATTATCCAAAAGAGTCCCTGCCCAAATACCAGGCAAGCCCCAACCAAGAACAATGCCCATCAGATAAGCTGTCCCAATACGGATACACCACATCCCTATACTTGTCGCATAAAAGGGAAGGCGAGCATTTCCCAATCCCTGCCAAACCGCCGTATAAATAACTGTCCCTGTCGCCATGGGAGTCCCTAGTAGTGAGAACAGTACCACCAAAACGCTAGCTTCAACCGCTACAGGATTGGTCGTATATAGATGAGTCAGTGGTATCCCTAAGGCATAGATACTAAATGTCAAGGGCAACATGAGGAGCAGAGAAAGCCAAAAGGTTTGTTTGCTCAAATTATCTACTCTTTTCCAATTATCCTCTCCAACTGCTCGAGCCACCAGCATGACCGTTGCCGTAGCGACGGCAAAGGCAGGCATATAGTTAAACTGGGTCAAAACCTCCCCGATTGCATTTCCCGCTACTGCCTCCGTCCCAAAAGAAACGACCAAAGCAATGATCACTACATCTCCAGCCCTCATCATAAGCCGCTCTCCAGCTGCTGGCAAAGCCAAGGTCAGTAAGTCTTTATCCAGTCCAAAAGTCGGTTTCGTATAAGGCAGTTTTAATTGTGACCACAAAATCACAAGACCAACCAAACGAGACAAGATAGTCCCCCAAGCAACACCCGCTATCCCCATATCAAGGATAAAAATAGCTAGACTGGAAAAGAGAATATTCAAGGCATTGGATAAAAGACTGACATAGAGGGGGAGACGAGAATTATGCGTTGCACGAATCAAGGCTCCTAAACTGGTCATTAATCCCAAGAGAACAATCAATCCACCCACCAAAGATAGATAGAGTCCTCCACTTTCGGCCACATCCTGTTCAGTCCCCAAAAGTCCTATCATCTCTTGTCCAGCGAAGATAGACAAAGCTCCTAAAAGGAGACTTAATAGTAAAGTAATCTTCAACGCCTCAGTCACATGATAGGCAAGCTTAGACTGATCCTTCTGCCCCAAACTTTTTGAAATAACGCTGGAAATAGCAGCTCCCAAAGCGATGAAAATCGCCTGGTAAATCGTGATAATATTGCCAGCCACTGAAACACCCGAAATAGCGATTAAGCCCAAGTGAGCGACCAAGTAACTGTCCACCATCCCCATGAGCATCTGTAAAAAGTTTTCACCCATAGCTGGCAAGGCAATGTTGAGAATGTCCTTATTTTTTCTAAACAATCTGTTCTCCTGATGAAAAGAAACTCAGTTGGTTTCCCAACCGAGTTTACTTCCTCTGTCTTAAAGTCCTAGATAAGCTTCAACCGCTGCTTGCATGTCAACAGCAGCCACCGTTGTTTTATGACGAACTGGAGCCGTTTCTAGGCCATCAACTGCTGGTGGCACTGCCACTCCTGAGATTTCATGTAATTGAGTCAAGGCTTCAAAGTCAGTCAAGCCTGCTTTTCCTGTTACCGCTTCTACGGCAACCACTGGGAACTTGTATGGACTAGCTGTTGAAGCAATCACTGTCTTAGCCGCATCGCTAGTAGCCGCTTGGTATTTTCTATAAACTGCTGAGGCAACAGCTGTGTGTGGGTCCTCGATGTAAGCATCTGTTTGATAAACACGTTTAATTTCTGCCGCAGTTTCTTCCTCAGTCGCATATTCAGCTACAAAGAGATCCAGAATCTCTGCATCAAAGTCTGTCAATTCATATTGTCCTTGTGTATTCAAGGCATTCATGAGTTCAGTTGTCTTAACCGCATTATTCCCCAAAAGATGGAAAATCAAACGCTCCAAGTTTGAAGATACCAAGATATCCATAGATGGACTAGTCGTTACCTTAAACTCACGTTTCTTATCGTAAACACGTGTTTTAAAGAAGTCAGTTAAAACATTATTGTCATTTGAAGCACAGATCAATTTGCCAACTGGCAGACCAATTTGCTTGGCATAAAAGGCAGCTAAGATATTTCCAAAGTTTCCTGTTGGTACTGTGAAATTGACCTTTTCACCAGCCACAATCTCACCAGACTTGACCAACTGAGCGTAGGCATAAACATAATAAACAATCTGTGGTACCAAACGACCAATGTTCATAGAGTTGGCTGATGAAAATTGCAGTTTATTGGTAGCCAACTTTTCACGAAGAGCTACATCGTTAAACATATGTTTGACGTTAGTTTGCGCATCGTCAAAGTTACCATCAATAGCAATAACATGAGTATTGTCGCCAGTCTGAGTAGTCATTTGCAACTCTTGTACCTTGCTGACACCATCCTTTGGATAAAAGACGATAATTTCAGTTCCAGGCACATCCGCAAACCCTGCCATAGCAGCCTTTCCAGTATCACCAGATGTCGCTGTCAAGATGACAATCTTGTTCTCCAAACCATGCTTTTTAGCGGCTGTCGTCATAAAGTATGGCAAGATAGACAAGGCCATATCCTTAAAGGCAATCGTTGAACCATGGAACAATTCCAAGTTGTATTGCCCATCCAGTTTCACCAATGGCGCAATAGCTGGAGTATCAAACTTGCTATCGTAGGCATTGTTGATACAGTAGTCCAACTCCTCAGCCGTAAAGTCATCTAAAAAGGCTGACAAAACTAACTTAGCAACTTCTTGGTAAGAAGCATCTTTCAATTTTTCAAAGTCCAAATCGACCTTTGGATAAGAAAGCGGTGTAAACAAACCACCATCCGTCGCCAAACCTTGCAAAATAGCTTGACTGGCAGTTACTGTATTATTCGCATCACGCGTTGATTGATAAACTAATGTCATAATCCCTATCCTTTATCTATAGTCCATTCCATTATATCATGATTTTTCAGAAAATTCTCCCTTTATAACAAAAATTATAGGCCCAATTCTTCTTTCAAAGGCTGCAAATAGGTCATTTCTTGCTTGCCTCTCTTCTCCAGTCCTTCCTCAGCTAGAAGGAGTAAGGCTTTTGAAAACTCGACAATTGCAGGTTCTTCCTCATCTGTGAGCCTTTTCTTTGAAAATTGTCTCCTCAATGACTTGTAATCACGACCAAATGTTGTAAAAAATGGTGCAGATTGCAAGTAAGCTTCTAACTTGTCTAAATGAAGCAACAACCCCAAGTGAAAGGCTGCAGAAGCAAAGGTTCTATTTAGAGGCTGCGTACATACACTACGAAACTCAATAGTCCCCCGAGTTGCCAAATCTTGGTACTGGTAACTACGATGAGTTTGAAAGTCCTTCTCCTGAGGATAAAGAAGAATCTCTTCCCCATCAAGGGCGAAGGCGTGAATTTCCGGAGTTCCTAAGTAATCTTTTGCTCGAATTGGATAAAAATAATAGGTCTGCCCATCACGTTCCGCAGTAAAGATCGCAGAATGATCTAGGTAATCAAAAAAATCATCCTCATCTTTAAAGAGTCTAGCATTAACACCTACATTCTCGGGATAGATACCGTGCATGGACTCTTCCCAAAAAATATCTCTCGAAATCTTGGTATCCCAATCCGCTCCTGAAAACTCAGAATTGGCAAACAAATAAGCTTTTGCAACTTCAATCTGAGTAAATGCATTGATGACACGCAAATAGTTAGACTTTGAAACATCCAGTTGAACTTGGCTCCCACAGATAAAGGCTCCATATTGCGGATAATCGTGTAAATCTGTCCCTAAAACAGTTCTGCTCAACTTCAAATAGTTCATTAACATCTGATAACGTGCATAAGCAACCGGTTGATTATCATTTTTATCCCAATAAGGATGGATCCCAGAACCAATAATTGCATGATTTGCTTTACTCAGCTTTTTCTGAATCAGATCCATATAATCTCGAAAACGCACTTCAACCTCTTGGATGGATTCCGCCCTACCAAAGGCAAACTCGATAGTTGTATAGGAGACTTCGAATAAGATAGTATCTTGGCTAACTGGATCAAGTAACTGAATTGGATTCCCAAAGTCATCTACTTTTTCAATCGTAAAACCCAGAACTGATGGTAAATACCGAAAGAGATCCTTAACAACTTCACTATCTGTAGCTTTACCCTCTAAATTGATAACAGGATACTCCAGCTCAATTCCCACAAATAAATCCGGCTTCTCTTTCATATTTTCTAAGTAGCGTTTCTTAAGCAAATCAATCGAACGAGACATCAAACACCAACACTTTCATAATCAAAATAAATTGTGAATAAGTAATATTATACCAAAAAACAAGTCAAAAGATTAGAAAATCACGCAAAAATAATTACTGAACCATTATCCCACTATTAACAAGATACAATTTAGTAAGAAATAAAAAAACAAGGTCAAAAAACCTTGTTCTTATTACTATACCGGCGGCCGGGGTCGAACCGGCACGTCCTTGCGGACACTGGATTTTGAGTCCAGCGCGTCTGCCAATTCCGCCACGCCGGCAAATAGTAACTGGGGTAGCTGGATTCGAACCAACGCATGAGGGAGTCAAAGTCCCTTGCCTTACCGCTTGGCTATACCCCAATAATATAAAATAGGCGAGTGATGGGGATCGAACCCACGCATGCCAGAGCCACAATCTGGTGTGTTAACCACTTCACCACACCCGCCATAATTTTATTAACACGGGCAGTAGGAATTGAACCCACACTGAAGGTTTTGGAGACCTTAGTTCTACCTTTAAACTATGCCCGTAACTAAAGCAATGGAAGGGGAGGGATTCGAACCCCCGAACCCGAAGGAGCGGATTTACAGTCCGCCGCGTTTAGCCTCTTCGCTACCCTTCCAAGTTATAAATAAGATATGGCGCGAGACGGAATCGAACCGCCGACACATGGAGCTTCAATCCATTGCTCTACCAACTGAGCTACCGAGCCAAATTGCGGGAGCAGGATTTGAACCTACGACCTTCGGGTTATGAGCCCGACGAGCTACCGAGCTGCTCCATCCCGCGTTAATATAAAAAGGAGGATGTGGGATTCGAACCCACGCACGCTTTTACACGCCTGACGGTTTTCAAGACCGTTCCCTTCAGCCGGACTTGGGTAATCCTCCAACAAATAGTCCGTACGGGATTCGAACCCGTGTTACCGCCGTGAAAAGGCGGTGTCTTAACCCCTTGACCAACGGACCATATCCATAGATGGGCACGAGTGGACTCGAACCACCGACCTCACGCTTATCAGGCGTGCGCTCTAACCACCTGAGCTACGCGCCCAAGTTAAAAAACTTGGTATTTGAACAAAGTTCAAAGCGGGTGACGAGAATCGAACTCGCGACAACAGCTTGGAAGGCTGTAGTTTTACCACTAAACTACACCCGCTAAA
>NZ_GL397255.1:0-5232 GCF_000146755.1 Streptococcus sp. oral taxon 071 str. 73H25AP
AGCTAAGCGACTTCCATATCTCACAGGGGGCAACCCCCAACTACTTCCGGCGTTCTAGGGCTTAACTGCTGTGTTCGGCATGGGTACAGGTGTATCTCCTAGGCTATCGTCACTTAACTCTGAGTAATACCTACTCAAAATTGAATATCTATCAAATAATTAGAAAACCTCACGCTTCGTATCCTCAGTTACTTTGGATAAGTCCTCGAGCTATTAGTATTAGTCCGCTACATGTGTCGCCACACTTCCACTTCTAACCTATCTACCTGATCATCTCTCAGGGCTCTTACTGATATATAATCATGGGAAATCTCATCTTGAGGTGGGTTTCACACTTAGATGCTTTCAGCGTTTATCCCTTCCCTACATAGCTACCCAGCGATGCCTTTGGCAAGACAACTGGTACACCAGCGGTAAGTCCACTCTGGTCCTCTCGTACTAGGAGCAGATCCTCTCAAATTTCCTACGCCCGCGACGGATAGGGACCGAACTGTCTCACGACGTTCTGAACCCAGCTCGCGTGCCGCTTTAATGGGCGAACAGCCCAACCCTTGGGACCGACTACAGCCCCAGGATGCGACGAGCCGACATCGAGGTGCCAAACCTCCCCGTCGATGTGAACTCTTGGGGGAGATAAGCCTGTTATCCCCAGGGTAGCTTTTATCCGTTGAGCGATGGCCCTTCCATACGGAACCACCGGATCACTAAGCCCGACTTTCGTCCCTGCTCGAGTTGTTGCTCTCGCAGTCAAGCTCCCTTATACCTTTACACTCTGCGAATGATTTCCAACCATTCTGAGGGAACCTTTGGGCGCCTCCGTTACCTTTTAGGAGGCGACCGCCCCAGTCAAACTGCCCGTCAGACACTGTCTCCGATAGGGATCACCTATCCGGGTTAGAGTGGCCATAACACAAGGGTAGTATCCCAACAACGTCTCCTTCGAAACTGGCGTCCCGATCTCTTAGACTCCTACCTATCCTGTACATGTGGTACAGACACTCAATATCAAACTGCAGTAAAGCTCCATGGGGTCTTTCCGTCCTGTCGCGGGTAACCTGCATCTTCACAGGTACTAAAATTTCACCGAGTCTCTCGTTGAGACAGTGCCCAAATCATTACGCCTTTCGTGCGGGTCGGAACTTACCCGACAAGGAATTTCGCTACCTTAGGACCGTTATAGTTACGGCCGCCGTTTACTGGGGCTTCAATTCATACCTTCGGATTACTCCTAAGCACTCCTCTTAACCTTCCAGCACCGGGCAGGCGTCACCCCCTATACATCATCTTACGATTTAGCAGAGAGCTGTGTTTTTGATAAACAGTTGCTTGGGCCTATTCACTGCGGCTGACATAAAGTCAGCACCCCTTCTCCCGAAGTTACGGGGTCATTTTGCCGAGTTCCTTAACGAGAGTTCTCTCGCTCACCTGAGGCTACTCGCCTCGACTACCTGTGTCGGTTTGCGGTACGGGTAGAGTATGTTTAAACGCTAGAAGCTTTTCTTGGCAGTGTGACGTCACCAACTTCGCTACTAAACTTCGCTCCCCATCACAGCTCAATGTTATAGAACTAAGCATTTAACTCAATTCACACCTCACTGCTTAGACAGACACTTCCATTCGTCTGCTTTAGTTAGCCTACTGCGTCCCTCCATCACTACATACTCTAGTACAGGAATATCAACCTGTTGTCCATCGGATACACCTTTCGGTCTCTCCTTAGGTCCCGACTAACCCAGGGCGGACGAGCCTTCCCCTGGAAACCTTAGTCTTACGGTGGACAGGATTCTCACCTGTCTTTCGCTACTCATACCGGCATTCTCACTTCTATGCGTTCCAGCGCTCCTCACGGTACACCTTCTCCACACATAGAACGCTCTCCTACCATACCTATAAAGGTATCCACAGCTTCGGTAAATTGTTTTAGCCCCGGTACATTTTCGGCGCAGGGTCACTCGACTAGTGAGCTATTACGCACTCTTTGAATGAATAGCTGCTTCTAAGCTAACATCCTAGTTGTCTGTGCAACCCCACATCCTTTTCCACTTAACAATTATTTTGGGACCTTAGCTGGTGGTCTGGGCTGTTTCCCTTTCGACTACGGATCTTAGCACTCGCAGTCTGACTGCCGACCATAATTCTTTGGCATTCGGAGTTTATCTGAGATTGGTAATCCGGGATGGACCCCTCACCCAAACAGTGCTCTACCTCCAAGAATCTTTATGTCGACGCTAGCCCTAAAGCTATTTCGGAGAGAACCAGCTATCTCCAAGTTCGTTTGGAATTTCTCCGCTACCCACAAGTCATCCAAGCACTTTTCAACGTGCCCTGGTTCGGTCCTCCAGTGCGTCTTACCGCACCTTCAACCTGCTCATGGGTAGGTCACATGGTTTCGGGTCTACGACATGATACTAATGCGCCCTATTCAGACTCGGTTTCCCTGCGGCTCCGTCTCTTCAACTTAACCTCGCATCATATCGTAACTCGCCGGTTCATTCTACAAAAGGCACGCTCTCACCCATTAACGGGCTCGAACTTGTTGTAGGCACACGGTTTCAGGTTCTATTTCACTCCCCTCCCGGGGTGCTTTTCACCTTTCCCTCACGGTACTGGTTCACTATCGGTCACTAGGGAGTATTTAGGGTTGGGAGATGGTCCTCCCAGATTCCGACGGGATTTCTCGTGTCCCGCCGTACTCAGGATTCTGCTAGGTACAAAGACTATTTTAAATACGAGGCTCTTACTCTCTTTGGCTGATCTTCCCAAATCATTCTTCTATAATCTTTGAGTCCACTTTGCAGTCCTACAACCCCGAAGAGTAAACTCTTCGGTTTGCCCTCCTGCCGTTTCGCTCGCCGCTACTAAGGCAATCGCTTTTGCTTTCTCTTCCTGCAGCTACTTAGATGTTTCAGTTCACTGCGTCTTCCTCCTCATATCCTTAACAGATATGGGTAACAGGTAGTACCTGTTGGGTTCCCCCATTCGGAAATCCCTGGATCATCGCTTACTTACAGCTACCCAAGGCATATCGTCGTTTGTCACGTCCTTCTTCGGCTCCTAGTGCCAAGGCATCCACCGTGCGCCCTTATTAACTTAACCTTATTTTCTGACCTTTCAGTCATAAACTCTTTTAATACTACAGCGTTTCGGTTTATTTTCTTGTTACTATTTGATATAGATATTCAATTTTCAATGTGCATTACTTGGTGATCTCTCACCAATGGAGCCTAGCGGGATCGAACCGCTGACCTCCTGCGTGCAAAGCAGGCGCTCTCCCAGCTGAGCTAAGGCCCCACAAGACCTCTCAAGACTAAACAAGACCAATGCGCAGTTCCTTATCCTTAGAAAGGAGGTGATCCAGCCACACCTTCCGATACGGCTACCTTGTTACGACTTCACCCCAATCATCTATCCCACCTTAGGCGGCTGGCTCCTAAAAGGTTACCTCACCGACTTCGGGTGTTACAAACTCTCGTGGTGTGACGGGCGGTGTGTACAAGGCCCGGGAACGTATTCACCGCGGCGTGCTGATCCGCGATTACTAGCGATTCCGACTTCATGTAGGCGAGTTGCAGCCTACAATCCGAACTGAGACTGGCTTTAAGAGATTAGCTTGCCGTCACCGGCTTGCGACTCGTTGTACCAGCCATTGTAGCACGTGTGTAGCCCAGGTCATAAGGGGCATGATGATTTGACGTCATCCCCACCTTCCTCCGGTTTATTACCGGCAGTCTCGCTAGAGTGCCCAACTGAATGATGGCAACTAACAATAGGGGTTGCGCTCGTTGCGGGACTTAACCCAACATCTCACGACACGAGCTGACGACAACCATGCACCACCTGTCACCTCTGTCCCGAAGGAAAGCTCTATCTCTAGAGCGATCAGAGGGATGTCAAGACCTGGTAAGGTTCTTCGCGTTGCTTCGAATTAAACCACATGCTCCACCGCTTGTGCGGGCCCCCGTCAATTCCTTTGAGTTTCAACCTTGCGGTCGTACTCCCCAGGCGGAGTGCTTAATGCGTTAGCTGCGGCACTAAACCCCGGAAAGGGTCTAACACCTAGCACTCATCGTTTACGGCGTGGACTACCAGGGTATCTAATCCTGTTTGCTCCCCACGCTTTCGAGCCTCAGCGTCAGTTACAAGCCAGAGAGCCGCTTTCGCCACCGGTGTTCCTCCATATATCTACGCATTTCACCGCTACACATGGAATTCCACTCTCCCCTCTTGCACTCAAGTTAAACAGTTTCCAAAGCGTACTATGGTTAAGCCACAGCCTTTAACTTCAGACTTATCTAACCGCCTGCGCTCGCTTTACGCCCAATAAATCCGGACAACGCTCGGGACCTACGTATTACCGCGGCTGCTGGCACGTAGTTAGCCGTCCCTTTCTGGTAAGATACCGTCACAGTGTGAACTTTCCACTCTCACACTCGTTCTTCTCTTACAACAGAGCTTTACGATCCGAAAACCTTCTTCACTCACGCGGCGTTGCTCGGTCAGACTTCCGTCCATTGCCGAAGATTCCCTACTGCTGCCTCCCGTAGGAGTCTGGGCCGTGTCTCAGTCCCAGTGTGGCCGATCACCCTCTCAGGTCGGCTATGTATCGTTGCCTTGGTGAGCCGTTACCCCACCAACTAGCTAATACAACGCAGGTCCATCTGGTAGTGATGCATTTGCACCTTTCAATGAATCATCATGCGATAATCCATTTTATGCGGTATTAGCTATCGTTTCCAATAGTTATCCCCCGCTACCAGGCAGGTTACCTACGCGTTACTCACCCGTTCGCAACTCATCCAAGAAGAGCAAGCTCCTCTCTTCAGCGTTCTACTTGCATGTATTAGGCACGCCGCCAGCGTTCGTCCTGAGCCAGGATCAAACTCTCATTAAAAGTTTGAGTTCTCACTCATTTCTGTCACTGACAGATTTATTGTTTTTTTCATTGTTCAGTACTACAACCTTAGTTGTAGTGCCCTGCACATTGGTTCGTCTTGTTCAGTTTTCAAAGGTCTTTGTCACTCAATCTCTCTCAAGCGACAACTATATTAGTATATCACAGCTCCCTGTCTCTGTCAACACTTTTTTGAAACTTTTTTTACTTTTTTCATCCCTGCGATATACACATAGTCCGTACGGGATTCGAACCCGTGTTACCGCCGTGAAAAGGCGGTGTCTTAACCCCTTGACCAACGGACCTTGAGCTTTTCAACTCTTTCTATTATACCTACTTTT
>NZ_GL397256.1:0-3673 GCF_000146755.1 Streptococcus sp. oral taxon 071 str. 73H25AP
AGCTACATGGTTGCGAGAATGCAGAAAATGAAAGTTGGGAATTTGGGTGGCGCACATAAGCACAATGAACGGATTTTTGAAAAGCACTCAAACAAAGACATCGACACGAGCAGGTCACACCTCAACTATGAGTTGACGGATCGTGACCGCTCTGTGTCGTATGAACGGCAAATTAAGGACTATGTGAACGAGAACAAGAGTTCTAAACGTGGGATACGGAAAGACGCTGTTTTGTGTGATGAATGGATTATTACGTCAGATAAAGATTTTTTTGAAAAGTTGGGCCAGGAGCAGACGAGAAAATTTTTTGAAACGGCTAAAAACTACTTCGCGGAGAATTACGGAGAAACCAACGTTGCTTATGCCAGCGTACATCTTGATGAGAGTACTCCACACATGCACTTAGGGATTGTGCCAATGAGAAATGGTAAGCTGTCATCAAAGGTTATGTTTAACCGTGAGGAGCTAAAGCATATTCAGGAAGATTTGCCAAGGTACATGAATGAGCATGGTTTTGAGTTGCAACGTGGAAAGCGAGATAGCAAAGAACAGCATTTGAGTGTGGCGGACTACAAGGAAAAAATGGGGCGTGAAGCTCTTAATCAGGAATTGCTAGATTTAGGAGCGCCAAAATATTGGCATACGGAAGAACGTAGACCTGCAACAATGTCAGAAATTCAAGATTATGAGGACATAGGTTCTTTGTTTGCAGATTCAGACGTGACATTTAACATCCGAGAAGCGACGTTGGAAGAGCGTTTCAAATGGCTAGACACTCATAGAAACGATTTAAGGGCAGATTTAGGACGTTTAGAGGGTGTCCTTGAGAAAAAGATTGACGAATACGGTAAAATCGATTCTGAGGCTTCTGAGAGGCTCTCAGAGCTATCTGAGTTAAATTCTGAGGTAAATAGTCGTCAGGAGGAAATAAAGGGGTTAAAAAGCGATTCTAAGCGTCTGAGCGATGATGTGGTTCGTCTGGAGAGAGCTCATAGAGAAAAAACGCAACTTTTGGTGGAACAATCAAGTAACTTATCGAAAATTTCGTATAGAGATTTAGATAGACGTCGAGTTGCCAAAGAGTTGCAGGAAGAATTAGAAAATGCTACTCCTAAACTGTTTGGCGATGGCTTTAATTTTACTTCGGATTTTGTTGGACGACTGAAGACGTTTGTGTCTGATGTTGTAGAGAAGCTGGAGCAGGCGGTCAATCAAAATGAGTTACTTAGAAATGCACTAGCAGGCATGAAAGAAGCAAAGAGTAGGCTTGAAAATAGCCTATCTCATGCAGAATGGAAAAATCAGCAATTAGAGACTGAAAACAAAGCATTAAAGCTAGAAAACAGGGAGTTGAAAGTTTCTAAAAATCTCTTAGATGACCTTTCTGAAGTCATAACAGAAAAAGAAGTAACCAGTCTCAATAAGCGTTTAGAAAACTTAAGAGAGACACGAGAACTGTCTAGGACAAGACATGAGCCTACAAAAGGGCGGAGTATCTGAGCGATTTATGCCGTGAAAGCTATTTGACAATAAGCTAGGTCAAGTTAGACTGGTTAAGGCGGTTCAGTCTGAACTTTGTTCAGCTGACCGACAAACCAAAGACTAACGACCTAGGTTCCTTGTTGTCAAATAGACCATGGAATAAAGCAAGCGGACATGGTATAATAGCAGAGTCGCTAGTTCTTCCACTAAGTAACGCGAACTTAGATTGGAGGTGAGCGTTTTGAAGACTTTCCTCGAACTTGTCTTGATTCCTTTTGCGGTTGGCGTTGCTGCAGAAGTAGTTGCTGATTGGCTAATTCAGTACATCAAAGACAAAAGCGACAAAAAATAGCCTGAGTTCTTTTTAGGGCAAAAAAGAAAGGCAGTAGCTGGAACTACTGCCTTTTTTGCGTTTTGCTATTCGTTTCCTCGAACTATAGCGTTTATATAATTATAACACGTTGAAGTTTATGTGTCAAAAACAGATATTTGTGATATACTCGAAGTGAGGCGCCTCAGCGATACGGTCGGTGGCGTGAAGCTCTTTATTGTCGGGCAACTGGAAACGGATAGCTCAAAGGGCACTATTTTGTGTCGGGTGTGGGACTGCCTTCAGCTTCGAGCTGTAAAGACCCCGAATACGTTTTTAAGAGCTTGGCCCGATAGGGTCTTTTTTTATTTCTTGGGTGGAGAAAATGGGGTGATTTTTTCGTAGAAAAAATCTAAAATCGGGGGGCTACTACGACCCCCCTTTTAAGTGCCGAGTGCCAAATTAAGAAAAAAAGTGCCTTGAACCTTAGAGCCACAAGGGTTTGAGGGGTGCGAGTTTTCGGCGACATTTTGGCGAGTTTTTTGGCGAGTTTTTAAAAAAGTATGGGAAAGTGTTGACAAAAATAATTGAAAGTGGTACACTTGCGACAAGTCCGAAAAAGGAGAATAATATGGCGACAGATAAAAAAAGAGTGCAAGTAAGTTTTACTGACGAACAACATCAAATGTTAGTTGATTTAGCTAAGAGTAAAGGCTTTTCTAAGTCTGCAATCATTGTGTTAGCACTTGAAGAATATTTGAAAATGCAAAAATAAAGAAAGGCACAAAAAAAGCTGTGTTGGTCGCACAGCAATAAGTTTTTGATTTAGGTTAAATATAACATATGGCGAAAGAAAAAGCAAGATACTTCACTTTCCTACTCTATCCCGATTCAATTCCAGAAGATTGGGAAATGAGATTGGAATTGATTGGTGTACCAATGGCGGTCAGTCCTTTGCATGATAAGGACTTGAGTGATGTTGAGGGACAACTCTACAAAAAAGCACATTATCATGTGATTTATGTGGCGAAAAATCCTGTGACTGCTGATAGCGTAAGGGTTAGGATAAAAAGGGCTTTAGGAGAACAAAGTGTTGCTATGGTTCAGATAGTTCTGAATATCGAAAACACGTATTTGTATCTAACGCATGAGTCCAAAGACGCTATCAAGAAGAACAAGTACAAGTACGATAAGGCAGATATTAAGCATATCAATAACTTTGATATTGACCGTTATGTGACGTTAGATGCTGAACAAAAAGATGATATTCTAGACGAGGTCTGCAATATCATTGCAGATCATCGGCTAGCGAATATCTTGGAATTGAAAAATTTTGTAATGGCAAAAGGTTCAGAGTATGGACTGCCGAATATGAAAGTTATCAATTCGGTTTTGCGTTCTCATACTGGATTGATTCGATTGTATTTTGACGGAGTTTATCAAGAGCGAAAGTATGGGAATTCAGTTCCGTCAGTAGATTATGAAACTGGGGAAGTTTTGAGCGAGGAAGAATAAAAAGCAGACCTTTCGAGGTCGGCTTTTTTGGTCGGACAATAGCGAAGCCGTCCGACTGTCATTTTGAAAAAATGACTTTGGGTGACTTATCGAAGTCGCCCAATTTTTCAAAAAATGCCCTTGCGATTCGAGGGCTTTTTTTGTAGTTCGCCCTGGCATAAAGTGGGCGGACTAGCTCTCTGCAAGAGCCTTCGGAGAACGCACTTTTACGAAGTAAAGTATAGTGCGTTATACTTTACATGGAAGTTAGCCGAAATTTGTGCTAAAATTCTAGCTAGAATGTTATCACAATAGACGAGCAATAGGCTTGCCGGCTCGTCTGTCATTCGCTACTCGAATGACCCACCTGAGGAGGTAAAAGTTATG
>NZ_GL397257.1:0-1972 GCF_000146755.1 Streptococcus sp. oral taxon 071 str. 73H25AP
AGTATATCGTTAAAGAAAAAACTCCTAAACCAGGCTATCAGGTAAATAGTCAAGAATTTACAGTTGAGATGAAAGATGGAAAAGGTGTTCCCCTCAATATCTCTAACAAACGTGTGACAGTTGACTTTGAAGCAACCAAGACTTGGGTAAACGGAAAAGCAACTGACTACAAAGAAGTTAAGCTTAGCTTGTATGTGCACAAAGAAGGACAAACTGTTGCAGATGCAAAACCTGTTACTGGGAACTACACCCCTGAAGTAACCGTGTCGAACGGTGTCTACACTTATAAGTGGAAAAATCAACTTCCTGAACGTGATGTTGATGGAAGCAAGCTAGTTTATTCTGTTCGCGAACTTGAAGATCAGACGGGTCTTCCTCTGAAAGAAGGAGAGAAAGTCAAAGTAGGCGACAACAGCTATGTTGTATCCTATAACGGAAACAACAAAGTCACCAACACTTACGAAGTTCCAAAGACAAACGTGACGGCTAAGAAAGTCTGGGTTGGCGGTCAGGAACATATTCGTCCAACTGTCTACTTCAAACTCTATCGTACGCCAGAAGGTGGAGCGATTGAAGAAGTAGTTGGTGTTAGTCAAAAAGAAGTTCCCAAAACAGATGGAACTGTAGAATGGACAGACCTTCCTGCGACAGATGAGCACGGTGTGAAGTACACTTATAGTGTGATGGAAGTCGATGAAGATGGCAATCTCATCGTAGATACGATAGATGGCTATACTCCAGCACAAACAGCTGATTTGACTGTTACAAATACGTATAGCACTGAACCAGCTGAGGCTGTAATTGAAGCTAAGAAAAAATTGGAAGGCCGTCCAACAGAGCTTCAAGACGAAGAATTTGAATTTATCTTGAAAGATAATGATGGAAAAGAAGTTCAAAGAATCAAGAATAAAGGTACTAATGCTGATGGAACTGGTCGCGTAGTCTTCAAGCCTATTAAATTTACAAAAGAAGGACATTATCAGTACACCATTGTGGAAGCAAAAGCAGGTGAAACTGAAAATGGTATCACCTATGATAATAGAACAGTTCCTGTAATTGTACACGTCTATGATAATGGAAGAGGCCAACTGGTTGCCTGGGTTGAGAAATTAGAAATTTCTCAAGTAGCACTTCCAGCAGCTGAATTTTCAACTTCAGCACCTGGTTCTAATCTTGTACCACCAATCTCTGGTGCCATCAACACTATTACAGATGCCGGAATTCAAACATTCGTCAATACTTATAAGCCTGCTAATGTGAAAGCTCCTGTTTCGGCAACCAAATCATTCATCAATAAGAACACTGATAAGCCAATTCAGCTTCAAGGTGGTGAATTCGAGTTTGCCTTGTTTGAGAAAAATGCTACAGCTCCAATTCAAACAACAACAAATGATGCAGCTGGAAACATTAAGTTTGAAGATTTAGAATTCAATAAAGCTGACACTTATCATTACACCATCGTTGAAAAGAATGCTGGGACAACTGATAAAGGAATCACTTATTCTAACAAGACTATCGAAGTAACGATTAAAGTTGTTGACAACGGTAAGGGAGCGCTTGAAGCAACTGTTACCTATGACAATAACGACAGTACTTTCGAAAACACCTATAAGGCTGAAAATACCAAAGCTGTTCTTGAAGTAGATAAGAAATTAAGCAATCGCAATCTCGAAGCTGATATGTTCGAATTTTCATTGACAGACCAAGTTGGTAACATTGAAAAAGCGAAGAATGGTGCGGACGGAAAAGTTAAGTTCTCAGAGTTGACATTTGATGAAGCAGGTACTTACACTTACACTATTAAGGAAGTAAAAGCTGGCACAACGGAGAATGGTATCACCTACGATGCTAAGACCATCACAGCTAAAGTAACTGTAACCGATGATGGTCAAGGTAAATTGCATGCAACGGTTGAATACAGCAGTGATGGTACAGCTAATAGCACAACCTTCACCAATGTTTACACACCAGC
>NZ_GL397258.1:0-896 GCF_000146755.1 Streptococcus sp. oral taxon 071 str. 73H25AP
AAGGCTTCACCATTACCAATAAGGAAAAGACTCCGTGGGCTCCAATGATCCCACCAACCCGAGCGATCACGGTCACAAAAGAGTGGCAAGACTCAGATGGCAACAAGATCGACGCGCCTGTAGACAGTGTCACAGTCGAACTCTATAAAGACGGCGTGGCAACTGGTCAAGTACAAGAGTTGACCAAAGCCAACAACTGGACAGCCAGCTTTGAGAAACAGCCAGTCTCTGCGACCCTTGGTGGCGAAGCTCATCAGTACACCGTCAAAGAAGTTGGCGAAATCTTAAACAACATTCAAGTGACAGGCAAATGGTATGGAGTCGGTTACGCAGGAAGCATGAAAGAAGGCTTCACCATCATCAATAAAGAAAAGACTCCAACAAAACCTTCTACACCAAATGATCCAGAATCTAATAAACCAGAAGTACCAAGTACAAGTAATAACAAGATATTGCCTAAAACGGGAGATGCAAGTAACGTATCCCAATATGCATGGATAATGTTAGCCTCAGGAGTATTACTGATGCTAATGGGATATAGACGTAAGAATCAAGGATAGTAGAAGTAAGGAAGAACAACACTACTGTAAAGGATAGTGCTTAGAGGTCATTAAGCTAACTTACTTGAATAAATTTTATAAGTTTATAGTTGAAAAGAAGAATAAAAAGGCAGAGATGATAGGTTCTTTGTCAATTGTAGTGGGTGACATATAACTAAGCACGAGAGAGAATCAATCTGATTCTCTCTTTTCTGATGTTCAAAGCGATGAAAATTTTCGGTTTAAAGCTTTTGAAGATTCGAAAAACGAATACATGATGTCTCATGCCCTTGATGAGTTTGTTGTTAGCCTTCTACTCGCATTGGAATAGGTGTGGATGATGTAGACTTTGTATTT
>NZ_GL397259.1:0-712 GCF_000146755.1 Streptococcus sp. oral taxon 071 str. 73H25AP
TATAGGTCCCGTAGTGTAGCGGTTATCACGTCGCCCTGTCACGGCGAAGATCGCGGGTTCGATTCCCGTCGGGACCGTTTAAGATAACGGAAGTTATTTTAGACTCGTTAGCTCAGTTGGTAGAGCAATTGACTTTTAATCAATGGGTCACTGGTTCGAGCCCAGTACGGGTCATATTTGCGGGTTTGGCGGAATTGGCAGACGCACCAGATTTAGGATCTGGCGCTTAACGGCGTGGGGGTTCAAGTCCCTTAACCCGCATAATAGAAAGCAGCCGGCTTAGCTCAGTTGGTAGAGCATCTGATTTGTAATCAGAGGGTCGCGTGTTCAAGTCATGTAGCCGGCATTTTTTATATAGAATAAGAGGTCGATGCGAACGTAGTTCAGTGGTAGAACACCACCTTGCCAAGGTGGGGGTCGCGGGTTCGAATCCCGTCGTTCGCTTAGAGAGGCCGGGGTGGCGGAACTGGCAGACGCACAGGACTTAAAATCCTGCGATTGGTAACGATCGTACCGGTTCGATTCCGGTCCTCGGCATATAATGATGAGCACCCTTAGCTCAACTGGATAGAGTACCTGACTACGAATCAGGCGGTTAGAGGTTCGACTCCTCTAGGGTGCATTTTTTTATTTAACGCGGGAAGTAGCTCAGCTTGGTAGAGTACTTGGTTTGGGACCAAGGTGTCGCAGGTTCGAATCCTGTCTTCCCGAT
>NZ_GL397260.1:0-565 GCF_000146755.1 Streptococcus sp. oral taxon 071 str. 73H25AP
AGTGTCAAAGTAGAACTCTACAAAGACGGCGTGGCCACAGGTCAAGTACAAGAGTTGACCAAAGCCAACAACTGGACAGCCAGCTTTGAGAAACAGCCCGTCTCTGCGACCCTTGGTGGCGAAGCTCATCAGTACACCGTCAAAGAAGTTGGCGAAATCTTAAACAACATTCAAGTGACAGGCAAATGGTATGGAGTCGGTTACGCAGGAAGCATGAAAGAAGGCTTTACCATCACCAATAAAGAAAAGACTCCGTGGGCTCCAATGATCCCACCAACCAGAGATGTTAAAGTGACCAAAGAGTGGCAAGACTCAGATGGCAACAAGATCGACGCGCCTGTAGACAGTGTCACAGTCGAACTCTACAAAGACGGAGCCGCAACTGGTCAAGTACAAGAGTTGACCAAAGATAACAATTGGACAGCTAGCTTTGAGCAACTGCCCGTCTCTGCGACCCTTGGTGGCGAAGCTCATCAGTACACCGTCAAAGAAGTTGGCGAAACATCAAACAGCATTTTACTTGCAGGCAAATGGTATGGAGTCGGTTACGCAGGAAGCATGAAAG